>JAFEGO010000058.1 GCA_018239845.1 Verrucomicrobiota bacterium
GACGAGGGTGACGGGCCCCGGGCGCGACTCCAGCCGTTGCCCCAGGGCGACACGCAGGCCGAGCCAGTAGCGCGCGGGCTCTCCGGCGTGGACCAGGAAACGCCCGCGGCCCGGGCCGCCCGGTGCCGCGCGGGCGGCCTCGGGCGGGCCTTCCAGGCCGGGCGGCGGGGGCAGGCCGTGGGCGCCATCCATCTCCGCCGGTGGCGGCAGGTCGTCGTTGCGCGGCGGCGGCCCGCCGGCCCGTCCCGGCCGCGGCGGGCGCAGGCGCTCGCGGGCGGCGTCGGGCAGGGCGAGGGGCGAGCCGGCGAGCTGCCGGCCGCTGTTGTTGAAGAGGGCGAATTCGACGCCGTAAGCCTCGCTGAAGCGCGCGAGGATGGTGTCGTGCGTGGACTCGGGCGCCGCCGCGAGTTCGCCGGCGATGACGTTGCCGATCAGCTGCACGTGCTCGCCCGCGGGCCCGGTGACGAGCGAGTCCCACCGCAGGCCGGCTTGCGTCAGGAAGAAACCGATGCCGACCGCGCCGAGCAGCAGGAGGTTGAGTGCCAGCCAGAGCGTGACCTTGAGCGAGAGGGGAAAGCGGATTTTCATGCAGCGGCAACGCGGACCCTACACGGTCCCGCGGGAAAATCCGCTGTATTTACGCGGCCTTAACAATTTCCCGCTTCCGCCCTCATACGCGCTTAACCCCGCCGGCGCATCCTCGGGGCCACCACTCCCCGCCATGAAGCTTCACCTCCTGCCCGTCTTGCTCCTCACCGCCGCGACTCTCGCCGCCGCCACCGATCCGCTGCTCTCCTCGTGGTCCACCGCCAACGCCAGCCGCTACGCCAAGGTCTGGCAGACCACCGCCGACCGCATCGCCAACACCACCTCGTCCACCTGGCCGCGCGCCGGCCTCACCAACACCGGCGGCGGCCAGTCCATCGCCTCGTACTCCGATGTGCAGCGCGTGGCCTACTCGGCCAGCTACGTTTATATCCAGGCGAGCGGCCTCTCGAGCCACATGATGGGCCCTTGGTATATGAATGCCGCCAAGACCCAGATCTTCGGCAACTGGCCGAGCAACGGCGCGATCCTCTGGCGCTTTCCGCGTAACCCCTCGGCCGCGACGACGAAGACCTCCTCGCACCTCGGCCCTATCGCCCTCGGCGTGAATGGTGTCGATATCTTCAGCGGCCTCGACGCGCTTTCCTACTCCAACAGCGCGCACACCGACTCGATGAACGGCGACAAGATCTGGAACCGCGACGCGCTGGTGAACGAGAGCGTGACCTTCGACGCCGCCCTCGCGCACCAGCCGCAAAACGGCCAGTACCACTACCACGTCAACCCCGTCGCCCTCCGCTACCAGCGCGGCGACCACGTCACCTACGACTCCGCCAACGATGTGTACGCCGAGGCCTCCTCCGCCCCGGCGCACTCGCCGATCCTCGGCTGGTCGCCCGACGGCTATCCGATCTACGGGCCCTACGGCTACAGCTTGCCCATGAATGCGGCCAGCACCGTGCGCCGCATGGTCAGCGGCTACGTGAAGCGCGACGGCACCAACGGCACCACCAACCTCACCTCCGCCGGTCGCGTCTCGCTCCCGAAGTGGGCGGCCGACGTGCAGGGCCGCAGCCAGACGCTCACCTCCGGTCGGTACGGCCCCGCGGTCAGCAGCACCTACGTCGTCGGCTATTATCAGGAGGACTACGATTACCTCGGCGACCAGGGCAAGACTCAGGGCACCGACTTCGACCTCGACCGTTGCAACGGCCGCACCTGTGTGACGCCTGAGTATCCCAATGGCACCTACGCCTACTTCGTCACCATCGACTCCGCTGGCGCGCCCGCGTGGCCCTACCTGATCGGGCCGCAGTTCTACGGCAACGTTACCGGGGGCGCCGTCACGAGCATCGTCGAAACCGTCACCGACTACACTGTCTCCGGTCCTGCCGCCGCGCTCCGCGTCAGCGCCGTGGCATCGGGCAACGGCGTGCAGGTGAGCTGGAATTCCGCCGAGGGCGCCACCTACAAGGTCGAGTCCTCCGTCGACAACGCCAGCTGGACCACGCTCAGCAGCAGCGTCACCAGCGCGGGCCTGACCACGAGCTACACCACGACCACCACGGCAGGCTATTACCGCGTCACGCTCACCGCTATCGCGAGCTACGCGAGCGGCGGCAGCTACGGCACGCCCACCGGGCAGACCGGCACACAGAGCTACTCGTCATCGCCGACCACGGTCGGCAGCTCAGGCACGGCGCGACTGGTGAATATCTCCTCGCGCTCCGCGCTCGGCGGCACGGCCGGCACGCCCATCGTGGGCTTCGTCCTCGGCGGCAGCGGCAGCCAGCCCATCCTCGTGCGCGCCGCCGGCCCGGCGCTTTCCGGGATGGGGGTGAGCAATTCGCTCGCCGATCCCTCGCTGCGCCTCGTGGCGAGCGGCGCGACGATCGCCAGCAATGACAACTGGAACGCCAGCGATGCGACACTCTTCGCCACGCTCGGCGCCTTTGCCTTCGGCAGCGCCAGCAAGGACGCCGCGCTCAGCACCACGCTCGCCGCCGGCGTGTACACCGCGCCCGTCGCCGCGACCGACAACGGCAGCGGCGTGACGCTACTCGAGGTTTACGATGCGGCACCCTCCAGCGGCACGGCGCAGCTGACCAACCTTTCCAGCCGCGCCTACGTGCCCGCCAACGACGTGCTAATCGCCGGCTTCGTCATCAACGGCACCGGCTCGCTCAACCTGCTCATCCGCGGCGTCGGCCCCGGCCTCACTGGTCAAGGCGTGACGGATGCTTTGTCCGATCCGAAGATCACGCTTTACCAGCAAAACACCGTGATCGCGACCAACGACAATTGGGGCGACACCAACGGCGCCGCCCTCGTCACCGCTGCGACGCAGACCGGTGCCTTTGCGCTCACCAGCGGCAGCAAGGACGCCGCACTGCTCGCGACGCTGCCCGCCGGTGTGTATTCAGTCGTCATCTCCGGCAACAGCGGGGCCGCCGGCACGGCACTGGCGGAGCTGTATGTGATGCCGTGAGGTGTTTATTCGAATGGCTTGGAAGGTAGGGACGCCTCTCCGAGGCGTCCGTCACGTCGAGCAGAACCTGAGAGGCAAAGCGGACGGCTCGGAGAGCCGTCCCTACCTGTCTGATGCCTACTCCCCCTCCGCCGGCGTCATGTAGCCCGCGGAGCGTACGGTGCGGATGTAGCGCGGGGTCTTGGCATCGTCGCCGAGTTTTTTGCGCAGGGCGGAGATGTGTACGTCGATGGAGCGGTCGAAGACGTCGTAGTTGCGGTCGCGGCACTCGTCGAGGAGGGCCTCGCGGGTCTTCACCCGGCCGCGCGCCTTCACGAGGCTCGCGAGCAGGTCGAACTCCACGGGTGTGAGCCCGAGCGGCGTGGCGCCGAGCGTGGCGGAGCGCGCATCGGTATTCACTCGCAGGTCGCCGACGACTATCTCCGCCGGAGGCGGGGCCGCGGGTGCGACGCTCGTGGTCGCGGCGCTGCGGCGCAGCACGGCGCGGAGGCGGGCGAGGAGTTCGCGGGTGGAAAACGTCTTCGGGAGATAGTCGTCGGCGCCGACCTCGAGGCCGACGATGCGGTCCGTTTCGTCGCCGCGCGCGGTGAGCATCAAGATCGGCACGGTGCTGTGCGCGCGGATCTTTTTGAGCACCTCGAAGCCATCGAGGCCGGGCAGCATCACATCAAGGAGGATCGCGTGCCACACCTCGCCGTCGGCGGTGGCGCGCTCGACGCCGGCAGGGCCGGTGTGGACGGCGGTGACGTCAAATCCGAGCGGCCCGAGGTAGGTGGCGACAAGGCGGCAGAGCTTTTTGTCGTCATCGATCATCAGCAACCGCGTGCGGCCGGGGAGGGCAGGGGATTCGGAGTTCATCGCGCCGGGACCTGCTTGCGGGAAAATCCGGCGCGGTGCAACGCGCATGGCGTCGGCTTAACACGGCCTTAACAATTTTGTCGCCGCGCCTCACAGAGACTTTACCGCGTGAGACGAGGATGGGACATGCGCTGCATCCTCTGGCTCTTGCTGTTTGCCTCGCCGCTCAGCGCGGCGAACCTGACGCTACGCTTTGAGCCGCGCTGGCGCGACGCGGCGCTGGCGGTGCCTTCGGGCGAGCTGCGCACGGAGGGCGGACAAACGCTGAGGCTCACGCGGCTGGCGGCGCTGGTGTCAGGCGTCGCGCTGGAGCGGGCCGACGGCAGTGTGGTGCGGCTCGACGGGCAGTACGGCTTCATCGACGCGACGGACAGGCGCCTGACGGTGACGCTGCGGCAGGTGCCGCGCGGCGAGTACACGGGCATCGCGTTTTCGCTCGGGCTCGGACCGGAGGAAAACCACGGCGACCCCGCGCACTGGCCGGCGGGGCATCCGCTGAATCCGCTGGTGAACCGACTGCACTGGGGCTGGTCGGGCGGCTACGTCTTTCTCGCGCTGGAAGGCCGCTGGCGCGCGGCGGAGCAGGACGAGAGCGGATTTTCCTATCACGTCGCGACCGATGCGCACCGGATGACGGTGCGATTCCAAGCGTTGTTCACGGTGGAGGGTGACACGACGGCGGACTTTTCCATGGACCTCGCGCGCGTGCTCGGCGCGCGGACGTTTACTCGCGGAGCCGCCGAGTCCACGCACTCCGCCGCGGGCGATGCGACAGCGACAGAGATCGCGACGGCGATGGAGCGCGCTTTTTTCTGGCTCGGGGTGACCCCGGGTCCGGCGCAACCGGAGACGGCGGAAGCCGCGGTGGCGCCGAGCGCGTTTGTGGTGCCCGCGGGATTTCCGCAGCCCGCGCTGCCGGCGGATAATCCGCTGACTGCCGCAGGCATCGCGCTCGGCGCGGAGTTGTTTCGGGACAAACGCTTATCGGGCAACGGCACGCAATCGTGCGCGAGTTGCCATGACCTCAAGCGCGCGGGGAGCGACACGGTGGCGTTGAGCCGGGGGGCGGATGGCCACCCGGGCGTGCGCAACGCGATGCCGCTCTTCAATCTCGCATGGTCCACCTCCGGCTACGCGTGGGACGGCAGCAAGGCGCGCGTGCGCGACCAAGCCCTGGCCGCGATGACGAATCCCATCGAGATGCACGCCGACCCCGCGCGCGTGGTGGCCGCGCTCGCGGGCGACGTCGCGCTCACGGAAAAATTCCGTGCCGTCTTTGGCGTCGGTGCCGGCGAGCCGGCGATAACGAACGGGCGCCTCACCCTCGCGCTCGAGCAGTATCTGCTGACGCTCGTCTCGGCCGACGCGAAGTTCGACCGCGCCGTGCGCGGTGAGGCGCAGTTCACCGCGCAGGAGAAACGCGGCTTCGAGCTGTTCCTCACCGAATACGACCCCGCCCGCGGCAAGCGCGGCGCGGATTGTTTTCACTGTCACGGCGGCGCGCTCTTCACGGACTTTGGGGTGAAGAGCAACGGCCTCGACCTCGTCTCAAAAGATGCGGGCCGCGGCGGCGTGACCGGCCGCGCGACCGACTCCGGAAAGTTCAAGACTCCTTCGTTGCGCAACGTGGCGCTGACCGCGCCGTACATGCACGACGGCCGTTTCGCCACGCTGGCCGACGTCGTCGCGCACTATGACCACGGCGTGCAAAGAAGTGAGAATCTGGATGCGAATCTCGCGAAACACCCGGCGGCCGGCCTCGCGCTGAGCGCCGAGGACCGGAGCGCGCTGGTGGCGTTTCTGGAGACGCTGACGGACCGGCAGTTTGAGGTAGCGCAGGCGTCCCGCCTGCCAACGAAATGACGGCAGGCGAGGACGCCTGCGCTACTCTCACTCCTCGCCATCCCAGTAATCCAGCGGCGTCACCCGGAAGAACTGCCGCGGGGCGGGGTGGCCCCATTTGTTGGAGTCGGGGTAGTGCCAGTAGTCCACCGGCGGGTTGTCGGCCACGACGTAGAAAAGGAGATCGGCGGTCGTCGAGGTGTTGCGGATCTGGTGGGCCTCGCCGGGTGGGTGCAAAATCACGTCGCCGGGGCGCAGTGGTTCCATCCCGGCGGCGGTGCGCATCGCACCTTCGCCGCTCAGGATATAATAGAGCTCCCACTGCGCGGAGTGGAAGTGATACGGGCACCCTACGGCGCCGGGCGGGAGTTTTTGCAGCTCGAGGTCGAAGGGATGGCCGCCGAGGCCGGAGGGCGCTTTGCGCTGCGCGCCGAGCGCGATGGAGAGTTCCTTGCTCCCGCCCGTGAATTTTTTCTTGGGCGAGGTGAATTCCTCCCACGCGAGATCGTCGATCCGCACCTTCTTGAACGGCGTGGTATCGGCCGGGGCGAGGAAATGAGGCGCGGGCTCCGCCGCCGGGACCGGCTCCTCGCCTTCGAAATAGCTGAGCGGGTTAATCCGGAAAAATTGCCCGGTGCCGGCGATGGTCCACTTGCCGGAGTCGGGGTAGAAGCAGGCGTCGCCGGCGGGATTGTCGGCGATGATGAGCAGCTCGAGATCGGCGTTGGACGTGTTGATCGTCTGGTGCGCGACGCCGGGGCGTTGGATGTAAGTGTCACCCGCCGCGACGGCGTGGCGCTCGCCGTTGGCGCGCACGGTGCCCGCGCCGCTGAGCACGACGAACAGCTCCCACTGCACGGTGTGCGCATGGTACGGGCAGACCGCCGCGCCGGGCGGGACGCGCCGGATCTGCAGGTCGAAGGGATGTCCGCCGCCAGCAGTACCCTTGCCGCGGATACCGCCGAGCCCGAGGGTGATGTTTTGGCAATGCGAGTGAAACTTGCCCGCCGGCGACCGGAGCTCGGTCACCGGCACGTCGGGGATGTGGATTTTGGGCATGGGGTGGAGGGATCAGTTGCGCCAGTAGCGCTGGATGCCGGGTCGGACGGCGCCGACCGGCTGCTGGTCCGGGCGGGCATCGGTCCAGAGGACGTAATTGGGCATGAGGGTGGGCTTGTCGGGCTGGAAGGCGTCGATGACGGTCTTTACGTGGGCCTCGGCGTGGGGCCGGGCCTTGGCGTAGACGAGGAAGGAGAAATTCGCCACCGAACCGGCCACCGCATTGCCTGTGACCGTGGCGACCCAGGCGCGGGCCTCGGTGATGGACTCCTCTGTGGCGAGCAAATGGCTGAGGGACTGGGACAGTACGCTCAGCGGGTGGGCGGACTTCTCCCCCAAGGGGCGGCTGGTGTCCAGGGCGGCGAGCGCGGTGGTCTTGACGGCGGGAAAATCGCGGCGATGCAGGGCCAGCTGGGCGAGCCCGGCGTGGGCCTCGGGATAGTGGCCGCGCTCGAGGGCGGCGGCAAAAAACCGTGCAGCCTGTTCATCGCACCTGGCCGTTTCGCAGGCCTGGGCGAGTTCGATCATCGTATCAGGGGTGATTTCGCCGGCCTGGAGTGCCTCGATCCCGCGGTCGGCCTCGGCGAAGTTTTTCTGGAGGAGGTGGACGCGGATCCGGGCGAGGGCGAGGCGGTGGTGCGGATCGGCCGTATGGCCGGCGGTAGCGAGCAGCTGTTCCGCATCACGGACGCGACCGGAGCCGATCAGGAGATTGGCGACCAGGAGGATGCGGGGCAGCGACTGCGGCGCGGCGGCTAATGCGATGCGGGCATGGGCGAGCGCGCTGAAATGTTTGTTGCGCGCCGACTGGCAGACCGCGAGCAACGCATGGAGGGTCGGCTCGTCCGGGGTGTGGCTGAGGCTGGCCGTGAGCATCGCATCGGCCCCGGCGTAGTCACCCAGCAGCAGGAGCGCCCAGCCTCCGCCCCGCAGGGAGGCGAGGGTGCGGAAGCCCGTCTGTTTCTGCACGAAGTGCAGCATCTGGCCTGCTTGAGTGGACTGGCGCAGGCCGGCGGCGGCGATCGCCAGGGCCAGCAGGGTCTCGACGCACTTATCGTCGCGCTGCACGCCATGGCGGGCGACGACGTGGGCCCGGAGGTAGTCGCACTGCGCCAGCGCCTCGTAGCTCTCGCGGATGCAGAGTTCGCGGGCGGGTTTGCGGGCGAGGCCCTGGAGGCGGGCCTTGAGGTTGGCCTCCAGTTCGTTTTCCCGGGCTTCGAATGCCTTGGGTTCTTCCGTCCGGTCGTCGTCGGCGGCCCGGATGGCTTCGTAGTCCGGGAGGGGCAACGCCCGGCGGTCACGGTAACGGCCAAAACGATACAGCCACACGCAGCCCGCCACCACGGCCAGGGCCACCAGCAGGAGCGGCCACAACGAGGAAAAACTGGCCAGCGAGGCGAAGGCCATGACCAGGGGGATGAGCATGCCCAGGATGGCCAGCCACTGGAGCGGGCGGAGGGACCCGCCGCGCTGGGTCTTGCGCAGCCACTGACGCTGGCTGCGGTCGTCCTTCTTTTCCTCGAGGGCGGCGACGCGCTGGATCTCGGCTACGAGTTTCCGGGCGATGGCATCGGGATCGGCGAACAGGCTGATGGCCGGCCGGCTGGTGGCGAGGGAGCTGGTGTCGGGCGGCATCGCGGCGAAGCGGTCGCGGGTCGAAGGATGGGTGGAGTAGCGGTCGGTTTCGCCGGCCGGTGCCTTGTCGGCCGGGGTGGTTGCGGTGACGGCCAGTTCCTCAGCGAGCCAGGTGCTGAAGCCGCCGCAGCGCTGGAGCTGGGCCAGCCGCTCGCTCCAGCTGATGCGCGCGGTTTTCGCCGCCATGGCATCGAGCTTGAGCAGGGCGGAGCGGAGGGGAGCGGAGCCGCAGAGGAGCGCCGCTCCGCGGTCCGCGTCGAACTCGTCCTGACGCGAGTAACCCGCGACCAGGCGCACGGCGAGGCGGGTGCAGGCGTCGGCGCCGCGGAGGAGAGTTTCGCCCACGGTAAACTCCTGCCGTTTGTGCCGGTAGGCGTTGACGAGGGTGGAAAGCGCGTTGGTGAGCTTGATGGCGCGGGCGATGCCGCCGCCGAGCCATTGTTTCAGCCCGCGCCGGACCAGCTTGGCGTGCGCCATCTCGTGCGCGAGCACGGCCTCGATCTCGCGCTCGGTCAGGCCGGCCACCAGATCATAGCCGAGGCCGAGGGTGGTGGCATCCGCCCCGCGTCGGACGCCCTTAAGCATCACCCACGCGCCGGTGTTCATCTCCATGAGCACTTCGCGGGGTGCGGGCACGGCGAATTTTAGCGAGAGTGTGCGCAGGAAGGCAAAGAGTTCGGGCGCGTCGGACTCGGTCAGGGGGACCTGAAACTTGACGGACTTGTCGATCCAGAGGCTGCGCAGGCACAGAAACAGCACGCCCGAATGCCGTTTGATATAGGGGGTGATCAACCCGGCGGCGCCGAAGCGCGCGCAGGCGGCTGCCACGGCGAGTTCGCAGGCCAGCATGACCAGCAGCAGGATGACGACTGCGACGATGAAGCTGTAAAACAGCGCGATCGCGAGCGCGGCGCTGACGACGAGGAAGAAGCGGGCGAAGCCGGTGAGCGGTTTTTCCGCCATCGGGGCGGATGAGGGTGGGGGCGTATCAGCCATGCGGGCGAACAATGTACGCGCGGCCGGATACGGCCAGCTCAGACCGCTTCGTTGACGACCGGATTCGTGAGGGTGCCGATGTGCTCGATCTCGATCGAGATGGAGTCGCCGGGGCGGAGAAAGACTGGGGGCTTGCGCGCGAAGCCGACGCCGTGGGGCGTGCCGGTGAGGATCACGGTGCCGGGGAGGAGGGTTTTGCTGCCGCTGAGGAATTCGATCAGGGTGGGCACGTCGAAGCACATGTCGTCGGTGTTCCAGTCCTGCATGGTCTGGCCGTTGAGGATGGTTTTGATGCCGAGTTTATTGGGGTTTGGGATTTCGTCGCGGGTGACGAGCACGGGGCCGAGCGGGCAGAAGGTGTCGAAGCTCTTGCCCTGGCAGAACTGGCCGCCGCCCCAGCGCTGCTGCCAGTCGCGCGCGGAGACGTCGTTGGCGCAGGTGTAGCCGAGGACGTAGTCGAGGGCGTTGGCGCGGGTGGCGTTTTTGCAGCGGCGGCCGATCACGACGGCGAGCTCGCACTCGTAGTCGACCTCGGTGCTGGCGCGCGCGACGGGGAGCTCGATGGGGTCGCCGGGATTTTGGAGGGAGTTGGTGCTCTTAATAAAGAGCATGGGGCGCTCGGGGACGCCTTTGCCGCCTTCCTCGGCGTGTTTTTTGTAGTTGAGGCCGATGGCGAGGATGTTGGGCGGGACGAGCGGGGCGAGGAGCTTACCGGGCTTCACCACGCGGTCGGTGACGCGGTAGTCGCCGAGGATGTCGCCGGAGATTTCGCGGGCGGAGCCGTTGGGCTGGAGGGCGGCGTAGGCGGGGCCGGCGGGGGAAAGGTGGCGGATGATTTTCATTCCCGCCACGCAAGGCCATCAGCGCGGGCCGGGCGATGCCGAAATGCGGCCTTGGCGTTGGGCGCGATCCGCCCACTCGCGGGGTGGGAGGCCGTGGCGCTGGCGGAAGAGCCGGTAGAAATTGGAGAGGTCGCCGTATCCGCTGGAGAAGGCCGCGCCGATCACCGAGTGGCGACCCTCGCCGAGCAGGCGGGCGGCGTGCGCGAGGCGGAGCTCCGTGAGGTGTTCGAGGAAGGTGCGGCCGGTGATCGCGCGAAACAGTGCGCTGAAGTGCCGGCGCGACATGCCGGCGCGGGCGCAGGCGCCCTCGAGGTTCCACGGTTCGTAAAACGTCTCGGCCATCTGGCGGGCCACGGCCTCGACGCGGAGGCGGGCCTGGTTGGCGGCGGGCGCGGCGGGCAGGCGCGCGAGCGAGACGAGGATGTTTTCCGCCGCGGCGGTGATGGCGACGGCGCGGCCGGGCAGGGTGCCGGATTGCTCGACGATGGCGGCGCGCCAGGCGCTCTCGAAGCGCTGTCCCCACGGCCGGCCGGGGCGCAGGCCCACGGCCCGGCCGCCGCCGATGGCCGACCACAGCGCGGCGAGCTCGGCGTCGCGGGCGAGGAAGCGCTTCGAAAAACACAACAGGAGCAGCGTGGCCGGCTCGGCGTCGGTGATGCGGTGGCGCACGCCCTCGGGCACGCCGAGCACGGCGCCGGCGGGCGCGGCGATGGGCTTGGCCTCGCCCGCGCCGGCGTAGTCCACGCGGCCGTGGAGCACGTAGATGAGCTTGTGAAATGCGTCGGCCCGCTCGGCCATCTCGAAGCCCGGCCCGTGCACGCTCTCGGCGAACATGACGCCATGCGCGGGCAGGGTGACAGGGATGGGACGAAAGACGGCCATGCGCCCAGAGTGCCCGATCTGCCAATTCGGCCAAGCCCAATCCGCCAAGACTGCGCGGGCGGGCTTTGGTAGGATGATTCTCCCAATCGTCCATTCTCTTGTTACCCACGCCCCGCCCAGTGTTGTTCGTCTTCGTTCGTCTCTTCGTCTAATCACGCATGGCTACGCTGCCGGAAAAATTCTCAGGTACGCAGGACTTCCTGCTCGGCGTCGAGCTGGTCTCAACGCGCGGCACCGTCACGGAGACGCGCGCGGCCAAGACCGTGGCCTTCGCCAATGATCTCGCGGTGGCACCCGGCGTGGACTGGGTCTCGATCACGGACAACGCCGGCGGCAATCCCATGCTCGCGGCACCCGCGCTCGGCGGGCCGTTTCGCGACGCGGGGCGCGAGGTGGTGATCCATCTTTCGTGCAAGGATTTCAACCGCAACGCGCTCGAGAGCGAGGCGTGGCATCTCGCCAGCGAAGGTTTTCACAATCTGCTCGTGCTCACGGGCGACTACTCCGGCGCGGGCATCGGCGGCGGCGGCAAGCCGGTCTTCGACATCGACTCGGTCGGTCTGCTCACGCTGCTCGGCCAGATGAACGCGGGCCTCGACGTCACGCGCCCCTCGGCCAAGAAGCCGGCGCGGCTCGACCCCACGCGGTTCTTCCCGGGCGCGGTTGTCACCAATTTCAAGCTGCACGAGAACGAGGTTATTCCGCAGCTGCTCAAGATGGAGCAGAAGCTCGCCGCCGGGGCGCGTTTCCTGATCAACCAGATCGGCTACGACTCGCGCAAGGTCCACGAGCTCATCGCGTGGATGCAGCGCCGCGGTCACGGCGCCGTGCCGCTCATCGGCAATGTCTACGTGCTCAATCCCGCGGTCGCTCGCCTCTTCCGTGCGCAGCGCATTCCGGGTGTGGTCCTCTCCGACGAGCTCGCGGCGGTGTGCGAAAAACAGGAGTCGAGTGCGGACAAGGGCAAGGCGTTCTTCCTCGAGCTGGCGGCCAAGCAGGTCGCGATCTACCACGGCCTCGGCTACCGCGGTGCCTACATCGGCGGCGTGCACAGCGCGCCGGAGATCGCGCGCGTGCAGGAGATCGTCCGCACGTTCGCGCCCGACGACTGGAAGCAGTTTGCCCGCGAGATCCGCTACTCGCGGCCGGGCGAGTTTTTCTGCTTCGCCGAGGATCAGGCCACAGGGCTCGCCGATCCGACGCAGCTGCACCCGAGCTACGCCGAGTCGCTGCGCACGCGGCCGGCCACGCGCAACGTCACCTTCACGTATCGTTTTTCCAAGTTCACGCACGACCTGATGTTCACGCCGGGCAAGGGCCTGTGGAACATCGGCGAGCGGCTCTGCGCCGATGCCAAGGACCCGATGCAGGGCCCCGCGCCGATGCGCGCGCTCGAGCATGCGAGCAAGAGCGTGATGTTCGGCTGCAAGGACTGCGGCGATTGCTCGCTGCCCGACATCGCGTTTCTCTGCCCCGAGTCATCGTGCGCGAAGAACCAGCGCAACGGCCCCTGCGGCGGCACGCGCGACGGCAAGTGCGAGGTCGACGATTTTGAGTGTATCTGGGCGCGCGCCTACGACCGCCTGAAGCACGAGGGCCGCGAGGAGCAACTGCTCGCGCACGCCCCCGTCCTCCAGGACCAGCGCCTGCGCGGCACCTCGAGCTGGGCCAACACGTGGCTCGGCCGCGACCATTTGTCCAAGAAGCATCCAC
>JAFEGO010000059.1 GCA_018239845.1 Verrucomicrobiota bacterium
GCTTGATCATCGTCGGCGGCACCGTCCAGCCGGGCACGAGCTTCGTCATCAATGTACGCAGCCCTTCAAAGACCTGCCACGCCGCACGGCGCAGCTCCACCGCGTCGCAGCGTGCGCTGACCGTGATCATCGCCAGCTCCGCCGGCGTCACGAGTTTTTCCACCCGCCGCGCCTGCTGGAAGGTCGGGAGGCCGTTGCGCACGCGGGCCTCGTGCAGCAGCAGCACATTGGTCTCCACGAGCGTGCTATGCAGCGTGCGCTGCGCCGCGACGAGCTCGCCGCGCTCGATCTTTTGCAGCACCCAGAGCAGTTCGCACAGGAACACGTTCGCCAGCCGGTGCACCGCCGCCTCGTCGAGCCGGTAGCCTTCCAGCTCCGCCACGATGCGCGCGTAGAACGGCCCCCAGCGCCGCTCGCCTTTGATGAACCGGTAGCCGCCGCCCATGATCGTCGCGAGGCGGTTGAGCGGGTCGCGCACGGCGGGCAGCTTGCGGTGCAGGCCGAGCTTCATCGCGCACTCCGCCAGCTTGAACTTGCCCGCCGGCACGAGCACGAGGTCCACCTCGCCCTCGGCAAGCAGCACGGTGAGCTTGCGCACGCCGCCTGTCGCGGGCCGCGCGACCTGCAGGCAGAATTCGAAATCCGGCAGGTGCCGGCGCCAGTCCTCGCGCTCAATGCGGTCGGCCGCGCTCGTGATGATATGCAGGTCGATGTCCGACCAGCCGTCGGCCGCCGCGGCCTGCCCTTGCGCCCGCGCCTGCGAGCCGAAGAGCACGGCGGACTGCACGGCGCGCTCGGCCTCGCACCAGCGCTCCAGCGCAGCCAGCAGGCGGTTGTGCGCGGGTGCTACCATGCGCGGACAGAGATCAGGATCTCCGTGCCCTCGAGACCCGGGCCGGCGTGGATCGCGCCGTGGTGCAGGCGGAGGATTTCGTTGGCGAGGAAGACCCCGAGGCGGCCTTGGTTCGGCACGGCGCCGGCCACCGGCTCGGGGAGAATGCCTTCGAGTTCGAGATGCTTGCCCTTGAGCGACAGGAGCACGGTCAGCTCCGGGCCCGTGCCCGTGGAGCGCACCTGCAGGGTCAGCTCGCTTGCGCCGAGTTCGCCGCGGTTTTCCGTGATCGTCTCGACGAGCGCGGTGAGCGCGAACTGCAGCAGCTTCTGGCTCACGGCCAGCACCACGGGGGCGGGGCCCACTTCCACGCGCACGCCGAGGGCCGTGCCCACGGACTGCGCCAGGTCGCGGATGTCCACCGGCGCGGCCTCCGCCTCGTCGAGCGTCTGCATGAGGCCGAGGTGGCGGTTGAGCGCCTCGAGCTTGGCCACGTCGCCCTTCACCGTCTCCAAAAGCGCCGGCGGCAGCTCGCGGTCCGGCCCGGTCTGGCGGAACATCGCGAGCGACACCAAAGCGTTGCCCAGCTCGTGGCTGAGCGTGAGCGCGAGCTCGCGCAGGAGCTGGCGGCGGCTGGCACGCTGGCGCTGCCACGCGTCGTGCACCTCCGCGCTCGCCTCTTCCCAGAAGGCCCACACGCCGCCGGTCTCCGCCACGAGGCCCGCGCTCGCCCGGAAAGGCTGCTCGGCCGTCGGCGCCGCGCGGCAGACTTCGCGCATGCGCCGCGCGCGGCCGATGAGGTCGCGCACCACGAGCGGCACATGCCGCGGCGTGGGCTCGTTCTGGTCGAGCACGAGGGTGCTCGGCAGGTACTTGGCGCCGAGCTGACTCTGCTCCGCCAGCGTGTGCAGGCGGCCGAGCTGCGCCGACTTGGCCAGGAAATGCCGCAGGAGCCGTGCGAAGAACACCGCGCGCGTGCGGTCCGCCTCCTCGTAGGGCTGGCCGTCGTCGCGCACGCCGAGGGCGATGAGGCCGAGCAGCCGGCCGTTGTCGTGCACCGGCACGAGCAGGCGCGCGCCCCACATCGCGAGGCGGTTGCGCACGGCGAGCTCGGAGACGGGGTCGGCCGGGCTGTCCCAGTTCGTACCGTCAATCACTGCGGGGTGGCTTTCCAAAAATGCCACCATCGGGTCGTCGGCCGGGAAATAGGAGGTGCCGCGGTCCGCGCGGAAGCCGTCCGCCTCGCGCAGGAAAAACACCGCGTGCGAGGCCCGCAGCAGGTGCCGCGACGCCCGGCGAAACTCCGCAATCAGCCGGTCGCGCGTGTCGAGGTTCTCCACCGCGCCCTCGAGGAAATCCCACAGCTCGGCTGCATCGCCCGGGCCGACCGACGCCGGCCGCACCGCCGCGCGGGCCGTCTCGGCCCGCCGCGCCTTGTCGGCCAGCAGCTCAACCATCGACTGTTTCTCCGCGACTTCCTCCAGCAGCGGCAAAAACTCCCGCAGGCGTACCGCGCTCTCCTCGTAGGAGAGGTACACGCGCGCCCGGCCCGTGATGCGCGCCTGCTCGTAGGGCAGGCTGCGCGGCTCGCCCACGTAGATCGTCGGGCACTTCTGGAAAGTCGCGGGCAACTGCCCCTCCGCCACCGCGTCGAGCACCACCACCGCCGACACCGTCACCGGCGGGCCGGTGAAGACCGTCTGCGCCGCCAGCCGCACCGCCGTGCGGCCCTGCGGCAGCTGGCGTTCCCAGGCGGCGGCCAACTCGTGGTCAGCGGTCGCTAGGATGAAAAGGGTTGGCATGGAAAGGTCACGCGGAAGGTCGCGCCACGGCCGGGGGCCGGAGGATCCACCGTGATGGTCGCGTTCAAGCCGGCCAGAATGTCGCTGCAGATGGCGAGGCCAAGTCCAAACCCCGTGGATTTCGTGGACTGGAACGGCTCGAAGAGCCGCGGCCGGATCTCCGGCGCGATGCCCGGCCCGCTGTCCTCCACCGTCATTTCGAGGCCGTTCGGCACGTTTTGCGTCGCGACCTTCACCCAGCGCTCGCCCTCGCGGTTCTCCACCGCCTGGATGGCGTTGAAGCAGAGGTTGAGCAGCACCTGCTTCGCCGCCGTGGCGTCGGTGCACACCCGGTCGGGATTCGCCCGCAGGTCGGAGATGACCCGGATGCGCTTGTCCGCGGCCTTGGCCGCCACGAGCTCGATGCTCGCGCCCAGCACGGGATGCAGGTCGGTCATCTGCGCCGAGTAGGTACGCGGCGCGGCCATGTCGAGCAGCTGTTCGGTCAGCCGGTCGATGCGCGTGACCTCCTCGCCGATGAGGTGGAAGAATTTCTCACGGAAGACCGGGTCCTGGTGGTGCTTCGGCAGCAGCTGCACGAAGGTCTTGATCGTCACAAGCGGGTTGCGGATCTCGTGCGCCAGGCTGGCGCCCAGCACGCCGACGGTGGCCAGCTGCTCCGCGCGCTGCGCCTTCACCGAGAAATGCGCGCGCTCCAGCGCGCTCTCCACGATCGAGGCCAGCTCCAGCAGCTGCGTCACCTGCGGGAAAGTGAAGGGCCGGCGCGAGGCCGCCACGCCCACGCCCACCAGCACCGTCAGCGTCGGGCCCTCGCCGACCACGATCGCGCCGAGCTTCTGGTCGGCCAGGAACTTCGCCAGCACCGCGCGCTCCGGCGTCGGCCGCTCGCGGGCCAGCCGCTCCGGCGTGGCCCAGCGCAGCTGCCGCAGCGACTTCGCGATCGTGCAGTCCTCCGGCAGCTCCACGCCGCCGCCGCGCAGCACGCCCTTCGTGCCCGACACCAGCAGCGCGTGGTCCGTCTGACCCCACCCCTTGAAGATTTCCAAGAACGCCTTCTCCAGGCTCTCGACGCGCGTCTCGCGGCGCGAGACGGCGAAGGCCGCCTGTCGCGCCGCCGTGGCCTGCGGGTAGAATTTGAGCACGCGGTCGAGCCAGCCGTTGAGCGTGACGGCGAACCACAGCGCGATCGCCGTCGTCGCGACGAAGGCGAAGGTCTCCGGCAGCAGCGTGATCAGCACCGCGTCCGTGCCGTAGGCCACCACCGCGACCACGCCGATCAGCATGATCTTCTCCAGCGCCAGCAGCAGGATCTGCCGCGCGTCAAAGATGCGGCTCGTCGTCATCGCGACGACCGTGCCGGTGTAAAACACGATGACCGAAACTGGCTGCAGGCGGATCAGCCACGGCTCGGCCAGCAGCGCGCGCAAGCCCATCAGCAGCAAAATGGTCCCCGCCGCCGTGCTGCCGCCGATCAGCACGATCTGCAGTTCCAACCGGTTGCCGCCGCTCTGCCGGCGGATCTGCATGATCGTCTGCTGGCACAGCGCAATGTACACGCCGATCACCCCCAGCATGTAGGCGTAGTAACCCCAGCCGAAGCCGTGCGCCTCGCGGCTCGATCCGGTCGCCACGAACCACTCCGTCGGCGTCAGCGCGGCGAAGACCAGGCACACGAAGAACCACGGGAGGCTGCGCCATACCGTGGTCCGGAATCGCTCCGCCCCGCGCGTGATCGACTCCTTGGTGAACCACATGTGCAGCGGGATGAAGGCGCCCACCGCGGAGGTGATGCGCAGCCACGTCTGTCCGCTCGGGCCCGAGACGCCGAGGGCGTTGCCCAGGCAGAAGAGCCACAGCGCCGTGTGCAGCGAAAGGGTGAGAAAAACCTGGTTGATGCCGCGCTTCGGGTTGGACCAAAAGGCCGCGAATCCGACGCCGATCGCGGTCAGCGCCGCCCAGACTGTCAGGTCGAAGTGCATCGCTCGATCAGGAGGCAGGAGTTCGTGCCCGACAGGCCGTGGGAGTTCACCAGCGCGGCGCCGAACGGCACGTAGCGCGGCTGCGCCGAGAGGTTGAGCCGGCAGGCCGGGTCGGGGTGCAGCCAGTTGACCGTGGGCGGGATGAAGTCATGGCGCATCCCGAGCGCCACGCTGCCGACCTGCATGGCGCCGGCCGCCGCGAACGGGTTGCCGACCGCGCCCTTGATCGAGACGGTCGGGATGTCGTCGAGCAGGTCGCCGAAATACTGCCGCAGCACCTTGGCCTCCACCGCGTCGATCACCTTGTGGCCGGGGCCCCAGGCGTTGATCGCCTCGATGCTCTCCGGCTTCCGGCCCGCGTTGGCCATGCACATGCGGATCGCCTCCAGCAGGCCCAGGCCCGGCTCCGCCGTCGGATCGGTCGCGAACGAGTAGCCGGAGACGTAGGCGTAGCCGGGGCGCGGGCTCGACTCGGGCTCGAGGACCATGATGCACGCGCCCTCCCCGATCACGCCGGTCGTGCGCCACATGTCGAAAGGCCGGCTAAGCTGCTGCGGCCGCTCCGCCGTGGCGGGCGCGAGGCCGGCCATCTTCAGCTCGAGCATCGGATGATAATAGATGGGGGCCTCGGTGCCGCCGCAGATCGCCAGGTCGCTCTCGCCGTTGGCCACCATCGCCGCCGCGTGACCGATGGCGTCGCTGCCCGAGCAGCATGCGCTCTGCAGCGAGAGCGTGCGGCCGCCGCCGATGATCTCCGCGATCGAGGCGCCGATCGTCGCTACCGGCCCGTGGAAGACCACGCGCGGCAGCGCGAAGCGCGGGCCCTTCTGCGCCACGTTCTCGATCGTGCGGTTAACTACGTCGCTGTCCATCAGCGAGGTGCCCGTCACGATCACGGGGATCAGCTTCTGGATGATGCTCCGGTCGATGCCGGCGTCCGCCAGCGCAAGCACGGTGCCGGCGAGGGCGAACTGCGTGTGGCGCGGCAGCCGCTTGGCCGCCGGATTGTCCACGTACTCCTCGATGCGGAATTTCTTCACCTCCGCCGCGACGAACTCTCCCGCTTCCTCCGGGAAGCGCTTGACGGGGCCGACGTGGCTCACGTGCTCGAGGATGCCCCGGTGAAAGGCCTCCCGGCCGATGCCGGCCGGAGTGACCGGGCCGATGCCGGTGATTTTTACGCGACGCCGCTTCATCACGGCTCAGTCGACCGCCGGGAACTGCATGCGCACCACGGTGCCCTTGCCCGGCGCCGACTCGAGGTGGAGCGCGCCGCCGTGCGTACCCAACAAGTGGCGACAGATGCTCAGGCCGAGGCCCGTGCCGTTCTCCTTGTTGCTGAAGCCGCCCTTCATCGCGCGGCGCACGTGCTCCGCGTCCATCCCGGCGCCGTTGTCGGTCACCGTGACCTCGATCTGGTCGCCGCGGCGCGCCACGTCCACCGTGAGCTGCTTCGCCCCGGCCTCGAGCGCGTTCTTGAAGAGGTTCTGGAAGACGCGCATCAGCTCGAACTTCGAGCCGCGCACGGGCGCCGACGGGAGCCCGGTGAACTGCACCGCGATCTCGCCGAAGAAGACCACCTGCCGCACGTCCTGCGCCACCTTCACCACGTCGATCCGGCTGAAGGCCGCGGTCTGCCGCGAGACCTGCCGCCAGTTTTCCGAGAGGTGGTGGCAGTACTCCGCCGCCTTCTCCACCAGCGCGGCGTACTCCAGCAGGCGCTGGCCGCGCACCGGGTCCGCCGCCGCCACCGCGCGCGCCTCCTCGATCATCAGCGCGGCGTAGCCCACCACGACGGTGAGCGGGTTGTTCAAGTCATGCACGAGCTCGACCGAGGCGCGCGCCTGCCAGATCTGCGGCTCGTTCTGATCGATCTCGCGTTTCAGTGCGGCATTCATGTCGCGCACCTCCTCCGCGAGCTTCGCCTGGTGGCGCCGCACCCGCGTCTGCTCGGCCTGCTTGCGCACGGCCTCGACCAGCTCGACAACGTCCGGCGGCTTGCGGAGATACTGGTTCGCACCCGCGAGCATCGCCTGCTGCGCGGTGAGCAGCGTGCCGTAGCCCGTCAGCATCACCACGGCCACAACCGGGTCGATCTTACGCAGTTCCTCCAGCGCCTTGATGCCGTCCATCTCCGGCATGCGGATATCCATCACCACCACGGCGTACTGGCGCGCGCGGACCTTCGCGAGGCCCTCCATCGCGCGCTCCACGGTGTCCACCGCAAATTCCGTCGAGAGCGTGAACGCAATGGACTCGCGCGGGCCATACTCGTCATCGACGACCAGCACGGCAGGTTTCGTGCTTGCGGCCACGGCAGCAGGGGCGATTTCGGTTAACATACTGGAACTCTGGATGAGCAGATTTACCTAGAGGATTTTTGGTAAATCTCTTCGCTGTTTGCAGTGCGCCCAAGAGCATGTCAAGGAACGCATCCGCAATTGATGTACGACCTTTCCCACCCCGCTTCCTTTACGTGATTTTTACACTTCTTTTTCTCGCCGGTCTGATCCTCGGCGGCGTGCTGGTCTGGCTCTGGTCCCGCGGCGCCACCGCCGCCGTCCACGCCGAGCTCACTCCGCTCCGCAGCGAGCAGGCGCGCCTCGCGGCCGAGCTCGCCGCAGCCCGCACCGCGCAGGCGGATCTCGCCGCGCTTAACACCGGCCTCCAGGCCGAACTCGCCGCCGAGCGCGCGAAATTTGCCGAGCGCCTCGCCGCCACCGAGCAGCGTCTCGCCGAGCGCGAGGCCCTCGCCGCGCGCTACCTCGCCGATGCGGAAAAGATGAAAGCCGCGCTGCAAACCGAGTTCCAGGCCATCGCCGCGAAACTGCTCGAGGAGAAATCCGCCAAGTTCACCGAGCACAACAAGGCGCAGGTCGGCAGCCTGCTCGACCCGCTGCGCCAGCAGCTCGCCGATTTCCGCCAGCGCGTGGATCTCGTTTACAAGACCGACAGCGACGAGCGCAGCGCCCTCAAGACCCAGCTCGAACAGCTTCGCCAGCTCAACGTCCGCATCACCGACGAGGCCCGCGCCCTCACCACCGCGCTCAAGGGCCAGTCGCAGGCCCGCGGCGCGTGGGGCGAACTCATCCTCGAGCGCCTGCTCGACTCCGCCGGCCTCATCAAGGGCCAGGACTACCTCACGCAGGAATCGCTCACCACCGACGACGGCCGCCGCCTGCGCCCCGACGTCATCGTACGCCTACCCGATGCGCGCCACCTTGTCATCGACTCCAAGGTCTCGCTCCTCGCCTACGAGCGCGCGGTCAACGCCCTCGACGACACCGCGCGCGCCGGCTTCTCCGCCGACCACGCCCGCGCCGTCCGCACCCACGTCGAGCAGCTCTCCGAGAAAAAATACGAGGACACCGGCAAGCTCGTGACGCCGGACTACGTGCTAATGTTCGTCCCGCTCGAGCCCGCCTTCACCCTCGCGCTCGAGACCGACCGCGCGCTCTATGAGTGGGCCTTCGACCGCCGCGTGATCCTCTGCACCGCCCCCACCCTGCTCGTCACGCTCAAGACCATCGCGACCCTCTGGAAACAGGACCGCCAGTCCAAGAACGTGCAGGCCATCGCCGAGCGCGGCGGCCGGCTCTACGACAAGTTCGTCGGCCTCTTCGCCGACCTCGAGGAGATCGGCAAGAACCTCACCCGCCTCCGCGAGAACTACGACGGCGCGCTCAACAAATTGAAGACCGGCCCCGGCAACCTGCTCACGCAGGTCGAGGAGCTGAAGACCCTCGGCGCCAAGGCCAAAAAATCGCTCCCGGTTGCCGATTCGGCCGGCGAAGGCTAAGCTCCCCGATGTCCGCCCTTCCCGACGGCCTCACCGGCCACTGGCTCATGATCCGCGCCGAAAACAACGGCGAGGATTCCTCCGATCTCGCACCGCTCAAGGTCGTGCTCCGCCTCGAGGGCGGCAGCTACCACGTGAGCTTTGGCGGCGACCTGGCCGACCGCGGCGGCGTCGCGCACCCTGCGCCCGGCGCGCTCCATCTCACGGGCACCGAAGGCCCCAACACTGGCCGCACCATCCCGTGCATCTTCCAGCTCATGGGCGACCGCCTCCGCATCTGCTACGGTCTCGACGGCACCGCCCCGGAGAAATTCACCGCCCCCGCTGGCTCCGGCCGCTATCTCGTCACGTACCGCCGGCACGCCTGAGTATTCGTTTTATAATACTAAATATCCACCCGCATGCACGTCGCCGGCCTCTTCATCTACCCCGTGAAATCGTTGCGCGGCATCGCCGTGGACTCCGCTGAGGTCGATGCGCTCGGCTTGGTCGGCGACCGCCGCTTCCTCGTGGTCAACGAACAGGGCCAGTTCCTCACCCAGCGCACTCTGCCGCGCATGGCGCTGATCGAGGCCGCGCTGACCGACCGCGACCTCATTCTCCGCGCCCCGCACGGTGGCTCCTGCGCCGTGCCACGCGCGTCCGATCCCGCCGCCGCGCTGCTCACGGTCAACGTCTGGAAAAGCACCGGGCTCCTCGCCGAGGACTGCGGCGTCGAGGTGGCCGTGTGGCTCTCGGAGTTTCTACGCACGCCCTGCCGCCTCGGGCGCATCGGCCCCGCCTATGCCCGGCCCGTCCTGAAGCAGACCGGCCGCCCCGGCGACGTGGTGAGTTTCGCCGACGCCTATCCCTTCATGGCAATCAGCGAGGCCTCCCTCACCGACCTCAACGACCGCCTAGCCGCCCGCGGCGAGGAAGCGCTGCCGATGAACCGCTTCCGCCCCAATATCGTGATCGCCGGCTGCGAACCCTTCGCCGAGGACACGTGGCCGCGCCTGCGCATCGGCGAAATCACCTTCCGCGCCGGCGGCCCCTGCGCCCGCTGCATCGTGACAACCACCGACCAGCTCACCGCCGAACGCGGCAAGGAGCCCTTGCGCACCCTCGCCACCTACCGCCGCGACGCCGAGGACCCCACCGACGTGAACTTCGGCCAAAACCTGATCCACGAGACGAAAGCGGGCGTCTTGCGTATCGCCGATTTAGTTACAGTTTCCTGAGCAGCGTCCGCCGGTAGCGCTCGCGCCGCTCCTCCACGCCGGTGACGGCGCCTTTTTCATCAACCAGGAAGTGCAGCGTCATGTTGCCGTTCGCCGAGACCAGCAGCCGTTCCCCCGCCGGGTAATAGGTCCGCGGCTCGTCCTGGTTTCCCTCGTAGCGCCAGAGGTACACCCCGTCCTTCTCCGTGAGCGACCAAAAGGCCTTGGCCTTCTCCTTCGCTTTTTTCCGGGCCTCGGCCGTCTCGTAATTGCCCGCGCACGCCGCATACGCCGCCGGATCAAAGGTCTCCAGCCGCTTCGGCGGGATGAAAGGGTCCTTCGCGTACTCGGCGTTGGCGATTTTCTGCGCCTCGATCGCCTCCAGCGCGCGCTTGTGCTCGGTGCCGCCGTTGAACTTGAAGTCGGGCATGAGCACTTTGACGTAGGCGGCGGTCAGCGCCATGATGTCGCCCTTGCTGTAATCGCTGTCGGCGCGGAGCACCGTCATGTAGAGCATGCCCTTCCGCATGCCTTCCACCGCGGTCTTGATCGCCGGGCTGAAGGCAAACAGCGCGCTCTTCAACGCCGCGCGCTTGAAGAGTCCCATCTTCTCGTGCGCGACCGCCTGCTGCACGATGTCCTTCTCCACCGCCTTGAACGCATTGCGCGGCGGCAGATAAAAGACCCAGTCGTACTTGGAGAGCGCGTTGCTCCCGAGATCGGCCGCGGTGAGGGCGTGCAGCTTCCGCTCGACCCGCCCGACGTCAAAATCCTCCGCCCACGACAGCTGGTACAGTTTGCCGGACATGCCGTCCAACGACAGCGGCAGCGCCGGCACGAGCATCTCAAAGGTCAGCTTGAACCCCTTGTTCTTCGGATCCGGGTCCACATCCAGCCGCAGCATTTTCTTCCAATCGGCCAGCTGAGCCTGCAGCTCCCCGGCCTTGGCTGCGACCGCGGGGTCGAGCTGCCCGGCCTCCGCCATGGCGAGAAATTTGCGGATCACCAGCACGGGGTGCGGCTCGCCTTCGCGCCCGACAATCACGAGGCCTTTCTTGCCCGACCCGCCCGTGGTCTCGCACGCGATCTCCACGACCTCCTCCGAAAACTTCTCGCCGTATTTCCGGTCCTCCGGCGTGCGCGCATGAATCGCGACCGCGAGTTTCTGACCGTTCACGACAAAGGGCGCGAGCTGCACCGCCTCGCCGAAATCCGGCACCTTCTCCCCTTTCTCCGCCGCAAAGGCCGGCGCCACTACCAGCATCGCCAGCAGGAATTTCAAAAGGGAATTCATTAGGATGAAGCCCGGGTTAGGCCTGTCCGCCTCGGCGATTGTTCCGCCCATGACCCCAAAGCCCATCTTTTGCATTTTGGCTTCTTACCACTCCCCGCCCACCCGGCCGCGGGAGGCCTTGTGCTTCGCGCGGTGTTTCTTGCTCTCGATCATCCGGATCTTTTGTCCGCGGGTTTTGCCGCGGGTCCGGCGGCGCTCTTTTTCGCGCGCATCGATGACCTCGGCTTTCGCGCTGCGGGCCCGCTCCTCCAATTTGTCACACAGCTGGGCCCAGGCCAGTTCGCGGTTGGCGGACTGCAGGCGCTCGGTCTGGCAACGCACTTCCACGCCCGTCGGGCGGTGACGCAACCACACGGTGGAGCTGGTTTTGTTGATTTTTTGCCCGCCGGGGCCGGCGCCGCGGACGAACCGTTCGTCCACGTCCCCGGGCCGTACGCCCAGCGCGGCCAGCCTTCGGTCTATTTGGGGTGGTAATGCCATCGGGAGGGGATTCTTCTTAGATGGA
>JAFEGO010000005.1 GCA_018239845.1 Verrucomicrobiota bacterium
CGACTTCGCATCGGGTCGCGGCGTAAAGCCGCTCCTACAGCCGGCCCATCCCTGATGTGAGGTAAGTTTTGCCAAGCGGCGTTTCGCCTCCGACCCTGCCCCATGCTCACCAAGGCCGCGATCCAGCGCCTCCGCTCGCTCCGCGAAAAAAAGCACCGCACCGAACTCGGCCTCTTCGTCGTCGAGGGCGAAAAGGTCGTGGGCGAACTCATCGCGGCGAAATTCGCCTTCACGGAGATCTACGCCACGCCCGCCTGGACCGGCCCGCGCACCGCCGCCGTGACCGAGGAGGAGATGGCGCGTGCGAGTCATTTTCCCACGCCCTCCAGCGTCCTCGCCGTCGGCAAAATCAACCCCACTCCCCTGCCCGCCGGCGGCCTCGCCCGCGGCCTCACGCTCGCGCTCGACGGCGTGCAGGACCCCGGCAACGTCGGCACATTGCTGCGCATCGCCGACTGGTTCGCCCTCGACCGCGTCGTACTCTCGCCCGACTGCGCCGACCTCTTTTCCCAAAAGGTCATCAACGCCAGCATGGGCTCCTTCGCGCGCGTCACGGTGCACACCGCCGACCTCGCTGCCGCCCTCGCCGGCCTGCCCGCGACAACCCCCGTGCTCGGCTGCGACCTCGAGGGCCGCGATGTCCACACGCTGCCCGCGCTGCGCGATGCCGTGATCGTGATCGGCAGCGAAGGCCGCGGCCTCTCCCCCGCGGTGAAAGCAAAGCTCACGGACTCCGTCACCATCCCGCGCTACGGCGGCGCCGAATCGCTCAACGCCGGCATCGCCGCCGCCATCGTCTGCGACAACCTGCGCCGAGCGCAGGCCTAGGTGGAGCGCGTTGAGTCCGTGCATCGTTTCACCAGGTAGGTTGTGCGCTTGCGCGCAACAACCGTGCCCCTCCGCTCCATCGTTGTTGCGTGCAAGCACGCAACCTACATCCGGAGCCCATCGCAAATCCCGCGCCGTTCATCGCGTCCCAGCGCCGCACAACGAAGCGCCGTGGACACCCCGCACCCTTTCGCCTTCGCTCCTTGCATGCTGAAACTACCCCGCTTCCTCGTGCTGACGCTCGTCCTTGCCGCGACCTCCCTTTGCGTCACCGCCGACCCCTTCGACTACGACCGCACGGCTCCGCTCAGCATACACGAGGTCGCGACCACGACCCACGACGGTGCCGTGGTGCGCGACATCACGTTTGTACCCCTGCCCGGCCGGGAGCCGGTCAAAGCTTTCCTGGTCACCCCCGCCGCACCCGCGAAGAAACCGTCCGCCTTCGCCGGCATCCTCTATGTGCACTGGCTCGGCGAGCCTGCGACTACCAACCGCACCGAATTCCTCAGCGAAGCCGCCGCCCTTACCCGCAACGGCGTGGTCTCCGTACTCGTCGACGCGATGTGGGCGCAGCCCGACTGGTACGAAAAACGCATTCCCGAGGAAGACGCCGCCCACTCCACGCAGCAGGTCATCGCCCTGCGCCGCGCACTGGACCTGTTGCTGGCCCAGCCCGGCGTCGATCCGGCGCGGATCGCGGTCGTCGGCCACGACTACGGCGCGATGCACGCCACCGTGATGGGTGCCGCCGACCGCCGCGCCAAGACCTACGTGCTCATGGCCGGCACCCCGCACTTCATCGACTGGGCGCTCTACGCCCGCCAGCCAAAGGACCTCGCAGCCCTGCGCGCCGAGCTCGCGCCGCTCGATCCCGTGAGCCACGTCGCCGGACTCGCGCCGGCCACGGTGTTCTTCCAGTTCGCGCAAAACGACAAGTATGTCCCCGCCGCTGCGGCCGCGGCCTTCTACGCCGCCGCCCTCCCGCGCAAACAGCTCGCGACCTACCGCGCCGGCCACGACCTGCACACGCCCGAGGTCGCCGCCGACCGCATCACATGGCTCATGCGCGAACTGAGCTTGAACAGGTAACGCAGGCGTCCCACTACAGATTTTCAAGCCCTGCGGCGGGGACGCCGCAGCCACTCACGACTTACGCCGCGCGCGTGACGCCCGTCCGGCTCCACACGTGCGGGAAGTGCGCGCCGCGCATGACCTCGCCGTCGCGGACCTCGACGAAGGGCTTCATGCAGTGGTGGCCTGATTCGACGTAGCGCGTCTCGTTCGTCATGAAATGCAGCGCGATCGCGCGGCGGGGGCGGCCGCTGGTGTTCGCGTGCGAGCCGTGCCAGGTCAGCGCGTGGTGGAAATGCACCTCGCCCTTGGCGACGGGGCATTTCTTCACCGTGACCTGGTGGCCCTGAAATTCCTTCGGCACGTCCTTCTCGTAATCCTTCCACGTGGCGAGATAGTTCATGTGGTCGCCCCAGAGGTGCGAGCCGGGGACCATGCTCATGCAGCCGTTGTCCACATCGACGTCGTCGAGTGCGACCCAAGCCGTGACCTCGGTCATGGGCGCGATGATCGGCCAGAGCGGGGCGTCCTGGTGCCACATGTTCACGCCGCCGCGGGAGGCGGGCTTATATTGGATCTGGTCGTGCCAGATGCGCAGGTCGGTCGCGCCGGTGAGCTGGGCGATCTCCTCGCCGATCTGCGCGTTGCGGATGAGTTCGCCGAAGGGCTTGCTCGCCTCCCAGATGTTGACGATCTGCCAGACCGGAGCGGACTCGTCGCCGGTGAAGTTGTGGCAGAGCACGGGCTGCGGGATGTCCTTCCGCTCGCGCTCAGCGATCACGCGCTCGATCTCGCCGCGCAGCACATCGACCTGCGCATCGCTGATGACCTTCGCGCCGCGAAGATAACCGACGGATTTGAACTCAGCCACTTGTTGGGGGGTAAGCATAGTGCCACCACTCTCGCCCATCCCGGCCCGCTGTCAGGCGCGATCCCTTGGCCGCGTCGCGCGGGTGTTGGCAATTTTTCCTGTTTTCGTCAGCGCCCCGCTAGCAACGCATCCCGGTAATGCGCCGGCGAGAGCCCGTCCACGCGGCGGAAGACGCGGCTGAACTGGCTCGTGTCGGGAAATCCCGTGCGCGCCGCGATCTCCTTCACCGAGAGACGGCTGTCCGCCAGCAGGCGCCGCGCTTCCTCGACGCGCAGCCGCCTCAAATAGTCGAGCGGCGGGTAACCCGTCACCTCGCGAAACAGCGCCTGCAGGCGGCTCGTGCTCAGGCCCGACACGCGCTCCAGCGCCGCGTGGTTTACTCGGCCGGCGAGATTGTCGGTCATGTGCTTCACAATGGCCTGCACCCGTCGCGCGTGTTTGGCCGTATCCGGCTCGCGGGCCGACGCCGCCGGGCTGGCCAGCAACGCCAGCAGCACGCCCGCGAGGTGCACCGTCGCCTGCGCCGGGCCGAGCACCCCGCCCGAGCCGTGCGCCGCGACCACATCGACCAGCGCGCGCGCAATGCGGTGTCCGGAAAAAAGCCGCCGCTGCCGTGCGATCTCGAGGCCATGCGTGAAGCGCACGCGGTAGGGCGACCGGCCCTGCAGGGCCCGGGTCGCCGGCGGGCACTCGGCCGCAAAATCGAAATGCACCGCGATGTGCTCCACGGGCGTCCGGGGGTCCGCAAAAAACGCATGCGGCACAAACGGCGGGATGAACAGCAAATCGTGCGCCGCCAACGGGCGCCGCTCGCCGTCGCAGACCCACTCGCCGGCACCCTTGACGATGAGGACGATCTCGTGATCTAGGATGATGCGCTCGGGGATCGTGAGCCCGCCCGCCATGCGATGGGCGATGCGCACGACCGGGTGGATCTGCTCGGGCAGCAACGGATAAGCGCGGCGCTGGCCCAGCGGGCCGAAGGGGCCGGACCGCTGCACGCTTTCAGGCAGCGCTCGGGGCGCTCGGACCGCGGCACACATGACGGCATCGTGGGCGAATCTGGCCGCGATTCAAGTAGTGGCTGCGGCGTCCTCGCCGCAGGACCCCCGAACCAGATGTTCGTATTACGAACATCTGCGGCGGGACGCCGCAGCCACCACACCCCCAGACTTGCCCCGGGGCGTGAACCGCCTACGGTCGTCCCTCTTATGCTTGCCGGATTGACCGACCGTTCGTGGCTCTGGATTGCCGCCGCCTGCTACCTCGCGGGGCTGGTGTCCGGGACCGTGTCCATCCTGCGCGGGCGCCGGCAGTCCGGCCCGGCCATCAATGGCTTTATTGCCGCCGGCTACGTGCTCCAGCTCATCGGGCTGAGCCTGCGCGGCGAGGCGGTGCGCGCCTGTCCGCTGGGCAATTTCTTCGAGCTCTTCCAGTTCACGGCCTGGTCCGCCATCACCCTCTACTTCGTCATCGGCGTCACCTTCCGCTCCAGCACGCTCGGGTACTTCACCTCCAGCCTCGCGGCGGTCCTCACGCTGGTGTCGCTGGCGATTCCGGCGTGGGACGCCACGCGCCGCGCCAATCTCTTCGGTGGCAATCCTTGGATCGAGCTCCACGCCGCGCTCGCGCTCTTCAGTTACGGCGTCTTTGCACTGCTCGCCCTCACCTCGGCCATGCTGCTCTTCCGGCACCACTCGCTGAAGAGCAAACACGTCGGCGGCTGGTTCTCCTTTCTCCCGTCGATTCTCGAACTCGACCACATCAGCCTGCGCCTGCTGTGGGCGGGCGTGATCCTCTTGACGGCTTCGCTCGCGATGGGCGCCAACTACTGGCTGCGCGACACCGCGCTCGTCCACCTGCCGAAGCTCATGGTCACCTGCGGCGTCTGGGCGATCTACGCCCTCACGCTCGGCCTCCGTCTGCGCGGCCTGCTCATCTCGAAACGTTTCGCGTGGGTCTGCGCCGCGGGTTTCCTCGCCGTGCTCCTCTCGCTGTGGCCGGTCAACACCAACCACACACCGGCCCCGCCGCCGTCCGCCGCCCAGCCATGAGCGACCCAGCGCCAGCCGGCGCCGCGGGCCTCTTCGTCCTCGGCGCCACCCACCACTCCGCCCCCATCGCCGTTCGCGAGCGTCTCTCGCCCACCCCCGCTGTGGCCGCCGCGGTGCAGGCCGACCTGAAGGCGCTGGAAAGCCTGCGTGAGTTCACGATGGTCAGCACGTGCAACCGCATCGAATTCTACGGCGTCGGCGTGCAGCCCGACACGGCGGTGCGCGTGCAGGAGATCTTCTGCCGCCACCAGCGCTTTGAGCCCGCGGAGTTCGACCGCTTCCGCCTGCGCCTCCACGGCGAGCAGGCGGTGCGCCATCTCCTCGACGTGGCCTCCGGGCTCGACTCGCAGATGCTCGGCGAGACGGAGATCTTCGGCCAGGTGAAGGACGCCTACGCCGCCGCGCAAAACGCCGGGCACACCGGCGCCGTACTCAACCGCTTTTTCCAAAAAGCCTTCCAGGCCGCCAAGTACGTCCGCACCCACACGGCCATCACCGAGGGCCAGATCAGCGTGGCCAACGTCGCGGTGGACCTCGCCCGCGACATCTTCGGCGAGCTCTCGGCGGCCCGCGTGCTGCTGCTTGGCGCAGGCGAGATCGGCGAGAAAACCGCGCGCGCCTTCCAAAGCCGCGGCGCCACCGCCATCTCGGTCGCCAGCCGCCGCCTCGAGCGCGCGATGGAGCTGGCCAACGACCTCCGCGCCTTCGCCCTGCCCTTCTGGCTCGCGCCGGTGAAGCTCCCCGGCTTCGACATCGTGGTCTGCGCCACGGCCGCGCCCGACACCGTGATCCAGGTCGCCGCCGTCACCAATGCGATGCGCCAGCGCCCCGCGCGCCCGCTGCTCTTCCTCGACCTCGCCCTGCCCCGCGACGTCGATCCGCAGGTCGCCGACCTGCAAAACGTGTTTCTCTACAACCTCGACGACCTCGCAAAGATCGCGGAGCAAAACCTCCGCGCCCGCGAAGCCGAGCTCGCCAAGTGCCGCGCCCTCCTCGACGAGCGCACCGGCTCGCTCTGGTCGAGCCTGGCGCCGCGGCTGCCGTAGCCAGTAGCGCAGGCGTCCCGCCTGCATCCGGGTGATGGCAGGCGGGACGCCTGCGCTACTCCATCACGCCCGGCCCTTGGCCAGACAGGCGCGCTTCAGCGCGGCGGAGAGCTCGTCGATCTTCATCGGCTTTGTGATATAGTCGTCCATGCCCGCCGCCATGCAGCGCTCGCGGTCGCCCTGCATCGCGTTGGCCGTGACGGCGATGATCCAGGGCCGCGCCGCGGGATCGGGCCACCGCTCGCACAGGCGCCGCGTGGCCTCGAGGCCGTCCATCTCCGGCATCTGCACATCCATCAGGATAATTTCGTAGCGCTGCCGCCGCATCGCCTCCAGCACCTCGTGTCCGCTCGCGGCGACGTCCGCACCGAAGCCGAGTTTCTTCAGCATCAGCAGCGACACCTTCTGGTTCACCACGTTGTCCTCCGCGAGCAGCACACGCTCGGTCTGCGCGGCCTCGTCGGGCGAGGCACCCCCGGCGGCAGGGATCGGCATCGGGGGACGCGAGGCACTCTCGCGCGCGAAAAATCCACCGAGGGTCTCAAGGAGCTGCGCGGGCTTCGCCGGTTTGGTGAGCAACGCCGCAAACAGGCCCGTGTCCCGGATCAGCTCGTTTTGCCCGAGTGAGGACAGCAGCACGAGCGGCAGCTCCTCGCGGCCCGGCAGCTCGCGGATGGCGCGCGCCAGCGCGACGCCATCCATCCCCGGCATCTGCATATCGAGCACCGCCACATCGAAGGTTTCGTCGGCGCGGAGCCACGCGAGCGCCTGCTCGCCGGACTCCGCCGCGCGCACGCTCATGCCCCAGCCCGCAGCCACGGTGCCGAGGATGCGGCGGTTGGTCGCGTTGTCGTCCACCAGCAGCAGCCGCTTGCCGTCGAGATAGGCGCTGCCCCGCGCGAGGAAAGGCCGGGGTTTGCTCGCCACCGCCTCCACGACGACGGTGAAGCTGAAGGTCGAGCCCTTCCCCACTTCGCTCTCCACCCACATCCGCCCGCCCATCAGCTCCGCGAGGCGCCGGCTGATCACGAGGCCGAGGCCCGTGCCGCCGAATTTCCGCGCCGTCGAGGCATCGACCTGCGAGAAGGATTTGAAGAGCCGCGCCAGCCCCTCCGGCGGGATGCCGATGCCCGTGTCGGCCACGGCGAACTCAAGCTCCACCCGCTCGCCCTCCGCGGGCCGCGCCCGCACGCTGACCACGACCTCGCCCTGCGGGGTGAACTTGATGGCGTTGCCGATCAGATTCATCAGCACCTGCCGCAGGCGCGTCGTGTCGCCGCGCACCATGCCCGGCACGCCGTCGGCGATCTCGTAGAGCAGGTCGAGGTGCTTCTCCGCCACCTTGGGCGCAAGGAGGTCGAGCGCGCCCTCCACGCAGTCGCGCACGGAGAACATCTCGTGCTCCAGCTCGAAGCGGCCCGACTCGATCTTGGAGAAGTCGAGGATGTCGTTGATGATCGTCAGGAGCGCGTCGCCGCTGCTGCGGATCGTCTCGGTGTACTCGCGCTGCGCGGCGTTGAGCGGCGTATCGAGCAGGAGGCTGGTCATGCCGATGACGCCGTTCATCGGGGTGCGGATCTCGTGGCTCATCATCGCGAGGAACTGGCCCTTCGCGAGGTTGGCCCGCTCGGCCGCCTCCTTCGCGGCCTGCAGCTCGTCGGCTTGGCGTTTCTTTTCCGTGATGTCCACCAGCGTCACCACCTCCTGCAAAATCTTCCCCTCCGCCCCGCGGTAAACCTGGATGGTCAGGTCCACCCACATCGTGCGCCCGTCCGGGAGCACGTAGCGTTTTTCCAGGCGGAGGCTGTCCGTCTCGCCCGCGACGATCCGCTGGTAGGCGGCCTTCTGCCGCTGGTAGTCCTCCGGGTGCGTGAGCGTTTCGTACACCTTGGCATCCAGCAGCTGCTCGCGCGGGAGGCCCGTGATGCGCGTGATGCCGGCGTTGACCCACATTTCCTGCCGCTCCGGCCCGTTGTACACCCAGCGCACGCCGATGGGCATCGCGTCGAGGATAAAGGACTGCTGCGCCTCGCGCCGTGCCACCTCCTCCTGCGCGCGCTTGAGCTCGGTGATGTCCACGACGGTCGAGACTTCCTGCTGGATCTTGCCCGTCGCATCGCGGTAGGCGCGGATCGTCAGCAGCACCCAGCGCACCGCGCCGTCGGGATGGATGTAGCGCTTCTCCACGCTGAACTCGTCGATCTCGCCCCGGTTGAGGCGGACGCGCAGGGCATCCTGCCGGACCAGATCATCCGGGTGCGAGATCCTGCGCACATCCGTGGGCTCGGCCAAGTTGTTACGGGGGAGCCCGCTGATGCGGTAGAACGCCGCATTGGTGATCCGGTCGACGGTGTCCTCGCGGTAGTAAATCCACGTCACGCCGATCGGCACCGCCTCGAAGATGAATCGGAAGCGCGCCTCCTTCAGCGCGAGTTCCTCCTGGAAGTTTCGCCGCTCCGTAATGTCGAGCTGCATGGCCATGTAGCCGGTGAGCCTGCCCTCGTCATCGTGTAGGGCCTGCACATCAAGTTCCACCCAGATGGGCCGGCCGTCCTTCGCGTAGTTGAGGATCTCGCCTTTGAACGCGCGGCCCCCGGCCATCGCCGCATCGATGCGGCCCACGAGCGTCTCATCCGTCCCGGCACCGTGCAGCACCTGCTCCGGCCGCCGCCCGAGCACCTCCTCCAAGGTATAGCCAAAGAGGCGGAGGAAGCTGTCGTTGACCCAGTCGATGCGCCAATCCGGGTCGGCGAGGATCACCGCGCTGGCCGTGCGGCTCGCCACGAGCGCCAGCCGCCGCGACTCCGCCTCCGCCTGGCGCGAGCGGGCGAACATGCGGTCGGCGAGGTTGAGGGCGCCGGTGCGGGCATTCAGGAGCGTCCACGTCAGCACGGTGATCAGCACGCTCACCACGAGGCTGCCGCCGAGGATGATCCAGGACAGCATCCAGTTGCCGCTCTGGGCAAACTCCGGCCGGGAGCCGATCCACACGGTCCACTGCTGGCCGAAGATGTTGAGCGTGCTCCGGTCGGAGAAATAACGGTCGGAGAAATCGGGCTCCGGGTGCGGCGCCTGCGTGTCGGCCGGCTGCCGGGCGGGCTGCGCGGAGTCGTGCAGCAGGTTCTGGGTGTTGGGCATGGTGCCCTCGAAGACCTTGAAGTCCACGAGGCCGCCGGTGATCTCGGTCAGCCCCGCCATCAGGTAGTCCGCGCGCACCGCCGCATACACCCAGCCCTCCAGCGCCGCCTCGCGCTCCGCCGGCGTGGCCACGGGCGCGCCCGGCCGGTACACCGCCAGCACCAACAGGAAGCCCGGCACCGTCTCCTGCCCGTGGATTAGGTGTATCCGTCTGCTAAGCACCAAATTCCCCGACCGCATCGCCTGCTCGGCCGCGGCGCGGCGCGTGTTGCCAGAGCCGATGTCGAGCCCGAGCGCCACGGAATTGCGCTCGAGGGGTGCGATGTGCGTGACGATGTAGAGGGTGTTCCGGGGGCTGTCGCGCTGCACCGTGAAGCCCGGGACGCCGTCGGCCCGCTCCCGCGCCTCCAGTTCGGCAATCTGGGAACGGTCGATGCGCTCGGCGTAGCCGAGGCCCACGGCACCCGCCGGCAGGTACGGCGCGACGGCCGCGACGTAGGCCTCCCACTCGGCCTTTGTCAGGCGGCCCTTTACCTGGCCCAGCGCCTGCGCCCCGTAGAGGGCCTCGGCGGTGGAGTCGAAGCGGTTGCGCAGCGCATCGGCGTTGCGCTCGCGCAGGCGGCGGAAACGTCCCGCGTCGGCACTGTGCACCTCGCTCCGGATCAGCGACCACGCGCCGAACGACAGGATCACGCACAGCAGCAGCACCAGCAGGGACAGCAGGCGGCCACGGAGCGCACGGGCGGGGCGGAGTCGTTCGAGGACCGACATGGGAAACACCCTATTTTTCGTCTCAGCCCCGGACGAGGCCAAATTTTTACAAATGTCGCGCCAGCCAATCCGCCGCCGAGCCCCCCGTCGGCTGGCTGAGGAGCGCCCGGACCCGCGCCGCCTGCTCCGCTGTGCGCTGGCGCCGGCCGGGATCGTTGACACAGACCTCCAATTCCGCCGCCAGTGACGCCGGTTTGGCCGCACCTTGGATGAACTCCGGATACAGCGGCTCCTTGAGCAACAGGTTCGCGATGCCGATGTAGTCGAGCTTCACCCACCACCGCGCCAGCAGGTAGGTGATCGGATTCGTGCGATAAGCGATCGCACCCGGCAGGCCGGCCAAGGCGCAATGCAGCGACATTGTGCCCGAGCTGGTCAGCACTGCCGAGGCCGCGAGCTGCCCGCCGGTGCGCGCGAGGGTCAGCTGCGGGATCGGAGCGTGTTTCGCTAGCTCGGCCTCGAGCACCGCCTTCACCTCTTCGCTGGGATAAAGCACCACGGCCGGCCGCTGCTTCCACTGCGCATAAGCCGCCAGCAGCACCGGGAAAATCCGCTCGACCGCCTGCGTGCGGCTGCCCGGCAGCAGCAGCACCGGCCCCGCCGGATCGTACCGCACCGGCGACACGTAGTCCGCGCCGACAAACGGGTGCCCGACGAACTCCACCGGCAGCGTCGTATCCGCGTAACAGGCCGGCTCGAACGGGAAGATCGCCGCCAGCGCGTCGAGGTCGCGCGCCATGGTGAAACGCCGCTTGGCCTTCCACGCCCAGATCTGCGGCGAAATATAAAACAGCGCCTGAATCTTACCCCCGCCCTTCACGGACAGCCCGCGCTCGCGCAACTGTGCCGCGAGCCGCAGGTTGAAGCCCGGGTAATCCACAAAGCACACCGCGCGCGGCCGGTGCTCCGCGATCCACCGCAGCGTCTCGTCAAACAGCGCCTTGAAAAACGGATAGTTCTTCAACACCTCCACGAGCCCCACGACTGACGAGGCTGTCAGGTCGTGCAACAGCTGCGCGCCCGCCCGCGCGAGCTCGGGTCCGCCGAGCGCAGCGATATTGAGTCCCGGCCGTTTCGCGCGCAGCTCGCGCACCACCCGCGCCGCTTGCTCGTCACCCGAGTGCTCGCCCGCGATGATCAGCACGTCCACGGGTCCGCCGACCGGGTCCGGTAAACGAAATGGCGCGAGCGACTTCATTTCTTCGCCGCTCGGATCTGGTCCGTGATGGCGATCGCCACCTCGAGCGCGCTCTTGCCCAGCGCCGCGCCGACTTTCGGCTGCCGCGCCGCTGCCACGCTCTCCGTGAAATGCGCCAGCTCCAGGGCCAGCGGCTCGCCCTTCTCAATCGGAATCTCCTTCACTGGAATCGCGCTCAGGTCGCCGGCCTTCACGAGGCCGATCTTCATTTTCAGGCCGTAGGCGATGATGTCGCTCTTCTTCACGAGGTGGCCCGCCTGGTTCATGAAATCGAGCGAGAGGTACGCGTCCGACTGGAAGATGCGGATCTCGCGCTGCTTCTTCGTGCTCATGCGGCTCGCGCTGAGGTTGGCCACGCAGCCGTTTTCAAACTCAATGCGCGCGTTCGCGATGTCCTCGCCCTTCGAGAGCACGGTGACGCCCACGCTGTCGATCCGCTTGATCGGCGACTTCACCAGCGCGAGCACGATGCCGATGTCGTGGATCATCAGGTCCAGCACCACGCCGACCTCCGTGCCGCGCGGCTGGTACGGCGCGAGACGCTCGGCGGTGATGTACTGCGGCGCATCCACTTCCTTCTCAAGGAAGCCCATCACGGGGTTGAAATGCTCGATGTGGCCCACCTGCACGAGGCAGCCGTTGGCCCGCGCCGCCGCGAGGACTTGCTCCGCCTCCTCGAGGCTCGCGCACAGGGGCTTCTCGATCAGGAGGTGACACTGCTTGGCCAGCAGCGGGAGCGCCACCTGCGCGTGCAGGTCGGTGGGGACGACCACCGAGACGGCGTCGCACGCGTCGCCCAGCTCCGCCAGCGTAGCGAAGCGCTTGCAGTTGAACTTCGCGCAGATCTCCGCCGCGCGGGCGTCGTTGGTTTCGAAGATGCCGGCAAACTCCACGCCCGGCAGGGTCGAATAGATGCGGGCATGGTGCTGGCCGAGGGAGCCGACGCCGGCGACGCCACAGCGGATTTTCGCGGATGACATGACCTTCAGTGCAGGAATTTCCCCGCCGGGTTGCAACGCGGGAAACGCCCTATCCCGCCTTCCGTGAAAATTGCCTCATTGCAGGCTCGTCAACGGCCCGGATTTCCCCATGGCATGGACGCGCCCCCACCCCATGACCTCCGCCCCCGGACTCACCACCCCGTTTTCCGAAACCGAGACGGCCGCCATCCTCGATCGCTTTTATCGCGATGGCAGCGTCCTTGTCCCCGGCGTCTTCACCGCCGAGGAGTGCGCGCACCTGCGGCGCCTCACCGACGAGGCCGCCGCCAAAACCCCGTCCTTCATCATCCGCAATCCCGAGGAGCACGACATCGGCTTCCTCCAGCCCTTCATCCGCGAGCCGATCTACTCGCTCGTCCAAAAAATCCTCGGCCCCGACTGCCGCTTCTGCGCGCAGAACGTCATCCGCACCGCCCCCGGCCAGGCCATCTCCCACTGGCACGTCGATGACTTCGTCGAATATCCCCTGCCCCCCGAGATCCCGCGCTGGGATGCCCGCGTACGCCTGCCCATCGCGTGGCTCAGCGTGCAGGTGGCGCTCAGCGACATCCTCACGCCCGAGGACGGTCCGACCGAGATCGTACCCGGCAGCCAGTTCTCCGGCCGCGACTCGCCGAAGGAAAACCCCGTGTGGGAAGGCCGCGGCGCCGAGCCCATCCTCTGTCGCGCGGGCGACATCTACATCTTCAACCACCAGGTCTGGCACCGCGGCCGACCCAACACCGGCACGCGCACGCGCTACCTGATGCAGCTCCAGTACGGCCGCGGCGACAACCTCGCCTGGCGCCTCCAGCCCATCGCGCACACCCCCGCCCTCGACCGCGTGCTCGAGGGCGCCGACCCGCGCCTGCTGAAGCTGATGTTCAACCCGCCGCAGCACCGGTGATTAAAAGTAGGGCGGGTCTTTGACCCGCCCTTCGCCGCTGTACGCGGACAGGGACCAAGGGCAGGTCAAAGACCTGCCCTACTTCGAGCGCGTCTTCTCCTCACACGAACCGCCCGTCGCGCAGCCGCAGGCCGCGCGCGCACTTGGCCGCGTGGGCGGCGTTGTGTGTCACGAGCACGAGGGCCGTGCCGGTCTCCCGGCACAGGCCGAGCAACAGGTCGATCACGGCGTCGCCGGTGTGCTCGTCGAGGTTGCCCGTGGGCTCGTCGGCGAGGATCAGCTTGGGGGAATTCATCAGCGCGCGTGCCACGGCCACGCGCTGGCGCTCGCCGCCGGAGAGTTGCGCCGGCAGGTGCGTCGCGCGCTCCTGCAGCCCCACCCGCGCGATCAGCTCCTTCGCCCGCGCGCGCTCGGCCGCACCCGGCACCTGGATGATGCGCGAGGCCATCAGCACATTGGCCAGGGCGTCGATCTCCGGGATCAGGTAAAACGACTGGAAAACAATCCCGAGGAACGCCGCCCGGCGGTCCGCCTCCACCGGCGCGCCCGCCCAGGCGAGCGTGCCCGTATCCGGAGCGTCGAGACCGGACAGCAGGTTGAGCAGCGTCGATTTGCCCGAGCCCGACTCGCCGCGGATCGAGACGCTCTCGCCCGCCGCCACCTCGAGGTCCACCCCACGCAGCACCTCGATGCGGCGGTCGCCGCTCAGGAAGCTCTTGGTGAGCCCGCGCGCCGAAATGATGGGAGTGTTACTCACTGCGCAGCGCCTCCACGGGTTTGAGCCGCGCCGCCCGCCACGCAGGGATGAGCCCCGCCAGCGTGGAGATCACGATGGAGCAGACGATGATCATGATGATGTCGCCGCGCACCGGGTGAGAGGGCAGCTGGCTGAACTGGTAAAACCGCGCCAGCACTTCCTCGCTGCCGGTCAGCTGGGTGAAGATCCGGATCGCGTCGTTGCGCAGCGCCAGCGCGCCGAAGCCCATCGCGAGCCCGCCCACCGTGCCGCCCAACCCGATCAGGAAACCTTGGAAACAGAAGCACGCCGCCACGTGCCGGGGCTTGCCGCCCAGCGCGCCGAGGAGGCCGATCTCGCGGGTCTTGCGGACGACCGAGATCAGCAGCGAGCTCATCACCGAGAACGCCGCCACGATGATGATGAAGGTGAGCAGGAAAAAGATCATGTTCTTCTCCAGCTGCAGCACGAAGAGGAAGTCCTCGTTGGCGTCGATCCACGACTTGGCCTGCACCGTGGACTGCGCGCCCATGCTGCGGTTGATCGCACCCGCGACCCGGTCCGGGTCCGCGCCTTCGGCGATCTTCACGTTGACCCCGTGCACCGCGTGCCCGAGGCCGTAGAGGTCCTGCATCAGCCGCAGCGTCACCAGCACCACGGAGCTATCGAGCTGCTGATGCCCGATCTCAAAGATGCCCACGACGGTCAGCTGCCGCGGCAGCAGCACCTCGTCGTTTTTCATCCGCTCCAGCAGCAGCGGGGAATAGACCTCGACCTTGCTGCCGATGCGGGCGCCGATGGAGAGCGCCAGCTTGGAGCTCAGGATGATCGAGTCGTCGTCGAGGTCCGAGAGGTTGCCCACGCGGATGTAGCGGTCGAGCGGGATGACCTTGGTGACGCTGTCGAGGTCCACGCCTTGGATCACCGGGAAGGCCGGCTTGCGGTCGCATTGGAGCATCACCACGCCCTCGGCGAAGGGCGTCGTGGCCACCACGCCGGGCACTTGGGCGACCTTTTTCTGCAAAGCCCCCACATCCTCGATGAAGCCCCGGTCGCGCAGCTGCACCTCCCCCTGCGTGTCCACGATCATCTGGCGGATCTGGTAGCCAAACCCGCCCATGACGCTCGTCGCCACCACCAGCAGCATCACCCCGAGCGCCACGCCGAGCATGGAGATCACCGTGAAAAACGGGAATTTCCGCCCTGAGGGGAAGAGCTGTTTAAGGGCGAGGTAGAGGTACCAAGGCATCCGCGTAAGTCACCGACACGAAGCGGAGTTGAATGGATCCGCGCAAGACAATCTCTCCTGCCATTTCTTTGCCGAAACCGCTTTTGCAATTTACTTTAATCTATTATGCAAGACACTTGCCTCTGATTTAACGGTCTTTGCCCCCAACGTCTTTATCACCATGAAAAAACTTCTCCTGCTCTCCGCGCTTGTCCTGGGTCTGAGCCTGCCGGCCGCCTTGGCCGCCGATGCTAGCGCCACGCCCGTCGTCATCAATGACACGACCAAGGTCGCCGCCAGCGGCAACACCGTCGGCACGCTCGCCGGCCAGGTCACCCTGCAGGCCAATAACACCAGCGTCGTTTACAATCTCACCACCGGGCAGTTCACCGATGCCAGCGGCAAGCCCGTCACGCTCGCCAACGACCAGCGCCGCGTGCTCGTCGCCTCCGCCAAGCAGGCGCTCGCCCAGGCCGCCAAGCAGTCCCAGACCGGCAGCTACGGCGACAACAGCCCGGCCGTCCTCGCCTCGCTGGTCAAGACCCTCATCGCCCTCGATCCCGCCGGCGCCGCCGGCTACACCAATGTCGCCCTCGCCGGCCTGCTCGGCCCCAAGACCGGCCTCACCGACAAGGGCAACGCGATCGCCCTGATCACCGGCACCGCCACCAACGCGATCAGCGAATCCAGCCTCAGCCCCGCCGCCAAATCCGCCAGCCTCGCCTCGGTGGACAAGCTCTCCGCCCTCGTCCGCGCGAAGGTCAGCGACCCCGCGACCGATATCGCCCCAGTGGATACCGTGATCACCGACGCCAAGGAGATCATCACCCCGGTGGACCCGACCACCATCAGCAACGGCAGCGGCAACGGCAACTGAGCACCGCCCCGTTTTCTTTTCCAAAAACAAAAAAGGCGCACCGGAGGGTGCGCCTTTTGTTTTGAATCGGATCAGGTAGCGGCGGTCGTCTCGACCGCCACCGGCCCTGCAATTACTTCGCGTCCACCTGCCGCAGCTGCGGGAAGAGGATGACGTCGCGGATGCTCTCCGCGCCGGTGATGAGGATGCACAGGCGGTCGATGCCCACGCCCATGCCGCCCGCGGGGGGCATGCCGTGCTCGAGCGCGAGGAGGAAATCCTGGTCGATGTTCTGCTTCTCCTCGCCGGCCTGCGCCTCGAACATCGTGCGCTGCACGTCGGGATCGTTCTGCTCGGAGTACGCGGGCGCGACTTCCATGCCGCCGATGATGCACTCGAAGACGTCGATCAAGCCGGGGTCCTCGGCGTTGAGCTTCGCCAGCGGGCAGAGTTCCTTCGGCAGGTGCGTGACGAACGTGGGCTGGATCAGCGTGGGCTCGATCTTCTTGCCGAAGATTTCGTTCACGATCTCGTGCGTCTCCCAGCCCGGGTGAATTTCGAGCCCGAGCTTCTGCGCGGCCTCGATGGCCCTGGCGCGGTACTCCGTCGGCGTGCCGCGGAGCGCGCTCAGCGCAAAGCCCACCGCATCATCGATCAGGGCGAAGTAGCGCACCTCGCGCCACTCGCCGGCGAAGTTGATCATCTGCCCGCTCGCGGCGTGCTTGATCTCGCTCGTGCCGATCACGTTCTGGCAGATATCGCCGAAGATCTTCTTCAGCAGGTCCATCATCCCGCGGAAATCCGAGTAGGCCTGGTAAACCTCAAGCATGGTGAACTCGGGGTTGTGCTTACGGGACACACCTTCGTTGCGGAAGATGCGGCCGATCTCGTACACGCGGTCATAGCCGCCGACGAGCAGGCGCTTCAGGCGCAGTTCCAGCGCGATGCGGAGGAAGAAATCGCTGCCGAGCGCGTTGTGGTGCGTCACGAAGGGACGCGCCGCCGCGCCGCCCGCCACGCCTTCGAGCACCGGCGTCTCGACTTCGATGAAGCTGCGGCCCGCGAGAGTCGAGCGGATGCTCGCCACGATGCGGCTGCGCAGCATGAGGCGCTTGCGCGACTCCTCGTTGACGATGAGGTCGAGGTAACGCTGGCGGTAAACCTGCTCCGGGTCGCTCAGGCCGTGCCACTTCTCGGGCAGCGGGCGCAGCGCCTTGGACACGAGCGTGAAGGCATCGACGCGGATCGTGACTTCGCCGGTCTTCGTCTTGAAGAGCGCACCCGTCACGCCGATGATGTCGCCGAGGTCGAGGGACTTCTTGAAGACGCCGTAGCGCTCCTCGCCCAGCACATCGCGGCGGAAGTAGAGCTGGATCGGACCCTGCTGGTCCTGGATCTTCACAAACGAGCTGCCACCCTGCACGCGGAAGGTCACGAGGCGGCCCGCCACGGTGACCGTCACCGCGTAGTCCTGCCCATCGACGTAGAGCGCTTTGGCATCGGCCGAAAAGTGCGTGGGCGTGACGTTCGCGCGGAACGGGTCGAAGCCCGCGGCGCGCAGGTCGGCAAGCTTCTGCCGGCGCACGGCATGCTGGTCGTGGGAGTTGTCGGTCGGAGGAACGTCGCTCATGGAACCGACCACGATGTAGCCCCACCCGCCCCGGCGCAAGCCCGTAGCCGCGTTGGAGCAGCAGCGACAACGTGGTGCGTCCCTATGGAGCGCAACCCACGCTTTCGCTGCTGCTCAAGCGCGGCTACGAAATGAGCGGGCCGTGCGCGCCGCGCACTGCGCCACCCTCGGCTCAAATCACCCGGTCATTTCCTCCGTCCACCGGCACCTGCGACGCCGTCGTCTTTGCAAACAACGCCCCGCACATCTCCGCGGCCAGCTCCGCCACATCGCGGCTGGTGACCTCGGTGCGCAATACGTTGTTGGTCTTATACTCCTCCACGCTCAGGCCGTAATGCTTCGCCCGCGAGGCGAGGATCTCCGGCGTCCAGAGCGCCGTGTCGAAGACCATGTTGGGATGCAGCGAATTGATCCGGATGCGGTCCTTCCCCCACTCCAGCGCCGCGACGCGCGCGAGCTGGTTGACCGCCGCCTTCGACGCCGAGTAAGCCGCCGCGCCCGGGCCGGGCGCCGGGACATTCTTCGAGCCGATCACGACCACGCGGCCGCCGTTCGGCGCGAGCTTGAGCAGCGGATGGCACGCGCTCATGAGCATGAAATTCGCGTCGAGGTTGATCGACATGACCTTGCGCCAAAGCTCCGCCTTCATGTCGGCGATGGGCGCACCCGGCGGGAAAATCCCGGCGTTGAGCACCAGCATGTCGAGCCCGCCATAGCGCCGCACCGCGGCCTCTAATGCCGCCGTCACGCTCGCCTCCTGCGTCAAGTCGCAGACGAGGCCGTGAAAATCGGGCCGCGCATACAGCGTCGTGATCGCCGGATTCACATCGAGGCCCACGACCGCCGCCCCACGCCGCAGCAGCGCCTCGACACAAGCCTTGCCGATGCCGGAGGCCGCACCCGTGACGAGCGCCACCTCGCCGGTAAAGACCGCGGGCTTCCCCGCCCCGCGCAGCTTGGCCTGCTCCAAGTCCCAGTACTCCACATCAAAGATGTCCTGCGCGGGCAGCGCCTTCCACCCGCCGAGCGCCGTGGCCCGCTGGATGATCTCCATCGTGTGCCCGTAGATGTCGCCCGCGATGGCGGCGTCCTTCGCCGTGCGTCCCACCGTGCAGAGCCCCAGCTCCGGATCGAGGATCACGCGCGGCGCCGCATCGAGCATGGTGAGCTTTTGCCCCGAGCCGGCCGCGTGCTTTTCAAAATACGTCGTGTACGCCGCGCGGTACGCGCCGAGGTCGCGCCCGACGAGCGGCAGCCGCTTCGTGCGGATCACATGGTCCGGCGTGGCCGGCCCTTGTTGCGAGATCGTCGCCAGATCCGGGCGCCCGACAAACTGCCACGCCGCCGGGGAATCATGCGACACGAGCAGCCCCGGTGCACCGAGCTGCGCCGAGACCTCGCGCCGCAGCGCCGCCAGCGCGAGCCGCCGGTCCGCCGTCGGCTCCTGAGCCGAGGGGGCCGGCACCGACCACGCCTGGCGTTTTTTCAGAAAATCCTCCGCGACCGAGACGAGATCGATCATGCGCTCGTAGGATTCGCGCGCCGTCGCACCAAAGGAGAAGAGTCCGTGATTCAGCAGCGCGAGCCCGATGGTGCCGCCGTGGGCATGCTTCGGGTACAGCTCCGCACAGAGCCGGGCCAGCTTGAAGCCGGGCATCACATACGGGATCACCACGACGCTATCGCCGTAGAGTTCGCGCACGTGACGCTCCCCTTCGGGCGTATTGCAGAGCGAGATAAACGCGTCCGCATGGGTGTGATCGACAAACTTGCCCGGCAGCAGCGCATGCAAGATCGCCTCCACCGAGGGCATCGGCGCGCCGGGATTGGTCAGCGAGCACTTCAGCTCCCGCGCCATCGCGAGGTCGCTCAGCTGCGGCAGCGTCGCGAGCTTCAACAGGTGCGCCATCCGGCAGGGCGAGAACCCCGCCCCCTCGATCGTCTCCAAATCCCACCCGCTGCCCTTCACGTAAAGCAGGTCCACCGGCTCACCAAACACATCCGGCTCGCGCGTCTTGACCGACGTATTGCCGCCGCCATGCAGCACGAGCGCCGACTCCCGTCCCAGCAGCCGCGAGGTATAAACGCGCTGCGCGAGATCACCGGAAAACTGCGCCGCTTCGGAATCAGACCAGAGGGATTTCATGGGAATGTTTTAAACCGCGAATGCACGCGAATGGACGCTAATACAGATGCCTTTACTGTGGGTCGGGCTTTACGCCCGACATGTTGGACTCAGGATTGCACCAATCGCCGCGCCGCCTCCGCGATGCGCACCGCGTCCGGCCGATAGGCATTTTCCAGAATCGGCGTAAACGGCACCGGCACATCGGCCGACGCCACGCGCACCACCGAAGCCATGAGGGCGTCACCGCAGTGCTCCATGATACCCGCCGCGATCTCGCCGGCGACGCCACCGGTCTTCGGCCCTTCCTCGACGATGATCACGCGGCCCGTTTTGCGGATCGAGGCCCCGATGGTCTCGTAGTCGATCGGCGACAAACTGCGCACATCGATCACCTCGGCCTCGATGCCCTCTTTCGCCAACTGCTCCGCCGCGGCGGCGGCGAAGTGCGCCATGAGCAGCCAGCCGAGGATCGTCACATGCGTGCCTTCACGACGCACGGCGGCCTTGTCGAGCGGCACAACGTAATCTTCCTCCGGGATATCGCTCGTGGCATCAACGGCACCGGGCTCGGCGCGCGCGCCCTTGGAGCCGTAGAGGAGCTTGTGCTCGAAGATCATCACCGGGTTGTCGTCGCGCACCGCGGCCTTGAGCATGCCCTTGGCATCGTAGGCGGTGGAGACGGCCACGACCTTGAGGCCGGGGACGCCAATGAAGTAGCGCTCCATGCTCTGCGCGTGCTGCGAGCCGCGGCCGGTCGCGCCGATGGGCGCGCGCATCACCATCGGCACCTTGACCGTGCCGCCGGACATGTAGCGCATCTTCGCCGCGTTGTTGATGAGCTGGTCGCTCGCGAGGAAGAGGAAATCGCCGTACTGCATGTCGGCGATGGGCCGCATGCCCATCATCGCCGCGCCGACCGCCATGCCCGTGAAGCCGAGCTCGGCGATGGGCGTGTCGATGATGCGGCCGGGGAATTTCTCGGAGAGCCCGAGCGTGACGGTGAACGCGCCGCCCCAGCCGCCGGGGACGCCGATGTCCTCACCGATGCAAAACACGCGTTCGTCGCGCGTCATTTCCTCCGCGATACCCTCGCGGAGCGCCTCTGCGATGCCTTGTCGTTTCATAAATGGATAAGTGTTTAGGTTATTCGCGGTAGCACACGGGGCTGCCGACGGGGTCGTTGAAATCGTTGAGGTAACCGGCGTCCTGCCAGCGGACGCCCTCGCGCAGGCGGGATTTTTCCGTGCGCAGGTGGATTGCGAAGCTCACGCGCGGGAGCGCCGCGAGATTCGGGCCGCTGCCGTGCACCGTGAGCCGGTGGTGGAAACTCACGCCGCCCGGCGGCAGCACCGCCGCGACCTCGCGCCAGGCCTGTCCGCCGCTCTTTTGTTGGATGCGCTGCTTGAGCGCATCGAGGTTGGCGCTGAAGAAATCGCCCGCTTTCAGCAGGCCCCAGTTCTGCGATCCCGGCACGAAGCGCATCGGCCCCGACTCGGCCGTGACGTCGCTGATCGCGACCCACGCGGTGAAGAGCTCTCCTTCCAGGCAGGGATCCCAATACTCCTGATCCTGATGCCAGCCCACGCTGCCGGTATCGCTGCCGCCGGGCGGCTTGATCAGCATCTGCACCGCGAAGGCCTGCACAAACTTCGCGCCCGTGATCGCCGCCGCCAGTTTTCCGAGGGCCGGATGCGTGACGAGTTCGTAGATCGTGCGGTCGGAGCGATGGGCGTTGTCGATCTTGACGAGCGCGGTCGGCGGCTCCTTCGCACCCTTGGGATTGCCGCAGGGCGGGATGCCCGTCTCGTACTCGCCGGCGTACACCGCATCGATGCGCGAACGCACGCGCGCGATGAGGTCGGCGGGGATCACGGCGGGCGCGATAAAGAATCCATCCTGCTCAAACTGCGCGCGGGGGTTGGCGGCATTCATGGTGGGATTGGGTTAAGCGAGGACGTCGGTGGTGAGATCCGCGAGCGTGGGCTGCGGCGCGACCTTGGCGCGCTCGACGCCGTCAGTGATCTCCTGGTCGATGCGGGCCTTGATCGCCGCGAGGTCGGCCTCGGTGACATCGCCGCGCGCGAGGAGTTTTTCCGCGAAGCGCGTGATCGGGTCGCGCGCGAACCACTGCTCCTTCTCCGTCTTCGGCTGATAGTGGCAGGCATCGCGGCGCGAGTGGCCGGTGCGGCGGTAGGTGAGCAGCTCGAGCAGCACGGGCCCCGTGCCGGCGCGGCACTCCTCCGCGGCACGCTGCGCGGCATCGAGCACCGCGAGCACGTCGTTGCCATCGACCGTCTCGCCGCGGAAAACGTAGGAGGCGGCGCGATCGGAGACGCAGGTGTTGTTCATCACCTTGTCGATGCGGGTCGAGGCGCCGTACTGGTTGTTTTCGCAGACAAAAATCACGGGGAGTTTCCAGATCGCGGCCATGTTGACGCCCTCGTGAAACGCGCCCTCGGCCACCGCGCCGTCGCCGAAGAAACAGGCGACGACCTGCGGCTTTTTTTGCATTTTAAATGCGAGGGCCATCCCCGCCGCGAGCGGGATGCCGCCGGCGACGATGGCGATGCCGGGGAGCATGCCCTTGTCCATGTTGCCCATGTGCATCGAGCCGCCCTTGCCCTTGCAGCAGCCGGTGGTCGCGCCGAAAAGCTCGTCGAGCATCTCCTGCACGCCGAGGCCCTTCGCGAGCGCGTGGCCGTGACCGCGGAAGGTCGAGGTGATCCAGTCGTCGGACCGCAGCGCCGCGCACACGCCGACCGCCGTGGCCTCCTGCCCCTGGCACTGGTGGATCGTGCCGGGCATCGTGCCCTCGAGGAAAAGGAACTTCACGCGCTCCTCGAACTCCCGGATGAGCACAAGCTGATGGTAAAGCCCGAGGAGAAACTCGCGCGGATGATCGGTGGTTTTCATATTTTAAATGTAAGATTTTTAATTTCCCAGGGCCGCAGCGTGGCGGTGAGCGGAGCAGCAATGTTCGTAATACGAACATTGCTCCCCTGCCCTTCGCTTTCGAACAGGCGCAGTTCGCAGTCGGCGCTTTCGGCCGATGGACGGCGCAGGGCCGAGAGCTGCGCGCCTTCGACCGAGACAAAGCTCTGTCGTTTCGGCCGCGCACCGGCTTGCGGCGCGAGCACCACGCAGCGCGGTTTCGTATCGAAGGCCGCGGCAGTCTGCGCGCGCTCCGTGTGGCTCAGCCCGGCCGCGTGCGGCCGCAGCACGTAGCGATAGGCCGCGGCGCGCGGATAACCGAATTCGCCGGTGAAATGCGATTCCCATTCGCGCAGCACGAGGTTCGCGAAGGAGCCGTCGTCGCGGCGCTTGAAATATTGCGTGCCGCTGTGCACCACGAGCAGGCCGCTGCCGTCCGGGCCTTGCAGGTCAAGCCACGTCAGCGCGGTGAAGGCGGGTTTCACACTCGGCTCCACGCCGAAGGGGTAGTCGCGCAGCACCGTCGCCACCGCGAACGCCGGGCGCAGTTCCATCCAGTAGCCCTCGGTGATCTCCAAGGGGAACTGCCAGCCGTTGACCTTCGCCTCGCCGGTCTTCGGCGGCAGGTCCGCAAACACGCGCGCCTGCACGTCCACGTCGGGCGAGCCGGCCGTGAGCGTCACGGTGATTTCAAAGCGCAGCCGGTTCACCTCGCCGTGCGTCGCCCGCACGCGCACGCGCAGCGGTCCCGTCTCCAGCCAGGTGAACGTCGCCTGCGTCTTCGCCGTATCATATGCCGGGAGTGTCTCGTTTTTCCGGTGAGCCAACGGTGCAGCGGTGTTGGCCTCGCCCGTCAGCGTGGGGAACGGCCGGGCCGTTTCATCCATCAACGCGCGCCCAGTGGCCTTGTCCACCAAGCGCCGCACGCCGCCACACACCGGATCGAGTTCCACGCGCACGCAGGCATTCTCCAACACCAGCGCCGCTTGATCGACGTGCAGGTCGGTCGTGGCCTCCGCCCCGGGCGACGATTGTAGATAAAACGTCTCGTAGCCCACCGAGGGCAGCGCGTCGGCCGCAAACGCCAGCTCGGCACACACGAGCTTACCATCCGGCGCACGCTCCGCCGAGAGCACCTGCGTGGGCACGGGCTTCCCGGCGGCGTCGCAGACCTGTAGGGCCCGCACACCGAATTCTTCCAATTGCAGCACGCCGGTCGTGACCAGCGCCGGTCGGGCAAAGCCGCAGGGGTTGAACACTACCGCGGCCAGTTCACCCGCCGCGCCGGACTTCGTGTCCACCGCGCCTGCGATTGCGTGCAATGCGCGCTTCAGTACCGCCCGCCCCGCCGTCACCGCCTCATCCATGAAGCGGTAGCCATACGAGCCCCAGGTCTGGAAATGCTGGTCGAGGATGGGATCGTCCGGTGGCGCGGCACCCTGGTGACGCGTGTATTCGCATAACGATACATCATGGCTCTGCGCCGCCAGAAACTGCCGCCAAGCCTCGCGGAGCGCCGGCACGTCGTTCACGCCGAGCTTCAGCCCGTGCGCGATGGCCTCATAGCGCTCCGCCGCTAGCAGCACCGACTCCACCTCACGTCCAAACCGCCTGATCTGGTCGCCGCCAATACCCCACGGCAGGAGTTTGTTAAAATCATCCACCACCGGCCGCCGTACCGGGACATTCGTAACCTCTTTTTGTTTATCAAGATACTGCTCAACCGTCAGGTACTCGACGTTGAATTTGTCCGATAATGTTCGAAATAATTCCGGATCGAACTTGTTGATCGATTTGCCCGTAAGCTTTTCCCAGCCGAACTCCGTCCACTTCAGCACGAGCGGCGTGCGGTCGCGGCTCAGCTTCGCTAGCGCGGCCTTCCCTTCGTCCGTCCAGAGCCAGTCGATGTCGGCCGTGACCATCGGCGGGTGAAAGACCAGCGGCGTCGCCGGCACGGAGAGCATGCGCGTACCATCCGCGCCTTCCCACCAGATCACCGGGTCGTCCATCACGGGCGCGCCGTGGCGACCCCACGTGTCGCACTGCGCCATACTCGCGTAGCGGTAGCCCGCGAGCTTCGTCAGCTGCGGCACCTGCGGATGACTCATCTCCTCTTCCTCAAGGAAGACAGCCACCGGTTGCCCGAGCACGTGGGTGATCGTCTCCTGCCCGACGAGGAGCTGACGCAGATTCGACTCGCCCGAAACCATCGAGCCCATCGGCTGGCCAAACGTGCCGCCGACGATCTCGGTACGCCCCTCCGCGAGATATTTCTTCAGGCGTCGGTTGAGATGCGGGTAATGCTCCGCGACGAGTTCGTAGGTCAGCGCATCGAGATTGATGCCGACCTTCACGCTCGGATTGTAATCCGCCATGTCTAGACTGTCGGCGATGGACTGCGCGCACGACTCCAGCCCGAGGCTCCAGCCGATGCCGGTGTAGCTCCAGTGGTTGAGCAGCGTGAGATAGAAATCGGGTTTGCTCATGAGAGTTCGAGGCTCAGGCCCATCAGACCGATGACGACATCCTCCGAGAGCGTTTCGAGAGTAACGCTCTCCAACGCGACCTCGGGGCGGAGTTTCCACGAGAGCACGATCGCGCGGCAGTTGTGGCCCAACTGGACCTGCAGCGGCGGCTCCTTCGGCAAGGCAAACGCGTCCGCCGCGTAGTCGTAGTCGCAGCCGCCCCATGGGCACATCATCCAGAAATTGTGCGGCGGGATGAGTTCGAGGCTTTCTGTCACGCCGTCGGCATAGCGGAAGCGCAGCACCGCGTTGGCGATGTTGGTCTGCATCGGAAACGTCGTACCGCAGACGAGTAGCCATGCTGTGCATGCCGCGCGGCCCACCGGCACCGTGACCGCCGTCGGCCAGTTGTCCCAGAGCGAGGTGAACGCGATGTTGTACTCCGCGCCCGGCAGCATGAACGGCACCTGCTGCGACGTGAGCAAGCGACCCGCCGAGTCACGCAGTTTCGGCAAGTGAGCGAGATCGACCACCGGCGGCGGCAGATTCCAATAAGGAAACGTCCACGCCGAATAGCCGTCCACGCCCAGCCGCACCGAGCACGTCTCCGGTCGCGGCGAAAGATAACGCTGCTGGAAAATCGTGCGCACATCGGCATTGCAGGTCGCCGCAAGATCGAGGCAGGCCCATTGCGCATTCGCGCCCGGCGCACGCGGCGATTGTGCGATAGCCAACGCCTCCGCCGCCGGGTCAACGCACCGAACTTTATAAATCTGCCAGCGCTCCAATTCTCCGCAAAGGCATCGGTCAAGCATGAGGTGATGGCCAGCCTTGGGTGTCTCAGAAATTCCGTGGTAATCGCGCTGCTCGATAAACCCGGATGCCATCTCATATATGCGCGACGATCCATCAACCGGATCATCGTATGAAACGGGCGCATCGTGCGGGACACGCCGGCCCAGCGTGATCACGAGTTCGACGGAGGTCACCTCAGGCACCGAGATAATAAACAGCGTGCAGCCGAAGCCTGCCTTGGTTCGTCCGGTTGTCTCCACACCGTTGATGGTGACCCGCCGGATCGCATCAGCCCGCACCGGGACGCGGAACGTCACATCGGCCGTTTTCGCGAGCGCGAAGACATAGCAATCGTCGACACCCTTCTGCCGGTAGCTGAGCGAAAAATCCGGCGTCGCGATCGAGGCGTGCGGCCAGTCGGAAGGAAATGCCGGACGGATCAGCACCGTACTATTCGGATAATCCGGCACGTAGCCGTAGAGCCCCTCGACCACCGCGCGGGCAAACATATGCACGCAGTCGCCGAAATCCGTCGCCGCGCCGATGTGACTGAAGCCGCCCGGCACCGCGCTCGCGTAAGCCGTCTCCAGCGTCGCGCCTTGCAATATCGAATACCCCTCATCGCCCAGCCCCGTCTGGAAGTACGCCAGCGCGAGATGAAAGAGATCACCGCCAAAC
>JAFEGO010000060.1 GCA_018239845.1 Verrucomicrobiota bacterium
CGAGCCTTCGAGATGCTGGGCCCAGTACAACGGGCGCGCGTGCATCTCCGCATGCAGCGCTTGCAAGGCTGCAAGTTCATCGGCCGTGATCTCATGCGCCACGATCACGATGAAATCCACATCGCTGTGGTCGTTGAAGTCGCCGACGGCAAACGAGCCCTGCAGGTACGCGCCGACGAGGTTTTCGCCGAGGATCTGCCGCCAGCGCGCGACGAGTTCAGCCAGCAGGGCATTCAGGTCCGCCAAGGGTGTGGGGTGAAACAGGGACATGAGGCGTCGCAGAACGGCCGGTTGCGACCTCAGCAATGTAAGAATGGCTCGGAATCGCGGACAACCTGTTTGCCCAAATAACTGGCCTCCCTCTTGATTCCCGGAGCCGAGTGTCCGTAAGCGGTCGCAACCGCTCTGTCCGCTCTCAGAATTGGTGCCCAGGACAGGACTCGAACCTGCACGCCTTACGGCACACGCCCCTCAAACGTGTGTGTCTACCAATTCCACCACCTGGGCAAAAACCGACTAGGGAAGGCGCAATAAGAGGAATCGTTTCGGGGTTGTAAAGCCCCGAAATGAAAATGCTTCAATCTGTCGCTTTTACCTCTGGCGATCCGCCACCGCCGCCGCCAGCACCGCCGGAAAAAACGGCCCGCGGTAGATCATCCCCGTGTAAACCTGCACCAGCGTCGCCCCCGCATCGAGCTTCTCCGCCGCACCCGTCGCATCCGTGATGCCGCCCACGCCGATGAGCGGCAGGCGGCCATGGGTCGCGCGCGACACGTAGTTGATGATGGCGGTCGAGCGCTGCCGCACCGGCGCGCCGCTGAGGCCGCCCGTCTCGTTGACCGTCGCAAAGGCGCCGGGCCGCGCGAGCGTGGTGTTGGTCGCGATCAGGCCGTCGAGGGCGTACTCGCCGACCACGTCGAGCACGCGGTCGATCTGCGGCCACGTGAGGTCCGGGGCGATCTTGAGGAGCACGGGCACGCGCTTCGCTCCGCGCGCGCGGTTGGCCGTCGTGATGGTGCCGAGCAGCGCGCGGAGCTGGTCCTCGCCCTGCAGCTGGCGCAGGCCGGGGGTGTTGGGGCTGCTCACGTTGAGCACCAGATAGTCTGCGTGATCCGCCAGCAGGCCGAAGCTCGTGAGGTAGTCCTCCGGCGCTTTTTCCAGCTCGGTCACCTTGGACTTGCCGAGGTTGACGCCGAGGGGGATGCGCCGTTTCCCCGGCCCCGGCTGGCCCGCGAGGCGGGCAGCGACGGCCGCCGCGCCTTGATTATTGAAGCCCATGCGGTTGATCACCGCCTCCTCGGCCGGGTAGCGAAACATGCGCGGCTTCGGGTTGCCGGGCTGCGCCAGCGCCGTCACCGTGCCGATCTCGACGTGGCCGAAGCCCATCGCCGCCGCCGCGGGCCAGGCCACGGCGTTCTTGTCAAAACCCGCCGCCAGACCGACCGCGTTGGGAAACTTCAAACCAAAGGCCTCCACCGGCTTATGCGCCGAGGCCGGCAGCTGGTGCCGCCACTCGAGCCACCGCCGCAGCGGCGCCATCGCGCCACTCCCGAGCAGCGCCATCGCCCGCACGCCCCACTCGTGGGCATGCTCGGAATCCATGCGGAAGAGCGCCGGGCGCACGATTTTCTCGTAGAAAAAATCCATGCGCCGGACACTGAAAACCGCCCGCCGAAAAGCAAGGTTCCACCGTCCGCCGCGCCGCCCGCCGCGTCGCCCGCCTTTGCCGCCTAACCGTCCCTTGCCCAGTGTTTTTCGCGGGAAAACGCGCCGGTTTTTTGCGCCGCGAATTAGTCACTTTTTTGTGCTTGTTTTTCAAAAACCACCTCGCACGCTGCGCCTAAAATTTTATCCGCCGCATGCCCAAAGCCATTACTACTCTCGACTGGTGTGTCGTCCGTCTCGGTGAAGACCACAATTGGTGGGTCGCTGAGACCAGCGATCCCGTGCGTTGGGACGTCGATGGCCTCAGCATCATCGACCCCCGCCAGCTCGACCATCTGATCGAGCTCTTCGATCCGCTCCGCGACTACGGCTTCGACCAGGACCACGTCGAGCGCGCCTTCATTCTCTTCCGCATCGAGAAGGATCTCGGCTCCGGCAAGGTGAAGCTCAAGCGCACCAAGGAGTCGTTCTTCGAGTCCGAGGAAAAGCTCTTCGCCCTCCCCGACATCCTCGACGAGGAAAACGGGCCCTACGCCGACCTGCTCGACCACCTCACGCGCTGCCGCGTGAAGATGCTCAACGACCTCTTCGAATTCGAGTCCAAGCTCACCCTCGACGAGGTTGAGGACGAGCTGCGCGAGGAGCAGAACAGCCACTTTATCGAGGGCAAGGCCGTCCACTCCTTCGACGAGCTCATCGCCATCCTCGACTTCATGCCCGCCGGCTACGAGTCCGACGACGAGCAGCCCGCCAAGCGCCTCGATGCCGAGGAAGACGACGACCTCCCCGAGCTCGACGAGGCCGAGGAAGAGAAACTCAAGAACGACGAATCCCTCAAGTGGGATGAGGACGAGGAAGAGAAGGACGGCGACGACGAGGGTAAGGAAAAGGACGGAGACGACGACGATGAGGACTCGGACGACGACGATTCCGATGATGACGACGGCGACGACGAGGACGAAAAGCCCAAGCGCAAGACCAAGTCCCGCCGCTAAATCACCCTCCTGATCTGATCACTTCGAGAGCGGACCACCCGGTCCGCTCTTTTTTTTTCGCCCAACTCGCCATTGCCTTTTCCCCGTCCCGCTCGCCATCCTGTCGGCATGGTTCCGCCGCTGCGCGCGCTGTTCGTCCGTTTTACTCTCTCCGTCCTACCGCTGCTTTTCCTCGCGGCTTGCGAGACCGATGGCGTCGCCCCCGCGGGCGGCACCCCGATCCCCACCGCCACCAGCGCCTCCGCCCAGCTCCGCTCCGGCGACAGCCTGACGGTCTCCCTCCAGGGCGTCCCCGACCCGAGCGTCAACCAGGTCCAGATCGACGACCAGGGCCTGATCAGCCTGCCCTTCATCGGCCCCCTCGCTGCCTCCGGCGCCACGCCCGGCGAGCTCGGCCAGCGCATCCGCGAGACCTACATCACCAAGAAAATCTACAACACCGTCGATGTCTCCGTGAGCGTCACCGAGCGCTACGTGTACGTCGGCGGCGAGGTCGCCCATCCCGGCCGCATCGTCTGGACGCCCGACCTCACCGTCGCCAAGGCCATCCAGTCCGCCGGCGGCTTCACCCTCTACGCCAAGGAGTCCAACGTCAGCCTCGTGCGCGACGCCAAGGCCTACGCCATCAACGTAAAGGCCGCGCAGAAAAATCCCGCGCAGGACGCCCATCTCATGCCGGGCGACTCCATCCAGGTCCCGCGCTCCGCGTTTTAACTTACCCCACCCCGTTCTTTTTTAACCTATGAACCTGTTCAAAACCAAATCCGTCGAGGCCCTGCAGGCCGAAGCCGCCGGCGAGCATGGTCTGCGCCGCAGCCTCACCTCCCTCAATCTCGTGAGCCTCGGCGTCGGGGCGATCATCGGCGCCGGTATCTTCGTCCTCACCGGCCAGGCCGCCGCGCAATACGCCGGCCCCGCCATCGCGATTTCGTTCGTCATCTCCGGCCTCGGCTGCCTCTTCGCCGGTCTTTGCTACGCGGAGTTTGCCGCCATGATCCCGATCTCCGGCAGCGCGTACACGTATGCCTACGCGACCATGGGCGAATTCCTCGCGTGGATCATCGGGTGGGATCTCATCCTCGAGTACCTCTTCTGCGCGCCGACCGTCGCCGTCGGCTGGTCCGGCCACTTCGTCGCCTTCCTCAAGGAGTTTGGCATCGTGCTCCCGCCGGCGCTGACCAACAGCCCCTTTGACTACGTCCATGGCCAGCTCGTCAGCACGGGTGCCATCGTCAACCTCCCCGCCGTCGCGATCATCCTCCTGCTCAGCGCGCTGCTCTACATCGGTATCAAGGAGTCCGCCACGTTCAACAACCTGATGGTCATCACCAAGGTCTCCGTGCTCCTCGCCGTCATCGGCTTCGGCGTGTGGTACCTCTTCGCGCACCCCGGCCTCGCCTCGAAAAACTGGACGCCCTTCATCCCGGAAAACACGGGCACCTTCGGCCAGTTCGGCTGGAGCGGCATCTTCAAGGGCGCGGCGGTGATCTTCTTCGCGTACATCGGCTTCGACGCCGTCTCGACCTCCGCACAGGAGGCGAAGAATCCGCAGAAGCACATGCCCATCGGCATCCTCGGCTCCCTCGCCGTCTGCACCGTGATCTTCATCTCCCTCTCGCTCGTGCTCACCGGCATGACCAACTACACGCAGCTCAACAACGCCGCCCCGGTCGTCAACGCCCTGCAGGCCGCCGGCGCCCCGGTCGCGCTCCGCTTCGTGGTGGAGATCGCCGCCCTCGCCGGCCTCAGCTCCGTCATCCTCGTCATGCTCATGGGCCAGCCCCGCATCTTTTTCTCGATGGCCAACGACGGCCTCCTGCCGCCGGTCTTCGCCAAGGTGCACCCGCGCTTCAAGACGCCCTACGTCACCACCGTCGTCACCGGCATCCTCGCGGCGATCATCGGCGGCATTTTGCCCCTGTCGCTCCTCGGCGAGCTGGTTTCCATCGGCACGCTCTTCGCCTTCGTGATCGTGTGCATCGGCATCATCATCCTGCGCCGCAAGCGCCCCGACGCGCCGCGTCCCTTCCGTACGCCGCTCGTGCCGCTCATCCCGATCCTCGGCGCCGTGACCTGCCTCGCGCAGATGGTCGCGCTGCCGTTCGATACCTGGCTCCGCCTCGTCATCTGGATGGCCCTCGGCTTCGCGATCTACTTCCTCTACAGCCGCCACCACAGCAAGCTGAACGCGAAGTAATCGCTCTCTTCGGAAATTTTACACCAAGGCCGCAAAGCGCGCAAAGTCAGACGCAGGCCACCTTCGCGATCTTTGCTTCCTTGGTGTAAAAAATTTCAGGCCTTGGGCGCTTCCGCCCGCCGCGAGCGCACAAACAGCGTCCCGCCCAGCCAACACTCCGGGATCGCCAGCACGGCCAGCGAAAGCAGGTACCAGCGCGGCGCGTAGTCGGAATTCCACGTCGTAAACACGCCCGGCAGCACCAGCACCGCCGCCACGGCACCGAGGATGACCGCGTGCATCACCGGCTTGCCCGGAGCCAGGCGCGCCGTGAGCCAGCCGCCCGCGATCGTGAAGAAGAATCGGTGCGAACTCGCGACCAGCGCCATGTGGTCGTCCATTTTCGTGCCCGAGTAGACGCCCATGGCCATCAGGACTACGTCCACGATTTTCGTTACAAAGGCGATGGCCAGCACGCCCGCCACGACGGCCGCGATGCTCCGGAAGGTTGATTTCTCCATAATGATTTAAGTGTCGTCCGCGCCTCAGCCGCGCGCAAGGTGCGCCGCCAAGCGGTCGAAATTCTGCTCGTTGGCCTGCGCGATGAAAGTGCGGATCTTCGCCACCTCCTCGGCCGACTCGAAGAGCATCCGCCACGTGAGCCGCGTGCCGCTGCCTTCCACCGTGTAAAGATGCGACATCTGGAACCGGTGGATCGGCCCGAGGTGCTGAAAGACCAGCCGCTCCGGCACCACGACTTCGGTGATAATGCTGTCGTTGGGATAATTCGCCCCGTTGGGCGCGTGCATCGTCACGCGCCACCGGCCGCCCACGCGCAGGTCGAGTTCGTCCACCGTGTTCGTAAACCCGTTCGGCCCCCACCAGAGCGCGACCTGCTGCGGATCGCTGAACGCCGCAAACACCCGCTCCCGCGGCGCAGCGAACACCCGCGTGTTCACAATCTCCCGCGCGGCGACGTCCTGCTTCGGATTATTGTCGGCCATGATGGTCGTCTGGGCTCTGGGTTAGGTTTTACAGGAGGAAACGGAGGAAACTGAGTTCGTTATTCGCCTTCTCCGTTCCCTCCGTTTCCTCCTGTAAAAAGAGGAGCCTATGCTTTCAGGACCTTCGCCATATCCTTCGCGAAGTACGTCAGAATCATGTCCGCCCCCGCGCGCTTGATCGCGAGCAGCGACTCGTGCCGGCAGCGCGCGAGGTCGAGCCAGCCCATGCGGGCCGCGGCGTGGATCTGCGAGTACTCGCCGGAAATCTGGTAGGCCGCCACCGGCTTGTCCGTGCGATCGCGCACATCGCGGATGATGTCGAGGTAGAGGCCCGCGGGCTTCACCATGAGGATGTCCGCACCCTCGGCTTCGTCGAGCGCGGCCTCGATCAGCGCCTCGCGGCGATTCGCCGGATTGAGCTGATAAGTCTTCTTGTCGGCCGGGCCGGTCTTCTGGCCGAGCTTGGCGGCGCCGACGGCATCGCGAAACGGGCCGTAGTAGCCTGAGGCAAATTTCACCGAGTAAGCCAAGATGCCGACGTGCTCGAAGCCCGCCGCGTCGAGCCCCGCGCGGATCGCGCCCACGCGGCCATCCATCATGTCACTCGGCGCCACCATGTCGGCGCCGGCGCGCGCGTGCTCCACGGCCATCTGGATGAGGAGTTCGATCGTGCGGTCGTTGTGCACATCGGAGCCGTCGTCGGTGAGCACGCCGTCGTGCCCGTGGGCCGTGTAGGGATCGAGGGCGATGTCGCTGATCACGGTCATCTCCGGCACGGCTTTCTTCACCGCGCGGATGGCTCGGGCCATGAGCGAATCGGCGCCCATCGCGACCGTGCCGGCGTCATCCTTCACGCCCGCCTCCACCTTCCCGAAAAGATCGACCGCCGGCACGCCGAGCTTCCACAGCTCGCGGCACTCCTTCACCAGCGAGGGGATGCTGAGGCGGAAGACGCCCGGCATGGACTTGATCTCCTCCGGCGCGGCCTTGCCCTCGACGACGAAGAGCGGCGCGATGAAGTCCGCCGGCCGCAGCACGGTCTCTTCCACGAGGGCGCGGATGCTGCCGGTGCGGCGCAGGCGCCGCGGACGTTGGGTCAGGTCGAGCTTAAAGGAGGCGGCCATAATCGAGCCGCCACTAGAACACATCCCGCCACCCGCCGCCAAATCTTTCTTCGCCCGTTACGGCACCGTGGCCGCGGCCCGGCTGGACACGATCTGCATCGTCAACACCGATCTAGTCAGCCCGCGTGCCGCGAATCCTACGATCCCCGCCCCTGCCATCAACGGCGGCCGCGGCGCCGTCACCGCCAGCAGCATCACCAGCGCCGGTTTGCCATTGATCTCCATCACAAAGCAGACGGCCGCCAGTTTTTCTCCCGCCGCCAAGCCCCACCCCGTCGCCGACAGATCCTTCACCACGCGCTGATCATCGAAGGTATAGTTCAGTTTTCCCCCGCTGCGCACGATCGACCACCACGGTACGTCGAGCACACTCAGCAACACCTCCTGCAAACCTGGCGTCAGTTGCGCTGTTGCGAAAAACTCCTGTAACGCCAGCATCGCGCCGCCCCTCGCGCGTTCCTCGGCTTCAGTGATCTCGATCATCCCCGTCTTGGACCTGGCTTTTTCCGTAGCCAGCTTATCCGCCGGGAAACGCGTCTCGCTGATGGCGGCGTCCCCCGGCTTCAGCATCGGATCTTGCTTCAGCAAACCAACGACACGGGCATTCGCCGCCGCCACTTGGTCCAGCCCCATGGCGAGATAGTCCGCGCTGACCGTGATGCGACGCTCCTGCACTGCTGGCGCTGCGGCTTTCTTGTCCGTCTTTCCTGTACCGTCCACCGGCCCCACGATCCGGATCTTCAACGCCGCCAGTCCGAGGCCATAGGTGAATTGCCGTCCGCTCAGTGAGTACAACGTTATCGCCTGCGCCGGGCGGTCACGCTCCTCCTTCGTCAATTCGTCCGCGGTCAGCTCGACCACCCATTGCTTCACCTTTTTGCCTTTTGTGAGCGTGAGCAACGCCGTCACCTGGTCGCCCGGCCGCAACGCCTGCCGTCGCTCCGCCGCCGCCATCCCGCTCAAATTCATCTTCGCCGCCTCCGCTGCCACCCGCATCGCCGGTAAAATCGCGTGCGGCTCTAACACCAGGTCCGGCTGCTTCGGCGCGCCCCAGCCCACCGCCGTCACGGCCAAGGACAACCCCAAGACCAGTCTGCGCCAAGCGCGGCCGGATGGGTTTAAGACCTGTGAGCTTGCGGAGAAAGCGGGCCGGAAGGGAGAGGACATGGGGTGTGGCTGAGACGCACGTACGCCCGGCATGTTCCGCGGCATCAGCCGTTTTGGCCAGCAGCGAAAAATCCTCGCGCAAAAACCCTTTCCGCTCCGATGGAAAACCTGTTAGCCCTCAACGCCTGTTTCATGGCCATTCAGCTCTTCGATTCCCTTTCCCGCACCCTCAAGCCGCTCAAGGCGTCGCAGCCCGACGGCGTCATCCGTTTTTATAACTGCGGCCCGACCGTCTATGCGGCCGCGCACATCGGCAATTTCCGCACGTTCGTCGTCAACGACGTCATCCGCCGGCTCCTTGAGCTCGAGTTCGGTGCGGCCAAGGTGAAACACGTCCGCAACCTCACCGACGTCGACGACAAGACCATCCGCCGCTCCCAGGAAGAGGGTCGTTCCCTCGCCGACGTCACCAAGCAGTGGACCGAGAAATTCTGGGCCGACTGCAAGGCGCTGAACTGCCTCTCCCCGCACGAGGAGCCGCGCGCCGCCGACCCCAAGTACCTCAAGGCGCAGGTCAACATGATCGACGTGCTCCTCGAAAAAGGCAACGCCTACCGCTCCGCCGACGGCTCGGTGTATTTCAAGGTGAATTCGTTTCCCGAATACGGCGCCTTGTCCCGGGTGAAGGAGCGCGATCTCCAGCTGGGCTCCGCGCTGGCCGGCAAGCCCCAGACCGCCGACGCCGACGAAAAGGAAGATGGCAGCGACTTCGCCCTGTGGAAGGCTTGGAAAGCCGAGGACGGCCCCAACAAGTGGCCCGGACCCCACGGCGCATCCGAGGGCCGCCCCGGCTGGCACATCGAGTGCAGCGCCATGAGCAAGGCCATCCTCGGCGAGACCATCGACCTCCACACCGGCGGCGTGGACCTGCTCTTCCCCCATCACGAAAACGAGATCGCCCAGAGCCAGTGCTGCAACGGCACGACGTTCGCCAACCACTGGTACCACAGCGAGCACCTCCTCGTGGACGGCAAGAAGATGAGCAAGAGCCTCGGCAATCTCTACACGCTCGACCAGCTCACCGCCATGGGTCACTCGCCGATGGCCCTGCGCTACGCCCTCCTCATGGGCCACCCGCGCAAGCAGCTCAACTTCACGCTCGATTCCCTCCACGCCGCCGAGAGCGCGCTCAAGACCCTGCGCGAGTACCGCGCCACGCTCCCCGAGACGACCACCGGCGCGCACGAGGTCTTCGGCCACGTCCTCACCAGCCTGAACGACGACCTCAACACGCCTGCGGCCCTCGGCGCGCTCTTCACGATCGTCAACCGCAAGGGCGGCGAGGCCGACCGCGCCTCCTTCGACCGCGTGATGTTTGCCCTCGGCCTCGACCTGAAAGTTGAAGCCCCCAAGGCCGCCGTCCCCGCGGAGATCACCGCCCTCGCCGAAAAGCGCTGGGCCGCGAAACAGGCCAAGGACTTCGCCACCGCCGACACCCTCCGCAAGGAGCTCACCGCCGCCGGCTGGGCCATGCTCGACCGCAAGGACGGGTACTCGCTGGAAAAGGCCAAAAGCTGAGGCGCGGCCCGCGCTTCCGGCTTTGGCCATTCCGTCCCACCCATGCCCGCCGCCCCTGCGATCGGCCGTGTTTGGTTACTGACGGCGCTGCTGCTCGTTCCTCCGGTGGTGGCCTTGTGGTTGGGCGTGGCCCCGGCTTGGCGGCCTTGGTTATCCGGCTGGGTCTGCGTGCTGTCGCTGGCGACGTTTGCGGTTTACGCGTGGGACAAGCGCCGCGCCGTGCAGGGCGGCGAGCGCACCCGGGAGAGCAGCCTGCACCTGCTAGCGCTCCTCGGCGGCTGGCCGGGCGCGCTGCTCGCGCAACCGCTCCTGCGCCACAAAAACGCCAAGTCCTCCTTTCAGGTTCTCTTCTGGCTCATCGTCGCCATCCACGAATACCTGGCGCTCGATTGCCTCGCCGGCTGGCGCTTCGCCCACTTCATCGCGGGCAGTCTCCGAGGCTGACCACGCGGTAAAAAAATAAGAGCGGCTCAAATGAGCCGCTCTGGTTTTCGTTAAACTGGATTATTTCTTCAGGCCCGGCGGCGGCGCCACACGCCGAAGCCCAGCACGACCACGCCGGCCATCGCGGCGTAGGTCGCCGGCTCAGGCACGGGGCTGACCGGGCTATCGAGAATCGTGAGCGTGCCCGTGGCATCGTCACCAAAGATGCCCGATCCCGCGGTGATCGTGTAGGTGCCGGGAATAAAGGTCGCTTCATAGCCGTTGGCGGCCAGACCGATGGAGTAGTCCGTGGCGAAGGAGTAGATATTATAGCCCGCCAAGCCGGTTTGGCTATCGAGGACAAAAATGAGCCCGCTAGTGCCCAGCGTGCCGAAGTAATTCACCGTCTGCCCGCCGAAGACCAGATTGGTGGGGGTATTGGCCCCGTAATCGGCAAAGGCATCCGTGTCCAATGAGAGCGACCCGGCCTGCGCACCGTCATCCATCACCAGCCCGGCGGAGCCCGCCACATCAAGCCGGAAGCCACCGGGATCATCCGCCAGCGGCGAGATCACGAACGTGAGAGCGGGCGTCGCCCACAGCAGCGAACCGCTGCAGAGCGCGACGACGAGGACGATTTTTCGGAAAAGACCGGCGGACTTCAGTTGCATATGGATAGCGATATAAAATTAATCACCAATGTGTTACGAAGCCACAAATTCGAAGATCTTATCCCTGTGAGTCAACTTTGAATACGACCGGCCGCTTTGATTTCCGGCCACCCGGCCCGGCCGCGCCGCGTGATCGTCACGCGGGGCCTATTTCCCCGCGTTGACATCGCGCCCGGTTCCCGGTGCGTTGTTCCTTCGGCCCTGCAATCGTAGGCAGGCCACAACCAACATATACCATGTCGATGTCTCCCCTCGAAGAACTCCGCCACTCGGCCTCCCATATCATGGCGACGGCCATCCTTCGCCTCTTCCCCGACGCGAAGCTCGACATCGGACCGCCGACTGACACCGGCTTTTACTACGACATCGACCTCGACCACAAATTCACCGCCGACGATCTCGTGAAGATCGAGGCCGAGATGAAGAAGATCGCGGACGAAAACCAGCCGTTTCTCCGCAAGGAAGTCTCCCGCGAGGAGGCCGTCGAGATCATCAAGTCCCGCGGCCAGGAGCGCTACAAGCTGGGCCGCCTCGCCGACATCCCCGAGGGCGAAAAAATCTCGTTTTACCAGAACGGCGAGTTCATGGACCTCTGCGCCGGCACGCACGTGCGCTACTCGTCCAAGCTGAAGGCGTTCAAGCTCCTCTCCATCGCCGGCGCGTACCACCGCGGCGACGAGAAAAACAAGCAGCTCCAGCGCATCTACGGCACGGCCTTCCCGACCAAGGAGGAGCTTGCCCAGTACCTCGAGCGCCAGGAGCAGGCCCGCGCCCGCGACCACCGCAAGCTCGGCAAGGAGCTGAAGCTTTTCCACATCGACGAGGACGTCGGCCAGGGCCTCATCCTCTGGACGCCCAACGGCTCGATCATCCGCCAGGAGCTGCAGAGCTTCATCAGCGGCGAGCTGCGCAAGCAGGGCTACTCGCAGGTCTTCACGCCGCACATCGGCAAGCTCGAGCTCTACAAGACCTCCGGCCACTTCCCCTACTACAAGGAGTCGCAGTTCTCCCCCGTCTTCGAAAACGAGTCGCTCGCCAAGGTCGTCGGTGAAAACTGTCCCTGCGGCGAGGCCTTCGCCCGCCTCGAGGCCGTCTCCGCCCAGCTCGCGTCCACGATCAACGCGCGCACCGGCAAGGAGACGATCACGCCCGACCGCGTGCGCCCCGACGACCAGCTGCTCAACGGCTTCATGCTGAAGCCGATGAACTGCCCGCACCATATCAAGATCTTCGACTCGCAGCCGCACTCGTACCGCGACCTCCCCGTGCGCCTCGCCGAGTTTGGCACCGTGTACCGCTGGGAGCAGTCCGGCGAGCTCAACGGCATGACGCGCGTCCGCGGCTTCACGCAGGACGACGCGCACCTCTTCTGCACCGAGGAGCAGGTCGCGCAGGAAGTGCTCGGCTGTCTCTCGCTCGTGAAGACCGTCCTCACCACGCTCGGCATGGCCGATTACCGCGTGCGCGTCGGCCTCCGCGATCCCGATGGCAAGAAATTCGCCGGCGATCCCGCCAAGTGGGATGTCGCCGAGGCCGCCTGCCGCGAAGCCGCCAAGACACTCGGAGTGCCCTTCACCGAAGAGCCCGGCGAGGCCGCGTTCTACGGCCCCAAGATCGACTTCGTCATCAAGGACGTGATCGGCCGCGAGTGGCAGCTCGGCACCGTGCAGGTGGACTACGTGCTCCCCGTGCGCTTCGGCCTCAGCTACATCGGCGCCGACAACCAGTCGCACACGCCGGTGATGATCCACCGCGCCCCCTTCGGCTCGATGGAGCGTTTCTGCGGCGTGCTCATCGAGCACTTCGCCGGCGACTTCCCCGCGTGGCTCGCGCCCGAGCAGGTCCGCCTCGTGCCCATCAGCGACAAGGTCGCCGACTACGCGCGCAACCTCCTCGCCCAGCTCAAGGCCGCCGGCCTCCGCGCCACGCTCGACGAGCACAGCGACAAGCTCGGCGCCAAGATCCGCCGCGCCGAGCTCGACAAGGTGCCCTACACCCTCGTCATCGGCCAGAAGGAAGCCGAGGCCAACAGCGTCTCCGTCCGCAGCCGCGCCCGCGGCGACGAAGGCGTGATGACCGCCGACGCCTACATCGCCAAGCTCGCCGCCGAGGTCGCTTCCCGCGCGCTGCCCGTGAAGAGCGTCAAGCCCGAGGGCGCCAAGCAATAAGCGGAACGCGCTAAGCGGTAAGCTGCCCAGTCCTGCTTACCGCTTAAAGCTTATCGCTTACCGCTCACCCCGCCGCGCGCTCCGCTTCGATCTGCTCCAGCGATTTGCCGGAGGTGTCGGGCATGAAGCAGTAGCCCACCGCGCCGCTGACCACCAAGAAGAAGGTCAGCAATCCGGCAAACAGGCCGATGCCATGCGTGGCCAGCTGCGGCACAAAAAAGCTCCAGATGCCCAGGACGATCCGCGCGACGCCAAAAGTCAGCCCCTGCGCCGTGCCGCGCAGCATCGTCGGAAAAAGCTCCTGGCTGAAAACCTTGTAGAAGGCCTCGCCCGCGAGGGCCGCTCCGCTCGCGAAGAGCAGGATGTTCGCCGCCATCGCCACGATGCTGAAGGGCACGATCATCAGCAGCCCGTAGGCCGCCACCTGCACCACCGAGCCAATCAGCCAGAGCCAGCGGCGCGTCTGGTAGTCGCGGTCCGACCAGCGCATGAACACCGTCAGGGTGATGACGCCGGTGGCCAGGAATCCCATGCTCGGCAGCACCACGCTCATCGCCTGGCTCCCGGCGCCATTCTTGGCGATCAGGTAGGAGTTGAAGGCTCCGGCCGTCCCCGCAGCGATGCCCCACGAGGTGTAAATGAGGCCGGTCCACGCCAAGGCGCGCAGGTTGGACCCTTTGAACAGCGCGGCGATGCGCTGCCCGGCGGCTCCGGCTGATTTGGCCGCGCTCGTCCAGCGCGCCGATTCACTCAACCCGCGGCGCATCGCCCAGGTGATGATCGCCACGACAAAGAGATGCAGGAAAACAATCCTGATGCCGAGGAGACCCAGCGGAGCCAGTGCGAGCGCCAGCCACAGCACGACGACCGGCCCGATGGACCAGGCGACCTGCGTGAAGCCGAGGAGCTTTCCCCGCGCCTTGTCCGGCGCGAATTCCCCGACCAACGCCAGCGAGGTCGGCACATCCGCGCCCACCGCCAGCCCGACCACAAACGTACCGAGAAAGAGCATCTCCCGGTTCATCGCGAAGGCGATGCAAAGGATGCCCGCCGCATACACCAGCAGATCGTATTGATAGATGCGCTTGCGTCCGAGCTTGTCGCCGAGCCAGCCGCCAAGAAACGAGCCCAGCGCGCAGCCGATGGCATTGGGCCCGACGGCCGCCAGTGCGCCGACCGCGCCATCGCTCAGGCCGAATCTTGCCTGAAAAAGCGCCAGCCCCGCACCCAACGCGACGATCGAGCCGGCGTCGAGGTAAGAAGCCATGCCGGCAAGCGCCGACCATTTCCATTGCTGACGGGTGACGGCGGCGGGATCGCCGGCGGAAGGGCTGGGATTCACGGGGTATGGGGTTGAGCAGGGCCACCGCAGCCGGCCGGCCCGCTGCCCCAGAGCTAAATCCACCAGCGAAAGACTTCTCAAGCCCAGACATCGGCCCGAAGTTTTCGGGCTTCACCGCTTGCCTGGCTCAATTCGCCCTCGCCGCCCCGTCCGGGCCGGTTTCATGATTGCCGGATCATGCCCGCCGATTGGAAACCTGAACTCGACGCC
>JAFEGO010000061.1 GCA_018239845.1 Verrucomicrobiota bacterium
TCCTCCGCGAGCCGCCGCTCCACCACCGGGCCGAGCCCCCGCCAGGCCTCGGCCAGCGGCTCCGCCCAAGCGCGCCAGCGCGCGGGGAAAATCTCCGGACCACCCAGCGCGCCGAGGATCGCCCCACCGGTCACCGCCACGGCGCCATGCAGGCCGTTTTGCCCGTAGTACCAGTTGCCCGCCGCGCCAGTGAGGTAAGCCATGAACAGCTCCGGCTGGTCCGCACAATGGTCGATTAGCGGCAGCAGGTAGCGCGGCGGATTCCACGCGATGAACTGCTGCGCCGAGGTCACCGGCACGTAGCCGCCGTCGCGCCACCACCACTCGGCAAACTCCGCGCGCGGCGTGCTCCGGCCGATCCGCGTGGGCCAGTAAAGCTGGCGCATCTCGTTTTTGTCGTTCTCCTGCGCCAGTCGCAGCACCGTGTCCGTCACGCTGCGCGCCGTCGCATCCGGGGCAAACGCCGCAGCGACCGCCGCCGCGCAGAGTCCCGCCCACTCGCTGCCTTCGCGTCCCTGCCCGACCGCGGCCAGCTCGATGCCGTCGAGGTACGCGTAGTCGGGGTCGGCCAAATGGTAGATCCCGACCGCCGGCATCGCCGCGCACATGAGCCCGTGCGGGGCGTTGCCGAGCCCGCTGAGCCGCGGGTGCATGCCTTCCTTCAGGAGTTCCTGCACCGTGTGCAGGTTGTCGAAAAACAGCGCGGGCGTCGCGATGCCCGCATGATCCTTGAACACCTCCGCAAAATCCTCCGGCGTCGCCCGGCCCTGCTTCTTCACGTACGCCGCCACGCCCGCGTCAACCAGGTGGCGCAGCGAGGCGTCGGTCATCCAGTGCAGTTTCTCCGGCGGCGCCGTCGCCGGCCCGAGCTGCGGGATCAGCGCCGCAAAATCCTCCGGGCGCTTCGCCACCCGCTCGGGGTGACGCGCCCGGGCGAAGCTAAGTTCCGCGCCGATCGCCGCGCCGATCAGGCTGCCATGAATCCGCTGGGCCAAGGTGGGGTTGGGCATGGGGGTAAATGCGCCGTTGGGTTTCGGCCAAATCGCCCCGCGTGAAAAGCAAAAAGCCCGGCGCGCCGTTTCCGCACGGCGCCGCCGGGCCACCCGACCGCCTCAGGGCGGCGCGCGGCAACGCGAGGTTCCGGGTCGGGTGGTGCGGTGCAAGGCGTGGTGTTGCATGACGTCCGCAGTCTCGCAGAAAAAACGCCGCCTGCTAACGGACGCCCTCCGCCCCCGGACAGGCCTCCCGCGACCGTGTCCCTCTCGCGGGCCATTCCACGGAAACCTTACACCAAGATCGCCAAGGTCGCGAAGTCCGGTGCGGCCTTGCTTCGCTTCCTTGGCGACCTTGGTGTAAAAACAATCACCTGCCCCGCCTACACCCGCTCGAGCTTGAGCGGATACGTTCCGCCGGCGCTCGCCTGCGCCACGTACAGGCTGTCGTCCTGCGCATCCACCGCCACGTCGTGCGGGTGGTTGAAAAACTCCTCTTGGTGCGCCATTTTCCGCAACTGCCCTTTGTCGTCGTACACGGGCGGCGTGCCGCCGATGTTGGCGACGACGCGCAGCTCCGCATCCAAGACCGACACGTAGCCGCGGCTGTTGAAGTCCGCCGGCCAGTTGTCGCCGATATGCGGGCAAAACAGATGACCCTTGTGTCGGTGAAACATCCGGGGATTCCCACCAGGCAGCTCCACGCGCTGGAGTTTTTCGCCCGTCACCGAGAGCCGCAGCACGTGTTGTTGATCGCACATGGCGATGAGCAGCGTCGGCTCCGGTCCGCTCCACGTATCCATTATTCCACCATGCGGCCCGAAATGCCCGATGCCGCCCTCCGCCCCGCCGAAGATCGCCTTGAACTTTCCGTCCGTCCCGTAGTGCAGCACGTAGTCCTTGCCGTAGCCATCGAGCACGAAAAAATCGCCGTTCGGGTGGTGCAGCGTCCAGGCCGGCATGTACTCCGCCGCCTTCGCATACTTGCCCGTGTGCTCCGGCCAGCCCCACTCCGCCAGCACCGTGCCGTCGAGGGTGGTCTTGCGCACGCGGTTCGTGCTCGTGCAGGTGAGATAGAGCACTTCGCGGTCGCCCTCGGTCACGATCGTGAGCCCGTGCGCGCCCGGCAGATCCGTACCCCACTTGCTCACCAGTCGTCCGGCCCGGTCGTAAACCATGACATTGTTCGCCGTGTGGTCCGTGACGAAATACACGTGGCCCGCGCGGTCCTGCGCGATGGCGTTGCCGTTCTTCACCGGCGTCGCGGCATCAAGCACGCCCCAGCCCGGCACCGGCCGGTAGCGAAAGTCGCCCTGCCCCAGAATGGTACTCATGGGGTGCCAGGGGAACGGGTTGACTCAATGCGGGGGTAAACGCACGGCGAAGCCATGGCCGCAGCGTGCGGGGCCCGGGGGCCGTGTCGAGCCGCCGTCGCGGCTTATTTCTTCCGCTTCGCCCGCGCCTGTTTCGCGCGGAAGCTCAGGCCGATCCGGTTGGCCAGCTTGCGAAAACGTTCCTCCCAGTGGCGGCCCGCGACATTTTTGTTCGCGCCCACCAGGCCCTCCAGCTGACGCGCCGCCTCGCCCACGCTGCCCAGCGCCGAGATCTCCGGCCAGTACAGCCAAAGCAACAGGTAGATCCCCGTCGCGTCCGTCATGTGGCTCGCCGCCTGCCGGTCAAACAGCTCGCGCACCCGGTTGCCCGCCGCGAGCCCTTCGGTGAAGGCCTTGCGCTCGCCCGCGTCCACCGCGAAGAGCCGCCGCATCACGTGCCCTTGAAAATCCACCGAGGCCGCGAGGTCGCCCATGCCGAGCTGCGGCTGCGCCTTGGGCGTGAGCCGCGCCGCCACGCGCCGCGCAAACCGCCCGTCCTCGGAGTCCGGCTGCTGGATGATGTCGCGCGCGTGCGCCACCCACGCCACGCAGACCCCCTCGCCAAAGATCGCGCGGTCGGCCGACAGCATGGAAACGTACTCCGGTGGCACGAGCTGCTCCTTGAGGATGAGCATCACCTTCTGCGTCCAGCGCGGGAACTCGGAAAACTTCTCCGGCTGCTGGCTGAGCGCGACCGCCTCCGCCAGCCGCTCGGCAAAGCGCTCGGGCGAAAACTCGGGTAACTGCGCGGGTACGACGCGGCTCATCGCCTTGTTTCTCACCGTATCGGGCGGGCGTGTCGAGCCGAGGCCGACGGACAATCTGCCAGAATGGTTGTCCGAGGTGGGCTGCGCTGAAAAAGTAGGGCAGGTCTTTGACCTGCCCTTGGCCTCCGTCCGTCACTCAGCGCCATAGGGCGGGTCAAAGACCCGCCCTACTCTCGATCCCGCTCCACCTCACTTGTGATCCCACGGCAGGTGGATCGCCAGCTTCGGGAATTTCCAGATGCGCACCGGCTCGAACATTTTTCCGGGATTCAGGATGCCGCGGGGGTCGAGCGCCTGCTTCACCGCCTGCATCGCCTTCACCTGCGCCGGGCGGTGCTGGATGCGGAGGAAGGGCGTCTTTGCCAAACCTATCCCGTGCTCGCCGGAGATCGCGCCGCCGAGCGAGACCACGGTGCGCATGAGCTTTTCCACCGCGTGCTCCGCGGCGCGGGACTCGGCTTTGTCCGCCCGGTGATACATGATGTTCACGTGCAGGTTGCCGTCCGCGAGGTGGCCGAAGGTCGGAATCGGCAGGCCCGAGCTGCGCTTCAGCCCGGCGAGGAAGGTGATGAACTTCACGTAGTTTTTCATCGGCACCACGATGTCCTCGTTGAGCTTGGCATCGCCCAGCTCGAACATCGCGCCCGAGCACTTGCGGCGCACCGCCCAGAGCTGCTCGGCCTCCGCCCGGTCCTTCGCCGCGCGAAACGCCAGCGCGTGCGCCTTGGCCCACGCCAGCACCACGGCCTTCTGCTCGCGCACTTCGGCCGCGCCGCCGGCCAGCTCCAGCAAGATCACCGGCCGGCCCGCCTGCCCGGGAAACACCGTGGTCTTCGTCGCGCGCTCAGCGCAGACCACGCTCTCGCGATCGAGAAATTCGCAGATCGCCGGCTGCACGCGCTGGCGGAAAAGCGCGAGCGCCGCCTCAAGGGCCTGTTTCTCGTCGCGGAACGACGTGAGCAGCGTCCAGCGCGCCGCGGGCTGCGGAATCAGCTTGAGCACCGCGCCGGTGACGACGCCGAGCATGCCTTCGCTGCCGATCCAGAGATCGCGGAGGTTGTAGCCCGCGGAAAATTTCTTCGTCGCCGTCCCCCACTCCACGTACTCGCCGGTCGGCAGAAAGCCGCGCAGCGCCACGATGAAGTCGCGCGTCACGCCGTATTTGCCGCCGTGCATGCCGCCGGCGTTGCAGGCGATGTTGCCCCCGATGGTGCAAAACTCCCGCGACGACGGGTCGGGCGGGTAAAACCAGCCCTGCGCCTCCGCCGCGCGCTGGATCGAGGCGTTGGTCGCCCCGGCCTGCACGTGGGCCATACCCGCGTCGCCGTCGATCGCGATGCGCTTCAGCCGCAGCATGTCGATCACCCAGCCGCCCTGCACAGGTGCCGCCGAGCCCATCAAAGTCGTACCCCGGCCGCGTGTGGTCACGGGCACCCCGTATTTATTGGCCAGCGCGAGCGCCACGCCGATGTCGGCCTCCTTGCGGGGCAGGATCACCGCCTCCGGCAGAAAGGATATCTTGCTGCTGTCGAACGACGCCGCGTAGAGCGCCGCCTTTTCAATGCTGACGATCCCCGCGCCGAGTTTCCGGCGGAGGGCTTGGGTTGCTTGGATGAATTGCGCCATGGGACAGCCTCCGTGCAGACCACGCAGCCCCCGCCGTTTGTCAACGCGGCGTGCTTCGGACAGTATCCTAATTCGAAATTGCTACCGACCGAGACGAAGCACAAAAACCGCGGCATGGGCCTTATTTTCGACGACATCTGTGTCTTTGTCGGAATGATCGTCGTCTGGTGCATGAAGGGCCGCAAGGGCAGCCTGAAGCAAGAGCTCGGCACTTTCAGGTTCGGCGGGCTTTACTCAGGTCGTTGGCGGGAAGGAATCATCGGATTTGCGACTTTCCTTATCATCATAGGGCTGATTTGGGCGGGCGCAGTTTACTTGGAGAGATAAGCCCCTCACCGGCAAACCGCCCCACGCCAGCTTTGCGCTCAACGGGTAGCGCAAACTTTCCCTTTCCCGCCCCCGGGCCCCGGCTAGGCTGTCCCACCCCATGACCCGCGTCCTGCTCACGACCACGTCTTTCCAAGATACCCCCGGCATCCACCACGAGATGCTCGCCGCCGCCGGCTTCGAACTCGTCCGCGAGCGCGGCCCCTTGTCCGAGGCGCGCATGCTCGAGCTCGCCGGCCAGTTCGACGCCTATCTCTGCGGCGACGACGCCCTCACCCGCGCCGTCATCCAGAAATCCCTCCCCCGCCTCAAGGTCATCTCCAAGTACGGCATCGGGCTCGACAAGATCGACGTGAAGGCCGCCACCGACCTCAAGGTCCCCGTCCTCTTCACCCCCGGCGTCAACCACACCACCGTCGCCGAGCACACCTTCGCCCTCATGCTCGCCGCCGTGCGCAACCTCGTCGTCGAGGCCAACCACGTCGCCGCCGGCCGCTGGACGCGCATCACCGGCAACGAGGTCTGCGGCAAGACCCTCGCCATCGTCGGCTTCGGCCGCATCGGCAAGGAGGTCGCCATCCGCGCCCGCGCCTTCGGCCTCAAGGTCATCGGCTACGGCAACTATTGGGACGAGGATTTCGCCCGCTGGTACGACATCGAGCGCGTCGAAAATTTCGACGACGTCCTCCGCCGCGCCGACATCCTCTCCCTCCACACCAAGCTCACGCCCGCGACCAAGGGCCTGATCAACGCGCAGAATTTCCCGCTCATCAAAAAGGGCGCCGTCATCGTCAACACCGGCCGCGGCGAGCTCGTCGACCTCACCGCCCTCGTCGCTGCGCTCAAGTCCAAGCACCTCCTCGCCTACGCCGCCGACGTGCTCGACCAAGAGCCGCCGCCCGCCGACCACCCGCTGCTCGGCCTGCCCAACGTCATCCTCACCCCGCACATCGGTTCGCGCACCCACGAGAGCGTGCAGCGCCAGGCCAGCTGCGCCGTCGAAAACCTCACCCTCTTCCTCGCCGGCAAGAAGCCCATCGCGCAGGCGAATCCGGAAGTCGGAGCAGTAAGCGATAAGCTTTAAGCTCTAAGCCCCAGTCACTGACCAGAAACTCAACCCCCAAAGCTTAACGCTTACCGCTTAAAGCTTACAGCTCTCCCTTCCCATGCCCGAGCAATTCCACATCGTCCCCGAGTCGCAGCACAACGCCCTCGTCCAAGCCGCCTACCAGCACCGCGGTTTCCACGCCGACGAGGCCGCCGAGGGCGCGCGTTTCTGCGCCGAGGCCTCGCGCCACGGCATCCGCACGCACAACGGCATCAAAGCCCTCCACCTCGACCACCTCTTCGGCTCCGGCTCCAAGGGCTGCGTCCCCGGCGCGCAGATCGAGGACAAGCCCTCGCGTTTCGCTGCGGCGAAGATCTGGAACGCCAACAAAAAGCTCGGCCAGGCCACCGCCTACCGCGCCATGGCCGAGGCCATCCGCCTCGCCGACCAGTACGGCGTCGGCACCGTCTCCGTGGACAACGCCTTCCACTATCTCTGGGGCGGCGGCTACGTGATGGACGCCGCGCGCAAGGGCTACATCGCCTACACCAACTGCACCGCGGCCCTCGCCGAGGTCGTCCCCTTCGGTGGCAAGTATCCCACCCTCGGCACCAACCCGCACTCGTGGGGCTTTCCGACGACCGACGCCATTGGCTATCCCATCGTCATCGACTGGGCCACCTCCGTCGTCGCCATGGGCCGCGTCCAGCAGCTCAAACGCGAGGGCAAGCCCCTCCCGCCGCTCGCCGCCGTGGACAAGGATGGCAACCCCACCACCGACCCGAATCTCGCCACGTCCCTCCTGCCCTTCGGCGCGCACAAGGGCTACGGCCTCTCCCTCATCAACGAACTCGTCGGCGGCTTCATCGGCGGCTCGCTGCCCACGATCCGCAACCGCTGGAATCAGGTCGACGCCGGCGACAAGGGCACCTGCGTCTTCTTCTTCCAGGTGATCCATCCCGATGCGATCAGCGGCGGCGCCTTCGCCAAGGGCCGCAACCAGTCGCAGAACGTGAAGGCCGTCATCGCCGACGTCCTCGGCCACGGCAACGAGAAGTGCATGCTCCCCGGCCAGCTCGAGGCCACGTGGGCTGCGCACACCGCCAAGGCCGGCGGCCTGCTCTTCAGCTCCGCCGAGGTGGCCGCCTTCAACGAACTCGCCGCCGAAGCCGGCCAGCCCCTCTGGGACCCCGCCGCCTTTAAGACCGTCACCATCTGATTTTTGGCCCACGGAACACACGGAAGACA
>JAFEGO010000062.1 GCA_018239845.1 Verrucomicrobiota bacterium
GACGAGCGTGGCCTTGGGCTTGAGCCAGCCCTCGCGCGCCATCAGCTCGGCATTTTGGAGGGCGTTGAGGGCGGCACCCTTCCAGAGGTTGTCGCCGCTGACCCAGAGTGCGAGACCGTTGTCCAACGCGGAGTCGAGGCGGATGCGGCCCACGCCGCACTTCACCTTCTTGCTGAAATCGAGCGGCGTCGGGTAAGCCTGCTTCGCCGGATCATCGACGAGCTCGGCGCCGCTGAAGGCCGCGATCGCCGCACGCGCGGCCTCGACCGTGACCGGACGCTCGAACTCGGCGTTGACCGCGATCGAATGCGCGCGGACGACCGGGATGCGCACGCAGGTCGCCGAGACCTTGAGGGCCGACAGGCCCATGATGCGGCGGCTCTCCTGCGCCATCTTGGTCTCCTCGCCGGTGTAGCCGTCGGTGCCGAAGGAATCGACCTGCGGGATGGCGTTGAACGCGATCTGGTAAGGGTAAACCTTGCGCGTCATCGGCGTGCCCTTGACGTGCGCCTGCACCTGCGCCTCGAGTTCATCGACGGCGTCGGCACCCGTGCCGGAGACGGACTGGTACGTGGCGGCAAAGTAGCGCTTCAGGCCAAACGCTTGGTGCAGCGGCCACAGCGCCATGAGCGTGACGGCCGTCGAGCAATTCGGGTTGGCAATGATGCCTTGGTGCGTGCGAAGCGCCTGCGGGTTGATCTCGGGGATGACGAGCGGCACCGCCGGGTCCATGCGGTAGGCGGAGCTCTTGTCGATGACGAGACAGCCGGCCTTCACCGCGTCGGGCGCGAGGGCCTTGGTCGTCGCACCGTCCACCGCCATGAACGCCACATCGATGTCGCCAAACACGCCAGGGCGGGCCTCCTCGATGGTGATTTTTTTGCCATTCCACTCCACGACCTTGCCCGCAGACCGCGCCGAGGCGAAGAGCCGCAGCGTGGAAATCGGGAAATTGCGCTCCTGCAAGAGCCGCAGCAGCTCTTGACCGACGACGCCCGTCGCGCCGACGATACCAACCGTGAAGGATGACGTAGTTTCCATGGATTCTCCTAGTGAACGGGTAAATAAAACCTGCCTCACGCTCGGCATCAAGCCCGCAGCGCGTCTTCTCGTCGTGCGCATCAGTACAGCGACCCTGCAATTTTACCGCCACGGGGCCCTCGCCGCCGCCTACACGATCTCCACCTCCAAGCGTCCGCCCTCCAATATCAAGGACTCGCTCGGCACACCGCGCGGCCTGCACGAGATCGCCGAGCGCATCGGCGCGGGCCAGCCGCCCGGCATGGTCTTCAAGGCCCGCGTGCCCACCGGCCGGCACTACAGCGAAGTCGAGAATGCCGACACCCACCCCAACCTCATCACCAGCCGCATCCTCTGGCTCCGCGGCTTGGAACCCGGAGTGAACCGCGGCGGCGACGTCGATACGTATGAGCGCTACGTGTACATCCACGGCACGAACCATGAGGCCCGCATCGGCGAACCCCTCAGCGCCGGCTGCGTCCTCATGCGCAATCTGGATATCATCGAACTCTACGAACAGATCCGGCCGGGCGACCAGGTGCTGATCGAGGATTGATCGTAATGCCAGTTGAGTTCCGCCGCCAGACGCGTCACGTGTTTCCTTTTCCATGATCGGACTTCGCGACGACACTGACTCCGCCCTGCCGCCACCGGCGGAGAGTCGTGCGCCCGAGCATGCCGCCAAAATCTTCGCCGAACACGGCTGGCTCCACGAAGGCCTCGCCCTCGAACACCGCGGCGAGCAGGAGCAGATGGCCCGCACCGTCGCCGCCGCGATGCGCGATGACGAACCGCTGCTCTTCGAGGCCGGCACGGGCGTTGGCAAGTCTCTCGCGTACCTCGTCCCGGGGCTCATCCACGCGGTCGATCTCTCGCGTCAGCTGATCGTCTCGACGCATACGATTTCTCTGCAGGAGCAGATCGAGAGCAAAGACCTGCCGATCTGCCGCCGCCTCTTCAAATCGAAGCCCGAGCTGGAGCGATACGCCGGGTTCAAGTCCGCGGTCTTTGTCGGCAAATCCAACTACTGCTGCACCACCCGCCTCGCGCACGCCCTCGCCGACCGTAGCAGCCTGTTCGCCGATGCCGACTACGACGAACTCCAACGCATCGCCAGCTGGGCCGAGACCACCCAGACCGGCCTCCGCCACGAGTTGAAACCGCCGCCGCGCCCGGAAGTGTGGGACAGCGTCAACGCCGACTCCGCCTCCTGCTCGCGCAAGCACTGCGACAGCGAGAAATGTTTCTACCAGCGCGCCCGGGCCCGTACCCGCGCGGCCAATATCGTCATCATCAACCACTCGCTGCTCTTCGCCCTCATCAACGCCGGCGGCGCGCAGGCCCACGGCGCCAAGCCCGACGCGCGCGGCGTGCTCTTCCCCGATGATTTTCTCGTGCTCGACGAGGCCCACACCGTCCCCGATGTGGCGACCGACAACTTCGGCCTCACCCTCAGCAGCTACGGCACGGAACGCGCGCTGAAGTATCTCTTCAATCCCCGGACCAAGCGCGGCCTTTTCCGTAAACTCGGCGGCCCGGAGGCGCAGCAGCTCGTGATCGATGCGCTCGACGCCAGCAAACAGTTCTTCGATTTCATCGCCGCCTCCCTCCTCGCCCAGCGCCCGGTCGTCCGCGTGCGGTCCGAGGGCGTGGCCGAGCCCACGCTCGACGGGCCGTTGTCCGCCCTGCACCGCCTGATCGGCACGCTCGCCGACAAGCTCGAGGAGGGCCGCCCGCGCGACGAACTGCTCGAACAAAAGCAGCGCATCAAAGGCCTGCAGGCGGGCGTCACCGAGTGGCTCACGCTCGGCGACAAGGGCCACGTGTACTGGGCCGAGCGCGGCGGCCGCAAGCAGACCATCGTCACCCTCCGCAGCGCGCCGATCGACGTCGCGCCCCAGTTGCGGAAACATCTCTTCGGCTGCGGCACCAGCGTCGTCTGCACGAGTGCGACGCTCGCCATGGGCGGACAGATCGAGCCCTTCGCCGCGCGCCTGGGCGCGGACGGCGCCCGCGCCGTCGCCGTGCGCTCGCCCTTCGACTTCGAGCGCAACATGCGCGTTTACGTGGCCGCCGACGTGCCCTTGCCTACAGCGAATGAAGCCAAACTGGCCGTGGATGCCCTGATCGACTACATCCGCTTTTGTACGGCCAAGGTCGCAGGCGGTTCGCTCGTACTTTTCACCAGCTACAACGACATGCGCACCGTCGCCGCGGCGCTGGAGCCCGAGTACCGCGCGGCGCAACGGCCGTTCTTCATGCAGGGCGACACGTTTTCCCGCACCGAGCTCGCCCACCAGATGCGCACCCTCGGCAACGCCGTGCTCTTCGGCACCGACAGTTTTTGGACCGGGGTCGATGTCCCCGGCGATGCCCTTGCCCAGGTCATCATCACGCGCCTGCCCTTCGATCCACCGACCCATCCGGTCACCGAGGCCAAGTGCGAGCACATCCGCGACGAGGGTGGCAATCCCTTCAACCAACTCACGCTGCCCGATGCCTTGATCAAATTCCGCCAGGGCGTGGGCCGGCTCATCCGCACCAAGACCGACCGCGGCCTCATCACCGTGCTTGATTCACGGGTACTGGCCAAGGCCTACGGGCGGCTTTTTCTCGACTGCCTCCCACAGCCCGAATTCACGCGGCTCACGCGCGAAACGCGGGAAAATCAATTTCATCCTTTCGCCCCGCGGCGAAGCAGCTAACTTGCGAGCATGATACGTATTCGCTCCGCCGCCCACTCCGACATCGGTCGGGTGCGCGAGGAAAATGAAGACCGCTACCTCCACGACGAAAACGCCCACCTCTACGGGGTGGCCGACGGCGTGGGCGGCCTGCCCGGCGGAGCCGAGGCGGCCCAGCTGAGCGTCGAGGCCGTGGACGAACTGGTCCGCGCCACCCCGACCGGCGCGACCCCCGATCTTGTCCAGCTCACGCGCCAGACCAACCAGCGCGTCCACGATCTCGGCCTGAAGCTCAGCCCCGTGATGGGGCTCGGATCGACCCTGACCTTTGGCCACATTTGGGGCAGCACGCTGCAGATCGCGCATGTGGGCGACTCCCGTTGCTACGGCCTGCGCGAGGGCAAGCTGGAGATGCTCACCGAGGACCACTCGGTGGAAAACGAGGCCCGCCAGCGCCGTGCCAAGGGGGAGGTAGTCCATTACCACGAGGCCAACCGCAACGCCCTCACCCGCTGCATCGGCCAGCCCACGCCGCTGAACGTGGACTTGATCAGCCGCCCGTTGGAGCCCGGCGATCGCTACTTTTTCTGCACCGACGGTGTCACGCGCATGATCCGCGATAGCGAACTAGCCGAGATGATCGCCAAACCCGGCGAACCCGAGACGGTTCTCCGCGCGATCATCGACCTCGCGGTGCGCCGCGGCGGCCCGGACAACGCCACCGGCGTCCTCCTCTACATCGACGGTCTGGAGTGACGTGAGCGCCATGCCCGCCCGATCGGAGCAGTTTCAAGCCCTCGTCACGCGCCAGCCGGACAACGAACTTTTCCGCTTCAGCCTGGCCAAGGCCCTCGAAGAGGAAAACCGCCCCGCCGAAGCCGTGCCGCACTACGAGTACTGCGTCGCGAAGAAAGCAGACTGGATGATGCCGCGCATTTTGCTGGGCAAGCTGCTGCTACGGCTCGACCGCCGCGCCGAGGCCAAGCCCCTCCTGTCCGACGCCCTCCGCCTCGCCATCGAGCAATCCCACGAGGAGCCCGCTGAGGAGCTGCAGGCCCTGCTGGCGCAGCTATAGCCGCCCCCGAACAGGGCGTGTATATCACACGCGAATCGGACAAAACCCTGCAAATTCAGGGTTAATTCACTGTTGGTAAATTGTTTCCGCAATCGGACAATATCGACCAAAACCCAGCATTTGTCCGATATTGTCCGATGCTGAAAGCCTCTGAATTGCAGATCCTGAAGCCCTTTCAAAGAACCTTCGCCGACAGGTCGTGATTATACCAAAAGGCCGCTCGGCACACCAGCCCTACTAGTTGGGATAATGGCAGCTCGCGGTCGCGGCATCCCCTGTGGTGAGACGCCCCGGAGAAAACAAAAAAGCCGCACCCGGAAGGTGCGGCTTAAAAGATTGGTGCCAGAGGGCGGGATTGAACCGCCGACCAAGGGCTTATGAGTCCCCTGCTCTACCACTGAGCTACTCTGGCAACTGTGGGTCGCGAACGGTGCAGGTTCCGCCGCGAAAATCCAACAAAATATTCGAGCCACCCCATGGCGGCCCGAATAGAGCTAAAAATCTTACTCCTCGCTTTGCAGCGCGGCGACGACGTTGAAGTCCTCCAGCGTGGTCACGTCGCCCTTCACGGTGCCGCCCGAGGCGATCTCCTTGAGGATGCGGCGCATGATCTTGCCGCTGCGGGTCTTGGGCAGGCCCGCGGCGAAGCGCACGTCGTCGGGTCGCGCGAGCGAGCCGATCTCCTTGGCCACGTGGGCACGGAGCTGTTCCTTCAGCTCAGGCGACGGGTTCTGGCCGTTCTTGAGGGTGACGAAGCACACCAGGGCCTGGCCCTTGAGTTCGTCGGGGCGGCCCACCACGGCGGCCTCGGCGACGGCCGGATGCGCCACGAGCGCGCTCTCCACTTCGGCGGTGCCGATGCGGTGACCGGAGACGTTGAGCACGTCGTCGATGCGGCCGACCACCCAGAGGTAGCCGTCCTTGTCGAAACGCGCGCCGTCGCCCGCGAAATAGATCCCCGGGATCTCGCTCCAATACTGTTTCTTAAAGCGATCATCGTCGCCCCAGAGCGTGCGCAGCATCGAGGGCCAGGGCTGCGTGAGGAAGAGCCGGCCGCCGGAGCCCTTCGGCACTTCCTTGCCATTGTCATCGAGGATTTTCGGCACGACGCCGAAGAAGGGCCGCGTGCAGGAGCCGGGCTTCGCGGCCGTGACGCCGGGGAGCGGCGTGACCATGATCGCGCCGGTCTCGGTCTGCCACCACGTATCCACAATGGGACAACGCTTCTTGCCGATGAGCGTGTGGTACCACATCCACGCCTCGGGATTGATCGGTTCGCCGACCGAGCCGAGCAGGCGCAGCGAGGCGAGACTGTGCTTCTTCACGTAGTCATCACCCCAGCGCATGAACGCGCGGATCGCGGTGGGCGCCGTGTAGAAGATCGTGACGCCGTGGCGGTCGATAATGTCCCAGAAACGGTCCGGCTCCGGGTGATTCGGCGCGCCCTCGTACATGAGGACTGTGGCGCCGTTGGCCAGCGGGCCGTACACGACATAGCTGTGGCCGGTGATCCAGCCGATGTCGGCGGTGCAGAAATAGATGTCGTTCTCCTTAAGGTCGAAGACGTACTTCGTGGTGATCGCCGTGCCGAGCAGGTAGCCGCCCGAGGTGTGCAGCACGCCCTTGGGTTTGCCGGTCGAGCCGCTGGTATAAAGGATGAAGAGCGGATTCTCGCTGTCGAAGGCCTTGGCCGTATGCGCGCCGGGCTGGCCCGCGACAAAATCGTGATACCACACGTCGCGGCCGAGGGTCATCGTGACCGGCGTGCCGGTGCGGCGCAGCACGACCACCTGCTGCACCGTCGGCGTGCCGGTGAGCGCGCGGTCCACGTTGGCCTTGAGCTCGATGGCCTTGCCGCGGCGCCAGCCGGCGTCGGCGGTGATGACGAGCTTGGCCTGGCAGTCGTTGACGCGATCCTTGATGGCCTCGCTCGAAAAACCGCCGAAAATCACGGTGTGAATCAGGCCGAGCCGCGCGCAGGCCAGCATGGCCACGGCCGCCTCGGGCACCATCGGCATGTAGATCGCCACGCGGTCGCCGGCGACCAGGCCGCTGGCCGTGAGGGCGTTGGCGAACTGGCAGACGTCGCGGTGCAGCTGTTTATAAGTGATGGTGCGGATATCGCCCGGCTCGCCTTCGAAAATAATCGCCGCCTTGTTCTCCCGGGCGGTGCCGAGGTGCCGGTCGAGGCAGTTTTCGGCGACATTTAACTTACCTCCGGTGAACCACTTGGCGTGCGGGACCTTCCACTGGAGGACCTGCTTGAAGGGCTTGCGCCAGACCAGCAGTTCCTTGGCCTGTTTGCCCCAGAATTTTTCTGGGGAGTTGACAGATTCCGCATAGAGCTTCTTATAAGTGGCTTCACTCCCAAGGTTTGCTTGGGCTTTGAACTCGGCCGAAGGCCTGAAGACCCGGGTTTCCCGGGACACAGAGGTAATCGTTTGGTCTGACACGTTAGTTACGGATTTAAGGGGTTAAGGAAACGCGTAGCGCGGTTCTCTTTATCCCGCCCCGAGTTTTGAGCGTCAAGCGTAGGCATGAGTTGAAAATCATTCGTTATGGAAAAGAAATCAGCGTCCGCCCCTGCGGACACCGCCGCGCCGGCCCCGGCTGTGGCCCCACAAAATTCCGAGCCCTCCGCTCCGGCGGCGGCTCCTGCCCCTGCTGCGCCTGCTCCGGCTCCGGTCGAGAACACGATCCGCGTTGAGGGCATCCTCGACATCGACCTGCAGCGCGGCGGCAACGGCCAGCTGCTCGACCTCAGCAAGGGCGGCAAGCGCCGCCCCACCGACCCCTTCGTGCCGAAGGAGCTCATCCGCCGCTTCAAGCTGCGCACCGGCTCCATGATCGGCGGCACCGCCTTCCCGGCCGACGGCCGTTTCCTCAACCCGAAGATGCGTTTCATCGAGACGGTGGACGGCGTGCCCCTCGAGGAGCGCCGCGCGCGCTTCGAGTTCACCACGCTCACCACGATCTCGCCCAACCAGCAGCTCAAGATGGAGCTGAAGGACGGCCGTCTCACCACCCGCGCCGTGGACCTCTTCTGCCCCGTCGGCAAGGGCACCCGCGGCCTCATCGTCGCCCCGCCCCGCACCGGCAAGACCACCTTGCTCCGCGACATGGCGCTCGGCGTCCTCCAAAACAATCCCGAGTGCAAGGTCATGATCCTCCTCGTGGACGAGCGCCCGGAGGAGGTCACCGACTTCCGCCGCAGCGTGCCCGCCGAGATCTGGGCCTCGTCCAACGACGAGCAGGTCGAGAACCACATCCGCATCGCCGACCTCTGCATCGAGCGCGCCAAGCGCCTCGTCGAGACCGGCGTCGATGTCGTCCTCTTCGTGGACTCGATCACCCGCCTCTCCCGCGCCCACAACACCGCCCGCAACTCCGGCCGCACCGGCACCGGCGGCCTTGATGTCCGCGCCCTGGAAAAGCCCCGCCAGCTCTTCGCCACCGCGCGCAAGACCGAGGAGGCCGGCTCGCTCACCATCATCGCCTCCGTGCTCATCGAGACCGGCAGCCGCATGGACGACGTGATCTTCCAGGAGTTCAAGGGCACCGGCAACATGGAGCTCGTGCTCGACCGCAAGTGCGCCGAGATGCGCCTCTGGCCCGCGATCAACGTCGCCGCCTCCGGCACC
>JAFEGO010000063.1 GCA_018239845.1 Verrucomicrobiota bacterium
AAATCTCTGGGCCGGCGTCGTCGGCACCTCGTGGCTCGACCCGGTCAACCTCGTGCTCGGCCTCGTCGGCGTGTGGCTGATGGTGAAGCGCTCGCTCTGGGCGTTTCCCGTCGGGCTCGTGGCGGTGACGATCCAGGGCGTGCTGTTTTTCCAGACCCGGCTCTACGCGGACGGCACGCTGCAGATCTTCTTCTTCGGCGCGCTGGCCTGGGGCTGGTGGCACTGGGTGCGCGACCGCGGCGCGGCGCCCGAGCTGCCGGTGACGACCATCTCGTGGCGCGAGCGCGGCGTGGTGCTGCTGGTGACCGCCGGGGCGACGGTGGCGTGGGCCCTCGTGGCGCAGCGCTGGACCAACTCGCTCATGCCGTGGCGCGATGCGATGATCGCCATGCTGCAGGTGGCGGGACAGGTGCTGCAGGCGCGGAAGAAGCTGGAGAACTGGTTGTTTTTCACCGTGGCCAACGCGATCGCGATCCCCGCCTACTGGAGCGCGGAGCTGGCGTTCACGGCGCTGCTCTTCGGGCTGTACCTCGTGCTGGGGCTGATCGGCTGGCTCGATTGGTGGAAGGCGATGAAGGCGCAGCGTGGCGCCGGCGCTCCATGAGCACGGTGAAACAGATCGCGCTTTTCGGGATGGAGTCCACCGGCAAGACGGTGCTCGCGGAGCGGCTGGCCGCGCACTTTGGCGAGCCGTGGTCGCCGGAGTTTGTCCGGGAGTTTTGGGATCTGCACAACGCGACGATCACCGCGGCCGACCTCGGCACCATCGCGCTCGGGCAGATGGCCAACGAGGACCGGGCGGTGGCCGCGGCGCGGCGCGCGGCGTTTTTCGACACGACGCTGCTGACCTGCGTGCTGTGGGACGACCTGCTGTTTCCCGGGAGCTGTCCGCCGTGGGTGCGCGAGGAGGCCGAGCGCCGCGCGCGCGAGGTGACGCTGTACCTGCTCTGCGACACCGACCTGCCATGGGCGCCGGACCCGCAGCGGAGTTTTCCCGACGAGGCGGGCCGGGCGATGGGCCGGAAGCTCTGGCGCGACGCGCTGGAGTCGCGCGGACTGCCCTTTGCCGAGGTGTACGGCGTCGGCGCCGAGCGCGAGGCGCGGGCCATCGCCGCGGTCGAGCGAGTCCTGGCGGGATAATTAGGTCTCGCGACGAACGCGACGGGCGCGACGAAAGACCACGCTATGCAAGGATGAAGGGTGTCTCGGCGCGTCGCGTCCTTCGCGAGCGTCGCGAGATCTCCTTACTTCGCGGGGATGTATTTGGCGTACCAGGCGAGGTAGCGCTGGTAGCGGTCGAGGAAGTAGCTGGGCTTGGTGAGGCCGTGGAACTGGCCGGGATATATCACGAGCTGAGTCGGCACACCGAGGGTGCGCAGGGCCTGGTACATCTGCTCGCTGTTGGGGAGCGGGACATTGAAGTCCTTTTCGCCGCAGAGGAAGAGCGTCGGCGTCTTGATGCGGTCGGCGTGGAGGAAGGGGTAGGAGATCGCCTGCCACGCGGCGGGGTTTTTCCACGGCGAGCCGAGCTCGTTTTCGTAGTCGCGGATGTATTCGTCGGTGCCGTACCCGGCGAGGACGTTGGCGATGGAGGCACCGCTGGTGGCGGCCTTGAAGCGCGTGGTGCTGGCGATGAGGTAGTTGGTGGACATGCCGCCGTAGCTCCAGCCGCCGACGCCGAGACGGTCGGGATCGGCGAGCCCGCGCGCCACGGCGTCGTCCACCGCGGCGAGATCGTCCTGCACATCGACGGAGCCCCACGCGGCGTGGATGCCCATGGCGTAGGCCGTGCCGCGACCGGTGGAGCCGCGGGGATTGGGGAGGATGACGGTGTAGCCATTGGCCGCAAAGAGCTGGGCCTCAAAACTGAACTCGGCGGCGTACTGCGACTGTGGACCGCCGTGCGGACGCAGCAGCGCGGGCGGCTTCACGCCGGCGGCAGGGGCGACCGCGGGATGAACGAGGAAGCCGTGGACCTCGGTGCCGTCGGCGCTCTTGAAGGTGGTGCGGTCCACCTTGGCAAGCTGGACTTGGGCGAGGAAGGCGTCGTTCTCACGGGTCAGGATGCGAACCCAGCCGTTGGGTGAATAAGTGGGGTCGGGTTCGTGCGCCCAGATTTCGTAGGGATGATTCGGGTCGCTCTTGAGGAGGGCGAGGTGACCGGCCGCGAGGGTGAAGGCCGTGATTTTGCCGCCGGTGATGACGCGCTCGGGGGCGTGTCCATCCAGGGGAACGCGCAGCAGCTGCTGCTCGCCGTCGTCCTCGACGAGAGCGAGAACGGACTGGCCGTCCGGCGACCAGCGCGGCTGGAAGACGTTGCGGTCGAGTGCGGCGGTGAGGATGCGGGCGGGGCCGCCCGCGGCGGGGATGATCGCGAGGGAGTTGGCGGCGTACTCGATCTTCTTCGGATCGGCCCCGTGCAGATAGGCGATCCACTGGCCGTCGGGGCTCCACGCGGGCGCGCTTGCCCACCAGTCGGGGTGGCAGTCGGCCTCGGGCGAGGTCGTGAGCTGGCGCTCTTTCGCGCCGGGCTCGGCGGCGATGACGTAGATATCCCAATTTTCCGTGCGGTCGGGCTCGTCGCCGCGCTTCGTGACGAAGGCGATCTCGCGGCCATTGGGCGACCAGGCGGGGAGCAGATCGTCGTGGGGGCCGGCGGCGGTGAGCGGCTCGGTTTTGCGCGTGGCGAGGTCGAGGAGTTGGAGGTGCGCGTAGGCGCCGGTGAGGTAGCCCGTGATGTCCTGCTTGAATTGGAAGCGGTCGATGACGAGGGGCGGCGGGGTCTTCTTGTCCTTCTCGGCCTGCTGGGCGGCGGCTTCGCGCGGATCGAGGTTGCGCACGACGAGGACGAGGCGCGATCCATCGGGCGACCACGCGAAGTCCTCGACGCCGGTTCGGAGGGTGGTGATTTTCTCGGCTTCGCCGCCGGCGCGCGGGAGGAGCCAGAGCTGGTCGCAGTCGTTGTCGTCGCCGCGGCTGGAGAGGAAGGCGAGCCAGCGGCCGTCGGGGCTCCAGCGCGGGTGCGAGCAGCCCTCGTCGCCGAAGGTGAGCGCGTGGCGGCCGGAGCCGTCCCAGTTGATGAGCCAGAGATTGGTGGGCTGCTTGTCCTTCGCGAGGTCGACGGTCTTGACGACGTAGGCGACCGCGGTGCCGTCGGGCGAAAGCTGCGGGTCAGAGACGGTGCGCAGCGCGGCGAAATCGGCGGGCTGGAGGAGGCGCGGGGCCTCGGCGGCGGAGAGGGCGGCGGCAAAGACGAGGAGCAGCAGGATCGGGCGCATGGGCGGATGGGTTGGCGGGAGATTCGCCCGAGCGAGGGGAGGAGGCGACCTATTTCAGGCGCGCGGACGGCACCGGCGGAGCGGGGAATTTTTTTGAGAAAGGCCTTGCGCGACCGCCTGACGGCGTTTGGGTGCGGGTTGTTATGGAAAGCATACTTGATGGAATGCGGGACGCGCTGACGCAGCGCGGCTTCGCCGCCGACCGGGCCGAACTTTGGGTGATGATCGCAGGCAGCGGAGCGACGCTCGTGCTGGCGTGGCTGGCCAACCTGATCGCACGGCGGGTGATCCTGCGGGTCGTATCCACCGTGGTGAAACGCACGACCTGCACGTGGGACGATGTGCTGCTGGAGGCGGGGTTTTTCCGCCGTCTCTCGCACCTCGCGCCGGCGCTGGTCATCCAGACCCTGGCCCCGGCGGTCCTGGGCGGCACGCCCGAGGTGGAGAGCGGCGTGCGCGCGGCGGTGACCATCTACCTTACGTTCGTCTGGGTCGCGGTGGTGTTTGCGGGGCTCGACGGCCTGCAGACGCTGGCGAGGCGGCATCAGCGCCTCGCGCGCATGCCGGTGAAGGGTTTCCTGCAGGCGGTGAAGCTCGTGGTGGCGCTCATCGGGCTCATCCTCGTGCTGTCGATCGTGCTCGGCAAATCGCCGGTTTACCTGCTGTCGGGCCTCGGCGCGCTGACCGCGGTGCTGCTGCTGGTCTTCCGCGACGCGATCCTCGGTTTCGTGGCGGGCATCATGATCTCGGTGAACGAAATGGTGCGCATCGGCGACTGGATCGAGATGCCGAAGGCCGGCGCCGACGGCGACGTGATCGACGTCTCGCTGACGACGGTGAAGGTGCAGAACTGGGACAAGACGATCACAACCATCCCCTCGTACGACCTCATCTCGGGCTCGTTCAAGAACTGGCGGGGCATGTTCGAGTCGGGCGGCCGGCGTATCAAGCGCGCGCTGCACATCGACATGCGGACGGTGCGCTTCGCCGACGAGGCGGAGCTGCGGCAGTGGCGGCGGCTCGGCCTGCTGGCCGGTTACCTCGACGAGAAACAGCGCGAGGTGGACGAGGCCAACCGGGCGCAGGGCAGCGATCTCTCGGTGCTTGGCAACGGCCGGCGGCTGACGAACCTCGGCACCTTCCGCGCGTATTGCGCGGCCTACCTCAAGGCGCACCCGAAGATCCACCCCGGCATGACCTTCCTCGTCCGCCAGCTGGCGCCGACCGAGCACGGGCTGCCGCTGGAAATCTACGTCTTTGCCAACGACACCAACTGGGGCGCCTACGAGGCCGTGCAGGCGGACATCTTCGACCACCTGATCGCGGTGATCGACGAGTTCCACCTCAAGATCTTCCAGCAGCCCTCGGGGCACGACCTGCAGGCGGCGTTCGGCCTGCACGCCGGGCAGGAATGCGCATGAGCGACGACTTTGCCGAGCGCTTTGGCGGCGTGGCGCGGCTCTTCGGTCGCGACGGGCTGGCGCGGCTGCGCGCGGCGCATGTCTGCATCGTGGGCGTGGGCGGCGTGGGCTCGTGGGCGGTCGAGGGCCTCGCGCGCAGCGGCATCGGCGCGCTGACCCTGATCGACCTCGACGACGTGTGCGTGACCAACGTGAACCGCCAGCTGCCGGCGATCGACGGGCAGATCGGGCGGCCCAAGATCGACGTGCTCGCCGAGCGCGCGCGGGCGATCAACCCCGCCTGCAAAGTTGAGCGCGTGGCGGAGTTTTTCACCGAGGCCACGGCGGCGCGGCTGATGGCGCCGAAGTATGATTTCGTGATCGATGCGATCGACAACATGACGAACAAGGCCCGCCTCATCGCGGCGTGTCGGGACCGCGGCATGCCGTGCCTGACGGTCGGCGCGGCGGGCGGGCGGCGCGACGGCATGCAGGTCCGCACGGGCGACCTCGGCGATGCGGAGAATGACCTGCTGTTGCGGCAGGTGCGGAAGAAACTGCGGCGCGACTTCGGCTTTCTGCACGGGGAGCAGCGCGGGCGCATGGACTTCAAGGTACGCTGCGTGTGGTCGGGCGAGCGCCCGGTGTTCCCTTGGGCCGATGGCACGTGCGCCGCGACGGCGGAGCCGGGCTCCAACCTGACGCTGGACTGCGAGAGCGGGTTTGGCACGGCGGTGTTTGTGACCGCGGCGTTTGGATTGGCAGCGGCGGGTGAGGTGGTGCGGATTCTGAGCGGGGCGAAGTAGCGGACGGAGGCCGCCCTGCGGGGCGTGGCACCGGTTGTGCTAAATGGAAGGGCGTGGACCTCAGCATACCCTCCCTTGGCCCCGGACGATTTGCCTCACCGCTGCGTTTTGGCGGCGCCACTGAGACCCGGTTTCGCACGGACGAGGACCGCATCTACTACCGCAGCCACACGAAGGATGCCGACAACGGCGGAGTGATCCTGAGCTTCGAGCAGGCGGGGCCGCGGGAGACGATTTTCTTCGAGCCCGGGCGGACGACGGTCGGCATCGTGACCTGCGGCGGGCTGTGCCCCGGGTTGAACGACATCATCCGCGGCATCGTGAACCAGTGCGCGCAGCAATACGGGATCACGAAAGTCTATGGCTTTCGCTACGGCTTCGAGGGGCTCGTGCAACGCTACGGGCACGTGCCGCTGATCCTGCGGCCGGAGTCGGTGGCGGAGGCGCACAATTTCGGCGGCACCATGCTCGGCAGCTCGCGCGGTCCGCAGAATCCCGCGGACATGGTGGACACGCTGGAGGAGATGGGCGTGGACATCCTGTTTGTGATCGGGGGCGACGGCACGCTGCGCGGTGCCGCGCAGATCGTGCAGGAGATCGCGCGACGCGGCCTGCGGAAGGCGGTCGTGGGCATCCCCAAGACGATCGACAACGACATCATGTACCTCGACAAAAGCTTCGGCTTTGAGACGGCGTTTGCCGAGGCGGTGCGGGCGGTGAAGTGCGCCTTCACCGAGGCGAAGGGCGCGGTGCACGGCGTGGGCCTAGTGAAACTCATGGGCCGCGACTCGGGCTTCATCACGTGCTTCGCCGCGCTCGCGGGCAACAACGTGGACTACGTGCTGATCCCCGAGGTGCCCTTCGCGCTCGACGGCCCGCGCGGCCTGCTTGAAAGCCTGCGGCAGCGGTTGCTCAAGCGCGGCAGCGCGGTGATCGTGGTCGCCGAAGGCGCGGGGCAGGAACTCATGGCGGGCGCGGAAGGCACGGACGCCAGCGGCAACAAGCGCTACGGTGACATCGGGCTGTTTCTGAAGGATCGCATCGGAGCCTTTTGCAAGGAGCGGAAGATGGCGGTGAATTTAAAGTACATCGACCCGAGCTATATCGTGCGGAGTGTGCCGGCGAACGCGCACGACAACGTGTACTGCTCGCGCCTCGCGCAGGCGGCGGTGCACGCGGCCGTGGCGGGCAAGACGGGCATGCTGGTCGGCCGCTGGCTGGGCTCGTATGTGAACCTGCCGATGGAGCTGGTGATCAAGGGCCGCCGGAAGGTCGATCCCAGCCGCGAGCTCTGGCACTCGGTTCTGGAATCGACGGGACAGCCGGCGAACATGCTGTGAAGGGTAGCGCAGGCGTCCCGCCTGCCATCGTCACAGATGCAGGCGGGACGCCTGCGCTACTGGAACAGCCGTTTGAAATTGGCTTCGACTTGAGTGGCGAGAGCGGGGAGGGGCTGGCCGAGGTGGTCGGCGAGGCCGGTGTAAACGGCGGCGATATTGGCGGGGTGGTTGACCGGCGTGGCGTCGGGGCGGTCGGGGAGATCGTGCGTGCGCCAGTGGCTGCGCAGGGTCATCGCGGGGGCATCGGTCTCGACGAGCAGGCGGTCGGGTGGGACGGACGCAAAGGCGGCGCGCTGGCTGGTGCGCTTGGGGTCGAGGAAGGCGCCGTTGAAGGAAAAATACGCGCCGAGGTCGGCGAAGGGGCTGATCATTTCCACGGGGCCGGCGTAAGCGTGGAGCAGGAAACCGCGTGCGGGGAGTCGGGCGGTGCGGAGGGTGTCGAGGAGGGCGCCCCAGGCGTCGATGCAGTGGACGGAGGCGGCGAGATTGCGTCGGGCGGCGAGGGCGAGTTGTTGGGTGAATACCTCGGTCTGCTCATCGAGCGGGGCGCGGCGGAGGCCGGCGAGGCGCGGGTCGTCGGGTTTGGCGCGGTCGAGCATCCAGCGGTCGAGGCCGATCTCGCCGATGCGCGCGCGGGGCTCGGCGGCGAGGCGGGCTTCGAGCTGCGCGAGCCAATCGGCGGGGCGGTTGCCACAGTCCCATGGATGGACGCCGTAGCTGGGGACGACCCATGCAAAACGCGCGGCGAGCGCGGCGACCTCGGGCCAGTCGGCAGGCGTGGTGCCGTTGACGACGGCTCCCGCGAGACCGACGGCGGCGAGGTCCGCGGCGAGGTGGTCGAGGTGCGGTGCGAGCCACTCGTCGTGCAGGTGGTTGTGCGCGTCGTAGAGCGGGAGCATGGCCGGAGAATGGCTCATGGAATACGTGGATGACACGGAAGAAAATCCAAGTTGCTCATGGATGCGGCGCAAAAGTAGCGTGGCCGGGTAACCCCCGCCCCACCCCATGCGCTTTTCTTGCCTTGCCCTGATTTTTTGCTGCGGCGCAGCCGCCGCCCTGGCCCAAAGCTGGGTCGTCCATCTGCCGCCGCCGGATCGGGAGCTGCCGCTCTATGCAGGCGTCGCGCCCGGCTCCGAGAAGTGGGACTGGGAGGAGCGCACGGTCACCCGGCCGGACGGGCATGTGGCCACGCAGAACGTCGTGCGCCCGGTGCTCCAGTACTTCGCGCCCAATCCCGCCAAGGCGAATGGCACGGCGGTGATCATCGCGCCGGGCGGCGGGCACACGAATCTCGTGATCGTGCACGACGGGCGCCGGCTCGCCGAGCAGTTGCAGGCGAAGGGCATCGCGGCGTTTATCCTGAAATACCGGACGATCCACGTCGGGGTGGTGGCGGACTCGTCGATGTACTATCCGGAGAAGCGGGAAAACGGGGTCATCACGACCGGGGCGCAGCAGGGGCAGAAGTACGCGGACTTTGAGAGCGACGACGGCCGTCAGGCGGTGCGGGTGCTGCGCGCCCATGCCGCGGAGTTCAAGGTTGATCCCAAGCGTATCGGATTTTTGGGTTCGTCGGCGGGTGGGATTCCGGTCATGGCCGCGGTGTTCGCGCCGGCGGAGGTCCGGCCGGATTTTGCCGCGCTGATCTCGGGGCCCTACGGCATCGACCAGCCGGTGCCGGCGGATGCGCCGCCGCTGTTTCTCGCGGCGGCAGCGAGCGACGACGACTGGGGGGCCAACGACTCGCTGAAACTTTTCAATGCCTGGCGCGCGGCGAAGCGGCCGACGGAGATCCATATTTTCCAAGTGGGCGGCCACGGCTTTCTCAAGCCGGGGGCGGGCGACCACGTGATCGACCGCCTGTGCGACTGGATGGCCGACAACGGCTGGATGGCCAAGCCGGCCGCGCCAGCGGCCAAATAACGCGGTCACCGGTTCGGACGGATTGTCCGAATAGTGTCCGATAATCAGACAATCGTCCAAGTTTTGTCCGATTTGCATCTTTGGCGATAGTTTCATAATTAACTTAAATTAAGATAGTTAAAGTGAGGATTACGCAAAAGGAAGGGGCTCACGCATTACGGGCGGGGCGGTAGTCGGCGAGCCAGGCGGGGCCGGGGCCCTGGCCGCGGACGGCGGTGTCGGGGCGGTGGGTGACGCCGGTCAGGCGCTCGATAAGCGATTCGGCGCGTGTCCAGAAGTCGATACGCTCAAGGACGGGGTTCACGAAATTGGTGATCGGGCAGTAGTAGGTATTCTTCGGGTCGGAGTGGTGGAGGCCGTGCTGGCGCGGGGTCTGGAGGATGCGCCAGTCCTGCAGGAGCGAGATCAGGCGGCCGTTTTCCTTGCGGGTGCGGTGCGACCACTTGTGGATCTCGTTGGCGTTGGTGCTGAGGACGGCGAAGAGGACGAGCTGCCAGCTGAGGAACCCGAACCACCACGCCCACGCGAGCAGCAGGAGGTTGACGAGGAGCAGGTCGAAGGAGCTCTCCCACCAGCTGAGGCGGGTGAAGTACCGCGGCAGGTGGTGGTGCACGATGTTGGGGCGGATGAAGAGGTGGCCGATCACCGGCGTGTCCTCGGTGAAGTAGGCGTCCTCAAGCCAGTGGACGACGCCGGCGATGAAGTCGGCGAGGGCGGCGATCAGGACGACCTGCGCGAATTGCCAGGCGGTGAGGAGGAAGAGTTTCATGGGAGCGGAGGTTGAGTTGACTGCGCCGGACCAAGGTCGGCCGGTGCGCTCCTAGAATATCGAAAAGCGGCGGAGGGCGTGAGTTGATAAGTCTGATGCGGGGTATCGGTTTTTTTGATGGGGGTGCGAATGGGCGTTGCGCGGGCGGGGTGGAGCGGCTTTTTGGAGACGCGCATGAACGTCCATCACCTGGAGCTGTTTTACTACGTGGCGAAACACGGCGGGATCAGCGCGGCGGTGCGGGCGATCCCGTACGGCATCCAGCAGCCCGCGGTGAGCGGGCAGATGGGCAAGCTCGAGCAGGAGGTGGGCGTGAAGCTTTTCGAGCGGAGCCCGTTCCGGCTGACGCCGGCGGGGGAGAAACTCTATGCGCATGTGGAGCCCTTCTTCGAAGGCCTCGACGGCGTGGCGGCGGCACTGAAGGCGGCGGCGCGGCCGGAGCTGCGGGTCGGCGGCGCGGAGGTCGTGCTGCGCGATCACCTGCCGGTGGTCACGCAGCGGATGCGGGCGAAGTTTCCGCACCTGAAGTTCAGCCTGCGGACGACGGGGTTTCAGTCGCAGGTCGAGGCGTGGCTGCGCGAGGGGAAGGTGGACGTGGCCTTCGCGCCGGTGCATGCGCGCGCCCCGGCGGGGTTGCGCACGACCAAGCTCGCGCGGCTGCCGCTGGCGCTGGAGTTCGGGCCGAACTCAAAGGTGAAGTCGGTCGAGGAACTGTGGGCCAAGCGTACGGTGGCGGAGCCGCTGATCTGCCTGCCGCCGGACACGGGCCTGGTTCGGGATTTTTTTGCGACGCTGAAAAAGCGCGGCGTGAAGTGGCCCAACGTGATCGAGGCGACGACGCCGGACCTCGTGACGCGGTATGTGCTGAATGGCGACGGGATCGGCCTCAACGTGCTGACCGATCCCAAGGCCAAGCGCCGCGGCGTGCGCGTGCTGGAGCTTAAGGGGTTTCCGCCCGTGACGATGGGCGCGCTATGGCGCGGCGAGGCGACGGAACTCGTGCAGGCGGCCATCGACGGCGTGCGCGCCTACGCGCAGGAACGCTGGCCCGACTGGGCCTGCGCAGACTGAACGCGCTCAGCGGCGCGAGCGGCGGCGCCAGAGCGCGAGACCGAGGGCACCGAGGCCGGCGAGCATGGCATAGGTGGCGGGCTCGGGAATCGCACCGCTGCCGATGGTGACGTTGGTGGCGGTGAAGGTGAGCAGGGTGTTGTTGTTCAGGTCGGTGAGGCTGATAACGGGCGAGCCGCTCAGCGCGTATGACCCGGTGTAGTCGGCGAAATACGCGGCCGGCTGGGTTTCGCTTCCGGAAAACAGGAAATCAACGGATGAGAGCGTGCCATGCGCCGCCAGGTTGATATCGGTGCCGTCGAGGCTCTGCAGCCCGGTGGGCTTGAGCGCCGATTCCGTGCCAGCGTAGAGGGAGAGAAAGGAGCCGGACGTATTTTGCAGGAAGGAGTAGGGCGCGCCGCCTGAGGGTTGGGTGAAGGTGCCGGTGACACCGGTGCCCGTGATGGCGGTGTAGAGCTGGGTGTCCGGCCCGGCGAGATCCTCCTGCCAGAGATTGGAGGAGCCGGTGAACGTGTTGTACGTGCTCGCGAAGTTCGACGTGAGGGTGAACGTGAACGTGTAGGGCCCATGGGCCACCGTGTACCCGGCGGCGTCGGTATTCGCGGTGGCGGTGAACGTGAGGGTAACCTGGGCGGACGCGATCTGCGCAGCGGCCATGAAGGCCACGAAGCTGACGAGGCGGAGGATGGATTTCATAGGGTTGAAGGGACCGCGGGATTTATAGCGGTCCGGCCCTATGCGCGGGCAAGGGAATTGCCCTCGGGGCGACGCCGTAAGGCGCTCAGCGGCGCGGGCGGCCTGACCTTTCGTCCCATTGGATGCTAAAGCCCGGCCACCGGACGGGCCTACATCCGGCCTAGTGCGGCTGCGCCTGCGCGAAGGCGCAGAGGGCGGTGCGGACGGCGGCGAGGCCGTTGCGGCGGGTGGGGGAGAGATTGGCGAGGAGGCCCAGCTCGGCGAGCGGGTCGGTGTCGTCCGCGAGCAGTTCAGCCGGTGTACAGTTTTCCGAATACGCGCAGACGAAGGCGACGAGGCCCTTCACGAGGGGGCCGTCGGCATCGCAGCGGAAATGGCAGCGGCCGTCGCGGAGTTCGCTCACGACCCACACCTGCGAGATGCAGCCGTGCACGCGGTGGGTCTCGGTGCGCTCGGCCTCGGGCAGCGGCGGGAGGCGACGGGCGCGGTCCACGACGGCGGAGAGGCGCTCCTGGAGATTCTCGATCAGACCGTAGTCGTCGAGGAGCTGCTGCTGGGCGGCGGTGCGGGGCATGGTTTAAATCTTTCTCTTTCCTCTTTCTCTTAATCTTTCTCCCGGATGGGAAAGGCGGAAGAGAAAGAGGAAAGAGAAAGATCGAAGAGAAAGATTATTTGGTGCGCAAGGTGGGCAGGCGCGCGAGGAGCTCGGTGAGCTCGGCGAGGCGGAGGGGTTTCGCGAGATAGGCGTCCATGCCGGCGGCGAGAAAGCTGTCGCGGTCGCTGGCGAGCGCATGGGCGGTGAGGGCGACGACGGCGGGCTGGCGCGCGGCGGGCAGCTCGGCGCGGAGCTGGCGGGTGGCGGTGGGGCCGTCCATGGTTGGCATCTCGATGTCCATGAAGACGAGGTCGAAGGGCTGGGTGCGCAGGGCGGCGAGGGCGTCGGCGCCGCTGGTGGCGGTGGCGGGCTGGTAGCCGAGTTTTTCCAGCATGCGGGAGACGACCTTCAGGTTAACGGGGTTGTCATCCGTTACGAGAATGCGCGCGGGGTGGCGCGCGGCGAAATTCGCGTCGAACTCCGCCACGGGCGCGGCGCCGTTCGTGCCGGCGGGCAGCGCGGCGGGCGTGGCGGCGATGGTGAAAAAGAACGAGGACCCGCGGCCGGCCGTGCTCTCGACCCACATGCGGCCGCCATGCAGCTCGGCGAGGCGCTTGCTGATGACGAGGCCCAGGCCGCTGCCGCCGTATTGGCGCGCGGTGGACGAATCGACCTGGCTGAATTCCTGGAAGAGGCGGTTGAGGCGGTCGGCGGGGATGCCGATACCGGTGTCGGTGACGCGGAAGGTGACCTCGAGCCGGCCGTCGAAGCGCGGCGCGGAGGAAACATGGATCACGATCTCGCCCTTGGCGGTGAACTTGACGGCGTTGGAGAGGAGGTTGATCAGAATCTGCCGGAGGCGGGTGATGTCGCCGACGATCACGGCGGGCGTGCCCGGGGCGATCTCGGTGCGGAGCGCGATCTGCTTGTCGATGGCGCGCGGGGCGATGAGATCGACCGTGGAGGCGAGGCAGGATTTGAGGTCGAAGGGGACGGCCTCCAGCTCGAGCTTGCCCGACTCGATCTTGGAGAAGTCGAGGATGTCGTTGATGACCGTGAGGAGGAGTTCGCCGCTGGTGCGGATGGTCTCGATGGCGTCGTGCTGCTCGGGGTTGAGCGGGGTGGAGCCGAGCAGGGCGGTCATGCCGATGACGGCATTCATCGGGGTGCGGATCTCATGACTCATCGCCGCCAGGAAACGGCTCTTGGCGAGCGCGGCGGCCTCGGCGTCGCGGCGGGCCTGATCGAGGTCGCGGCGCGTCAGCTCGAGGTCGGTGATGGTGCGGCGCTGTTTTTCGACGAGGCGGCGGAGCTCGATGGCGTTGACGACATGGCGCCGGAGGGTGGCCAGGGCCGACTGCTGTTCGGGCGTCAGGTGGCGCGGTTGGCGGTCAAAGACGCAGAGGGTGCCCAAGGACCAGCCGTCATGGGTGACGAGCGGGGCGCCAGCGTAGAAGCGGATCCCATCGTTGGTCACCGCGGGATTATCGGCGAAGCGCGGATCTTTACGCGCATCAGAGACTTCGAGGAGATCGTCGCCGGGGCGGGCGATGACATGGGCGCAGAAGGACTCGTCGCGATGGGTTTCGGTGGGGTCGAAGCCGAGCTTGGACTTGAACCACTGGCGGTCGGTGTCGATCAACGAGATAACCGACATGGGCACCCCGCAGATATGCGCGGCGAGGCGCGTCAGCTCGTCAAACTCGGGCTCCGGCGGTGTATCCAATAATCCGAGCGAACGCAGGACAGCTACGCGAGCTTCGTCATTATCGGGGATGGGCGGCCTCATGCGGTGAAAATGCGCCCAAGAGCCTGCTGGCCCAGAGGAAAACCGCAACTATTTTGCGCCGCGGGGCTTAGGCCAAGCCCAGCTGTGCGGTTAGACCGGGGTGAGACGGACTTGCACGATCAGCGGCGTAAGATCATCCCAGAGAGGACGATCCTTCGGCGGAGGGACGATTTTATCGAGCCGCAGCCGGAGGGTGAAATCGCCGGGCTCGGTGATGGTCAGCTGGCCCATGCGCGTGGCGATGCGGGGAAAATACGCAGCCTGCGTATAGGGAATTTCCGCGTCGCGGGTGAGTTCCTTGCGGAGGGTGCGGCCGGCGGCCTCGACGCGCGCGGTGTGCCCGCCGCTCCACGGCTCCTTGTGCTGGTGGGTGCTGACGACATCGACCTGGAAAACCCCGGGGGCGAGGACGGCGCCGTGCCACTCGAGCCAGTCGGTGGTCTGGCGCCAACCGGCGGTGAGGCCGATGGGCGAGAGGTGCAGGCCGGGCTGGGCGTGCGGGGAATCGTTGCCGACGCGGGCCTCGCCGGCGAGGAGGATGAGGGAGCCATCCGGCTCCTGGATCGGGCCTGCGACGACGGCCGGGGCCGCGGCGAGGCGGAGTTTCAAGACGGTGACCGGGGCGGTGAAGCGCAGGCCGGCGAGATCGAGCCGGAGCACCGGCACGCCGGTGGCGGGGTCGGTCAGCTGGCGGTGACCGAGGGCCTTTTTCGGTGCGAGCAACGGGGCGGCGGCGCTGACCTTGGTGCGCAGGCCGCGCAACTCGAGGATGCGCGCGGGCTTTTCGAAAAGATGCAGGTAGAGCGTGCGGCCCTTGGTGGTGATGCGGCCCCAGCTGAAATCGTGCGCGAAGGGCGAAGGCTCGGCGCCGTAGATGGCCTCGCCGTTTTTCTTGAGCCACTGGCCGACGGCGCGGAGGCGGGCGACGCTGGGGGCGGGGACGCGGCCATCGGCATCGGGGCCGATGTTGAGGAGGTAGCTGGCGTTTTTGCTCACGCACTCGACGAGGGTGCGGATGAGCTGCGCGGCGGGCTTCCAGGTGTGGTCGTCCTTTTTGAAGCCCCAGGTGTGGTTGAGCGTGGCGCACATCTCCCAGTCGCCGACGAGGCGGCCGGGCGGCATCTGGTTGTCGCGCGGGATGCCGTAGTCGCCGAGCCCGTGGCCGATGCGGCCCGAGACGAGGCAGCTGGGCTGGAGTTTTTTGACGAAGGCGCGGATGGCGGCGGACTGCTCGCGTGTGATGGTGAGCGGCGTATCAAACCAGATGAGACCGACCGGACCGTAGTTCGTGAGGAGTTCGCGGAGCTGCGGGTAAACTTTTTCGCGGAGGTAGCGGTCGGTGTCCTTGCCGGCCTTGGGGAAGTCCCACTCGTTCCACGCGCCGTCGGGGTGGTGCCAGTCGAGATCCTGCGAATAGTAGAAGCAAAGGGTGACGCCCTGCTTCTTGCACTCGCGGGCAAGGTCTTTCAGCGGGTCGTGGCGCCACGGGGTGGCGGCGACGACGTTGTAGGGATCGGCCTTGGAGTCGTACATCGCGAAGCCCTCGTGGTGCTTGGCGGTGATGACGAGGTAGCGCTGGCCGGCCTCCTTGGCGAGACGCACGATCACAGCGGCGTCGAAGCGCTTGGGGTTGAACTGGGCGGCGAGCTGCTCGTAGTCGGCGACCGGGATCTTTTTGGAAAACATGATCCACTCGCCGATGCCGGGGACCTGTTCACCGCGCCACTCGCCGGCCGGGATGGCATAGAGACCCCAGTGGATGAAGAGGCCGAAGCGGGCGGCGCGCCAGCGCGCGAGGGCGGCTTTGGCAGCGGGGGTGAGTTTGGGGGCCTGCCGGAGGGTGATGGGATCGATCGCCATGTTGAAAGGGAGAGGGAAAGGAGGCCGGTGCACGGGCGGAGTGGCAACGGTGTTTTGAGTAATACCAACCTTCATTTTTTACACCAAGGACGCAAAGATCGCAAAGCCACGGCTAGCGACGTGCGACTTTGCGGTCTTTGCGTCCTTGGTGTAGAAGGACCGATCGGAAGAAGTCAGGCCGCCAGCGGCGGCATGGGGCAGTCGAGGGCGGCGGCGATGGCGCGGAGGAGCTCGGCCTCGGTGATCAGCACGCGGCCGTCGGCGCCCACGACATGCGCGGCGGCGACGAGCGTGCGCTGCTTGATGACGGGGCTGGTGGTGGCGAGCTTGTCGAGGGCGGCGTCGAGGGCGGTGAAATCGGCGGCGGGCTGAAACGCCAGGTTGCGTTCGATGAGCTTCAGCTGCGCGGCGCCGGTGGCGAAGGCACGGGCGGCGGAGTCGGGATCCGTGGTGGACGCCTGCGCGAGCGTGGAGAGGACGAGACCGATCTCGGTGGTGACGGCGGTGAAGGCGTAAATCTGGATGATGGCCGCGGCGGGTTTCTGGCCGAGGGCGAGATTGCGGGTGACGAGCTTTTGCAGGGCGAACTCGAAGGGCGTCACGCGGCCGTCGGCGCGGATGAGCTCTTCGAGCGTGGCGAGAAACGGTGTGAGCTGTGTGGCGGGGACGGCGCGCAGCGCGGGCAAGGTGAGCTGGACGACCGGGAGTTTGTGCGCGGGGGCGACGGCGCTCAAATCCAGCGCGTCGAGCGCGCCGAGGATTTCGGGGCCGAGGCGCGCGGAGATCGTTTCGCGCTGACGGGTGCGGACAGTGGGGTCGCTATCGAGCAGCAGGCCGCAGAGCAGGGCCTGGGCGCCGGTGGGCGTTTGCGCGCTTTCGCGCAGCGCGGTGGGCACGGCATCGAGGAGCGTCTGCGCGTGGGCGATCTGGTCGGAGGTGAGGGTGCCGACGGCGGCCACGGCGGCGGTGGCCGCGATGGGGGCGAGGACGGGCGGAAGGGGCGGCGGATTTTTTGGCCGAGCGAAGCCGGCTTCTTTGAACGACGTGGTGCGGACATCGACGACGGTGGGCGGCGTGAACATCTCGCCGTTCCACTGCGCATCGATGGCGCGGATGCGCTCGGGGAGGGGCGGATGGGTGTCCCAGAGCCCGGTGAGGCCGCTGCTGAAACCTTGCGCGAAGAAGAAGTGTCCGATGGCGGCGGCCTTGGGCGTCTGTAGCGCGGAGCCGAGGCTGTAGCCACCGATCTTTTTCAACGCGCCGGTGATGCCGGCGGGATTGCGGGTGAACTGCACGGCGGAGGCATCGGCGAGAAACTCGCGCTGGCGGGAGACGGCGGCCTGAATGAGCCGGCCGAAGAAATAGCCGACATAGCCGATGATAAAAAGCGCGAGGCCGATCACGATGGCGACGACGACGATGCCGCCGGAATTCTTGCCGCCGCGGATGCGTCCGCGTCCGATGACCCAGAGGATGCCGCGGCCGGTGAGGCCGATGACGAGGATGCCGAAGATCAGGGCGGTGATGCGGAGGTTGAGCCGCATGTCGCCATTGAGGATGTGCGAGAACTCGTGGCCGACGACGCCCTGCAGCTCGTCGCGGCTGAGTTTTTCGAGCGTGCCGCGCGTAACCGCGATGATGGCATCGCCCGTGGTGAGGCCGGCGGCAAAGGCGTTGAGGCCCGACTCGTCGTCGAGCACGTACACCTCAGGGACGGGGACGCCGGAGGCGATGGCCATCTCCTCGACGACGTTGAGCAACCGGCGCTCTAGGGTGTCGGTGGTGTGCGGATCGACGCGCCGCGCGCCGACGCTGGCCGCTACGGCCGAGCCGCCGGCGGAGAACTCGCTCCACTTGATCAGCGAGGCGCCGCCGATGATGCCGAGCGTACCAATCAGGACCCAGCCAAAGACACGGCCATCCCACCACGAGCCGTATTCGTGTCCGCCCGCGCCCGTGAAGTTGACCACGAAGAGACCGGCCGCATAGCCAGCGAGCACGGTGCCGATGACGGCGAGGGCGAAGAGAAAAACGAGCCGGTTGGTGCGTTTCTTCGCGCGAGCCTGGGCTTCGAAGAAGTCCATAAAGATTATACGCCTTCGTCGTGAAGCCAAGCTCCACAGTCGGGGCAAAACTTGATGGTATATTGTCTCACAGACTCGCCATCCGTGACTGGTGAAGAGCTGCAGGCCTCGCAATGAGGTCGGCTATTTAGGCTGAGGAATTTGGGTTGGATCACTTGATCGGATCCGCATGCGGCACAATAGCGACGCCAAGCTCGGGTGATATCGTAGCGGCACTTGGGACACCGCAACTTTGGCGCGCGAAGTGCCAAGAAAAGTATCCCCAACAATGCAGTAGCGATGACAGTCGCAAGCACTCCGATGGTGGTTTCGGGCAATGCGAAGCATTCCGAACCAGAAAACATCAATAGCGTGAACCCTAGCGGGATCATCAATATCAAGATAAGCAATAGTGGGCCGAATCGGCGGCGCCATTGGTTATGAATGTGACAGACGTGATTGAACTCGGCGCGATAGTCAGGCGGTTCCGGCAACTTACCAGATGACACTGGAGATATCCGGCTCACGGAGTGGCAAGCGGGCGAAGGTTACGGGCGTCCGCAAGGGACGCCCCTACAAGGTACCGCTCAGGTAAACTGCACCTTCGGCGCGTTGCGCTCGGTGGGGTCGTCGATCTTGAAGGGCTCGGCGGGGAGGAAGCCGAACATCCCGGCGAAGATCACATTGGGGAAGACCTCGCGGGCGGTATTATAAGTCATCACGCTGTCGTTGTAGGCCTGACGGGCGAAGGAGACCTTGTTTTCCGTCGAAGTGAGCTCCTCGGTGAGCTGGAGCATGTTCTGGTTGGCCTTGAGGTCGGGGTACTGCTCGGAGACGACCATGAGGCGGCTGAGCGCGCCGGTCAGGCCGGCCTCGGCGGAGAGGAGGCCCTTGACGGCGTTGGCGTCGGCGGGGTTGGCGGCGGCGCCCTGCGAGGCGGCGAGGGCGATGTTGCGGGCCTTGATGACGGCCTCGAGCGTCTCGCGCTCGTGCTTCATGTAGCCCTTGGCCGTCTCGACGAGATTCGGGATGAGGTCGTAGCGGCGCTTCAGCTGCACGTCGATCTGGGCGAACGCATTCTTGAAGTGGTTGCGGAGGGAGACGAGGGAGTTATAGATGCCCACGGCCCAGAGGCCGAGGACAACGACGATCAGGAGCAGGACACCGAGGATGACGAGGGCGATCATGGGAGTAATTGAATGGCACTTAGCATGGCGAAGGAACCGATGGGGGCCAGACGGAACTACTTACAACGCGGTTGATTGTTTCCACGGCGCACCGCAAGCTGCCGCGTTATTTCCCGCATGCGCATACGAATCATCTTCGCCGGGTTGCTGGCCTTGGGGGCCGCTGGAGGACTGCGCGCGCAGGAAGCGATCGCGCCGACGGCCCCGCTGATCACGGTGCCCGGACTCACGCCCTCGCCGGGAGCCAACGCCGTGTCGCTCGAGGCGGCGCAGCGGGCGCAGGAGCTGGGCTTCCCCTCGGCGGCGGCGGCCTTGTATCGTGAGATGCTGGTGCAGGCGGGCGCGGACCACACGACGCTCACGCTGGCCCTGGCCACCGCACTGCTCGACGAAGGGCTGGCGGCGGAGGCGAATGATTCCCTCAACACCATCTTGATCGGGCGCGGCGCGGCCTGGCAGCTGCGCAGCGGACTGGCCGCGGCACTCAGCGGCCGTCTCGACGCGGCCAAGGCGGCGCTCGCGGCGATCAAGCCGGCGGATCTCGCGCCGGAGGACAAGAGCTGGTATCAGTACCTGCAGGGCCTGACCGCCGAGGCCGCGGGCGATATGGACAAGGCCAAGGTGTTTTTCGCGCAGGCGGAGGCCCTCGCGACCTCGGCGCAGGCGCGCGCGCGGTTCCTGCTCAAGCGCGAGCAGGCGCTGCTGCGGAGCGGGCCGGTCAGCGAGGCCGACGCCGAGCGCACGCGGAAAAACCTCGATCAATTGCAAGGCCGGCAGGTCAGCTACGGGCTGGCGCGCACCTATGCCGCGATGCTCGACACGCTGGGCAAACGCAACGAGGCGGTCTCCGTGCTGCGGCGCCTGCTGCTGACCCTGCCGCCGGAGGAGCGCGCGGAGATCGACCGCACGCGGCTGTTTCTCGGGCTGATCGCCGGCGCCGGCGAAGGCCCGGGGCGCTCCGCGTTGGAAGAGCTGTTGGACAACGGCAACGACCGCGACCTGCAACGCGTGGCGCTCCAGCTGCTCGCCCGCGCCTCGCTGCGCGATCCCGCGCGCGCGGCCTTCCGCCGCCAGCTGGACCGGCTCATCGCGCTGCCCGCGCCGCACGCCGTGCTGGAGGATCTGCTGCTTTACCGCGCTCAGCTGGCGCTGGGGGACAAGAACTACGACCAGGCCGAAGGCGACGCGCGCGCGCTGTTGCAAACTTTCCCGGGTTCCCCGTTGAAACCCCAGGCCTACGGCGTGCTCACCGGCTCGGCGTGGGAGCAGCGCCGTTACCGCACCGCGGCCGACAACGCCGCGAAGGCCCGCGCCGAACTGCCGGCGGGGCCGGAGCACGCGCAGCTTGGCGTGCTGGTGGCCGAGGCGTGGTTTCGCGCGCGGGACTACCGCAGCGCGGCCGATGCGTATGCCGCGGTGCTGCGCGAGCCACCCGCGGGTGTGCCGACGGGCGACCTGATGTTCCAGCGCGTGGTGGCCGAGATCGACGGCGGCACGCCCGCGACGGCGGCGACCGTGCTCGACGAACTCGCGCGCGACCCGCGCTTCGACGTGGTGAACCGCTGGAAGGCGGAGTGGAACCTTGCCCGCGCGCTGCAGGTGGACGGCCGGACCGCCGAGGCCTTCGAGCGCGTGAGCCGCCTGCTTGCGGGCGGCGCCGATGCGGCGCTGCCCGCCGAGCTGCGTGCGCGCATGGCGTGGCTGCAGGCGCAGCTGGCGGCGAAGGCCGGCCATCCCGACCAGACCCTCAAGCTTGTGGATGCGCTCGCCGCGTCGCTCGACGGCGTGCCCACCCAGCTGAAAACGGAGATCGCAAGCTCGGGCGCGCTCCTCCGCGCCGAGGCGAATTTCTCCCTGAAACGCGATGCCGACGCGCTGGCCAACGTGGCGCAGCTGCGCAAGGATTTCCCCCGCTCGGACGCGGCGATGTACTCTTACTTCGACGAGGCGGAGCACTACGCGCGGCAGGACAAGGCGGTCGAGGCGCAGCAGCTGCTGACGAAGCTCGCGGACGATTTCCCGGACAACGCCTACGCGCCCTTCGCGCTCTTCCAGGCGGCGCTGCAGGCCGAGCGCCGCGGACAGGACACGAACCTCAAGGAGGCCAACAAGCTGATCGAGGGCCTCATCACGAAGTATCCGACGAGCGAGCTGGTCTTCTCGGCCCGCCTCAAGCAGGGCGATCTGTTGCGGAAGCTGAACCAGTTTCCGCAGGCGCAGCGCGTGTACGAGGAGCTGGTGAACAAGTATTCGCAGCGCCCCGACGTGGTGCTCGCGCAGCTCGCGCTCGCGGAGTGTCACAACGCGCAGTCGGCCAGCGAGCCGCTGCACCTCGAAAACGCCCAGGTGCTCTTCGAGCATGTGCGGGACCGGGTGGATGCGCCGCTGGAGGCGCGCGTCGAGGCGGGCTTCAACCTCGGCTACCTGCTCGCCCGGCGCGGCGCTACGGCCAAGGCCGAGACCGTGTGGTGGCGCGATGTGGTCGGGGAGTTTTTGCTGAAGGACGACGTCGCGGCCCGGCTCGGCGACCGAGGGCGTTACTGGATGGCGCGCACGCTGCTCGAGCTCGGCACCCTCTACGAGCAGCAGGAGAAACTCGAGCAGGCCAAGGAGGCCTGGTTGCTGATCCTCCGCACGAAGCTGCCGGGCGAAGCGCTCGCCAAGGCGCGGCTCGCGCGCTTCAACCTGCCGGAGGCGAAGCCGTAACATCCCGAATTTCTGCTGCACTGTCCCTCTGCGCGCTCTAGCTTCTCCTACTCCTCACCATGTCTGTTTTTGACTTCAGTCTCTTCGCCAAAGGCGGGCCGATCATGTGGGTGCTGCTGGCCCTCGGGCTCCTGAGCCTCGTGCTGTTCATCGAGCGCTCGCTGTTCCTGCACCGCGGGCAGATCCGCTCCACGGCGTTCATCGGCGGCATCAAGAACATCCTCGCCAAGCGGCGCATCGTCGAGGCCCTGACCGTCTGTGAGGAGACGCCGGGCCCGGTGGCCGCGGTGGTGAAGGCCGCGCTGCTCCACGCCGACGACGATGCGGACACCATGCGTTTCCACGTGCAGGAGGCGGCGGTCGTTGAACTGCCCGCATTGGAGCGCCGCCTCGGGAGCCTCGCGGCCATCGCGCAGGTCGCGCCGCTCGTGGGCCTGCTCGGCACGGTGCTCGGCATGGGGACGACGTTTTTTGCCTTTGAGAAGGACTACATGGCGGCCAGCGCGCTGTCGCACGGCATGTGGCAGGCGCTGCTCTGCACGGCGGGCGGGCTCATGCTCGCGATCCCGACGCACCTGGCGCACCATTTCCTAGTGGGCCGCGTGCGCGCGATCGTGCGCGACATCGAATGGTCCGGCAACGAGATCATGAAATACCTGCTCACCGAGTACCGCGCGGCGGGCAAGGCACCGCAGTCCCCCGAATCCGCCGGCGGGGCAGGGGAGGGGCGATGATCACCCGGCCCCTCGATCTCCAGTCGAAGCTGCGGCCGGCGCCGCGCAGCATGGACCCGCTCTTCTATGTGAGCGTGGGCCTCGTGGGGCTGCTGTTTGTGCTCTTTGGCTCGCGATTCGTGCTGGCACCGGGGCTCGGCGTGGATTTCCGGATGCCGGAGCTGGTCGGGGCGCGGGCGGGCGCGGCCACGACGCAGCGCGTGATCAGCGTGCTGCCCTCGGGGCAGATTTTTGCGGACGGGCTGCTCAACAAGCCCCAGCTCCGTCTCTGGCTCAAGGCCGAGGCCGCCAAGCTTAAGGACCCCTCGCTCCTCGTGCGCGCCAGCGCGGGGGTGCCGCTGTCCGAGCTGGCCGATATCATCAGCATCGCCCATGAGGCGGGCTTTGTGCGGGTGGTCGTCGGAGCCGAGGAGCCGGCGGCAGGGACGGGTTCGCCCTCCGCCAGACAGCGATGAAACGGCTGAGCGAGCGCACGATCTGGGTGATCGCCGCCCTCGGGGCCGGCGTCGTGGGGGCGTTGATCCTCATGCTTTTCCACGGCCCCGGCCCGGCGCCGGTGGCAAAACCCGCCTCCGCCACCACGACCCCGCCGGCGGTGGCCAAGCCCTCCAGCGTCAACCTCACCAAGCTCGACCCGGTCGGCGGTACCACGGGCGAATCGCTCCTGCGCGAGGAAGCCACGCTGCGCGACCCCACGCCGCTCTTTTTGCCCACGCCGTGGAATGCCGGGGAAAGTGCCGTACCCAAAACGGCCCAGCGGGAGCCGGGCGGATCGTTTCCGGGCTATGCGCCCAAGCTGACCTACGCCGAGCTGGAGCTGCAAGTGGCGCTGCCGGACCCCGTTGCCGTGCCCAAGAAGCCCGCGGACGCCTTCGCGATCGGCCGGCCGGCGCAGTCCTTCCTCGGTTTTGGCCAGGGCGACCCGAAAGTCCGCCCGCTGGCGGCCCGCGGGGCCTATGTGGAGGTCGTCGCGGCGGGGGATGGGCGGAGCCTCCTCGCGCTCGCGCTGACCGATGCGCGCCCGCCCAACGACGCGCCCTGGCAGCCCCTGCAGTTCCTCGTGGCGGTCGATGCCGCGGGGGTGGTGCGCCCGCCCGTGCTGACGGAAAGCTCTCGGGTGGCGGCGGTGGACGGCTATTTCCAAAACTACCTCACCGACGCGCTCCACGTGGGCGAGCGGCTGGGGCCCGGATTCTACCGGATTTGCATCGGACCGTAGGATTTCGGCGAAAAAGGCAAGTTTGCTGTTGACGCGATATTTTCAGCCGCGCACTTTCGACCCTCTTTACGTTTTTTGATCATCTTCCCTTGGTCTGCCCAGATAGCTCAGTTGGCAGAGCACGTCCTTGGTAAGGACGAGGTCGCCGGTTCGAATCCGGTTCTGGGCTCCACGGTCAAACATCGACGTCGCGTGACTTCAGCGACGTTAAAATAACGAGGTCAAAAACTTCACATCTAACAACCCAACACGTCTCAGGAAATCCCATGGCTAAAGGTACATTCGAACGCACCAAACCGCACGTCAACGTCGGCACCATCGGCCACGTCGACCACGGTAAAACCACCACGACGACCGCCATTCTCGCCGTCCAGGCGCGCAAGGGCCTCGCCGAGGTCAAGACCTACGCGGACATCGCCAAGGGCGGTACCGTGCGCGATGCCTCCAAGATCGTCACGATCTCGGTCGCTCACGTCGAGTACCAGACGGAAAAGCGCCACTACGCGCACGTCGACTGCCCCGGCCACGCCGACTTCGTCAAGAACATGATCACCGGCGCCGCCCAGATGGACGGCGCGATCCTCGTCGTCTCCGCCGCTGACGGCCCGATGCCGCAGACCCGCGAGCACATCCTCCTCGCCCGCCAGGTCGGCGTGCCGAAGATCGTCGTCTGGCTCAACAAGGTCGACCTCATCGACGACCCCGAGCTGCTCGACCTCGTCGAGATGGAAATCCGCGAGCTCCTCACCAAGTACCAGTTCGACGGCGACAAGGCCACGATCGTCCGTGGTTCCGCCACCGCCGCGCTCGAGGACAAGCCCGAGGGCAACGCCGCCATCACCGCGCTCATGAACGCGATCGATGCCGACATCCCCGAGCCCCAGCGCGAGATGGACAAGCCCTTCCTGATGTCCGTCGAGGACGTCTTCTCGATCACCGGCCGCGGCACCGTCGCCACCGGTCGTATCGAGCGCGGCGTCATCAAGGTCAACGACCCCATCGAGATCGTCGGCCTGAAGGACACCACGACCTCTGTCGTGACCGGCATCGAAATGTTCCGCAAGCTGCTCGACAGCGGCCAAGCCGGTGACAACGTCGGCATCCTCCTCCGCGGCATCGAAAAGGAAGCCATTGAGCGCGGCCAGGTCCTCGCGGCTCCGAAGTCGATCACCCCGCACAAGAAGGCCAAGGCCGAGATCTACGTCCTCTCCAAGGACGAGGGTGGCCGCCACACGCCGTTCTTCAACGGCTACCGTCCCCAGTTCTACTTCCGCACGACGGACGTGACCGGTATCGTCAACCTGCCGAAGGGCGTCGAGATGATCATGCCCGGCGATAACATCGCCGTCGAGATCGACCTCATCGTCCCGATCGCCATGGAGAAGACCCAGAAGTTCGCCATCCGTGAAGGCGGCAGCACCATCGGTGCCGGTCGTATCACCGAGATCATCGAATAAGTCGTCCACAACCCTCTAAACCGGCCTGCCGGGGCCCCGCAACGGGGCCCCGGCTGTGTCGTCTAAGAAAGCCAACTTACAGGCGTGTAGCTCAATTGGTAGAGTAGCGGTCTCCAAAACCGTTGGTTGGGGGTTCGATTCCCTCCGCGCCTGCCAAATTTCCTGCCCATGAAAAATCCGTTCAGCGCCGTCCGCATCTTCACCGTCGAAACCAAGGACGAGCTCAAGAAAGCCACGTGGCCCACGTGGACCGAGCTTCGCGAGTCCACCATCGTGGTCGTCGTCGCCGCGGCGATCCTCGGCGTTTTCACGAGCATCAGCGACCTCTCCCTCATTCAGTTCGTGGATCTCTTCACGAAGCTGGTCAGCTAAAACCTGCGCCATGTCCACCACCGCCCCCGCCACCGCCCAGTGGTTTGCCCTCCACACGCTCTCCGGCCAGGAGAACAAGGTGAAGGCCTACATCGACAAGTTCAAGAAGGCCGAGGAGCTGGAGGACAGCATTTTCGAGGTTCTGCTGCCGACCGAGGTCGTCTCCGAGGTCAAGAACGGCAAGAAGACCACCAAGACCCGCAAGCTCTATCCGGGTTACGTCTTCATCCAGATGTGCCTCTACGGTGAGGACAAGAAGGTCATCAACCGCCCGTGGTACTTCGTGAAGGAAGTCGCCGGCGTCATCGGCTTTGTCGGCGGCGAGCGCCCCGCGGCGCTCCGCCAGGCCGAGATCGACGAGATCCGTTCCCGCATCGAGGCGGCCAACGGCAAGGAAGTCCCGAAGGTGCAGTACACCGTCGGCGAGGAAGTCAAGATCACCGACGGCGCCTTCGCCAGCCTCACCGGCCGGATCGACGAGATCGATCCCGAGCGCGGCAAGCTCAAGGTCTCCGTTTCCATCTTCGGCCGCTTCACCCCGGTCGAGCTCGAATACTGGCAGGTCCAGCGCAACACCGAGTAATCACCATCCCTTTAGAATTTCGGTTCTGGAATTTCGATTAACGTCAGCCTCACGCCGTTCGAAGTCCGCCCAATCGAAAATCGAAACTCAAAAATCGAAAATCCCTAACTACCATGGCCAAGAAAATCCAAGGCTACATCCGTCTCCAACTGCCCGCCGGTGCCGCGAATCCCGCGCCCCCGGTCGGTCCCGCGCTCGGTGCGCAGGGCGTCAACATCATGGCGTTCTGCAAGGACTTCAACGCCCGCACCAAGGACCAGAACGGCATGATCCTGCCGGTCGTCATCACGGTCTACACCGACAAGAGCTTCACCTTCATCCTCAAGTCGCCCCCGGCGTCCGTCCTCCTCAAGAAGGCGGCCAACATCGCCAGCGGCTCCGCCAAGCCCAACCAGGACAAGGTCGGCAAGGTCACCAAGAAGCAGCTCGCCGAGATCTGGAAGATCAAGAAGGCCGACATGAACGCCAATGACGAGGCCGCCGGCATCAAGATCATCGCCGGTACCGCCCGCAACATGGGCATCGAAGTCGTCGAGTAATTTTCCCTCAGTAAAATCAACTCACCGCGGGAGTCCCTCCGGGACGCTTGCACCGCAAGGAGTCAAACATGCCGAAAAAGCCCAGCAAACGCTACGCCAGCGCCCTCAAGGTCGCTGACCTCACCAAGGACTACCCGCTCTCCGAGGCGGTCGAGATCCTCAATAAATTCCCGAAGACGAAGTTCGATGAGACCATCGAGCTTTCCTTCCGCCTCGGCGTCGACGGCACGTCCGGCGACCAGAACGTGCGCGGCACCACGCCGCTCCCGAACGGCTCCGGCAAGAAGGTCCGCGTCCTCGTCTTCACCGACGACGTCGCCAAGGCCCTCGCCGCGGGCGCCGACCATGCCGGCCTCGCCGACATGATGCAGAAGGTCAACGAAGGCTGGCTCGACTTCGACGTCGCGATCGCGACGACCGAGGCCATGAAGCAGGTCCGCACGCTCGCCCGCGTCCTCGGTCCCAAGGGCCTCATGCCCAACCCGAAGTCCGGCACCGTCACCGACGACATCCCCGCCGGCATCAAGGCCGTCAAGGCCGGCCGCGTGGAGTTCAAGATGGACAAGTCCGCCAACATCGGCGTCGGCGTCGGCAAGCGCTCCTTCACGACCGCCCAGATCCTGGAGAACGTCCAGGCTGTCCTCGAGGCCGTCGGCAAGGCCCGCCCCGCCTCCTTCAAGGGTGGCCAGTACATCAAGACCGTCGCGCTCTCCTCCAGCATGAGCCCCGGCGTGCGCGTTTCCTCCACCGAGTTCAGCAAATACTAAGGAGCACCGACCATGAGAGCCGAAAAAAATTACCTGATCCAAGAGGTCGAGACGCACCTTAAGAAGTCCGACTACGTCATCCTCACCAACTTCTCGAAGGTGACCGTCGCCGACGCCGCCGAGCTGCGCAAGCGCCTCGCCGCCGAGGGTGCCGAGTACCACGTCGTGAAGAACAGCTCGCTGCGCGTCGCGGCCAAGGCCCTCGGCCTGCCCGAGTTCGACAGCGTCCTCAGCGGCCCCACGGCCGTCGTCGTCGGCGGCAAGAATTCCGCGGGCGTCGCCAAGATCCTCAAGAAGTTCTTCGAGGAAAAGCAGAAGCTCGAGGTCAAGATCGGCGTGATGGACAAGAAGCTCATCAGCGCCGCGGACCTTGCGAAAATCGCCGATCTGCCTTCGTTCGAGGCCCTGCGTTCGCAACTCCTCGGCCTGCTCACGCAGAATGCCGCGTCGTTCGTCCGCGTCCTCGACGCCAAGGTCAAGAAGGAGCAGCCCGCTGCTCCGGCCGCCTAAACCCTTACAACCACAACCTTATATTTTTCCCGGCTCCGGCCGGAAAACCAATATCCATCGCGACAGGCTAGGGGATACGTCTCTTAAACGCGTCCCATACCGGGACCGCTAGCCGTCACAGGAGAAGTCAACATGAGCAACATCACCAAAGACCAAGTTATCGAGTGGCTGTCGGCCCAGACCGTCCTCGACCTCGCCGCCCTCGTCAAAGACCTCGAAGGCAAGTGGGGCGTGTCCGCCGCCGCTGCCGTCGCCGCCGCTCCCGCGGGTGGCGCCGCCGGTGCCCCGGCCGCCGCTGCCGTCGAGCAGACCGAGTTCACCGTCATCCTGAAGGATGCCGGCGCGAACAAGATCGGCGTCATCAAGGAAGTCCGCGCCATCACCGGCCTGGGCCTCAAGGAAGCCAAGGACCTCGTCGAGGGCGCGCCGAAGCCCGTCAAGGAGAACGTCGCCAAGGCCGAGGCCGAGGATATCAAGAAGAAGCTCGAGGCCGCCGGCGCCAAGATCGAGCTCAAGTAAGACGCTTGGCGATTACCGTCGCACAACTTCAAGTCAGTTCGGGACAGGCCGTGCATCCGCATGGCCTGTCCTTTGGCTTTTCATTCAACCGTTCTTTTGTCCGCTTGTCGCGCCGCCCCCCGGGCGTCCGCGGCGTCTGATTTTTGTCCTGTTCCCAACCGGAAATTCCCATGGCCGACCGCACCCACTCTGAACGCATCAACTTCGGCAAGCTCCGCGAAGTCCTCCAGCCGCCGAACCTGATCGAGATCCAGATCACGTCCTATCTCGACTTCCTGCAGAAGGGTACGCCCGAGAAGCAGCGCAAGGCGCAGGGCCTCGAGGCGGTCTTCCGCGAGGTGTTTCCGATCCTTTCCTACGACGAGCGCCTGACGCTCGAGTACGTCTCCTACACGCTGGGCGACCCGAAGAGCAACGAGCTCGAGTGCCTCCGCGAGGGCATCACGTATTCGGTTCCCTTGTACGTGAAGCTCCGCCTCCGCGAGGAGGACTTCATCAAGGATGAGGAGATCTACATGGGCGAGATCCCGATGGTGACCGAGCGCGGCTCCTTCATCATCAACGGCGCCGAGCGCGTCGTCGTCTCCCAGCTGCACCGCTCCCCCGGCATCGCCTTCGAGGTCACCCCGCACCCGAACGGCAAGCCCCTCCACTCCTTCCGCATCATCCCCGACCGCGGCACCTGGCTCGAGGTCCAGTTCGACAACAACGACCTCCTCTACGTCTATCTCGACCGCCGTCGCCGCCGCCGGAAATTCCTCATCACCACGCTGCTCCGCGCCGTGGGCTACAGCTCCGACATCGACATCCTGAATCTCTTCTACGAGATCAAGGACCTCAAGGTGTCCAAGGCGCTCGACATGGAGAACGTCTCCACGCTCGTCCTCGTCGAGGATGCGATCGACGCCCAGAAGGGCGTCGTCCTCGCCCGTGCGTTCGAGCCCCTCACGAAGGCCATCGTCCGCACCTTCGAGAAGCACGACATCACCTCCATCCGCGTGATCGACACGGCCGTCGACGAAGGCGCCCTCATCCGCGCCCTCAAGAAGGACCCGACCCGCAACGAGGAGGAAGCCCTCAAGGAAATCTACAAGCGCCTCCGCCCCGGCGAGCCGCCGACCACCGCAAACGCCAAGGCCCTCCTCAAGCGCCTTTTCTTCGATCCGAAGCGCTACGACCTCGGCCGCGTCGGCCGCTACAAGGTCAACCAGAAGCTCGGCCTCAAGGTCGACTTGGAGCAGCGCATCCTCGAGTCCGCCGACGTCGTCGCCGCGACCAAGTACCTCGTCCGCCTCAAGAAGGGCGAGGGCGTGGTCGATGATATCGATCACCTCGGTTCCCGCCGCGTCCGCACCGTGGGTGAGCTCCTCGCGAATCAGTGCCGCGTCGGCCTCAGCCGCACCGAGCGCCTCGTCCGCGAGCGCATGACGATGTACGACCAGAGCGTCGACTCCATCACGCCGCAGAAGCTCATCAACCCGAAGGCGCTGACGACCGTCATCCGCGATTTCTTCGCGCGCAGCCAGCTGTCGCAGTTCATGGACCAGATCAACCCGCTCGCCGAGGTCACGCACAAGCGCCGCCTCTCCGCGCTCGGGCCGGGCGGTCTCAACCGCGAACGCGCCGGCTTCGAGGTCCGCGACGTCCATCCGTCGCACTACGGCCGCATCTGCCCCATCGAGACCCCCGAAGGTCCGAACATCGGTCTGATCAACTCCCTCTCGACCTACGCCCGCGTCAACGAGTTCGGCTTCATCGAGACGCCGTATCGCCTCGTCAAGGACGGCCGCGTCACCGATAAGATCGAGTACCTCACCGCCGACCAGGAAGAGGGCAAGGTCATCGCCCAGGCCAATTCCGAGCTCGACGACAAGAACCACTTCGTCGGCAAGGTCACCGTCCGTCAGGACGGCAACTTCCTCGAAGTGCCCGCCGCCGAGGTCCACCTGATGGACGTCTCGCCGAAGCAGGTCATCTCGATCGCCGCCGGTATGATTCCCTTCCTTGAGCACGACGACGCGAATCGCGCGCTCATGGGTGCGAACATGCAGCGCCAGGGTGTGCCGCTCCTCCAGGCCGAGTCGCCGTTCGTCGGCACCGGCATCGAGGAGCGCGTCGCCCGCGACTCCAAGATCGTTTCCTGTGCCGATGAGGCCGGTGTCGTCGCCTCCGTCGACGCCAAGCGCATCGTCATCACCCGCGACGGCGAGCTGCCGCGCAACGTCAAGACCGACGCCAAGAACGGCGTGCACGTGTACGAGCTGCGCAAGTTCATGCGCTCGAACGCGGGCACCTGCTTCAACCAGAAGCCGATCGTCAAGCTCGGCCAGAAGGTGAAGGCCGGCCAGATCATCGCCGACGGTCCCTCGACCGACCACGGTGAAATGGCCCTCGGCCGCAACGTCCTCGTCGGCTTCATGCCGTGGAACGGCTACAACTTCGAAGACGCCATCCTCATCTCCGAGAAGGTGCTGAAGGAAGACATCTTCACCTCGATCCACATCCAGGAATTCGAGGTCACCGCGCGCGACACCAAGCTCGGGCCGGAGGAAATCACCCGCGATATCCCGAACGTTGGCGAAGAGGCCCTCAAGAACCTCGACCACAACGGCGTCATCCGCATCGGTGCGGAGGTGAAGCCCGGCGACATCCTCGTCGGCAAGATCACCCCGAAGTCCGAGACCGAGCTCGCGCCCGAGGAAAAGCTCCTCCGCGCCATCTTCGGTGAGAAGGCCGCCGACGTTAAGGATACCTCCCTCGTCGTTCCTTCCGGTGCCGCCGGCATCATCATGGACGTCAAGGTCTCCAGCCGCGTCGACTTCGAGAAGGAGAAGCTCTCTCCCTCGGACCGCCGCCGCCAGGCCAAGCAGATCCAGGAAGAGTACAAGACCCAGATGGACAAGCTGCGCGAGAGCCTCACCGAGGCCCTCTCCAACATCCTTCTCGGTGAGAAGATCCCGCTCGACGTCATCAACGGCGAGTCCGGCGAAATCATCATCCCGGCCAACCGCAAGATCACCAAGACCCTCCTGCGCAAGCTCGCCGCCGTCTCCAAGCACGTCCAGATCGACCCGTCCCCGGTTCGCATCAAGATCATGGAGATCATCGGCTCCTACCAGTCGAAGTTCGACGAGCTCGAGACCGACCGCGAGCGCAAGATCGCGGGCATCGAGTCCGGCCAGGATGCCGGCGACGGTGCGATCAAGCAGGTCAAGGTTTACATCGCCGAGAAGCAGAAGCTCGAGGTCGGTGACAAGATGGCCGGCCGCCACGGCAACAAGGGCGTCGTCGCCAAGATTGTCGCCGAGGAAGACATGCCGTTCCTCCCGGACGGCACCCCGATCGAAATCTGCCTCAACCCGCTGGGCGTGCCTTCGCGCATGAACGTGGGTCAGGTCCTTGAGACGCACCTTGGCTGGGCTTGCAAAAAGCTCGGCATCAAGGTCGCGACGCCCGTCTTCGACGGCATTCCGGAAAAGAAAGTCCGTGAATACCTCAAGGACGCCAAGCTCCCGTCCTCCGGCAAGAGCACGCTCTTCGACGGTCGCACCGGCGAGAAGCTCGATCAGGAAGTCGTCGTGGGCTACATCTACATGATGAAGCTGAATCACTTGGTCTCCCATAAGATTCACGCCCGCGCCGTCGGTCCGTACTCCCTCGTCACGCAGCAGCCCCTGGGCGGCAAAGCCCAGTACGGCGGCCAGCGCTTCGGCGAAATGGAAGTGTGGGCGCTGGAAGCCTATGGCGCCGCGCACACCCTCCAGGAGCTCCTCACCGTCAAGTCCGACGATGTGCAGGGTCGCACCAAGATCTACGAGTCGCTCGTCAAGGGCGATAACACGCTGCAGGCCGGCACGCCGGAATCCTTCAACGTGTTGATCAAGGAGATCCAGTCCCTCGGTCTCGACATCAAGCTCAGCAAGCTGGACTCGCTCGGCTTCGGCACCTGAGTGCCGCAAGTTGCAAGTCCGCTTTTTCTTCATCCTTTCACGAACTTCAGGGAGATCATAAAATGAGCATCCAACCTTCTGAAACCGCCGCCTCCTCCGCCCGTGAGGAGACCCGCAGCGCCCTCGGTCTCGACGAGAACGTGTTCGACTGCGTGTCGATCACGGTCGCCGCGCCCGACATCATCCGCAAATGGTCCAAGGGCGAGGTCAAGAACCCCGAGACGATCAATTACCGCACCTTCAAGCCCGAGCCGGGTGGCCTCTTCTGCCAGAAGATCTTCGGCCCGGTCCGCGACTACGAGTGCGCCTGCGGCAAGTACAAGCGCATCAAGTACAAGGACGTCGTCTGCGATCGCTGCGGCGTCGAGGTCACCATCGCCCGCGTCCGCCGCGAGCGCATGGGCCACATCGAGCTGGCCGTCCCGGCCGCCCACATCTGGTTCCTCAAGAGCATGCCGAGCCGCCTCGGCCTCCTGCTCGACATGACCGCGCGCGCCCTCGAGCGCGTCATCTACTACGAGAACTACATGGTCATCGATCCGGGCAAGACCCCGCTCGAGCCCCATCAGCTGCTCACCGACACCGAGTACCGCCAGGCCCTCGAGGAGTACGGTGAGGATTCCTTCGTCGCCAAGATGGGCGCCGAGGCCGTCCGCGATGCTCTCGTCAAGACCGACATGGAGGCCACCGTCGCCGAGCTGCAGGAGCAGATGCGCGCGACGAAGTCCAAGCAGATCAAGAAGAAGCTCTCGAAGCGTCTCAAGGTCATCCAGGGCTTCATCCATTCGAAGAGCCGTCCGGAGTGGATGGTCCTCGAAGTGCTCCCCGTCATCCCGCCGGACCTGCGCCCGCTCGTCCCGCTCGAGGGCGGCCGCTTCGCGACCTCGGACCTCAACGATCTCTACCGCCGCGTCATCAACCGCAACAACCGGTTGAAGAACCTGATGCAGCTGAAGACGCCCGACGTCATCATCCACAACGAAAAGCGCATGCTGCAGGAAGCCGTTGATGCGCTCTTCGACAACGGCCGCCATGGCCGCCCGGTCACGGGCGCCGGCAACCGCCCCCTGAAGTCCCTCTCGGACATGCTCAAGGGCAAGCAGGGCCGTTTCCGCCAGAACCTCCTCGGCAAGCGCGTCGACTACTCCGGCCGCTCCGTCATCGTCATCGGTCCCGAGCTCAAGCTCAACCAGTGCGGTCTGCCGAAGAAGATGGCGCTCGTCCTCTTCGAGCCGTTCATCATCCGCCGCCTGAAGGAACTCGGCTTCGTGCACACCGTCCGCGGTGCCCGCAAGATGATCGAGAAGAAGTCCCCGGAAGTCTGGGACATCCTTGAGGAAGTGACCAAGGGCCACCCGGTGCTGCTCAACCGCGCGCCGACGCTCCACCGTCTCTCCATCCAGGCGTTCGAGCCCGTCCTCATCGAGGGCGAGGCCATCCGCGTCCACCCGCTCGTCTGTACCGCCTACAACGCCGACTTCGACGGCGACCAGATGGCCGTGCACGTGCCGCTCTCCCTCGAGGCGATCATGGAGTGCAAGCTCCTCATGATGGCGACGTCGAACATCTTCTCGCCGTCCTCCGGCAAGCCGATTCTGACGCCCTCGCAGGACATCGTCCTCGGCGCCTACTACCTCACCATCGAGCCGCGCAAGAAGCCCGCCAAGGGCGAGCGCGTCCCGGTGCTGGCTGGTCTGCAGGAAGTCCAGTACGCCATCGCTGACGGCGCGCTGAAGAAGCACGACTGGGTCGAGGTCCCGAACCCCGACTACGGCCGCGACACCGTCTTCGGCAACAAGGAGAAGAAGAACATCCGCACGACCGCCGGCCGCGTGATCTTTAACCAGATCTGGCCCGCCGGTCTCGGCTTCGTGAACTTCCCCGTGCCGAAGGGCAAGCTGGGCGACCTCATTCTCAATACCCACAAGCTCGTGGGCAACCACCAGACCGTCGAGACCCTCGACAAGCTCAAGGAGCTCGGCTTCCAGGCCGCGTTCCAGGCGGGCGTGTCGATCGGTATCGACGACATGATCATCCCCGAGGCGAAGAAGGACATCGTGTCCGACACCCGCAAGAAGATCGCCGAGGTCGAGGCCCAGTTCAACAAGGGCATCATCACCGAGGGCGAGCGGAAGAACAAGGTCATCGACTTGTGGACCGGCACCACCGACAAGATCGCCAAGGAAGTGTTCTCGAAGCTCGAGAACAACGACGGCCGCGTCGATGTGAACCCGGTTTACATCATGATGGACTCCGGCGCGCGTGGTAACAAGCAGCAGGTCCGCCAGCTGTGCGGCACCCGCGGCCTGATGGCCAAGCCCTCCGGCGAAATCATCGAGCGCCCCATCCTGTCGTCCTTCCGCGAAGGTCTGACGGTTCTGGAGTACTTCATCTCGACCCACGGCGCCCGCAAGGGTCTCGCCGACACCGCGCTCAAGACCGCTGACGCCGGCTACCTCACCCGCAAGCTGTGCGACGTGGCCATGGACGTCATCATCTCCGAGGACGATTCCGCCACCCGCGACGGTGTGTGGAAGAAGGCCATCTACGAAGGTGACGACGAAATCGTCGGCCTCCGCGAGCGTCTCATCGGCCGCTTCTCGAGCGACGACGTTTACAACCCGACCAATCCCTCCGAAGTCATCGTGGGCTCCGGCGAACTCATCACCGAGGAAATCGCCACCAAGATCGACGAAGTCGGCATTGAGCGCGTCAAGGTCATGTCCCCGCTCACCTCGACCAGCCCCCTGGGCATCGATGCGAAGAGCTACGGCATCAACCCTGCCACCGGCAAGGTCGCCAAGATCGGTGACTCCGTCGGCATCATCGCCGCGCAGTCCATCGGCGAGCCCGGCACGCAGCTCACCATGCGTACGTTCCACATCGGTGGCGTCGCGACCGGCGGCTTCAAGACCCCTGAGATCCGTGTCCGCGCCAGCGGCAAGGTGAAGTACAAGGGCCTCCGCCTCGTCGAGACCGCCGATGGCGCCGCCATCGTGCTCAACAAGACCGGCTCCATCCAGATCATCGACGCCGAGGACAAGGAGATCGAAACCTACAACATCGTTGTCGGCTCGTTCCTCCATGTCGGCGACGGCCAGAAGATCGAGAAGGGCGCCGTCCTCGCGCAGTGGGACCCGTACAACATCCCGGTTCTCTCCGAGAAGGGCGGCACGCTGCACTTCAAGGACATGATCCCCGGTGTCACCGTGAAGCGCGAGCTCGACGAAGCGTCGGGCCGCATCGCCACGGTCGTCATCGAGCACAAGGAAGACCTCAACCCGCAGATCGAAGTCCGCGACGCGAAGAACAAGCCCCTCTCGGCTTATTCCATTCCCGTCGGCGCGCAGATCTCGGTCAGCGAGGGCGACATCATCCAGGCCGGCGCCATGCTGGCCAAGACGCCCCGCCAGGCCTCCAAGACCAAGGACATCACCGGTGGTCTCCCCCGCATCGCCGAGCTCTTCGAGGCTCGTCGTCCGAAGGATGCTGCTGAAATGTCCCGCATCGATGGCGTCGTCGGCTTCGAGGGCACCGTCCGCGGCAAGCGCAAGCTCGTCGTCAAGAACGAGGAGACCTCGCAGGAAGAGGAGCACCTCATCCCGACCGGCAAGCACATCATCGTGCAGCCCGGCGACGTGGTCCACAAGGGCCAGCACCTCACCGAAGGCGCCGCCGATCCGCACGAGATCCTGGAAATCCTCGGGCCCAGCGCGCTCTACGACTTCCTGATTTCGCAGGTGCAGGAAGTTTACCGTCTCCAGGGTGTGACGATTAACGACAAGCACATCGAGATCATCATCCGCCAGATGCTCCGCAAGGTCCGTATCACCGATCCGGGCGACACGGAGAACTTCTGGGGTGAGCAGGTCGATCGCGCCACGTTCCTCCTGGAAAACAAGCGCATCGAGGAAGCCGGCGGCAAGCCCGCCGAGGCCGAGCCGATCCTCCTTGGCATCACCAAGGCCTCGCTCGAGACCGAGAGCTTCATCTCGGCCGCCTCCTTCCAAGAGACGACCCGCGTCCTCACCGACGCCTCGACCCTCGGCAAGGTGGACCTCCTGAAGGGCTTCAAGGAAAACGTGATCATGGGTCACTTGATCCCGGCGGGCACCGGCCTGCCGCGCTACAAGAACATCAAGATCACGCTGCCCTTCGGCGCCGAGCTCCCCCTCGAGGAGCCCAAGGCCGCCACCGAGGCGAGCTGATCGCGCGTCCTCCGCAAAAAATTCAAAGCCGCACCTGCAAGGGTGCGGCTTTTTTTGCGCCCGC
>JAFEGO010000064.1 GCA_018239845.1 Verrucomicrobiota bacterium
CGGCATGCATGCCAACTTCTCGACCAAGTACATGCGCGAAGTCGGCCGCAAGGCCTACTTCGAAAAGCTCATGGAAGCCTTCAACAAATTCCGCGACGAGCACATCGCCGTCTACGGGCCGGAGAATCACCTCCGCCTCACGGGTCTCCACGAGACGCAGTCGATCGACAAGTTCAGCTATGGTGTCGCCGACCGCGGCGCGTCGATCCGCGTCCCGCACAGCTTCGTCAACAACGGCTACAAGGGCTACCTGGAAGATCGGCGTCCGAACTCCGCCGCCGATCCGTACCTGGTCGCTGGCCGCATCCTGAAGACGATCCAAACCGTGCCCACAACCTGAGCGAACGCCTGACGTTTGCCTGCACGCGAAAGCGCCACCCGCAAGGGTGGCGCTTTTTGCTGGCGGAGGGTCGGAAGAGTGACTGCGGCGTCCCCGCCGCAGGGATGGCGAATCTGCGGCGAGACGCCGCAGCCACTACGCGCAAGCGTGCCGCTGCGTCTTGAATTTGACCGAGGGATGGGCCTGACTGACCGCGAATGACCGAGCCAGCCCCAACGTCGAATCCACGCGCCACGGTATGGGAGTGGGCGCTGACGGCGGTGCTGGCGGCGAACCTCGCGTGGACGACGCTCTGCCTCGGTGGGGTCCGGCCGGATACATGGCTCGTCACGAGCGCGCTCAACGGGCTGCTTTTCCTGATCTTTTTCCTCAGCCGCGCGGCGGTGCCCGGCGCGCGGCTGCATCCGGCAGGCTGGCTCCTCGCGCCGTTCCTCGCCTACGCGGCGGTCAATGCGGCGTGGGTCACGCCCGTGCCCTGGCTGGGCTGGTGGGACTGGCTCGGCTGGGCGCAGATGCTCGGGGTCTTCTGGGTCGTGCTCAATGGCGTGCGGGCACGCGCCACGCGGGCCACGCTGCTCGGCGTGCTGGTCACGCTCGCGGTGACGGCGGTGGCGCTCGCGTGTTACCAGCGGTTCGTGCAGCCCGACTGGCTGATGCTGGGGCGGGTGCAGGCGGTGCAGTTCGGGGGGCGGTCGAGCGGGTCGTTTGGACTGCCCAACAGTCTGGCGGGCCTGCTCATCCTGCTATTGCCCGTGACCGGAGCGCTGGCCTGGCGGCGGGGCGCGGGCGCGGTGCAGCGGGTGGGGTGGGGCTACCTGATGCTCGTGCTGTTGCTCGGGCTCGGACTCACGATCAGCCGGGGCGGCTGGCTGGCGCTGGCTGCGGTGCTGGTGGCCTGGCCGCTGCTGGCCTTGCGCGGCCCGGCGTGGCGCAAGGCGCTCTGGGCGGTCGGGACGGCGCTGGCGATCGGCGCCGCGCTGGTGGTGCTGTGGTACGCGGCGCCGGGCGTGCGGGCGCGTCTGGCGGCCTTTCGCGCGGAGTCGGGCGAGCGCACGCGGCCGGAGATGTGGCGCGGGGCGGGGCGGATCTGGGGTGACCACCCGCTCCTCGGCAGCGGGGCGGGGAGCTACAATACGGTCTTTGAAAAGTATCGTTCGGCGCACTACCAGGATGAGCCGGGGACGGCGCACAACGAGTACCTGCACACGCTGAGCGACTATGGGGCGGCGGGCTTCGTTTTGTTTTTCGGCGCGTGCGCGCTCATCGTCTGGCGGAGCCGGCGCGGGCCGGCGGCGGGCGGGCCCGATGACTGGCTCGACGGCCCGGCGCTCACGGGCGGGCTGACGGCGGGGCTGGCGGCGGTGGCGCTGCACTCGCTGGTGGAGTTTCACTTCAAGATCCCGGCGCTCGCGCTGATCATCGGGGTGCTGGCGGCGCTGCTGGTGCAGCGGCGGTGGCCGGCATCGACCGCGAAGGTGGATCGCCGGGACCGCATAGGGTACGCGTTGGCCGGGCTGGCGGTGGTGCTGCTGGCGTTCTGGGCCGGACCGCTGATCCGGGGTGAGACGGAGCGGTTTCACGCGCGGGAGAAGATCGATGAACTCAGCCTCAAGAACCTCCCGGTGGAGCGATGGTCCGGGGTGCTGCTGCCGGCGCGGGCCGGGCTGCGCCGCGCGGTGACGCTGGCCCCGGGCAATGGCGCGGCGTGGTGCGACCTCGCGTATGCCACGGCGTTATCCGGCCACATCGAGCTCACGCGGATCCCGGAGCTCGGGCGCGGCGCCGAGGTGGCGGCGGCGCGGGCGCTGGGCTGTTCGGAGGCCGTGCCGGAGTTCTGGGTGCGGCATGCTGTGGGGCTCGACATGCAGGGCCGCTGGGCCGAGGCGGAGACGTCGTTTGGCGAGGCGCTCAAGCGCGGGCCCAACCGCGTGGGCACTTGGTACAACTATGCGTTTCACCTGAGCATCGGCGGGCGTCACCCCGATGAGGCGTGGCGCGCGGTGGAGACCTGCTTGCGCCTTGACCCGGGAAACCGTGAAGCGCAGGCTTTGCGCCAGCAATTAGCGTCTCGCAACCGCGCTCCCTGAACGTCCCACCCACCCGTTATGCGCCTGAACAAACTGTTTGCCTGGTTCCTCTGCTGCGCTGTCGCGGCGCTGCTCGCGGCGTCGTCCGCCAGCGCGCAGGACAAGACCCGCGTGCCCGGCCACATCGTGGCGGCGAAGGTCACCGGCACGGTCACCGCCACCAACACCACGGACAAGAAGACGGCGGAGCTGAAGACCAACGACATCCTTTTTCAGAACTACGTGATCAACACCGGGGCCAACTCGAGCGTCATCCTCGTGTTCTCCAACGGCGCGACGCTGAATATCGGCGCCGAGTCCAGCCTCTCGATCGACGAGTACCTGCAGGACCCCTTGGACAAGGAGCTGGCGCTCTCCGACCTGAAGGAGGAGCCGAACTCCTCGGTGACGAAGCTCAACCTCACGCGCGGCGAGCTCGTCGGCAACGTGAAGCACCTCCACGAAGACCGCGGCTCGTCCTTCACCGTCAATACGCCGGTCGGCGCGGCCGGTATTCGCGGCACCACCTTCCGCATCGTCTTCCATCCCGACAGCACGGGTAAGATCTTCTTCACGCTCAGCACGGCGGAGGGCCGCGTGCTGCTCTCCGGGCAGGCTCCCGCCAGCGGCGCAGCCGCGCAGGAGATCGCCAGTGTCAGCACGGGCAAGGAAGTCGTCATCAACGTGGACGCCACCGTCGATCCCGTGACCAATGCCGTCACCATCAAGGCCCCCGCGCAGCCCACCGGGACGACCGACATCCCGGCGGCCACGCAGGCGACCATCGCCGCTGCCGCGCAGCAGATCTCGGATATCTCCACCAAGGTGATCATCTCCAGCACGCAGCAGGCGGCGGCCGACGCCGCCGCGGCGAAAGCTGCAGCCGATGCCGCCGCTGCCAAAGCCGCTGCCGACAAGGCCGCGGCGGACGCAGCCGCCGCAAAGGACGCGCAGGAGAAGGCGGACAAGGAAGCCGCCGCCAAGAAAGCCCAGGAGGCCGCCGACAAGGCCAAGGCCGACGCGGATGCGGCGGCGAAGGCCGCGGCCGATGCGAAGGCGACGGCGGATGCCGCCGCGCTGGCCGCGCAGCAAGCCCTGCAGCAGCAACAGCAGCAATCGACCGTGCCCTCGAGCAACACGCCGACCACGCAGTCCGATCCGCTGGCCGGCGGCAGCGGCGGTTGAGCCGCGCGGCGCGGGCAAATCTGCTTTCTTTCGGAACCGGCCGGACCTAGCGTCCCCCTGTGGTCCCGCCGAAAATGAAAAACACGTCAGCGCTGGTGCGCTGGCTGGTGTTGTTGGCGATACCGCTGCTGTGGTGCCTGGCGTGGGGGCAGGGCTGGCTCGACAAATTGGAGCAGCAGAGCGTTGACCTGCGCTTCACTGCGCGCGGCGAACTGGATGCGCCGGTGAAGGTGATCTACGTGGACATCGACTCGCAGTCGCTGAGCGAGATCGGCGGATTTCCGTGGAGCCGCTCGTTTTTTGCGCGCACCTGTGCGGCGCTGGTGGACCAGGCGCACGTGCGCGCGGTGGGCGTTGACATCGTTTTTTCCGAAAACGGCGTGGCCGAGGCCATCGACTGGAAGAAGCGCGTCGAGGGCAACCGCGAGCTGGCGCGCTATCTTTTGAAGACCCCGCCTGTCGTCGTGGCGGCCTCGTATGCCGCGGCGGCGGATCGCGACATCAACGGCGCGCTGATCTACCGGCAATTGCCGCGGCTGAGCCGTTTGGCGCCCGGCGCGGTAGGCAGTATGCCCGAGGTGCCGGCGTTTCGGGTCAAGGAAAGCGACGCCAGCCGGCTGTGGTCGCCGGCCCTGATCGGCCTGATCGATACGATGGATGGCGGCACGCGCGTGGTGCCGGCCTACGCGCCGACCGCGGTGCGCAAATACCTCCACATGTCGCTCGAGCTCGCGCGGCTCTACTACGGCGTGCCCAACGAGGGCGTGAAGATCACGGACGGTCACATTGACCTCGTGCGGGCCGATGGCACGGTGGCGGCGCATATCCCCCTGGAGGAACGCCAGCTCGTGGAGGTCAACTGGTTCTCTGCGTGGAAATCGGCGCGCAATCCCCGGATCGGATTCTCCACGGTTTACAACTATGCGGAGATGCTGACGTCGGAAAAACCCGAGGAGCGCAAGGCGGCGGCTGAGTTCTTCGGGCAACCGGATTTCAAGGACGCGATCGTGCTGATCGGCCCGGTCGATCCGCTGCTGCAGGATCTGGCGACGACGCCCTTCGACCAGGTCCAGCCGGTTCCGAAGGTCGGGATTCACGGTAACATGCTCAAGACGATCGTCTCCGGAAAATACCTACGGCACCTGCCGGTCTGGCGTGATCTGCCGTGGGCGGATTTTCTCGTGATTTATGCGCTGGCGCTGCTCGTGGCGGGCGTGGCCGCCACCGGGGTCGGGCGCAGGACGAGCCTGCGCAAGATCACGGCGATCCTGGCCTTGGGCGGATACATCGCGCTCGCCTTCTGGCTCTTTGCCTCGGCGGAGTTTGTTCTGCCGCTGGTTGCCCCCGTCGGGGCGGCCTTCACGACCAGCTTTGTGGGAGTGATCGCGCAGTTGATCGAGGAGCAGCGGCAGAAGGGCCGCATCAAGGGGATGTTCGGCTCCTACCTCTCACCGCAGCTGGTCAACCGCATGGTGGAAACCGGCGAGGATCCGCAGCTCGGCGGCCACGATGCGGAGATCACGGCGTATTTTTCGGACATCCAGTCGTTCTCCACGTTTTCCGAAAAGCTCGGCTCGGGTCCCTTGGTAGAACTGATGAACGAGTATCTGACCGCCTGCACCGACATCGTGCAGGAGGAGGGCGGCACGCTAGACAAATACATCGGCGACGCGGTGGTGGCGATGTTTGGCGCGCCCATCGCTCTGCCCGACCATGCCTACCGCGCCTGCGTGGCGGCCCTGCGGGTGCACCACAAGCTCGGCGAGCTGCGAAAAAAATGGGAAGCGGAGGGGCAGAAATGGCCCGAGATCGTCTGGAAGATGCAGACCCGTATCGGCCTCAACAGCGGCGTGTGCATGATCGGCAACATGGGCAGCCGCTCGCGTTTCAGCTACACGATGATGGGCGACAACGTGAACCTCGCCGCTCGCATGGAGTCGGGTGCGAAGGCGTGGGGCGCCTACACGATGTGCTCCGAGGCCACCAAGCTCCTCTGCGAGCAACACGGGGGCGACCGCATCGTCTTCCGTCCGCTGGGCCGCATCGTGGTCAAGGGCCGCAGCACAGCGGTGCCGATCTTCGAGCCCGTGGGGCTGAAGGAAAACGTCTCGGACGCGACCCGCGAGTGCATCCGCCTCTTCACGGAAGGCCTCGAGAAATACTACGCGCGCGACTGGGCGGGTGCGATCGCGCTCTTTGAAAAGAGCCGCGACCTCGAGCCCAATGTGCCGGGCAAGACACCGGGCGTGGTGAGCAATCCGTCGCTGGTGTATCTTGAGCGGGTCATCCCCGAAGCCATCGAGGAACCGCCGCCGGCGGACTGGGATGGACGGTACGTGATGAAGGAGAAGTGAGCTGATTTTTAGCCACAGATTACACGGATGGGCTATAGATCACTGAGGGCCTATCCGTTGAAGTTTTTACACCAAGGACGCAAAGAACGCAAAGGCGCACCCGTCGGTATCCAACTTTGCGACCTTTGCGTCCTTGGTGTAAAAATCCGTATCTGCGCCCCTCAGTTTAATCCATGGCCAAATAAAAAAAGGGCCGGTCTGGTAAGACCGGCCCTGAGAGTGTGGCGACTTGAATGCTTACTTGAGGAGCATGTCCTTCACCGTCTTGCCGGCAGGGATCATGGGCAGCACGTGCTCGGTGTAGGGCACGATGACGTCGAGGACGTACGGGCCGTCGTGGTCGAGCATCTCCTGGATCGCCTCGCGGAGCTCCGAGCGCTTGATCACGCGGCGGCCCTTCACGCCGAAGCCTTCGGCGATCTTCACGAAGTCAGGATAGAGCGCGCCGGGATTGTCGGGGCTGCCGACATTGGTCTCGTCGCCGAGGATGGTGTTGCCGCGGACGCTGCCGTAGAAGCGGTCTTCCCACTGCACGACCATGCCGAGGTGCTGGTTGTTGAGGATCATCGCCTTCGCCGCGATCTTCTCGATGTGGCAGGTGGCGAGCTCCTGGATGTTCATGACGAAGGAGCCGTCGCCGTCGATGTCGATGACCTGCTTGTCGGGGCAGGCGACCTTGGCGCCCATGGCCGCGGGATAGCCGAAGCCCATCGCGCCGAGGCCGAGGGAGCTGATGTAGCGGCGGGGCTCGTCGAAGCGGTAGAACTGCGCGGCCCACATCTGGTGCTGGCCGACGCCGGTGGTGATGATGGCGTCGCCCTTGGTGAGCTCGTAAAGCACGGAGATGGCTTCCTGCGAGAGGATGTGGCGGCTCTCCTCGTAGCGGAAGGGATGCTCCTTCTTCCACGTGGCGACCTGCTGGTGCCAGGGCTTGGTGTCGGGCGCGGTGAACTTGGCGCCGAGCTCGTTGAGGCGGTCGAGCGCGTAGCGTATGTCGCTCGTGATCGCGAGCTGCACGCGCTTGTTCTTGTTGTGCTCGGAGGCGTCGATGTCGATGTGGACGATCTTCGCGTGCGCGGCGAACTTCGAGGTGTCGCCCGTGATGCGGTCGTCGAAACGCGCGCCGAAGCAGAGGAGGAGGTCGCACTGGTCCACGGCCCAGTTGCCGTAGGCGGAGCCGTGCATGCCGAACCAATGCATGGAGAGCGGGTGCGTCTCGGGAAAGGCGCCCACGCCCATGAGCGTCGTGGCCACGGGGACGTTGGTCTTCTCGGCGAAGGCCTTC
>JAFEGO010000065.1 GCA_018239845.1 Verrucomicrobiota bacterium
CCCCAACCCTGCGGCGAGGACGCCGCAGCCACTAAAAATCCAGCCCTTTACCTGGTTTCGAAGATCGGCCCCGTCAGGTCGATCGCTTTGCCCCAGCGGACCGAATCCACCACGGCGATCATCACGGCCGAGGTGCGGCGGGCGCACCGCACGCCGCACGGCGAGGGCTTGCCCCCCGCCCGTGCGGTGACAAACGCCGTGTCGATCACGCCCGCGCCCTCCTCGGGCCACGCGGGGTGCTCGGTGATTTTTTTGTCCTCGCGCGTCATGAGCGAGTTGAGGCGGTTGTAGAGGCTGAGGCTCTTCGCGCCGTCGGACAGCTGTACGGCGAACTTCGACGCGTGCGGCGCCACGCCGACATCGCCCACCGCCACATTGGCCACGGAGCCGTCGGCAAAGCTCACGGTAATCGCCGCCACGTCCACGATGTCGCGTGATGGATGGTAGAGGTTGCCGCCCGCCGCATAGACGCGCACCGGCGGCGCCGCGTGCAGGTGCAGCACCGTATCCATGATGTGGCAACCCTGCGAGAGGACGTTGCCGCCGCCCTGGATGGGATCATTGGCCCAGAATTCCGCCGGCCAGTGGTCGTCGATCACCTGCGCGACGGTGAGGGTGGGCTTGGTGATGAATTGCTTCGCCGCGATCACCGCCGGGAAAAACCGCAGCTTGAAACCCGCTGCCGCCGTCACGCCCGTGCGCTCCACGGCCTCGACGATCCGGTTGCAGTCCTTGAGGGTGATCGCGAGCGGCTTTTCGAGAAAGAAGTGTTTGCCGGCTGCCGCGGCTGCTTCCGCGAGCGGCGCGTGCGTGTGGTGCTGCGTGCAGATCCACACGGCGTCGAGCTCCGGATCGGCCCAGAGCCTGGCCACGTCGGTCGTGGCGTAGCCCGCGCCGTATTTTTTCCTGAAATCCTCCGCGCGCGCGCCGTCGAGATCGGCCACGGCATGGAGTTTCACGCCGCCGTAAACGGAAAGGAATTTGGCATGCTCGGCGCCGTAGCTGCCGCAGCCGATGATCGCGACACGGATGATGCGGGGGGTGCTCATGGGGTTGCCGCGAACAAACGCCGCAGCGGGCCGGCGAACAAGCCTTTTACCCGGCATACGTCCGGCACCGCATCGGGAACTCACCGTGGGACTATGCCACTATGGTGGCACCACCATGAAGTCCCGCTTCACCTACACCCTCCTCCTTTTGCCGCTCCTCGCGCCGATGCTCCGCGCGGAAGAAACGCCGCCGCCCACCGAGAACGCCCGCCACAGCGGCGTCTTCACGCTTTACTTTGAGAACGACTACTTCGGCGGACAGGACCGGCACTACACCAACGGCCTGAAGCTCTCGTGGCTCACCTCCGACCTCAGCGCGTGGGGTCCGCTCGGCTGGCATCAGAAGTTCGCCGACTCGCTGCCGTTTATCACGAACGGGCCCGACGCGCAGAAGAACTTCGGCTTCGCCTTCGGGCAGAACATGTACACGCCGCAGGATACACAGCGTGTGCCGCCTGATCCGACGGACCGCCCGTATGCGGGCTGGACCTACCTGGAGTTCAGCGTCGTCAGCAAGACCGCCTCGGTCATGGACACCCTCTCCCTCCAAGTCGGCATGGTCGGCCGGCACTCCTACGCGCAGGATGCGCAGCAGGTCGTGCATGAATGGCTGAACGACAGCCGCCCCCGCGGCTGGGATTACCAGATCCACGACGAGGTCGGCGTGAACCTCGTCTTCGAACGCCAGTGGCGGCTCTACGCGCGGAGCTTCGGTCATCTCGTCGGCGTCGATCTCACGCCGCACGCCGGGGCCTCGCTCGGCAACGTCCAGACCTTCGCCAACGCGGGCGTCACCGCCCGCCTCGGTTTCAATCTCCCCAGCGATTTCGGCGTCAGCCTCATCGGCGCGACCTCGGCCACCAACGGGCCGCTCGACGACCGCGACCCGCGCGTCAGCCGCCACCGCAGCTGGAGTCTCTTCGCCTTCGGCGGCGTCAATGGGAAGGCCGTGGCCCGCGACATTTTTCTTGATGGCAATACCTTCCGCTCCAGCCCGAGCGTGGACCGCGAGAACTTCGTGGCCGATGCCTACTACGGCCTCGGCGTCGTGCTGGGCCGCTGGCAGCTCACGTACACCGAGGCGGTGCGCACCAAGGAGTTCAAGGGCCAGCACGGGAAAAACTACTACGGCTCGGTCGCGCTCTCGCGGACCTTCTGAGCGGCCTTGCGTAGCGGCGGACCCGGCGCTTGAAGAAACGCCGTGCCCGCCGATCCCACGCCCCGCGGAGAATCCGCCGCCCATGCGGAGCTGAAGCGCCTCGCCCTCGCCTGGGCGCAGGCCGGCGGCCTCACGATCTGCGCGCCCGAGGTGCGTTTGCCGAAGTCCGGTTACCGCGCCGATGTCGCCGCCTGCTCACCCGGCCCCGCGCGGCGCACCGCCGTCTTTGAGTGCAAGCAGGCGCGCGCCGATCTGCTCAAGGACGCCCGCGATGAGGCGGAGGCGCGTCAACAGGTCGCCGCCCTCGCCGCGCGCCTGCAGAAACTCGAAGCCCTGCTCGCAGAGCACCGCCCCGATCTCCGCCGCGGGGAAAGCCTCTTCCCTGAGTTCGATGCGTGGGATTTCTCCGGTCTCGAACACGAGACGCACCGCCGCGTGCTCGCCGACCTCGCGACATGGCAGGAGCGCCTCCACCACGGCACGAAGTTTTCCAAGCTCTTCCGCTGGCGTGCCGCCGACTGCCTGTACCTCGTGAGCGAGGATAATATTTTTGCCGAGGCCGAGATCCCGGCCGGCTGGGGTCTGCTCGTCCGCCGCGGTGCGGAGCTCGTGCTGGCCCGCCGCCCTGTGCTCACCGAGCCGGCCGAGGATACGCGCCTCGCCCTCCTCGAAGCCATCGCTCTCGCCGCCACCCGGGCGGTCAACCGCACCGCTGGCGTCACGCTGCTGCCATTCCAGGACAATTTTACACCAAGGACGCAAAGGTAGCGAAGGCATCCCCACAGCCTCAACCTTTGCTCTCTTTGCGTCCTTGGTGTAAGAACCATCCCCCGGATAATCATCCATTTTCAGTTTCCCTCCGCGCAGCCGTCCCGCCACCTTCTCCGCCGCTTGAAAAACACCCCTCCCCTTTCTCGCGGGCTCGAGCCGCGCTATTATACTTTCTGGTCGATCAACGGCCCCCTTGATCAGTCCCGCCTCAACCGGCAGCTCGAGGATTTCAAGGCCGCCGGCCTGCACGGCGTGGTTTTCCACCCGCGCTTCTACCCCGGCATCCCGCCGTACATGAGCCCGGAGTACCTCCGGTTCACGGAGGATACGATCCTCGCCGCCAAGAAACTCGGCCTGCGCTTCTGGCTCTACGATGAAAACGGCTGGCCCAGCGGCACCGGCGACGGTCAGGTGATGGCCAAGTACCCCGACAGCGGTGCCATGCGCCTCGACCTCGCCACCACGCCGAGCGCCGACAGCGTCGGCTCCTTCTCGACCGACGCGGACAACCGCATCGTGCCCGCCGGCACGCCCGGCGCGAAGACGTGGTACATGACGCCGCGCAAGATCAACTACGTCGATTCCCTCGACCCCGTCGTGCTCGACCACTTCCTCGAGCTGATCCATGAGCGTTACCGCGCCGGCCTCTCCAAGGAGGCCTGGGACTACGTCGAGGCCGTCTTCTTCGACGAGCCCGAGTCGGGCATGATCAAGGACCCGTTTCCCGAGCATGCCGGCATCGCCTGGTCGCGCGTCATGCCCGGGATGCTGCGCGAAAAACTCGGCGCCAACTACGTCGAAAAACTCCCGCTGCTCTTCGCCCGCGGCGAGGGTTACCAGGAGGCGCGCACCGCCTATTGGGAACTCGTGAGCGACGCGCTCATCGGCGGCTTCTTCACGCCCTACTTCGACTGGTGCAAGAAGCACAACAAGCAGCTCATCGGCCACATCAAGGGCGAGGAGCACCCGCTCTTCCAGCTGCCCATGGCCGGCTCGTGCCACCGCATCTTCCGCCACCTCAGCATGCCCGGCATCGACGCGCTGGAGCGCTACCCGTCGCTGGACTTCTTCCCGCGCCAGGCCTCCTCGGTCGCCCGTCAGTTCGGCGACGGCCGCTGCATGGTCGAATGCTTCGGCGGCGCGGGCTGGGGCGCCTCGCCCGAGGACCTCGAGCGCTACCTGCTCTGGCTCGGCCGCAACGGCATCACCGACTACGTCTTCCACCTCAGCCAGTACCGCCTCGACACGCCCGCGATCACCGACTGGCCGCCGAGCGAGCCGCTGCACCTCAGCTGGCGCGAGGCGTTTCCCGCCGTGCTCGAGCGCGTCTCGCGCGAGCTGACCGCCCGCCCGCCCGGCGCGCGCGACACCCTCGTCGTCGCCCCTTACCGCGGCCTCATGGCCGAGTACGAGCCGTGGGAACTGCTCCAGACCAACGGCCACAACGCCAGCTTCTCGCCCGACACGCCCGCGACGCGCGCCAACAACGCCTTCCTCGCGAAGCTCGCCGAGCTCACCGCCGCCGGTATCCTCTACGACATTACCGACGAGCGCACACTCGAGGAGGACGGCCGCGTGGAAAACGGCCAGGTGCGCCTCGGCCAGGTCACCTACCCGCATCTCTTCATCGACCCCGCCGCCCAACTCCGCGGCGAGTGGCCCGCCAGCTCCCGCGGCAAGAATGTCCGGACGGCCCCGACCGCCACGGCCTCCGCCGGCACCTCGCTGCCGCTGAAGTGGACGCTCCCCGCGCTGCCGGAGAACGCGTGGCTGCTCGAGCCCTCCCGCACCGCCGCGGAGTGCACCTACGCGGTGACATTCGCCACGGCCTTTGCCCCCGGCGAAGCGGCCGACCTGTTTTTCCATTTTGCCGACGACCTCGTGGAGGCGAGCCTCGATGGCAAGCCCCTCAAGCTCGAGACGAGCTACGACGGCATCCTCGCCCGCCCCGGCGCCCTCGGCACCGGCGACCATAAGCTGCGCCTCCGCACCGTGCGCCCCGTCCCCGGCAAACCCTTTGTCTGGCTCAAAGGCGCCTTCACCGTGCGCAGCCGCACGCCTTTCACGCCCGGCCCCAACCGCACGCAGCGCACCGCCGGCCCCTTCGTCGCCGAACTCAAGGCGCCGCCCGCGGCTGTCGAACTCTCCGAGGGCGGCTTCCCCTTCCTGCACCAGCCGCTCGTGGCCGAGACCGCGATCACGCTCGCCGCGCCGGCCCGCGCCCTCCGCTTCGGCGGCCTGAAGGGCGACGCCATCCGCGTAATGATCGACGGCCAGACCGCCGGCTGGGCCTGGGGCCCGGACTGGGAGCTGGCGCTGCCCGCGCCGCTCACCGCCGGCGCGCACCAGCTCCGCCTAGAACTCGTGCCGAGCACCTACAACCACTTCGGCCCGCACCATTACTACAATGGCGACTGGCACGTGGTGAGCCCCGGCCAGGTGGTGGGCGACAAGAACTTCGCCGACGCCCTCGACGCGCCGAACTACACGCACATCCCCGAGTGGCACTTCAAGCCCCTCCGCCTGCCGGCCACGGTGAGCGTGGTGGCGTAAAAATCGTCGCGAGCGCGGACCTTGGGGTCCGCGCTCTTCGTTTAGGCCCCCGGTTTTTCCAGCTCCGCCAGCCGCTGGCGCACGACGAAGGCGCGCAGGTCGCGGGGATTTTCCTGTAGGAAGGTGTGGAAATATTTCACCGCCTGCGCGCGGTCGCCGGCGAGGCGCGACAGCTCGGCGATCTGGATCAGCACCTCGATGCGCGTCGGCCACTCCATCCGGCCGAGCTGCTCCGCCGCGATGAGGTGCGGCAGCGCACCGGCGGCCGGCAGCCGGTAGAAGAAGGTCGCGTTAGCGATCGCGTAGTGCACGTCGCTCTGCGCCGAGGGCGTGCGGGCCTGGGACAGGAGCTTTTCCGTCTGGGCCAGACGCGCGGCGGGCGACGCGCCCTGATTCAGCGCGTAGATCTGCAGCACGGCCAGGCGCGTGATCGCCGACTCCGCCCATACGGAGCCCGGGTGATCCCCGATGAGCCGGCGGTACTGCCGCGCCGCCTCCTCCGGGTCGGGCTGCGGCTGGTGCTGCTGGGCGATGCGGCCGAGGAAAAACCGGCCGCCCTGCGCGGCATCGTCCGTGCCGGAGTCCGCGAGGTCGGCGCAAATCTTCCGCGCCTCCTCGAGCGCCGCACTGGAAACGGGCTGGAGGTCGAGCAGTGCGACCGCGTGGCCGAACCGCGCCTCGCGCGCCACTGCCGACACGGCCGAGTCCGCGCTTGCGTCAAAAATCTTCAGCGCCTCCGCCGGTTTGTAAGCGGCCAGCGCCTGCCAGCCCGCGGTGATCTGACCGGCCACGGTCGGGCCCGCCGCCAGTACGGCCAGCAGCAGGAGCTTGCAGGCAACGCGCGGGCTCATGGCGTGCCTCCTTCCGGCCGCGCGAGCACAGCGCGCGTCTGGTAAAGCTTGATCTCATTGACGATGCCCGTGAGGCGCAGCGTCTCGGACGGCGCGCCGGCGGTGCCTTCCAGGCGCGCGGCGGCGATCACGTCCTCGCGGCGCGAGTTGCCGGCGGCAGCGATGGAGTCGCGGCGAAAATCCTCGCGCACGCGGCTTGCGACGCCGTTGCGCAGCACCGTGCGGAACGCCTCGACGCTGCCATCGTTGTTCCAAAGCTGGCCGAGCTCGCCGCGGATGAATTTCTGGGCGTCCGCCAGACCGCTCGGATCGAAGAAGCCCGAATACCAGCTGTAGCCGTCCGACTGCCGCTTGAACTGGTTGGCAAAATCGGAGGCCTGCACGCCGCGCACCACCGGCTGCCAGTTGCTGACGCGCGTGAAGATCGCCGCCCCTTCCTGGCTGCCGAGGAAGTGCAGGAAATCGATGGCCTCCGCGCGGTGCTTCGTGTGGCGGTTGAGGTAAAAGGGCATGCCGGTCAGGAGCAGGCCTTCGCTCATGGGGCTGGTCGCAAAGCGGCCGAAGACCGGATCGTCCTCCCGCGGATACGGGTAGCGGAACGCACCGATGGGGAATTGGCAGAGCTGCAGCAGGCTGCTGGCCTCCCAGCTCGGCGTCACGATCATCACGGCCCGCCCGGCGACGAAATCCGTGAGCGCCGAGTCGCGCTCGCGCTGCATGAAGCCGGGGGTGCACATCGCGCCGTACTCCTTCAGCGCGGTGAGCGCCGCGACCATGGAGGGCGAATCGTAGCTCCACTCGCCGCGCAGGTACGAGATGCCGAGGTCGGCGGGGTCCAGTTTCAACCGGTGCTGGTAGTCGATGCTCTCGGCCAGCTTCGGCGTGAGCGCGCCGAGGATCTCGCCGGTGAGGTTGATGTTTGTCGTGCGCGAGTTGGCCAGGGGCGAGAGCTTCAGGTTGTGCGTCTGCGCGTAGGTCTTCACCTGCGCGCAGAACGTCACCATCTCGCGATAGGTCGCGGGCGGCGTGTCGCGGCCGGTGACCTCGCGCAGCAGCGTCTTGTTGTAGGCGATGCGCATCACGTGCGTGGTCAGGGACACGCCGTAGTAGTCGCTGAGCGCCTGGTTGTAATTCTCGGGCCCCGTCATGCCGTCGATGAACGTGTCGCGCCACGGCACCCCCTCGAGCGGGGTGCCCCGGTTGTAGGGATTGGGCTGCATCACCTCGGCGGAGATCGGCTGGAAGTTGCGCGCGAGGTCGGGCCAGGCCCACGAGTACTCGGCGATGTCGGGGCCGAGCCCGCCGACCATCTGGGTCTGCACCCAGGGCTGGTACACGGAGTCGGGCACGGCGATCTGCACGACGTGGACCTTGGGATTGAGCTCTTCGTAGCGGCGGATGATGGCGTCCATCGCATCGCGTACGCCGCCCTCCAGCTGCCACTGTGAGATCCGGATGATCACGCGGTCCGAGCGCGACTCCTCGGTGGTATGCCGCAGCACCATCCACGTGGCGATGAGGTACGAGATGCCGAGCAGGCAAAAGGCGACGGTGCGGCCGGAAAACTTCATGAAGCGCCCGGTACGCTAGATGAATGCCAACGCGCCCGCCAAGCGGCCGGTGGCCGATTGTTCATGGCCATAGTGGCTGCGGCGTCTCGCCGCAGATTCTCCCGATCCCTGCGGCGGGGACGCCGCAGCCACTGGACCGCCCTTACTTCGCGAACTCCGGCGCGAGCCCGAGGCCGAAGTAGTTCTTCGCGTTGGCGAAGCAGATGTTGCGCACCATGCCGCCGACGAGCTGGAAGTCCTCCGGGATCTCGCCCCGGGCCATGTCGGCGCCGAGCAGGTTGCAGAGCACGCGGCGGAAATACTCGTGGCGCGTGTAGCTGAGGAAGCTGCGCGAGTCCGTGAGCATGCCGACGAAGCGCGAGAGCAGGCCGATGTTGGAGAGGGCGTTGATCTGCCACTCCATCGCCTCCTTCTGGTCGAGGAACCACCAGCCGCTGCCGAACTGGATCTTGCCGGGGATGCTGCCATCCTGGAAGTTGCCCGCCATGGTGGCGAAGGCATAGTTATCGGCCGGATACAGGTTGTAGATGACGGTGCGCGGGAGCTCGTCGGTGGAGTCGAGGGTGTCGAGGTAGCGGCCGAGCGAGCGGGTCTGCGGAAAGTCGCCGATGGAGTCGAAGCCGGTGTCGGGCCCGAGCTTGCCGAGGAGGCGGGTGTTGGCGTTGCGCAGGGCGCCGAGGTGGAGCTGCTTCGTCCAGCCGCGCGCCGCATCCCAGCGGCCGAACTCCAGCATGAGGAACGAGCCGTGGCGCGCCCAGTCCTCAGGCGAGGCGGCGCGGCCCGCCCGGGCGGCGTCAAAGATCGCCGCAGCCTGCGCGCGGGTGCAGGGCTCCGCCAGCGCGTGGTCGAGGCCGTGGTCGGAGAGGCGGCCGCCGAAAGCGTGAAAATCGTCGTGCCGGGTCTTCAGCGCGGCGACGAAGTCGTCAAAGCTGCGGATCGTCGTACGCGCGGCGCCGGCGAGGCGCTCGACCCAGGCGTTGAACGCGGCGGGGTTGTTGACGCCGAGGGCCTTGTCGGGGCGGAAGGTCGGGTACACGCGCGTGGCGATGCCGGTCGCGCGGATCTTCTCGTGGTCGGCGAGCGAATCCACCGGGTCGTCGGTCGTGCAGATGACGGCGACCTTGTTGTTCTTCAGGATGTCGTGCACGCGCATCGTCTTCAGGCGCGCGTTGGCCTCCGTCCAGATCTCGTCGGCGGTGGCGGGGCTGATGATCTTATCGATGCCGAAGTAGCGCTTCAGCTCGAGGTGCGACCAGTGGTAGAGGGGGTTGCGCAGGGTGTGCGGCACGGCGGCGCACCAGGCGTCGAACTTCTCGCGGGGCGTGGCGTCACCGGTGCAGAAGCGTTCCTTCACGCCGTTGGCCCGCATGGCGCGCCACTTGTAGTGGTCGCCGCCGAGCCAGATCTCGCTGAGGTCGGCGAACGCGTGGTTCGACGCGATGGCCGCGGGCGGGAGGTGGCAGTGGTAGTCGAAGATCGGCTCGGACTTCGCGAAATGATGGTAAAGCTCCCGGGCCTGCTGCGTGCCGAGGAGAAAATCGTCGTGAATGAAGGAACTCATGCGCTAAGCTTGATAATCAGTGTTTCCACTCATCCTCGCTGTCGCGGATGAGTTGCTGGAGGATGGGGAAACGGAGTTCGCCGTAGTTCAGCGCGTAGCGGAGCTGGCCGTCCTTGAAGACCCACGTCGTGGGGAGCCACGAGACGGGCAGGCCCATGAAGGTGGTCATCTTTTCGCCGGCCTTGCGCGAGGCATTGGGGTGGAGGAAGAGCTGGAAGTTTTCCTGTCCGCCGACGTCGTTCTGCTTCAGCAGCGCGCGGCCGTCCTCGGCATTCCACGCGGTGATGAAGACAAACTTCACGTCGAAATTGCTGTCGATGAAGGTGCTCCAGCCGTGGTTCGCCAGCTCGGTCTTGCAGTTCGAGCACCAGGGCGCCCAGAAGTGCACGACGGTAATGCGCGGGCCGGCGGTGATGGCCGCGACCTCCTTTTCCAAGGCACGAACGGCGCTGTCATCGGTCGCGCGGAGCGACACGGCAGCGGCCAGCATCAACAACAGGGGGATGAAGCGTTTCATGCGGGGAGGGGTAGGACGCTAGCTCCCCCACCGCGAGCCGCAATCGCGCGGTCGCGCAAAATTGCGCTCGTCGTTGCCTGCGTTAATCCCAGATGGGGCGCCAGTTGCGCGGGTAGTCGGTCAGCGTATTCAATGCCTGCATCTCCTCGGGCGTGAGGCGGTAGCCGGCGGCGCCGAGCGAATCGGCGAGCTGCGCCGGGGTGTTGGCGCCGATGATCGGGGCGGTCATCACGGGATTGGTCAGGAGCCACGCGAGCGCGGTCTGGGCCACGGTCTTACCGTGCGCGCGGCCGATGGCCTCGAGTTTTTCGATCAGGTCGAAGTCACGGTCGGCGCCGTATTTCTTAAAAATATCCTTCGCCCGGATGCTGTCCACGGCGGCGCCGCGGCGGTACTTGCCGGTGAGAAAACCGCCGGCGAGCGGCGAATACGGGATCACGCCGAGGCCGTAGTGTTTGCAGAGCGGCCGGGCCTCGACCTCGAAGCCCGCGCGCTCCACCAGCGAGTACTCCGGCTGGTAGCTCTCGAAGCGCGCGTAGCCGTGCCGCTGGCTCGCCCACAGCGCCTCCATGAGACGCCACGCGGGGTAGTTCGAGGCGCCGAGCACGCGGACTTTGCCCGCGCGCACGAGCTGGTCGAGCGCGCCGAGCGTTTCCTCGATCGGCGTGGCGAGGTCGGCCCAGTGGCACTGGTAAAGATCAATGACGTCGGCCTGCAGCCGGCGCAGCGAATCCTCGCAGCAGCGGATCACCCGCGCGCGGGACAGACCCTCGCCATCGGGCATGAGCCCGCGGACCTTCGTCGCGACAACGACCCGGTCGCGGTTGCCCCGCGCCTTCATCCAGCGGCCGATGATCTCCTCGGAGCGGCCGGCGCCCTTCATGCCGTCGCCACCCCACGTCGTGTAGATGTCCGCTGTGTCGATGAAGTTGCCGCCTGCCGCGACAAACGCATCCATCACCGCAAACGACGCGGCCTCGTCCGCCGTCCACCCAAACTGCATGGTGCCGAGGCAAAGCTCGGAGACTTGCAACGCGCTGCGGCCGAGGGGACGGAGATGCATGGGCCGATTGCAATCCGCCGCGCGGGCCGAATCAACCGGCAATTCCGCCGGGGAGATTACGATTTCGCGACCGGGGCGGCCTTGGCCTGAGTCTTGGCACGCAGGCGCAGGTTCAGCATTTCCACACCGAACGCGAAGGCCATGGAGAAGTAGATGTAGCCCTTGTCGATATGGCGGTGCGTGCCCTCGGCCACCAACGTGACGCCGATCAGCAGGAGGAACGACAGCGCGAGCATCTTGAGCGTGGGGTGGTGGTTGACGAAGTCGCTGATCGCGCCCGCGTACTTCAGCATCACGCCGATGGAGATCACGACCGCCGCGATCATCACGCCGAGGTGGTTGGCCATGCCGACCGCCGTGATCACCGAGTCGAGCGAGAATACGAGGTCGAGCAGCAGGATCTGCACGATCACCTTGGCGAACTGCGGCGCGACCTTCGTGGGGCCGTGCTCATGGCCGCCCTCGAGCTTCTCGTGGATTTCCATCACGCTCTTAGCGATCAGGAACAGGCCGCCGACGAGCAAAATCAGGTCGCGGCCCGACAGCGCGAAGCCAGCCACGGTGACCAGCGGGGCCGTGAGCTTCACGAGCCACGCCAGCGAGCAGAGGAGCAAGATGCGCGTGATGAGCGCGAGCATCAGGCCGACCTGCCGGGCCTTGGGCTGCTGCTCGGGCGGGAGCTTCCCCGCCATGATCGAGATGAAGATGATGTTATCGATGCCGAGCACGATCTCGAGCCCGGTGAGCGTGAGGAGAGAGATCCAGATTTGCGGATCGGAAAGCCATTCAGTCATGCGCGGCAGCAAGCCCGCCCCTAGCCCGGCGGTCAATGCGCACCGGATTGGAAAAACCCGCGGCGTTTCAACGTCCCGCCCAGGCCAGCCCCGTCTGCAGCCACCACGGGAGCAACAGGATGCTCGCCGCCACCGTCGCCAGCACCACGCGCACCGCCGTGAGCTGGTGGCCGCCGTAGTATTTCACCAACACGAGCGGCAAAAAGGCCGCCGGCATGCCCGCCTGCACGATCACCACGTGGCGCAGATCGGCCGGAAATGGCCCGTACTTCGCCAACACCAGAAACACCACCGGTAGCAGCCCCAGCCGCAGCGCCACCGCGCCGAGCGAGGTGCGCGCCTCAAAGAGATCGGCCGGCCGCCCGAGCAGGTGCTCCGCGACCGTCGCCCCGCACAGCACGAGGCCCATCGGGATCGCGCACACCGCCAGCGAATGGATCACCGTCAGCAGCACGCCCGGAATGTGCGTGCCGAGGCCGGTGAGGTTGAGCGCCACCGCGATGACGAGCGTGACGACCGGCGCATTGACCAGCCGTCGCCAGCCCGCGCTCCACGATTCACCCGCGAGCACGAGCACGCCGACGGTGAAGATCGCGGCCTCCGCGCCGACGTTGTGCACGAAGAGCACGCCGAGGCTGTCCTGCCCGAAGATCGCCGTCATCAGTGGAATCGTGACGTAGCTGTAGTTGTAAATGCCCGCCGTGAACGCGAAGGTGCGCAGCCCCGTGCCCACGGTGAAGCCCAGCAGCCGCCCCGCGTAGTAGCACACGCCGATGCCGAGGGCCATCGTGCCAAAGCCCACCAAGGGCGCCCAGGCGAGGTTGGCCGGCACCTGCAGCGCGGCGTTGGCCGGCACATGATCGAGGATCAGGCACGGATAGAGAAGGTTGACTACGAGTTTCAGCAAACTCGCGTCGGCCTCCTCCGTGAGCCAGTTGATGCGGCGCGCCAGCACACCCAGCCCCATCAGGGCGAAAACCGGGATCACCAGCAGCAGGATCTGGCCGTACGAGGTCATGAGGCCATCGCCTGACCGGCGAGCCAGCCGGTGGTCCACGCGGCCTGAAAATTAAACCCGCCCGTGACACCATCGATGTCGAGCACCTCGCCGGCGAAGTGGAGGCCCGGGCACACGCGGCTCTCCATCGTCTGAAAATCGACCTCGGCGAGCTTCACGCCGCCGCAGGTCACGAACTCTTCCTTGAAGAGACTTTTTCCGACCACCTTCAACTCCGCGGCCGTGAGCTGCGTCGCGAGGTTGCCGAGCGCAGCGTTGCCCACCTGCGCCCAAGGCGTCGTCGCGGCGATGCCCGCGGACACGACGAGCCGCTCCCACAGGCGCTGCGGCATCTCCAGCGGGCTCCACGTGGTGATCTGCTTCTTCGGGTTTTTCTCCCGCACCGCCGTCAGCTCCTTCACCAGCGAGTCGCGGGTGTGTGTGCCGGTCCAGTTCATCAAAATCGTGAACTCGTAGTTCGCCGCCGCCAGCTCGCGCGCGCCCCAAGCAGAGAGCTTGAGGATCGCCGGCCCGCTCAGGCCCCAGTGCGTGATCAGGGCCGGGCCGTCCGTGCGCAGTTTTGCCGGGGAGCCCAAAATGCTAACCGTGACATTTTCCACGGATACGCCGGAGAGGCCGATCAACCGCGCGTCGTCGATGTGAAACGTAAACAGCGACGGCACCGGCGGCACGATCGTGTGCCCGAGTGCCTGCGCGATCGTCAGGCCGGCGGAGGATTTGTTGCCGCCGGTGGCGAGCAGCAGGCGGTCGCAGCGCAGCGTGGTGTCGTCCGTCAGCGTGAGCCAGAAATCCGGGTCGCCGCCCGGGCGGAGCTGCTCGACCTTGCGGACGCCGAGGCTCGTGCGGAGTTTCACGCCCGCTTTTTCCGCCGCCTGCAACAGGCACTCCGCGATCGTCGCCGAGTCGTCGGTGATGGGAAACATCCGGCCGTCGGCCTCGGTCTTCAATTCCACGCCGCGCTCCGCCAGCCATGCGACCATGTCGCGCGGCTGCCAGCGGTGAAAGGCCCCGAGCAGCTCGCGCCCGCCGCGCGGGTAGCGCTTCACCAGTTCACGCGGTTCGAAGCACGCGTGCGTGACATTGCAACGACCGCCGCCCGAGACGCGCACCTTCGCGAGGGGGTGCGCCGTGGCCTCAATGAGCGTGACCTCCCCGGCCGCGCCGAGTTTTTCCGCGCAGGCCGTCGCGGCGAAAAATCCCGCCGCGCCACCACCAACAATCACTACGCGTCTTGCACCCATGATGCCGCCAGCGTGCGAACGCACTCCGGCCGCGTCGAAGCCAAAAAACAAAAAGGCCGTCGCGGCCCCCGCCGCGACGGCCAACCAACCCTACACACAAAAGTTACTGCTGGTCCCCTTGGGGACCCTTTTCACCTTTGTCCTTGCCGCCACGGCCGGGGCCGTCGGCGGGAAGCTTGTCAAAGATGGCCTGCTGGTCGGCGGTGAGGACCGCGCGAACCTGGTCATGCGTCGCCTTCATCATGGCCTCGGCCTTCGCGCGACGTTCGTCGCGGGTAAGTTTCTCGTTGGCCGGGTCCTGGCGGGCGGCCTTGGCCTTTTCGGCGGCATCCTTCCAGATCGCCTTGATCTTGGTCTGCTGGTCCGCGGTGAGGCTGAGTTTTTCGGTGAGCATCTTCAGGCGGCGCTCGGCGGCGCGACCGGCCATGCCGCCCTTGCGGGCGTGGCCCTCGGGAGCCGGGGCCGCAGGCGCCTCAGGGTCCGCGGGCGCCGGCTGGGCAAAGGAGGTGAAAGGGGTGAGGAGGAGCGCCGCGACGGCGGCGAGGGAGAGGAGTTTGGAGATTTTCATGTTAAGCGGTAACACTGGCCTAGACGGGAACGCGGCGCGGCCGGTTACACGATTTTGCGCAACGTGATTTTTCCCGGGCCGCGCCGGACTTGCCCGCCGCCCCCTCCGCCTCCAGCGTGCGGCCATGATCGAAGTCCAGGGTCTGGCCAAGAACTACGGCAGTTTCGCCGCCGTGCAGGATCTGTCCTTCACCGTGCGCCCCGGCGAGGTGCTCGGCCTCGTGGGCCCCAACGGCGCGGGCAAGACCACCACGTTGCGCTGCGTCGCCGGCATCATCCCCGCCAGCGCCGGCACCGTGCGCCTCGCGGGCCACGACCTCCGGACCGACCCGGTCGCCGCCAAGCGCGCGCTCGCGTTCTTCCCCGACGAGCCGCGGCTCTTCGACTACCTCACCGTGCGCCAGCACCTCGCCTTCGTCGCGCGCCTGTACAACGTCGCCGACCACGAGGCCCTCGCGCAGCCGCTGCTCGAGGAGCTCGAGATCGCCGATAAGGCCGACCAGCTCCCCGGCGAACTCTCGCGCGGCATGAAGCAGAAACTCGCCATCGCCTGCGGCCTCATCCACAGCCCGAGCGTGATGTTTTTCGACGAGCCCCTGACGGGCCTCGACCCGCTGGGCATCCGCCGCATGAAGGACTCGATCCTCCAGCGCGCCCGCGCCGGCGCCGCCATCGTGCTGAGCTCCCATCTGCTGCATCTCCTCGAGGAAGTGTGCTCGCACGTGCTCATCCTCAAAAAAGGCCGCCTGATCGCCGGCGGTACGATCCCGGATGTCGCTGCGCAGTTCAGCAACGGCGAGCCGGGCGTAAACCTCGAGGACATCTTCATCCGCGCCACCGGCGGCACCGAAAACTGAGCCATGGTCCGCGCCCTCCTCTACCTGCGGCTGATGTCGCTCGTCAACGGCCTGCGCTCGCGCCTGCTCCGGCTGCGCCAGCCCAAATACCTCGCCGGCGCCGTCGTCGGCGTCGGGTACTTCTATCTCGTCCTGTTCCGACATTCCCCCAGCCATCCGCCCACCGGAGCCCACGGCCCGGCCGCTTTCACGGCGCTCACGCCTGAGCTCCTCGCCATCTACGCCTCCTTTGGTGCGCTTATTTTTCTCCTCCTGATTGCGCTCAGCTGGCTGGTGCCCTCGCAGCGCGCGGGGCTCACTTTCAGCGAGGCGGAAATTGCGTTCCTGTTTCCTGCGCCGCTCACCCGGCGGAGCCTGATCCACTACAAGCTCCTCAGCTCCCAGGTCACGATCCTGTTCTCCGCCCTGCTGATCACCCTGCTGTCACGGCACGGCATCTTCGCCAACGGCAACGCCGTCACCCACGCCATCGGCTGGTGGTTCATCCTCGCGATCCTCAACCTGCATACCGTCGGCTCATCCTTCACGATCACCCGGCTCCTCGACCGCGGCGTCACTCCTTTGCGCCGCTGCCTGCTGATCCTCGGCGGCCTCACGCTCGTCGTAGGCGGCACGCTTGGCTGGGTCTGGCACGATCTGCCCCGGGCCACTCCCGCCGACCTCCAAAGCTTCGATACCATCGTCACGTGGCTCGGCCATGTGGTTGCCACCCCGGGACTGAGCTGGCTGCTCTTCCCCGCCAAGCTCGTGCTCGGACCTTTCCTCGCCAACGACCTCCCGGGCTTCTTCCTCGCCCTCGGTCCCGCCGGCGCGATTTTTGCGCTGCACTATCTCTGGATTTTCCGCAGCGAGGCTTCCTTTGAGGAGACGGTCATCGCGAAGGCGGAAAAGCGCGCCGCCCGGCTCGCTGCGATCCAGGCGGGCAAAGGGCTCGCTTCGAGTCCGGCCACGGCGCGAGCCGACCCTTTCCGCCTCGCCGCAACCGGTCGCCCCGAATTCGCCTTCCTTTGGAAAAACCTCCTCGGCACGCATCCCCTGCTCCGCCTGCGGACCTTTTTCATCGCCGCCGGGCTCATCTGCCTGCTCTGCACTTGGTTCGCGGTCCGGCCCGGCCAGGGGGAAAAGCTGCTGGGCGTCTCGTTCTTCGCCTTCTTCGCCGGCGGCGCCACGTTGTTCGTCGGGCCGCAGCTCGCCCGGCAGGATCTGCGCGATGACCTTCCCAACACCGACCTGCTCAAGACCTACCCGCTGCGCGGCTGGCAGCTCGTGCTGGGCGAACTCCTCACGCCCGTCGCCCTCCTGAGCGCCGTCCTCTGGCTCGTGTTGCTCACCCTCGCGCTCAGCCTGCACGGCGCGAAGCTGGACGCGTGGCTCACCACCTCGCTCCGGCTGGAGCTCGTCTTCTGCCTCGGCCTCGTGGCACCGCTGGTCTGCACGCTCCAGCTCCTCGTACCCAATGCCGCCACCCTGCTCTTCCCCGCTTGGATGCAGTCGATGCGCAACCGCGCCGAGCGCGGCATCGAGGTCGTGGGCCAGCGCATCATCTTCGTCGCCGGCCAGCTGTTGATCGTGCTGGTCGCCTTGCTGCCGGCAGCGCTGCTCGCCGGACTCCTGATCTTCGCCTCGCAATGGCTCATCGGGATCGCCGCCGCGGTCTTTCTCGCGACCTGCGCCGTGGCCGTCGTCCTCGTCGGCGAAATCTGGCTGGGGCTCTGGTGGCTCGGCCAGCGTTTCGAGCGCTTCGACCTCTCCAGCGAGCTCCGCCCCTGATCCCATGGACCTCGCCCGTCTCACCACCCTAGCCGCCACCGCGGTCGGCGCCGCCCAGCGCCAGCTGCCGCCCGAGATCCGTGCCCTCGCCCGCCATGTGGCCGTCCACTACGAGGCTGCCCCGGCACCCGACGTCCTCGCCGAGGGTTTCGAGCCCGACATCCTCGGCCTCTTCACCGGCAATGCCCACGGCACCGACCTCGCGCAGCCCGACCCCGCCCCGCCGCAAATCCTGCTTTACCTGAACAGCCTCTGGGAATTCTCCGGCGAAGACCCGGAGGTTTTCCGCGACGAGGTGCGCGTAACCTACCTCCACGAGCTCGGCCACTACCTCGGCTGGGACGAGGGCGACCTGGCCGCGCGCGGACTGGACTGAACCTGTCCCGGCGGGCCGCCGGCGAATTTTTCGCGGATTCCCCGGCACTTCACCCCCCAAACCTTTGTCATTTCCCGCTTCCAGCGGACACCTGCCCGTGCATAGTCTCGCCTCCATTCCCTTTTCCGTCCTGTCATGAAAAAATTCCTGCTCCTGTTCCTGCTCGTCTCCCTCGGCGCCGCCCGCCTTGCCGCCGTACCGCGCGATGAGATCGTCGCCCGCGTCGATAGCTGCGAGGCCATCCTCCGCGAGTTCCAGGCCGACGCCACCACCCGCATCCCCGATGCCGTCCTGCAAAAGGCCCGGGCCATCGTCATCGTGAACCAGTTCAAGGCCGGCTTCATCTTCGGCGTGAAGGACGGCTACGGCGTCGTCATGGTCAAGAAGGCCAACAACCAGTGGAGCATCCCCGTCCTCGTCAGCGCCGGCGAGCTCAGCCTCGGCCTGCAGCTCGGCGCCGATGCGATCGAGACCGTCATGGTCATCACCGACGACAACACGCCGCGCATCATGTTCAACCAGCGCTTCAACGTCGGCGTCGATGCCAAGGCCGTCGCCGGCCCGCACACCGCCGAGGCCGAGCGCATCAACAAGGAACTCCTCGAGACCCCCGTGATCGTTTACACCAAGAAGAAGGGCCTCTTCGCCGGCGCCACGGTCAAGACCGGCTGGCTCCAGCGCAACGACAGCATCAACTTCGATCTCTACAACACGAAGTACACGATGCCCGAACTCCTCTACAGCGACTGGGTCCAGCCCAACCAAGACGTGCAGCATCTGATGGACTACGTGAAGCAGATCGCGCCCTGAGCGCGCCCGAAGTTTTGGCCGTGCGCTCCGCGTGCGGCCTTTTTTTTTGCCCTCAATTTCCCCTCTACCTCATGAACCCCATCCTCGGCGGCGGCGGCCTCCATCACGTCTGTCTCAAAACGCGCCAGTGGGACGCCTCGATGCGTTTCTACTGCGAGATCCTCGGCTTCACCGTGAAGGTCGCCTGGCGCTCCGCCCCTTCGCGCGCCGTGATGCTCGATGCCGGCGACGGCAACTACGTCGAGGTGTTTGAGGATCACGACTACACCGGCGCGGCCAACGGCATCATCAACCACTTCTGCCTCCGCACCACCCGGCTCGACGCCGTGGCCGAGCGCGTGCGCGCCGCGGGCTTCAAGCTCACGATGGAGCCCCGGGATGTCGCCATTCCCACGACCAACATCCCCGGTCCCGTACCCGTGCGGATCTTTTTCTGCGAAGGCCCCAACGGCGAGAGCATCGAGTTCCTGCAGAACACGTACACGTGAGCGACGCCCCCGTCCCGCCCACCGCGCCGCTCCCGCGCGGCCCGCTCATCACCGCCAGCGTGCTCGTCGCGCTCGGCTTCATCGGCTTTGGCATCGGCATGATCGCCGGCATCCGCGCCGACGGCCCGCCGCGCACCGCTATCGTGCTGGGTCTGCCCGCGTGGCAGTTCGCCGCCGCGGGTTTCGTCTTCACCCTCGCCGGCGGCCTCTGGCTGCGACGGCTGGTAAAGTAATTGAATGTCTCGCGACGCCCGCGACGAACGCGACGTGCCGCTATTTTAATCAACTGCGATTTAGCCTTCCGGTCGTCGCGCCCTTCGCGAGTGTCGCGAGACCACTCAGGAAAAAACAGACATCACATCCGCTCGGCGCGGAAATCCTCCAGCCACGCCACCAACGCCGCGAGAGCCGCCTCCGTCACGCGCTGCTGCACCTCCACTCGCGCCGCACCGGGGCACTCGATTTTTCCGGTCACGATCTGCGCCGCGCTCGTGCCGGGCCGGTACGCCACCGCCCACCACGCAAACGGCACCGCCACGCCCTGCTCCGGCGAAGGCTCGGCATAGCCCGTCGTCGCCACGCCGAGGTCGCTGCCAAACAGCGCGCACACGCCGCGCGCCATCTGCTCTGCGACCGCGGCCGACACGCAGTTCACCGCCGCCGCGCCGGCCCGGTCCACCCCGAGGTGCCGCACCTTCTGGTCGATCGTGTAGGCGGTGATCCCGCCGAGGAAAAAATTCGACGCCCCCGAAATGCGCCCCACTCCCGCCTGCACGCCCCCGCTCGTGAGGCTCTCCGCCACCGCGAGGGTCAGCCGCGGCGAACTCAGCATCAGCTCCTTCAGCCGGCTCATGTTTTTTGCGCGGCTTACTTCAGCTCCAGGCCCACCGGGCAGTGGTCGCTGCCCATGACGTGCGGCTCGATCCACGCGCGCTTGAACCGCGGCTTCAGCGCCGCCGAGGCCATGATGTAGTCGATGCGCCAGCCGATGTTGCGCTCGCGCGCGCCGGCGCGGTACGTCCACCAGCTGTAGTGGCCCGGGCCTTTCTCAAACTCGCGGAACGAGTCCACGAAACCCGCGCCGACAAACTCCTTGAAGCCCGCGCGCTCTTGGTCGGAAAAGCCCGGGTTGCCCACGTTTTCCTTCGGCCGCGCGAGGTCGATCTCCTCGTGCGCCACGTTGAGGTCGCCGCAGAAGATCACCGGCTTTTTCTTCTCCAGCTTCTTCGCGTGCGTCAGCAGCGTGCGGTCCCACGCCTGGCGGAAATCGAGGCGCACCAGCTCCGGCTGCGCGTTGGGCACGTACACGTTGACCACGTAAAAATCGTCAAACTCCGCCGTCACCGCGCGGCCCTCGGCATCGTGGTCCGGCGAGCCCAGGCCCAGCTGCACGCTGAGGGGCTTGCGCTTCGTGAAAATCGCGGTGCCGCTGTAGCCTTTTTTTACCGCGGGATTCCAGATCACCTCGTAGCCTTTCGGCCAGGTCACGTGCTGCACATCGCCCGCCGTCGCCTTCACTTCCTGGAGGCCGATGACGTCGGCTTGCGACGCCGCCATCCAATCCAGCAGGCCCTTGCCGAGCGCCGCCCGCACTCCGTTCACGTTCCACGAGAGGATTTTCATGTGCGCGCAGCCAAAGCACGCGCCGCCCGCGGGGCGACTTTTTTCGTGCCGTGTCATCCCTCGGCCAATGACGCACCCCGGCCTTGCCGCCGCTCCCGCTTCGCGCGAGACTTCCCCTCCAAGCCACCATGTCCGCCTTCCCTCACCTGCCTCTCGGTCAACGCATCCCCGCCTCGGTCCACGCCGTGTCGTGCAGCCTGCCCACCATGCGCTCCGTCCGCGGCTATGAGGAAAAGGACCCCGCGATCGTCTCCCAGCTCAGCTCCGGCTACCCGCGCTTCGTCGTCCATCCTTTCTCGCGCCAGCTCATCGCGCACTACACCGCCACCGTGCCCGCCCTCGCCGGCCGCACGCTCTGGCTGACCTCCTCCGAGAAAATGGCCCGCGCCCTCGCCGACCAGCTCGGCACCGCCGTGCAGCTCTTTGCCCGCGATGGCCTGCATGGCGTCTCCCACCCGGCCGCTGACACCGACACCGCCGGCCGCGCCAAGGTCTATCTCCAGAACATCGGCGGCTTCCTCTCCTCGCGCGAAGCCGAGACCCACCTCGTCCGCCTCGGCCTGCTCTCCGCCCCCGTGGCCGAGGAGACTTTCGCCGGCGATGCCGGCTCCGAGGTCCGTCGCCACCTCCGCCGCGCCCTGCCCGGCACGACCGACACCGATCTCTTCCTCGCCAACAGCGGGATGAATGCCATCTGGGCCGCCTTCCGCGCCGCCGCCGACTTGCAGGCCTCGCGCGGCCGCACCGTCTGGCTCCAGCTCGGCTGGCTCTACCTCGACACCATCGCGATCCTCAAAAAATTCACCGCCGCGCCGATCGACTACGTTTACCTGCGCAACGTCTTCGATCTCGCCTCCATCGAGCGCATCTTCCTCGCGCACGGCTCGCGTATCGCCGGCCTCGTCGCCGAGGTGCCGACCAATCCCCTCATCCAGACGCCCGACCTGCCCGCACTCGCCGCGCTCTGCCGCCGCCACGGCGTGCTCCTCCTCGTCGATCCCACCATCGCCTCGGCCTTCAACCTCGATGTCCTGCCCCACGCCGACATCGTGATGTCCAGCCTCACCAAATACGCCGCCAGCGAGGGCGACATCCTCTCCGGCTTCGTCGCCGTCAACCCCGCCGCACCCGACGCCGCGGCTCTCCGCCGCGGGGTCGCCGCGGCTATCGATCCCCTTTATAGCCGCGACCTCGCGTGCCTCGCCGCCCAGATCAATCGCACCGACAAGGTCCTCGCGCAGATCCACGCCAACACCGCCCAGGTCGCCGCCTTCCTCGAAAAGCATCCCGCCGTCGGCGAGGTGTATTGGGCGCTCAGCCCCGCCTCTCGGGAAAATTACCTCCGCCTCGCCCGCACGCCCGACGCCGCCGGCGGCATGATCACCTTCACGCTGAAGAAACTCGGCGCGCTGGAAAATTTCTACGACCGCCTGCGCCTGCCCAAGGGCCCGAGCTTCGGCATGACGACCACGCTCATCTGCCCCTTCATGTACCTCGCGCACTACGACCTCGTGACGACCCCCGCCGGTCTCGCCGAGCTCGCCGCGAGCAACCTCGACCCCGACCTCCTCCGCCTCTGCGTCGGCACCGAGTCCGCCGCCGACATCATCGCCGCCCTCGCCGAGGCCTTGGGCTGAGCCGTGGCCGAAAAATCCTGCACCCTCGCGATCAAGGCCATCCCCAACGCCCCGCGCAACGAGGTCGTCGGCTGGCTCGGCGACGCCTTAAAAATCAAGGTCCACGCCCCGCCCGTCGAGGGCCGCGCCAACGACGAGCTCTGCGCTTTCCTAGCCGATGAGCTCGGTCTTTCCCGCCGCGCCGTGACCGTCCTCCGCGGCGACACTTCGCGCCAAAAACAAGTCCACGTCGCCGGCCTCACCCTCGCTGAAGTGAAGGCACAGCTGGGCGTGTAGTATCCCGCGCACTTCACCCTTTACCCCTTCCCGACTGGCAGTCATTGGCTAGGCTGTCGCCTGCCGCGGAGCCGGCGTCATCCTCCGTCCAACCCCTCCCCTCCATGCTAGCCTCAACTACGTTTGAAATCCCCGGTTACGAAATCGCCGAGCACAAAGGTTTGGTGCGCGGCATCATTGTTCGGTCTCCGACGATCTCCCAAGGCATCGTCGGCGGTTTGAAAAACATCATCGGCGGCAAGATCGGCGCCTACACCACGATGTGCGAACAAACCCGCGGGCAGGCCTACGAAGCGCTGGTCAAGCACGCGCAGGAGCTGGGCGCCAATGCGATCATCGGCGTGCGTTACGACGCATCGTCCGTCGAGCCGCGCGGCGCAGCCGTTGAAGTGCTCTGCTACGGCACTGCGGTCGTCGTGCGGAAGAAATGAGCGATCCATCGCCGCAGGAATGCATTGAGATCCACGCCGCGCTCGCCGACGAGCTGCGGCACTCCGACGGGCTCGTCTGGCAGTTCGCACTTGCGATCATCGCACTCGAAGACGGCGCGGTGGCGCTGAGCGGGCTCAGCGGCTTCCAGAGCCTCAGCGGCAAGAACGCGCTGTCCGCGGCCTTCCTGCTTTCCGTCGGCCTCAGCATCGTGCTCGTGCGGCACGCCTACGAGCGGCGCGGCCATATCCGGCGCCTGCATGCCACGGAGGAGGAGCTGCGCCAGACCTACCCGCGGATCTTCGTCCGCACCCCCGACTCGCCGCAGTGGCGCGCGTCGCTCGGCCTCGCGTGGGTTCTGCTCGCCGAGTCCTGCATCAGCTTCGTCCTCTTCCTCTGGCAGCTTTACGGCTGAGCCGCGGGCGCCAGATCAGGCTTCCGCCGCCGCCACAGCGCGGCCGCCAGCGCCAGGCCGCCGAGGAGCGCCGCGGTTGACGCAGGCTCGGGCACGGCCATCAGGTTCACCGTCGTCCGGTACTCGTAGAGCCCGGCGCCGGTCACATTCGATGAGTCGCCAAACGCGTCGGGGTTGTAAAACTGGATGTAGTCGTAGCCTACCTCGATCGTGTAGGTGTTGCCCGCGATGGGCGTGCCGATGTCCTGGAGGTTGAACGTCATCGGCGCCGTGCTGCCCGCGATGAAGTTGCTCGGCCCCGCGCCGCCCAGGCCCGCGCCGTTGACGTCGGCGTTGTAGTGAAAATTTCCTGACGCCCCGCTGATCAGATTGAAGCTGATCGTGACCGTGTTCGCGGGATTGAAGACGTAGGTGCCGCCCGCCCAGCCGCCGCCCGTCAGGGTGACAAACGGGGCGTTGAGCGATCCACTGTCGCTGCTGAGACCGAGCGCGGCCGTCTGCGCGCCGCCCGGTGTGGCGACAGTATAAAACGGCGCCGTCGGCGGCGTGGCCGTGTCCGCCGAGTCCGGGAAAGCCGTGGTCAGCGCCCCGGCCGACGCGAAATTGCCCGAGGTGTACAGCAAGCGGCTGCCCGTCGAGGTCAGGCTATACGTCGTCGTGCCGTCCGGGAGCGTGAGCGTGCCGGTGCCGCTGCTGAGTCCCTCGATGGCCGCCGTGAAATAAAACGGCGTCGCTGAAACGGGATTGAGGTCCGTCCCGCTGTTGGGCCCGGTCTGCACGAACTGCTCCGTGCGGGTGATGATGACGGTGTTGGCCTGCCCCCAAGCCGAAGCGGCCGCCAGCAGGGCGCCCGCGAAAACTGCCGCCTTACGCGTCGTTTTCATGGCAGCAGCCAATCACTTTGCCGCCCGCGGGGCGACGCGGATTCCTTGCGTAAGTGGTTCAGGCCCGCGTGAGCCGCACAAACCGCAGCGTCAGGAACACCGCGGCAAACGCCAGCCCCACGGCCAGCCCGCCCCAGATCCCCACCCCGCCGTAGCCGCCGCGCACGCCCACCAAGTAGGCCGCCGGCAGGGCGATCACCCAGTACGCCACAAACGTGATCAGCGCCGGCACCTTCGCATCCGTCAACCCGCGCAGCTCCGCCGCCATGATGACCTGCCCGCCATCAAAAAATTGAAACAGCGCAGCCACCACGAGCAGCTGCGCGGCGAGCGTCACCACCGCCGCGTCCGGCACAAACCAACCCGCGATCACGTGCCCGGCTACGAAATACACCACGGTGAAAACCGCCGCCAGCCCCTGCCCGAGCGCCAGCGCGCCGAGCCCGATCGGCCGCAGCCGCGCGTGCTCGCCCGCGCCCATCGCCGCACTCACACGCAGGCTCGCCGCCATCGACAGCCCGAGCGAAAACATGAACGTCGTGGACACGCACGAGATCGCGATCTGATGCGCGGCCAGGGGCTCCGCCCCGAGCCAACCCATCATAACCGCCGAGGCCGCAAACGCCCCGCTCTCAAACAGCAGCATGCCCGCCGCGGGCAGGCCGAGGTGCAGCATCTCGCGCAGGTGGGCGCCGGAGAGCGGCGCCAGCCAGCGCCGGGGCCACGCCGCGTGAAACGCCGGGTCCCGGCGCAGCCAAAGGAAAATCACCGCTGAGCCCACGGTGCGCGCGATCAGCGTCGCCACGCCTGCGCCGGTGAACCCCAGCGCCGGCGCGCCGAGGTGCCCATAGATGAAGATCCAGTTCAGCACGACATTGAGCGCCACGCTGGCGAGCATCACGAACATCGGCATCCACGGCCGGCCCATCGCCTCGGCAAACTGCCGCAGCGCCAGGTACACGAGCACCGGCGTCAGCGACGCGCTGATCAGCAGGAAAAACGGCCCCACGATCGCCAGCACCTCCGGCGGCTGGCCGAAGTGCCCGAGCTGGGTGCCCAGCGCGAACAGCAGCAGGGTCTCCAGCACGCCGAACCCCAGCGCCAGCGCGAGCCCGTGCCGCAGGTATTCGCCACTTTCCTCCGGCCGCCCCGCCCCGCGGGCGCGCGAGACAAACACCGCCACGGGCAGCATCAGCCCGATGCTCAGCACGTAAAACACGCTGAACACACTCCCGCCGAACGACGACGCGGCGAGCGGCACCGTGCCCGTGCGACCGATCATCACGCTGTCGGTCACGCCCATGAGCATCTGGCTGACCTGCCCGACAATGATGGGCACCGCCAGGGTGAGCGTGGGACGGATTTCGCGGAGATAGCGTTGCATGCGGGGAACGCGCACACTGCACGCTCCACCCGCCCGGCGCACGGAGAAACTATCTCACGCCCCCGCGCTGCGCACAAACGCCACGGGGGGAAACACCCGCGCGCGCACATCCCACACAAACGTCGCGGCGCCATCTGCCGTCCGCGACTCCTCGACAAAACCCAGCCGGGGAAACAGGTCGGCCACCATGCCGTTTTTCGCCGTGGGCAGGTAGCGGCCGCGCACGCGCGCGATCCCCCGCTCCTGCGCCGCCGCCAGCAGCGTGGCGATCATGAACTCCTCCGCCTGCCGCCCGAGCACGCGGCAGCTCATGAGGAGCGTATCGATCTCCCAGCTATCCGCCGTCTCGGCGGGCCGCGCGATCAAAAGGCCAATGAGGCCGTTGTCGCCGAAGCAATCGACGAGTCGGAAATACTGCGTCCACGCCGCCGGGTCAGCGCGCAGCGCTGATACCTCGGCCGCCCCGTGCCGCCGCGTGGTCACGTTGAACTGGTTGGTCTTGTTCAGCAGCTGCACCACGCGGTCCTGCACGGCGTCGTTGAACGGCCCGTGGTGCATCCGCATGTCGAGCCGCCGCAGAAAGCCCTGCACGTCGCCGGCCTCGGCCTTGAGCGCATCACGGCTGGCGTTGGCCTGGTAAGCCGAGTTGCGCGCGAGGTCCTCCGCGGAAAGCGCGAGCGCCTCGAAGTAGCCGCCACGGTCGATCGCGCCGATGTAGCCCGCCGGGTCCGCCGGCAGCTCCACCACCGCGACCTCGGGCAGCTCGCGCCGCACCTTGGCCCGCTCGAGCGGGTTGTCGTCCACGAAGACGAGGCTGTCGATCCCGAGGTTCAGGCGCCGGGCGATCTCGCGCAGGTTGGCGGGCTTCTCCTCCCAGTTGGCGACGAAGAGGGCGAAATCGTCTTCCTTGAGCACCATGCCGAGCGTCGAGCGGAACGGCTCGCGGGCATCGGCGTCGTTGTTCTTCGAGCAGACCGCGAGCAGCACGCCGCGGTTTTTCAGCTCGAGCGCGTAGCGTTGCAGGGCCGCGTGCGCCTCGCCGATGGCGGTGGGCGGGCCGACCTTGATGCCGTGCGGCCCGTCCTCGCCGACCACGCCGCTCCAGAGCGTGTTGTCCAGGTCGAGCACGAGCACTTTTTTCGCGAGCCCGACGCGGGCCGCGATGAGGCGCACATAGCGGTCCAACAAGAGCGGCAGCGAGGGAGCTGCCGGGTGCTGCTTGGCCACGTGCCACAGCGCCTCGTCGGACCACGCCTCCGCTCCCGCCTGCGTGGCGAGCCGCGGGCAATCCACGATCACCACACCCGGTGTCCTCGCTTGGAAAAGCCGCCGGTTCACCTCCGCCAGCACCTGCGCGCGCCCGCCGGCCTCCCGCGCGGAAAGCAAACCGGCCGAGTCGTGCGCGGGAAAATCAAACGCATGCTGCAGGATCGTGCACGGAGAGGTTCGTTGCGCCGCCGCCCAAAGCTGCTCCAACTCGCCGAAGACGCGGTCCGCCGCATCCGGTGCGTTGCCGAGCGGCTCGAGACCCGCATCGCGCCAGTGGAGGGCCACGACGATGAAGTCGGGCTTGAATTGGTGCAGCCCCGAGGCCGGGTCCATCAGCTCCTGCCGGTACATGCTAAAGGGCGCCGCATACACCTCGGCGACCAAGCCATCCCGCGCCGCGAGCAGCCGCAGCAGCGGCGGCATCAGCTCCGTTGTACTGGAAGAAACGATGCCGATGCGCACCTTCCGGCCCGGCACCGCCGCGCTTTTCGCCACGAGCCGGTCGAGCAACCGCGCCGTCTTACTGAGCAGCGCGTAGTCGGGCCAGCGCTGCGCACATGAAATCAAATCGCTCACGCTGCCCGCGAGATCTCCCGTCTCGCGCCGCACCCGCGCGCGCTCGTAGAGCGCATCCGCAGCGTACCGCCCGCTCTGCTCAATCAGCTCGGCCCAAAGTTCGAGCGCCTCCGGCCACCGGCTGCGGTCGCCGCTCCACGCCTGCGCGAGCAACCAGCGGCCCGGCAGCGAGCCGCGCCAAGGCGAGTTCGCGGCGAGCCATGTCTCACGCTTCGTCAACTCCGGCAACCGGGCCAGTAGCGCACCGACCACTGCGAGGTCGAGACTGGTGCGTTGCGCCACCACCGGGGCCAGCACGTCATCGAGCACCGCAGCGGGCAGATGGGCGATCACGCCGGCGAGGGCGCGGTCATCGAGGGCCTGCAGCAGTGCGGCGTTCATGGGGCTTTCGCGGCGAGCAGAGTCAGAAAATCCCCCGCGCTTTTGAGGCCGGCCACCTCGTCCATGGTGAAGCGCACGCCAAACGCCTGCTCCGTCGCGAGCACCAGCTGCACCATCGCCACCGAGTCCCACTCCGGCAGGGTTGCCGGACTGAGCTCCGGCGTCAGCGCGAGCGCCGGCTGGTCGAAGATTTCCCGGAAGATGGCCTGCAGGCGGAAATGATGGGCCGGGTTCATGGGCGCAGGGTGGAAAGCCCGAGCGGGCCCGGGCCCGCCTCGAGCAGCTCGAAGAGCAGACGCTGGCGGTCCATCAGCCACGCGATACGCCGGCCGGGAAACGCCGCCGCCGCTACCGGCTCGCTGACGACCATGCAGCCCGCGGCGCGAAAATGCGCGGTGGCCGCGACGATGTCGGCGACTTCATAGCAGAGGTGGTGCAGTCCGCCGCCCTTGGTCAGAGCGTTCGCGAGTTTGCTCTCCGGTCCCAGCGGCGCGACCAGTTCCAGCCAGTGTGTTGCGCCCGGCAGACGGAGAAATTGCACGCGCGCCGTCTGCCCGGGATCGTCGATCGGCTCCGACTCGATGCGATAGCCCAGCACCTCGATGTAGTGCGCCGCGGCCTGCGCCACATCCTTCACCAGCAGGCCGGTGTGGTGCAGTGCGAGCAGGGGGATCGGCGTCGGCGCGCTCATGCGGGATACTCCACGTCGGCCTCCACGATCGCGCTGCCGGCGGCGGGCATGCGCAGCAGCGCCACGCCCCACGACAGGCCCGCACCAAAGGACGCCAGCAGGACGCGGCTGCCCGGCTGGATTTTCCCCTGCCGCACGGCTTCGGCCAGCGCGAGCGGGGTGGCCGCGCCGCTCGTGTTGCCGATTTTTTCCATGAAATAGAAGCGCTTCGCCTCCGGCACGCCTAGCGCCTTGTAGATCAGCTCGAGCATCGTGCGGTTGGCCTGGTGGAAAATGATCAGGTCCACCTCATTCAGCGTGACGCGGAATTTGGCCAGCGCCTCGCGGATCACGTCGGGCATCTTGTACACAGAGAAATGGAAGATCGCCGGGCCGTTCATCGCCAGATGCTCGTCTGTGCGCACGCTGCCCGAGGGATCGGTGATGTCGCGCTTGGTCTCCGCCGAGCGGGGTTTGCGCGCGCCGGAGACGGGGATCATCAGATGGGGCGCGCCAGTCCCATCGGTGCCGAGCAGCACGCCGAGCAGGCCCGTGCCCGCCTCGGTCGCCGGCTCCAGCAGCGTCGCCACCGCGGCGTCCCCATGCAGCGGCACCAGCCCGCGGTCCCGCGGGTCGATGACGTGCGAGAGCGTGTCGGCGTTGAGCAGCAGGGCCTTTTTGGCCACACCGGACTGTATCAGTCCATCCACGACCGAAAGCGCGTAGGGATAGGCCGAGCAGCCGAGGCCGAGGTCGAAGGCGGCGCAATGCGGCCCCAGGCCCAGCCGCCCGTGGAGCACGCAGGCCGTCGCGGGAATCTGGTGGTCGCCGGTCTGCGAGACGAAGACCAGCAGGTCGATCTCGGCCGGGGCAATTCCCCGCGCCGCCAGCAGACGCTGCGCGGCGACCATGGCCAGGTCCGACGCTGTCACGCCCGGCGGGGCAATGCGCCGCCCGGTGATGCCGGACATTTTGGCGATGGCCGCGATCTGCTTCGGGTCGAAGCGCCGGGCCAGCTCTTCCTGCTCCAGCCGCACCGGCGGCAGGCAATAATGGAGGGCGGTGATCGCGGCGTTCACGGTGGCCGGGTCAGTCGGTCAGGGGCGCGCCGTGCGCCGCCATCAGCCGCTCCAGGTCGCCATAGACCTTCAGCGCGGCGACCTCCTCCGGCTCGAGCCTGATTTCGAAACGCTCGTCCAGTTCGATCATGAGCGTGAGGATGTTGAGCGAGTCAAAGCCGCCCAGCTTGCGTAGCTCCGTGTCCGCCGCGAGGCGGGCGGGATCGGTCTCGATGATCTTGCCGACGATCGTTTTGAATTCGAGGCGGGTCATCGGGAAAACATTTTCAGTGCCGCGCGAAGACGACCTTCGCCGGATTCCCCACCGCCGTGCTGCCCGCGGGCACCGGACGCAGCGCAAAGGCATTGGCGCCGAGCCGCGCCCACGCACCGACCTCGATGCGCGGGGCGATCACGCCATTCGAGCCCACAAAGGCGCCATGGCCGAGCACCGCTGCGCCGGAGATGCGTCCGCCGGGACACACCTGCGAAAAATCGCCCAACACGGAATCATGGCCGATAGAGCAGCCCTGGTTGACGAGCACGTGCCGGCCGATCCGGGCTTTCGAGGACAGCACGGCGAGCGCGCCGACATAGGTGCCCGCCCCGATGATCACGCCCGGTGCGATCGGCACGCTGGGGTCGATGATCGTCTCGGCTTTCCAACCGAGCTGCTCAGCGCGGGTGACGAGCTTCTCGCGGTTGCGGTTGTCGCCCACCGCGCAGATGAAAAAAACGTCGCCCTGAAGCTTCGCCGCCGCGGCCTCGACGGAGCCCAGCAAGGGCAGCCCGCAATAAATCCCGCTGCGCAGCGTCTCGGCGTCATCGCAAAAACCCGCGAAGGTATAGCTCGGCTGGCGGGCATGGATGTTCATGGCCGCCCAATGCACATCCTGCCCCTGTCCGCCGGCGCCGATGATGACGAGTTGTTTCATGTGGACTTCGCAGCCTCCGATGCAGGGCGATTCACCCCGCTTGTCCACCGCTTTCTGGCCGCGCGACGTCTTCGATGAAGCGCACGAACTCACCTGCCAATTGATCGCGACTAAAACGGGCCTCCGCGAGGCGCCGCGACGCCGCGCCCATCGCCCGGCGCGCCGAGGCGTCGTCCGCGAGCGCGAGGAGGGCCTCGGCCAGCGCGGCCGCATTGCCCGGTACCGCGACCCGGCCGCAGCCGTGCTCCGTGATCAACCCCGCAAGCCAGCCCGGGTAGTTGTTCACGACCGGCAGGCCCGCCGAGATGTAGTCAAAAAACTTGTTCGGCGAGGTCCCGTGATAAAACGCCGGCACGTCGGCCAAAATCATCAGGCCGCAGTCAAAGGCACCGGTCATCTTCGCGAGCGCACCCTTGCGGATCGGCGCGAGGAAAAGGCAGTTCGTCAACCCCTCGGCCTGCGCGCGCGCCACGAGACGGTCCTTCTCGCGGCCGTCGCCGATCAGGACGATCTTGATATCGCTCCGTCCCCGGCGCTGCAGCTCAGCCGCCGCATTGAGCAGCGCGTCGAGGCCGTTAGCCGTGCCGTGCGCCCCGGCAAACAGCGCCGCAAAGTCCCCCGGTCCCACGCCGGCGACCGCCAGGTCCGCACGGCGGCCGGGCTTGAAAATCTCCAGGTCGCAGCCGTTGGGGATCATCGTCACGCGCCGTCCCTTCGGCGAGCGTCGCGTAATGCCTTCTCCGATACCTGGGGCCAGCCCCACGCAGGCGTCGGCCGTCCGGTAGGCCAGCCACTCGAGCAGGCTCATGCCGCCGAGCAGCAAGGGATTCTTCATGCCCAGCGCGCGCGGCAGCTCGGGCCACAGGTCGCGCACCTCGAAGACAAAGGTCCGTTTGCGTCCGAGCAGCTTCATGACGATGCCGGGCACCGCCGCCGTCAGCGGCGTCGAGGTCGCGAACAGCACGTCGTAGTCCTCCCGGAGCGCGAGCCAGCTGCTGCGCAGCGCGTAGCGCACGAACAGCCACGTCCGGCCGAGGATGCTGGTGCGGTTGGAGTACGTGAGCGGCAGTGCGATCACGTCGATGCCGTCCACGTCGCCGCGGTGCCAGTCGCGGTTCTGGTCGAAGGGCAGCTTGAGGCCGTCGCGGTCGTTCTTGCCGCACACCATCGTCACCTGATGTCCCTGGGCGACGAGCGCGCGGGCAAACTCATACGAGCGCGTGCCGCCCGAGCCGTCGGGCGTCGTGAAGTGCTGGTGGAAGTAGAGGATTCTCATCGGTCGGCGGGCAGCAGAAATTCCGTGCGCCATTCAACCGGACCCGTCGCGCGCAACTCAATGACCAACGCACAGGCTGGCGTAACCTCGCCGTAATACGGCGACCACCAGCCGCTGGCCGTCGCCTCATCCGCCCGGATCAACCGGACCTGCGGCGCCTCCGCGCCGCCCGACCACGCGATGCGGATGCCACTCGCCGGATCCACCACCGCGCCGCCTTCCGGCGCGAGGACCCATGCGCGATCATCGAGCCGCCAGTGCCAGCGCAGCACACGGCCGGCTGCGCCCGCGACCCGATCCGTGACGATAAAGGTATTTTCTCCTGCGGCTTTCACTTCGCGCGTCCATTGCACGCCGAGCTTTTTGTAGCCGTCGTGACTGGCCGTGCAGCCCGCGCCCTCGACAGTCGCCGTGCCATGCGGCCACGGCAGGTAGAGGAAGCGGCTGAACTTCGCCATCGGCTCGATGCCGTCGATCGTGAGCGCGTTGTGCTGCGCCGCGGCACCGAGCTGCGTGAACCGCTCGCGGGAATTGTAGGAATACGAGCCGCCGTCCAAGGCCACGGGCCGGCCGCGGTGCCAGATATCGACGTGCAGCATGTCCGCCTGATTCGGCCGGTGGCGGAATTCCACCGGACAGCGCAAAAAGAGCCGGCTGTGCGCGGTCGTAAGTTGGAAGCAGCCCGCCTCGCGCGCGTGCCACACCGCGGCCGGCGCCGTGTCGGCCACGCGCGGGAGATTTTTTCCGCCCGGCACCAGCCACGCCACCGCCTCGTCCCATGGACCCGGCACGAACGGAAGCTTTTGCAGGAAGACCGCCGCCGCCAGCTGCACAGCCGGCCGCAGATCGAGAAACTCGGCGGCGGCGAGCGGCAGGATATTCGCTCCGTCGTTGGGCCCGTAGAGCGGACCCCAGCCGCTCGCGCGGTCAGTCAGCGTGAGCAGAAAATCCGTGGCCCGCCGGCCGCCCGCGAGCAGCCACGCGGGCACGGGCTGCGCCACCTGCTCCAGGCGCACCTTCGCCCACACGAGGTCGTGCAGCAGCACGCGGTGATAGATGAGGGAGTGCTGCGAAAATCCTCCGTCGGGATAGACCAGCTCGTGCACCTGCGCCGCGAGTTCGCGCAGGCCGCGCGCACGCCACGCTGTGCTCTCCGGGTGCTCCGGCGTCAGCAGCGCCGCCGTGATCAACCCGACGCATTCGCTCACGCCGTGGTTGTTTTTCTGGCTGAGCGCGTAGTCGAGATTCGCGGCAATGCGGCGCCCCGTCGCGACGATGAAGCGCGCGAGCAATTCCCGCTGGGCCGGCGGCACGCCGAGCCCTTCCGCGGCGAACACGACCGCCATCAGGCGGAAGGTCGCCTCCTGGCCGCACATCCAGTTCGCGCCACGGTTGGGCGGATTGCGCGCACACCAGTCGGCGAAGAGCCGCCAGAAAGCCTCCGCGTATTTCGCGTCACCCGTCCGCGCGTGCGCCCGCGTGAGCGCATAGGCCCACGAAAACCGGCTCAGCTCCCAGATGCCCTTGATGTCGCCAAAGGCAAAATCGCCGAGCTCGCTCCAATGGCGGTCCGCTGGCGCCAGCTCGCCGGTCAACTGGTTGCTGTGCCAGTCGGGCGGGTTTCCCGCCGTGACTTCCCCGCGGGAAAAAAGCCGGAAACGACCGAGCAGCAGCGCATCGGCCTCGCGCACCGCCGTGCCGGAAATCTCCGTCGACACGGGGAGAGCCCGGCTCCCAAGGTGCAGCTCTGTCGCGGGCACTTCGTCCCACGCGACCGCCGGCGTCGCGCGGCGCAGGGCGCCCGACTTGCGGCGCAGGGCGTAGCGCACGCGGAAACCCATCCACCCCACCCCGAGATGGCGGACCAACGCGAGGTATTGGAAGGGCGAACGCATCCGTCGCTCAGCGCCAGAAGCCGCGCGTGTCGATCACGACCTTGTCGCGCAGGAGCGCGCGGTCGATGGCGGTGAACGGGCGGTGATTCACAAGCAGCACGATGATGTCGGCTTGCTTCACGGCATCCTCGGCGGTGGCAAAGGTGACGTTGCCCAGCTTGGCCAGCGAGGCCGGCAGCGTCTTCACGTGTGGCTCCACCGCGAGCACGCGGCCCAGCTTGCCATGCGCGATCTCCGCAGTGATCTCCATCGCCGGGCTCTCGCGCAAGTCATCGATGTCGGCTTTGAAGGCGAGGCCGAGACACGCGATGACGGGGTCCTTAAGCTTTGCGGCGGCGGCCTTCACACGCGCCACGATGTGGTGCGGCTTGCTGTCGTTGACCTCGCGGGCGGTGCGGATCAGCGGCGCCACCTCGGGCGCCGAATGCACGATGAACCACGGATCGACCGCGATGCAGTGGCCGCCGACGCCGGGACCGGGCTGGAGGATCTTCACGCGCGGGTGGCGGTTGGCCAGCTTGATGAGTTCCCACACGTCGATGTTCAGACGTTCGCAAATCAGGGACAGCTCATTGGCGAAGGCGATGTTCACGTCGCGGAAGGAGTTTTCCGTAAGTTTGGCCATCTCAGCCGTGCGCGCGTCGCTCACAAAGATCTCACCGGTGCAGAAACGCTGGTAGAGCTCCTTCGCCACGCGGCCGGCCTCGGGCGTAAGGCCACCGGCGATACGGTCATTGGCGACAAGTTCCTTCAGCATGTTGCCGGGCAACACCCGCTCGGGGCAATGCGCGTAGAGGCACTCGACGGCCGGCAGGCCGCGCTTCTTCCGCTCGTCGGTCAGCCAGTCGCGCATCAGCTCCGTCGTGCCCACCGGGCTCGTGGACTCGAGGATGACGAGATTGCCCGCCGCGACGTGCGGGGCGATGCCGCGCGCCGCCTGCTCGACGTAGGAAAGGTCGGGGATCTTTTCGCCCTTGGGTCCGACGCTGAAGGGCGTGGGCACCGCGAGGATAAAGGTGTCGGCCGGCTGCGGGCCGGTGCCGGCGCGGAGATTGCCGCTCTGCACCGCGGCGCGCACGAGCACGTCGAGGTCAGGCTCGTGGAAATGAAGCCCGCCGGCATTGATAATTTCCACAACATCGGGCCGCACATCGACGCCGAAGACCTTCAGCCCGCGCGTGGCGAAAATGGAGGCCGTGGGCAGACCGATATAGCCGAGACCGATGACACAGACGTCGTACTTCATAAAGGGAGAGGATCAGTTGGCGGCCAGGGCCCACTCGAGGGTTTCAACGATGCGACGGGAAGCCGAGCCATCGCCGTACGGATTGCGCAGGGCGGAGCGGCGGCGGTAGTCCGCCGGGTCGTCCAGCAGCTTGGCCGCCTCGCGCAAGATGACCGCGGGATCGGTACCCACGAGGCTGCACGTGCCGGCCGTGACACCCTCGGGGCGCTCGGTGGTGCTGCGCATCACAAGCACGGGCTTGCCGAGGCTGGGCGCCTCTTCCTGCACGCCGCCGGAGTCGCTGAGCACGAAGTGGCAGCGGTCCATAAGCCAGATGAAATCCTCGTAGCCTACAGGCGGGATCAGCGCCACGCGCGGGTTGTCGCCCAGGATGCGCCGCACCGGTTCCTGCACGTTGGGATTGAGGTGCACCGGATAAAGCAAACCGAGATCGGGGTAGCGCTTGGCGAGCTCCGCGATCGAGTGGCAGATGTTTTCAAAGCCCTGCCCGAACGACTCGCGGCGGTGACCCGTGATCAGCACGAAGCGCCGGCCCGGCGTCTGCAGGAAATCGCGGGTGAAGGTCGCCGGGACCACGCACCGCTGCGCCACGGCCTCGGCGGAAACATTGGCGCGCTGCAACTTGGCCCGCACCCACAGCAGGGCGTCGACCACGGTGTTGCCCGTCACGTGGATGGCACCGGGAACCTGTTCTTTTCTCAGGTTCTCCGCACTCCACTCCGTCGGCGCGAAGCACCAGCGCGAAATCGGATCGGTCAGGCGGCGGTTCATTTCCTCCGGCCAGGGCGCGTCAAAGTCGTAGGTCCGCAGCCCCGCCTCGACGTGCCCCACCGGCACGCGCTCGTAAAACGCGGCGAGCGTCGAGCCCAGTACGGTGGTAGTATCGCCTTGAACGAGGACCGCCGCAGGCCGGTGCGCACGGAGCGTGGCTGTCATGCTTGTGATCACCCGCGCCGTCAGGTCGGGCAAGGTCTGGCCCGGCTGCATGAGACCGAGGTCGGCGTCGGCCTTGAGGCCGAAGACCCCGAAGGCTTGCGCGAGCATCTCGCGGTGCTGGCCGGTCGAGATCAAAAAAGGCTCGAGGACCGCGCTGTCGCGCAGCGCGAACCAGACAGGCGCCATCTTGATCACTTCCGGCCGGGTACCGACCACGAGGGCCACGGTTTTCTTCGTCATGCGGGAGAGGAGGTTAATTCTTCGGGCCGCACCCAGGCGTTGCGGCGCAGCGAGGCATCGATGGCCAGGGTCGCGCGGGCAACGTTGGCGACCTCGGCCCACGGGATCAGCGCCGGGCCGCCTTCACGTATCCGGCGGGCGAATTCGGCAAACTGTGCCGCGTGGCCCTTGTCCTGGCGGGTCTTGAGGCGGGAGAACTGCCTGAAGCCGTGGCCCGTCGTCACCCGGAAGTCATCCAGCACGAGCACGCGGTCCTGCGAGAAGACCTCGAGCTTTTCCTTGGGATGGGCACGGTGGCCGTTGGCGAAGTAATTCACCACGGAGGTCGAGCCGTTGGCGTGGCGCAAAAGAATCGACGCCGTGTCGCCGGCCGGCGCGCCGCCGCCGCCGAGGACCGTCGCGCAGACCTCGGTCACGAGACTGCCGGTCACATAAACTGCCAGGTCGATAAAGTGGCACGCCTCGCCGACCAGCCGGCCGCCACCACTCGCCGGATCGTGTACCCAATGTTTCAGAGGAATCGCGCCGGCATTCATCGTGGCGACGAGCGAGAGCGCGCCGGGCGCCGGGCCCAGCAGCTTGCGGATCTGCTGCACGTGTGGCGACCAGCGGCGGTTGAAGCCCACCGTGAGCGTGGCGGCCGGCGACGCCGCGAGCGCCGCCTCGATCTCGTGCAATTCCTCCGGTGTCAGGCAGAGCGGTTTTTCGACCAGCACATGCTTGCCGGCCCGCACCGCCGCCGCGGCCTGCGCCGCGTGGAGATTGTGCCGCGTCGCCAGCACCACACCGCGCACCTCGGGATCGGCAAGGACCGCCGCATAGTCCGTCGTGCTGTGTGCGATGGCGTACTTGCGCGCAAGATGGGTCGATGAAACTCCGCTCGCGCTGGCGAGGTACTTCACGGTCGCCCCGGCGGCCTGCAGGGCCGGTAGCAGGGTCATCTTGGTGAAGTTACCCGTGCCCACCACGGCGAGCGCGCCCGTACCCGGCGCTATCGTGCGTGCGGCCAGCGTGAGTGTATGCGACTGGTCCGGCGCGGGCCCGTAAGTCAGCAGCGAAGCCAGGCCGGAGGCCCCGAGGTTGCCATAGATGGTTTCGAGCTGCTCGAGCGGCACGCGGCGCGTGATGAGCGGCTTCACGTCGAGGCCGCCGGCGGCCATCGTCGCGAGGATGGCCTCGAAGTTGCGGTTCTCTGTCCAGCGCACGAAGGCCGCGGGATAATCATATCCGCGTTCCTCATACGTATCCTCGTAGCGGCCGGGGCCGTAGGAGCACGAGACCTGGAAGCTCAGCTCCTTCTCATAGAAATCCGCGCGGCTGAGCTCGAGGCCGACCACGCCGACCAGCACGACGCGGCCGCGCTTGCGGCTCATGCGCGCGCTCTGCGCCATCACGGCGCTGGAGCTCGTGGAGGCGGTGATCAGCACCGCATCGACGCCAAGGCCGTTGGTCGCGGCCAGCGCATGCTTAACCGGGTCCGCCTCACCGGCCACGCAAAGGCCGTCGGCGCCAAAGCGCTTCGCCAGCGCGACCTTTTCCCCGTCAAAATCGTAGCCGATCACCCGGCAACCGTTGGCGCGCAGCAGTTGCACGGCCAGCTGACCCAGCAAGCCCAGGCCCACCACCGCCACCGTCTCACCGAGCGTCGGGGCGATCAGACGGATGCCCTGCAACGCGATCGCACCGGCCACCGTGAACGCCGCCTCTTCGTCGCTGACCCCGGCGGGGATCTTCGCACAGAGGTTGACGGGCACCGAAACGATCTCGGCGTGCGGCCCATTGGACGCCACGCGGTCGCCCACCGCAAAACCTGTGACGCCCGCACCGACACCGATGACCTCACCGGCATTGCAGTAGCCGAGAGGCAGCGGCTCATCGAGCCGGCGGAAAACCGCTTCGAGCGTCGGCACAAGGCCGTCGCTCCGGATCTTCTGCAGCACCTGCCGGACCTTGTCCGGCTGGGACCGGGCCTTTTGGAGCAGGCTCGCCTTGCCGAACTGCACGAGCATTTTCTCCGTGCCCTGCGACACGAGCGATACGCGCGTGCGGATAAGCACGTGCCCCGGCTCGACGACCGGAGCCGGCACTTCGGCCAGCACGGTTTCACCCGTGCGCAGCTGCTGGAGAATCTGTCTCATGTTGGAAGATAAACCTCACATTCGCCACGGCGCGCAGCAAAATTATGCGCCCCGCCGCAAATCCGCCGTATTTTTACATTCACAATGCGCCTCCGTGCTCCACCAGCAATGCAGCCTGGTCAACTTCCTCATCCGCGTCGCCGGCGATCTGTGTGCCCCAGCCGATAAAAATCGCATCCTTGCGCCCGCGCACGGCCGCCCGCGCCTGCTCCGGCGTCAACAGGCCGAAGCGGCGCACCAAGGCTGGCGGACCCCAGAACAATATCTCCCGCTTGCGCCCGCCCGCGTAGGCGGCCATCGCACGGTAGCGGGCAGCCAGCGTTTGCTCCCAGGCATTGAAATTCGGCCCCAGGACCTCCAGCGCCCGTGAACTGATCAGCGCGCCCGGATGCGAGGCCATCACATCGGTCGGAGTCTGCGACACCCCGTCAGCCAGACGGAGGAGATCCTCCCGCGAACACTGCCCGCCAAACCGGGCCAGCATGTAAGGGCTGAACTGCACCGCCACCAACTGCGCATCCGCATCCTGCAACACCCGGTCAAGGGTCGCCTCGGTCCGCTCGCGCCGCTCAGTAAAGTGCCGCCGCTCCGCGCGGATCTGGCCCGCACCGCACGCGAGCGTCGCCGCCACCGCCAAACCGGTCAGCACCCCGCCCCGCCAGGCCGGCCGCCAGTGCGTGACGACCCCGGATATTTTTATTAACCCGTGCACGGCGAGGAAAGCCAGCGGCAGGATGAGCGGCAGCACATAGCGGTCATAGACGACTCCCGCCCGGGAAAAAACCAAACCAGCGAGGACGACCGACAGGCCGGCGCCGATCAGCGCGGCCCGCCGCGGTTGCTGCCACAGGGTCAGCGCACCCACGGCACCCAGCACCAGCGCCGGCCAGCCCAGATGCGTGCCGATAAGCCCGAGCGCTCCGCTCCACCCCAGCGGCACGCCCGGCCGCGCAGCGTTGCCCAGCACGGTCTTCACGAAGCGCAGCGGCTCGATCCACGCATAGGGACAGGCGAGGAAAAAACCGACAGCGCCAGCCAGCACGAGCTTTCCGCCAGCACGATGCGACACCCTGTTATCGCGCGAAAAATACAGTCCGATCAGAAAAGGCGCCATGAGCGCGATGGTCAGTTTGGAGGCAACAGCCAGGCCAAACCACAAGCCGACCCAGCCCCATCGCCAGTCGTCATCACCACGTCGCAAGGCCACCAGACAGGCGAGGGCCGCGAAGGTGAACGACACTACGTCCGCCACGCCCGTACCCCAGTAAGACCAGAACACCGGGGCCGCCGCCACGATGAGGCTGGAGTAGGCCGCCAGTTCCACCCGGCCGGTCGCCCGGAAAAGCGCCCAGCCGAAAAACGCCAGACCTGCCCCACCCCAGAGCACGACCATCAATTGTTGAGCCCTCAGCATCCGCCAAGGACTCCGGTAGAGCTCGGAAAGATATTTCGCCACCGCATCGGGCACCGGCTGACCCTGCCGGTGCAGGGCCATGTCGGCACCCATAACCGGCAGCATCGCGAATTGCAGCGGCCCACCCGGCCACGCCGAATGCACGTAGGGCACGCCCAAAAAGCGGTCTGCCGTCGCCAGCACCATCTGCAGCTCGTCCGTGTTGTTGATGCGCTTCTCCGGTTCGGCCATGACGAGCACAGCCCTGAACAAAACCAAGCCAATCAACCCCGCAATAAGGACGCCTGCGGTCCGCTTCATGCAAAAACCGTTTCCCGTCCCCCGGGGATCCCCGCGTCCACGTAAGTGCGGCACCAGGTCTCGATGCACATCAGGGCGAAGATCGGGTACGTGGCATCCACCGCTCCCTCGCGGTCGAGTTTGATGAGACGCCGCACCCCCTCGGGATCGAAGATACCGCGTCGCCGCAAGACAGCATCGGATAACGTATCGTCCACCTGCGTGCGCAGCTCATGCTGCAGCCACCGGCGCAGCGGGACGCCGAAGCCTGTCTTGGGCCGGTAAATCACATCGGCGGGGAGCAGCGGCTCCATGGCTTTCTTGAAAATCCACTTTCCCGTGCGCCCCCGCTGCTTGAAATCGACCGGCAGGGTCGTGGTGAAGTTCACCAGCTCCGGGTCGAGCAGCGGCACCCGCACCTCGAGGCCCGCCGCCATGCTCATCTTGTCGGTGTAGTTGAGATTGTGATCCGCCAGGAAAAATCTTGTATCCAGATTAAGCATGCGGTTGAGCGGATGCGTGCCCGGCGGCAGCTCGGCGACGGCGGCGCGCATCGGGGCCAGAAGGTTGTCCGTGCGCGCGCCCGCCATGAAATCCGGCGCCAGCAGGCCGGCCGTCAGGTCCGGGTGCAACCAGAGGAAATAGCTGATCAGCCGGTCTCCCTGAGGCCAGTCCGCATATTGCAGGGCCTTCGCCAGGCGGCGGGCGAACGGGTTTTTGCGGTGCAGGGCGCCGCTCATCATGCGCAACCCGCCCCGCACCACATCGGGCAGCCAGCTCCAGTAGGGCTCGCTCATCAGCGCGTAGTGCCGGCGGTAGCCCGACAGGATGTCATCACCTCCCGCGCCCGACAGCAATACCTTCACCCCCTGCTCCCGGGCTGCCTGACAGATGTAAAACGCGTTGAGCGAAGCCGGATCGGCCTGCGGCTCGTCGAGCTGAGCCACCATCCAGGCAAACCGCTCCGCCATCTCCGGACCGACCCAAATCGTGTGCAGATCCACGCCGAGATGCTGGGCCACCCGCTCCGCATAAGGCAGGTCGGCCACATAACCTTCCTGCCCCTCCGGCACGCCCTTGCGTCCAAACGTGAAGCACCTCAGCCGAGAGCCATTGGTATGCGTGCGGGCAAACGCCACGATCGAACTCGAATCGAGCCCGCCGGAGAGAAATGCCCCGACTGGCACATCGGCCACCATCTGACGGTGCACAGCCGTCTTGAGCAGATGCCGCAGCTTGTCCGCCGCCGTCTCCTCCGTCAGTGCGCGATCCGGCGGACCGAATTCCAGCGCACGGGTAAAACGCCACGGCGCCTCCATCCCTCCGGGCGTGACTTCCACCGCCAGCCCCGGCTCCAGTTTGCGCACGGACCGCAGCATGGTGCGCTGACCCGGCGTATAGAGAAACGAGACATACTGCCCGATGGCAATCGGGTCGAGTTCGCGGCCAAAGTCATCCAACTCGAGCAGTGCCTTGATCTCGCTCGCAAAGCCAAACACGCGGCGGTTTGCCGCCCAGTACAGCGGCTTCACGCCAAAGCGGTCGCGGGCCAGCAGCATGCGGCCCGAACGCCCGTCCCAGATGCCCATCGCAAACATGCCGTCAAGCAGGGGCAGCATGGCCTTGCCCCAAAGCAGATAGGCCCACAAGACCGCCTCGGTGTCCGACGTGCCCCGCCAAGCGATCGGCACCCCCCGCAATTTCAGTGCCGCGATCTCACACTCCGCGCGCAACTCGCGGTAGTTGTAAATCTCACCGTTGAAAACGATTGCCACCTCGCCCTCCGGCTCGCTCCAGACCATCGGCTGGTGTCCGGCCGGCGAGAGGTCGAGGATTGCGAGTCTGCGCATAGCCACACCGGCGCGCTGCCTGGGATCCAGATAAAGCCCGCTGTCGTCGGGCCCGCGATGCGCGATGCGGTTGTTGGCCGCCGCCAGGTGCCTGGAGGCGGGATTATCCCGCAGAGAAACAAAACCAACAATGCCACACATCGTGAAAATCAGCTCACGGGCGTTGCGATAAAAGGCGCCACTTCCGGCTCCTTCCGGTAGATCCGGTCCAACCGGCCGGCCACCGCATCCCATGTATGATATTTTTGGACGTACTCTCGTCCTGCGGCCCCGAGCCGCGCAGCAGCCTCCTGGTTGGCAAACAGCGCCGTGATCGCCTCGGCCAGCCGCCCGGCATCCTGCGCCGATTCAGTCAATACCCCCGCCCGCACGGCCGCCGACATGTAGCAGCCCGGTGTGACAACGGTGGGCAATCCCGCCGCCATGGCCTCAAGAATCGCCAAGGCCATGCCCTCGGAGTAGGAAGGGTGGGCAAACAGCCGGCACGAGGCGAAGGCCGCCCGCTTCCCTACTTCATCCAGAAAACCGACCCAACGGATGGCATCGATCAGCCCCAGCGCGCTGATCTGCTGGTCGAGCGCCCGGACATACTCCACATCCTGCTCGCGATCGCCGCCGATCACGAACAACGCCTCCGGAAAACGCTCCCGTATCCGCGGCAGCGCATCGATCAGGTGGTGCAACCCTTTCTTGTGGGTGATGCGGCCGATAAACAAGATCACCTGCCCACCGTACGGCACACGATGCACGAGACGGAAATTGGCCACCGCCAGGGACTCGGCGGGAGGTTGCAGCACGATCCCGTTGCCCACCTCGAAAATCGGCGCCTTGGCGCCCACCAGCTGGAGCTGGGCGCACTCCGCCTCAGTCAAGCCGAAGATACCCTGCGCCACATCGTAGTTCCGCCGCTCCATGCCGGAAACATAGAGTCGCTTCTTGACCTCCTTGGGCCCCCAACCCCGCAGCAATTGCGGATCGAGCGCCCCATGCGCATGATAGTACACGGCGGCGCCCCGCCGCGCCGCCTGGGCGGCCGCGACGTTCAAAGGTAAAAACGTATTGTGAGAGTGAATCAAGTCGAACCGCGCGTGCCCGGCAAGGAGCGCCTGCCGGAGGGCCGACGAGCCCCAGCGGATACGCCCGGGGAAATAGCGTAGCAGCGTCCGCGGCCCCAGTTGGGTGACAGGCCCGTCGCCAATCGCCCATATCTCGACCTCATCACCCCGGCAACCCTGCGCGAGAGCCAGCTCGGCCACCATTTTTTGCACTCCTCCCCGGTAGGCGCCGGGCAGACATTCATAAACTAGATGGAGGATCTTCATGTTTTATCCGGCTCTACCGATGTCCTTAAAACATTTCGATCATTCCTACAATGATCGAAAATACCTGAAAAGCTTCCACAAAATATTGCCGATTTGATCGGCTTGGCGACAGAAACCAGAAGCCATGCTGCATTGCACGCTTGTAGAACTGTCGGTAAGCATAGAATAGATCTGCGATCCATGTTAACTAGCGAAGACCGTTCGCAAGAATTGAGTCGTCATTGCTTCTGGGCCAATAGTCTTCTCCACATCACGAATATCAGGTGTAAATTTCTCACGATTGAGAGCCACTTCATGCAATGCAGCAGCAAGTTGCGAAATGTCACCAACTGGATATACGCATCCCCACTTTGGATGATCTTCAATTAGTTCCGCTGCCCCACATCCGTCAGAACAGATCGCCGGCACACCCATCTGCAATGCCTCATTTACAACAACCCCCCAGCCATCAAAAACTGAAGGCAACACTAAAACATCTGCGTTACATATTGCGATATGTACGTCATCAGGTGGTAATGCCCCCCGAAACTCAGTGATCGTCCGAAGCCCAAGTGCGCATACAGCCTCCTCAAGTTCAACGCGCTGCGGTCCAGAACCGACTATCAATAGCCGTGTGTTCGACACAGCTCGACTCATCTTGGCCACAGCATGGATCAAATCTAAAACACGCTTCCGAGCAATAAGCTGGCCAACATAGATTATCGTAAATCCAACGCCCACCGGACGAGGTCGTATCGCCGGAGCACGGTTAAAATACATAAACGGAAAAATTCGATCTGATGGTACTCCCATTTGGCCATAAAAATCCGCGGCTCGGCGACCAATTGCAAAGAGTCCACGCGCACGATAAAAAGCCATTCGCACCCATGCGCGCTTTAATAATTTAAATCGGACTGATTGGGGCGGCTCTGAATGAAAATATAAGTCCGAACCCATAAACAATAGGGCACTTGAGATTAAAAAAAATACCGGAACACTCCACATCCCATTTACGAGATGCACTGCATTCCGGTGCCGCCACGCCAAACATAACGCCTCACTTTTGCTATTTAGTACTTTTTGAGGATAAGCCTCCTGCGCTGGTTCTGACCAGCCAAGTCCACGACGATCCGCTGGCAAGCCAGTAGCGTAGTATACGTGAAGATCGATGCGTTGCCGAACCAGTTCACGAAAAAAAACAGTCTGATAATGGGAAGGCTGGTTCATCCAAACCACTACCTTCCGAATACATTCCGTATGTTTCCGTTGGCTCATCATTACATCATTTAAAGCGGTTCCAAACACACTTGGACAGCTTGCGACACACAGTTCTCCTCGTTAAATAAAGCTAATCCACGCTCCCGCCCGCGCCTACCCATATCTAACCTTAAAGATTCGTCAGCGACAAGAATGGTTAGCTTTTGCATGAGCGCACCAGGATCACTTGGAGGCACAAGAAAGCCTGTAACACCCTCTTTTACAATCTCCAACGGGCCACCCGCAGCTGTAGCAACCACCGGCAAGCCGCACATCATTGCCTCCACGATCGAACGGCCAAATGGCTCTAACGGAGCAGGATTAACGAAAATGTCCATTTTTTCGTATGAATCCGCCATATTAGAATAGGTTACACCACCAACAAATATCACATGATCCGAAATTCCAAGCTTATGCGCCATGTCATAAATTTCATATTTATACTTTATATCATCTTCAGCAACGCCTACATCACCGACAATTAAAAATGTGCATCTTTTTCTGGTAGATAAGAGCAATTTCGCCGATTGAATAAAATCTGCATGCCCTTTATTGCGACTGAATCGAGCCACCATGCCGACAACAATTTGATCCGATTCGCATTTCGTCTTAGGTAAAAACGCTTGCGGGTTAATACCATTATAGACAACCCGTATACGACTAGATTCAACCCCAACATCTATCCATTTTTTTGCAGCGCCTTCGCTGGTAGTTATAAGTATAGCAGATTTATTATTAACTATAAACTTTGTCAATCTAAGCAGCAATAAAGGATAACAAGCAAAGCCGCGCTCATGAAAAACAATGCGGACAGGAGATCCAAGAAATCGACTACCAAGCCAGGAGTACAGAAAAGCCACTATTCCATTAGCATAAAGGATAGTATCCTTCGGGGATGCTATCGCCCTTCTAATTGCCATTGATACCTTCATACAATCTACGATTGAACCCAGGAGGCTTTTACTTGAAAAACGCCAACGCGAACCATTACCCACTTGGATTTTATTCAATTTCAGTTCGTCATGCATCCCACCCTTTAAGGGTAGAATTGTGACAACGTCATGCCCCCTTTTTCTAAAAGCATCAATAAGAGCCAGCGTAGAGTGCTGGGCTCCACCCATCATAGTCGAATTTTCAATCGGAAAAATTACTTTCATGTAAATTCAACCAGGTGTATTTGCAAATTATCCGGAACATTATAGGCTAGAACGCCTAGACGGTTGATTTTGCCCTATTCCAGCTAACGAGTCGACGAATTCTGTATAACATCTCATAAACGGAACGACCCGGATCGATTCGAGGGAACACAAAAACAGCCCCATGATGGTTGCGGACTGCGGTTACAGTAGATTGCTCAACGGAAACCGCGTAGGTAAAATATTTTTTTACATGATCAACCACACGTCCGTTGTACTCTCCGTATGGAAATGCAAAGCCACATTGTTTACATCCATACTGCTGCTCCAAATACTTAGCGCATCCATACACTTCAGCCTCAAGAATATCATCTGGTAATGTTGCTAAGTGAAGATGATTAACGCTATGACCCCCAATGGCTTGATTATTTTCAAGCCAGTTCAACAACATCTCGCGATCAGCGTATTCAAGCGAGAATCCCTTAGTCGCGAGAGATTCTGATTCTGAAATCCAGGAAGGAGGAACTTTGTTGTATGAGAACCACCTAGTACGACCGTCTGTGAATTGATTTACAACAAATAGAGTCGATTCAAGTTTGAATTCCCTCAAGACGGGAAGCGCATCGGAGATTACCCCCGATCTACCATCATCGAATGTAATAGCAAACACTCGTCCGAACGCTAGGGAATTTGTACGAACTTGCTCAACGAGTGAAGTCGCTGGCAAGCATCGGAAACCCAAACGGAGCAAACATTGCAGTTGGTCAGCAAAACCTCGCCTAGTAATCGTATTACGATCATTTAATGTATCTCCGACATTATGATACATTAGTATGACAGCCACATTTTTCGGCAACCAAAGTGGAGCCGTCGCCTCAAGCAATTTAGCTCCATACGATTTAAGCTCCGCTTTCAAATTCATGCCTTTCGCCCGAAGGACCAATTAGCGGACTCCATTGCAGCGCCCAATAGCCAGTAGAACGGCACCACAGTGTAAACGATATGGAACATATCTGTACTAAACGCCATGGCTGCCATCGCCGCAGCCCAAGCAAGCGCAACACTTAGCAGCAAATCACGATCAAAACTGGTTATTTGACGCGATGCTCTAAATAGAAAGAAGCATGTATATGAAACAAACGCAATAAATACAGTAAATCCTTGCGCCCCCTGCTCGAAAAGCACGAGCAAATAGGAACTGTCCACAGCACCGGCCCCTTGATTTTGCCGAGCAACATCATATACTACGTTTAAGTCATTACCAAACACCCCAAGACCGCTTCCGAAGGGATCAGCCATAAATTGATCCATAATAGCGCTCCAAATCCCGACACGTCCCGAAAGAGTGGAATCCATAGTGTCAAAGGCCGAAATCAAACTGCGACCAGATACCTCAGCCGCAGTTATTCCCACCACCGCCCCTATCGCTAAAACCACAACAAAATGCAGAATCTTCTGGCGAGTGCTCCAAACCAAGACCGCTACACCGATCGCGACAGCTACATAAGCGGTGCGACTGAATGTGAAGAGCAGCGCTGCAAGGCATACCATCACAGACGCCCACGGCAACCAACGCATTTTTCCGGATATCTTTCCACGCATGGCTAATGCTAGTATTACGCCCAAACATGCAAAGCTCCCCATATTAGGTCGATTACCCAAAGTAGATACTACCGCATTTTCGGTAATTCCTGATCGAGCCACAGCCCTTGACAGTATGTCTCTATCCGCATCTGCGGTTATCGCCTCCGAAAGTGAATTGCCCATCATATAATCCACAATACCAAAGGCACTAACCGACATAAACAGTAACATATTAAATATAAAGAACCGCCGAACATAAATGTGATTTCGTGAATCCCAGACTAGCATGCCAGCAAATATGAGCATCGGGTAAACGATATAAAATCGCAATGACGAGAGTGCTCGCAGCCATTCATGAGTGAATAGACTCGCAGCTATCGCAGCAACGCAGCAAAGGCTCGCCAAAATCAAAAGAGTAAGGTTAGACAACCTCCTTCCACGTACGTAAGCGCCAACCCCAGCTCCTATCAAATAAGCTACCAAGATTAAATCCTTTAAAAGGTTTACAAATGGAATCGGAGCTATGACACGGCCAAACAGGCCGATTGTTACAAGGAATACCTCAAATAAAGCAAAAGTTAACAATGGACGCTTCCAGGCGGCAGCCACAACCGCAATGAATACGACGAACCCCAAGATAATTGCATAAACTAGCATCATAACGCTTTTAAAATTAGATTTTTCGAACCTGCGACGCTCCTAAAAGCTTGGAACATAGTTTGTGTATTACTCTCAAATGAGTAGTGGCGTCGCACGAGCATAAAATTTTTATTTTGCACAGCAACGGACATTAGATTTGATGATCGAGCATAAGTAATTGCCTTAAAAATATCGTCGGCCGATGGTTTTATCGGCACACAAAGATACTGAATCCCACAGCTTGAAAGCTCCATATATTGCGGAAGTGCCGTAGAGATCAGGCAGGCACCACAGGCAAGCGCTTCTAGTAGACTTGAGCCCAGTTGATCGCGTTGAATCATATTGAGAGCTATATCGCAGCTGCCAAAATATGCCGCGAGCCCTACTTCGTCTCGAATCACAGGCCAGACCGCTACAGAATCACTAAGATCCAGCTCTTGGACTATATTTTTAAAATCCTCAACGACATAATCTTGAACGCCGGCCATTAATGCCGTAGCTTTAAAGCAAACGCCACTGTTTTTAAGTTTGGCTAGCGCACAGAGCGTTTCTTTGTAAAAACTTATATCCCTTAGTATTCTTCCAAGATCAATATGTAATTCCTTTTTAATTCCCTGTGTTGCCGTTGGGCGTTTTGATAGATTAAAAATATTATCTTTTATTCCCCAATGCTTTGTCATCTGTTTCTTCTCTTTAATTTGCAACGCATTTCCGACATCTTCCCGAAATTTAACGCTCGTGGTAGCTACTAACTGAGACAACTCACACGTAATTTTCATACGAATTCGGCTCAATATTTTTCCTTTATGCCCATAGAAGTCGCTCCCGCACACGCTCGTCACCACGGGAATACCCAAAAGATAGCCAAGCAATGCAGCCGCAAGAGAAACGTCCCAAAGACATAAGCACCAGATAACATCTGGTTTGAATCGCTGAG
>JAFEGO010000066.1 GCA_018239845.1 Verrucomicrobiota bacterium
GCGCTCGGTCCGCGTCATCGGGACTGAATAAACTAAGTATGCAGCGATAAAATCGTACTTACAATTGCTAAAACTTATCTTCAAGATTCAGATGGCCCGCCTCTATGAAACGTCTAAAGAAACGTAAAAATATGGATACCAGTCAATATTTTCAGGCTTTAAGCGCCGAGCTGCATAGTCTAGAAAATCGCGTTCGCAATTTCATTGCAGGAGCTCACTGGCTGACCGATGGCGAATGGAAGGAAAGTGTACTACGATCAATGCTTCGACGACATTTACCCAGATCGATTGAAGTCGGACGTGGATTTATCGTTTCAGCCAACGGGAACTCCGGGCAGATAGACGTTCTTATCTATTCGGCCGATGCTCCAGTGCTTTTTCGCGACGGCGATCTTGTATTCGTAACACCGGATGCAGTCTTGGGCATAATTGAGGTGAAATCGAATATCAGTTCTTCAAAGGCCTTGCATAAGGCCCTTAAGAAGATGACTCGAAATGCACGCATCGCCAATCGAAAGAAAATAAACGATAAGTTTTTCGGCCTGTTCGCGTACAATGCAACTTTCTCAATGACTGAAGCGTTAGATTCCTTAGCAACCGCAGCGAACGGCGATTCAGCTCTCGTCACAAATCTGGTTTGTTTAGGTGAACGCGATTTCATCCGTTGGTCGATCGCTGACCCGACGAACACGCAATGCAACCTCGGCATCTGGCGAGGCTATAATCGACTCGAGGGCAAAGCTGTCGGGTATTTTTTACACAACGTCATTCAACTCCTCGCACCAAAATCCGTGGGGCAAAACCTTTCCGTGTGGTTTCCAATGGAAGGGAAGGACACCGCGTTAGCTGGCGAACGTCCTTTCGAGCCGCGATACGAGCCAAGATATTTTGAGCCGTAAGAAGCAGACGATGAAGGCTGCTGCCTGTCGATTACAGCAGCAGCAATCGCTCTTCACGTCCGTCCGAATGACGAAAGATGATCGAACCACCAGAAGCGCTGTGCTCAGTGGCCACGTCGTACAAGGCGACCGATTTTTTGATCAGATCGGTGAGACTACCGGTGCCTGTGCGTTCACGGAGGGTCTCGAAGTTGGTCTTTGTCCGCGCGTCTAGGTCGAGGCTTAGACGGGCGCGTCCAGTTTCGGCTACGGCGGGCTTTGCGTCGCGGCTCAGGGAGGCGGTAGATGAGGATGGCAATGTATAGGAGGCAGACCAAGAGGGCGGCAACGGGTGCCGTGGCCTCGGGCCTGCTGGTTCCGAGAGTCACAATGCCGGCGATTGTTGAACAAGCCAGTACAAGCAGGAGCTTGCCTTTGGGCTGCACGTCCGGGCGGTCGATCACAGCACGAACCGGGTTGTAGCGCGCTTGCGCTTCCTGGTATCGTTCCTGGATCGTTTTGTGACGCTCCGGTTGCGGTTTAGAGCTGGATGCTGGCATCTGCGGTCCTTCCGTTTCTTTCGAGACGGAAAGACCGAGAGCGTATAGCGCTAGTAGGTGTGAACATGGAGTTCAGCGTCTCTTAGTGTGCTACGCTTCGCGGTCGCAGAGAAGAAGTCGGGGGCTCATTGGTATTGGTGCACGAGTTCATGGTGATGCGAGCAACCTTTGAGCACTTCTCCTGACATTGAAGAGTTTGGTTTATGGGTGGAAGAGCATCCGTAGGAATGCCCCTGTCTGACAACGTTTCGTAGGTTCGTACTAAATTCTCATTCGACTTCTAATATCACGGCGAACGGGAAAAATTTTCGCCGCGTGCATCATATCTCCATCCACAGACAGGTCGTCTGTTGCTGAAAATTTATGCGAGAATTTAGCCACATTGGGTTTTTTCATACCGACTACCGGCATGAGCTAATACGGGTAAAACCCACATAAACCCCACAGTCAATAGAATTTTTCCGGTTCTTATACTGATACGCGCTCAGGCAGCAGGGAGCATGAATGGGATCTAAATTTGTAGTTGAGGCGGTCGCTGAGCCAAAGACATCCGTCCTGCTCGGAACTTCGAGCGTTAGGCTGCTAGCCTGTAGGCCCGGCCGGTGGCCGGGCGCCCGCGGCTACCCCGCCTATTCCACGCAATCCGCTTCCCACCGGCCCCACGATCCGGTATAATATGCGTGTTGCAGCGTTACCCGGCCCGGATCATCCGGCCCTCGCTCTCAGCCGGTCGGCTTTTCGCTGACTGCGCCCGGAGGAGGACTCGGGACGACTGCGCGCATCCCCGCGGCACACCGCCGCATCACCCACCACCCGTACCCTCCTGCTCACATGCTTACAAAGAAGACCATCCGTTCCAACAGTTTTGCCGCCCGGCTCACGCCCATCCAGCGCGACGAGCTTTTTGAGGCGATCACCGCCGGCCTCAGTTACCACGACGCCGCAAAAAAGATCCGCGACTGGATCACGGCCAACGATGCGGCCGGCCTCAATGGCGCCCGCCCCGCCCGTCCGCTCAAGCTCTCCGAGGCCACCACCATCGGCAAATGGTACCACGCCACCGCCACCGAGCGGCGCCATGCGCTGGTCGCGGAGGTCGCCAAGGTGGTCCAGTCGCATTGCCCCGCCGACTATGAGGCTCAGGGCCGGCGCGCCCTCGGGCAGGCCCGGTATCTCGCGACGCTCGAGGGCCTCACCGTCGCCGACATCGTCATGTTGGAGCGAAGCGAACTCGCCCGCGACAAACTCGCGCTTGAACGGGAAAAACTGGCCTACCAACAGCGCCGCGATCTCGTGGCCGAAAAGACCCGGCTCCTCCTGGCCCGCACGCGCGGCGGGGAAAAGGGCGCGGAACTCCAGCGCCAGATCGACCTTGTGCTCGCCGAGATCGAAAGGATTCAAGCCGGCGACGCTACGGGTGCGATCCCGATCCAAACTTCAAACGTAGAACCCTTCCCGCTCAACGTCGGGAAAATCACCGGCCGCGATACCAGCCTGCCTGCCGCTACACCGTCGATGGCGGCGGCGTCCTGAAATCGATCCCCTGCAGCCACGCGAAGGCTGTTTCGGCGGCGAGGTCGGCGACGTGGTCGAGGCCGTGGTCGCCGTTTTCCACCTCGATGTAATGCGCGCCCTGCGCCTTCAGCCGCTGGTAGCCCAGCCAGGCGCCGTGCGGCGCCAGTCGTTGTCCACGGCGCCTTGCAGGAAAGAACCCGGCAGCGGCTCTCGCTGCGGCCGGGTTGCCGCGCATCTCTTTGCCCGTGCGGCCTCAGGCGGTGAAGCCGAAGCGGTGGCGTTCCTCGTCGGGCTTGATGTGGAGCGTCCGGCACACGAGCCCGGCCGCGAGTTCACCGGCGGCGACCTTCACGATCCGGTCGAACTCCGCCGCGGGCAGGTCCGCGCCGTCGCGTTTGATCGCGTGGAGCGCCATGCCACGCTCGAGCAGCTCGCGCACGAAATCCTCGCACGCCACCGCTTCGTCGGTGAAGTACTGGTGGCGCTGCGGCGGGTGGTGCTTCCGGAAGTTCAGGCTGTATTCGATGGTGTATTTTTTGAGCATGGGGCTGGCTTTCTCGTGGTGCCGCGGGTGCGGCGGGTGGATGATGGGTTTGCCTTACGGGACCATCCTAGCCTCATCCGCCTCCCCGCACTGGGCGGATCTTGCCCGATGCTCGGCGGTTTTTGTCCCGCCCCGCCGCAAGCCATGCGCAGCCCTCGCCAACCTCCGCGCAGCCGGGGGCCGGCCGGCCGCGTAAACTGTCACTCCTGGTCCTGCGACCTTGCGGTGAACCGGACCTCCCGCTTCACTCTCCGCCCGGCCGGGTTCATTTAAGCATTTAAATCATGGATACCCATCAGCCCAGCGACGCCCCGTGGATCGAGGCCTTGGCGCAGTTTCTGCGCGAGCAGCCCGACGTGGCCGCCGTCCGGCTCGACCCCGCGGCGCAGCGGGTGGCGATCGCCACCGTCGGCGCCGGCCAGAATCCCGGCCTGGAGCGCGCGCTCGCGGCCACGCTCGCCGCCATCGAGGCCAAGCTCGGCACTCCCGCGCCGGCGCAGGCGCCCGTCGGTTTTTCCCTGCACCGCGAGGGCTCCGCCACCGTGCTCGGCCGGGCGATGGGCGCGGCGGCCAAGCCGGCGTGGCAGTGGCGCGAGGTGCGGTGGCCGGAGCTGGAGGAGGCACCCGTGGAGGCCGCGCCCGCGTGGCGGATGCTGGCCCGCCTCGCGGCCGTCTGCGGGCTCGCCGGGCTGGCCGGCACCGCCGCCGCCCATCTCGCGCCGCAGCTGCCGGCGCTCGCGATCTCCGCCTACGCGGTCGGTCTCATCGCGGGCGGTTGGGAAGCGGCGGTCACGACCTGGGAAAACCTCCGCGCGCGCAAGATCGACATTCACTTCCTCATGCTGGCCGTGGCGGCCGGCGCGGTCGCGATCGGCGCCTGGGGCGAGGCCGTGCTGCTGCTCTTTCTCTTCTCCGCCTCGGGTGCGATGGAGGAGTTCGCCCTCCACCGCACGCAGCGCGAGATCAGCGCGCTCCTGAAATCCGCACCGAAGACCGCCGCCCTCGTCCTGCCGGATGGCAGCGAGCGCGAGATCGCGATCGGGGCGGTGCAGGTCGGCCAGCGCTTGCGGACCAAGCCCGGCGAGGCGTTTGCCACCGATGGCGTGGTCGTCAGCGGCCGCAGCGCGAGCGACGAGTCCACCCTCACCGGCGAGGCCGCGCCCGTCTCCAAGGACCCCGGCGACAAGGTCTTCAGCGGCACGCTCAACCTCTGGGGCGCGGTCGATTTCGACGTCACCGCCCTGCCCTCCGAGAGCACCCTCAAGAAAATCATCCGCCTGATCCAGACCGCCCAGAAGCTCAAGGCGCCCAGCGAGCGGTTCATCGACCGCTTCGGGCCCATTTACACCTACGTGGTGATCGGCGGCTCCGCGGCGATGTTTCTCGTGTGGTGGCTCGGGCTGGGCGTGCCCGCCTTCACGACCACGCCGGAGAGCCGCTCCGCCTTTTACCGCGCCATGACGCTCATGGTCGTCGCCAGCCCCTGCGCCGTGGTCCTCTCCATCCCCTCGGCCATCCTGGCGGCCATCGCGTGGGGCGCCCGGCACGGCGTCCTTTTCCGTGGCGGCGGCGCCGTCGAGCAGCTCGCCGAGATCGGCACCGTGGCCCTCGACAAGACCGGCACGCTGACCTCCGGCGAACTCGCCGTCGTGAGTTGGGAAAGTTTTCCCCGCGGCCGGGAGCGGGAGATCCTGCAGTCGGCCTACAGCCTCGAGGCCCGGTCCCAGCATCCGATCGCGCGCGCCATCACCCGCCGCGCCAAGGCCGAGGGCATCGCGGAGCAGCAGGTCGCCGACTTCCAGTCGCTGACCGGACAGGGTCTCCGCGGCAATGTGGATGGGGCCTCGCTCCTGCTGGGCCGCCGCGAACTGCTCAGTACCGGCCCCCTCGCCGCGTGGGCCCGCGACCTGCCGGCCGCGCCCGCGGAATTCGGCGAGGTCTGGGTGATCAAAAACGACCTGGTCGGCCGCATCCTGCTGAAGGACCAGATCCGCACCGAATCGCGCGCCGTGCTCAGCCAGCTGCGGAGCCTGGGCATCAAGACCGTGATGCTCACCGGCGACCGCCGCCAGACGGCCGAGGCCGTGGGCCGCGAGCTCGGCCTCGACGAGGTGCGCGCCGGCCTCTCGCCGGAGGACAAGGTGCGGGCCATCGAGCGCCTGCGCGCCGAGGGGCGCAAGGTCGCCATGGTCGGCGACGGCGTGAACGACGCCCCCTGCCTCGCCGCCGCCGACGTCAGCGTGGCGATGGGCGCGCGCGGCAGCGATGCGGCGCTGGAGCAGGCGGAGATCGTGCTGATGCACGACCGCATCGAAAACTTCCTGGCCGCCCACCGGCTCAGCCGCCGGGCCCGCACCATCATCCGGCAAAACATCGCGATCTCGCTCGGCGTCGTCGTGGTCATGATCACGGCGACGATCATCGGCCCGGTGCCGCTGGCGGTGGGCGTCGCCGCCCACGAAGGCAGCACCCTCATCGTCTGCCTCAATTCGCTGCGCCTGCTGCTCGGCCGGAACGCGTAAAACCGCCCCGCCATAGGACACGGGAGGCTGCCGGTCATCTGCTGCGGCCATTTGACGATTGGGCCGAGTGCTGGTCTCGTTCGGCCGTCCATCGCTTCCGCCTTCCCTCCCCATGCCTGCGTCCAAGACCTATTATTTCGACAGCAACGCCACGACGAGTGTCGCGCCCGAGGTGCTGTCCGCCATGCTGCCCTACCTGACCGAAAACTGGGGCAACCCTTCGAGCCCCTACCGCCTCGGCAAGCGGCTCGTCGGGCCCATCGAGCACGCGCGCGAATCCGTCGCCGCCCTCATCGGCGCCGATTCCACCGAGATCGTCTTCACGAGCTGCGGCACCGAGAGCATCAACACCGCGCTCACCAGCGCCCTCTACACGCAGCCGCACAAGCGCCACATCGTCACGACCGCGGTCGAACACTCCGCGACCAAGAACTGTTGCGCCGCCCTTGAGGCGCGCGGTTACGCGGTCACCTACCTGCCGGTCAACCGCGACGGCACGCTCGACCTGAAGCTATTTGAGCAATCCCTCCGCCCCGACACCGCGATCGTCTCGATCATGTGGGCCAACAACGAAACCGGCGTGCTCTTCCCCATCGCCCAGCTTGCAGCCCTCTGCCGCGCGCGCGGCATCCTGATCCACACCGACGCCGTGCAGGTGCCCGGCAAGCTCAAGCTCGATGTCAACGCCCTCGGCGTGGACCTCCTCTCGCTCTCCGCCCACAAGCTCCACGGGCCCAAGGGCGTCGGCCTCCTCTACGTGCGCAAGGGCACGCCCTTCCAGCCGCTGATCGTCGGCGGCCATCAGGAAGAGGGCAATCGCGGCGGCACCGAAAACGTGCCGTACATCGTCGCCTTCGGCCGCGCCGCCGAGCTGGCCCGCGCGCACACCGAGGAGTCGCAGCGCCGTCTCGCCGCGCTGCGCGACACCCTCGAAAACGAAATCCTCCAAAAAATCCCGCACACCGCCCGCAACGGCGCCAAGGAACCGCGCCTGCCCAACACCACGAGCATCCGCTTCGCCGGCGTCGAGGCCGAGGCCCTCCTGCTGATGCTGGATCAGCTGAATATCTGCGCCTCCAGCGGCTCCGCCTGCACCACCGGCTCCGTCGCGCCCTCGCACGTCCTCACCGCGATGGGCCTCACCGCCGCCGAGGCGCGCGGCACGATCCGCTTCAGCCTCGACTATGAGACCACGCCGGAGGACGTCGCCTACCTCCTGAGCCACCTGCCGCGCATTGTGGCCGAGCTGCGCGAGGCCACTTCCCCGCGCGTGATCGCCCGCGCCACCGCCGCCGCGGCCGCGGTGTAACCCATTTTGCCCTCCCTGTGAACTTAGCCGACTCCCCCGATCAAGCCCGGAAACTGCGCGAGTACGCGCGCCACGTGCCGCTCTACCAGGCCGCCGCCGGCCTCAGCGACGGCGCAACCGCCACCGAAATCCTCGCCGCGCTGCCCTTCGTCACCAAGGAGCACATCAAGCGCGATTTCCCGAACAATTTCCTCCGCGCCGGCCAGTCGCTCGACGAGCTCGTCGCGCAGAAAAAAGTGGAGATCGAGCACACCGCGGGCACGACCGACAACCGCGCCGACCTTCTCCTCGAGTACGGCTGGTGGGCCCGCCAGGAGCAGTGGGCGCTGTCGCTGAATCCTCTCATCGCCCAGGTCCTCAAGGAGCAGCCCGACGCGCATCGCGTGACGATCTCCTCCCCCGCCTGTAACGGCGACATCACGTACAACGGCACGCCGTCGGCCAAGCGCCGCACGCTCGGCAAGACCCGCGTGCTCAGCCTCTCTCGCTTCCCTTTCCTCCTGAGCACCGCCGACCTCGACCAGATGGTCGATGAAGCCCTCGAGTGGGATCCCGTTTTCCTGGATACCGATCCGGTTTACGCCGTCGTCTTCGCCCTGCACTGCGAGCGGCGCAAGGTCGTGTTTCCCAAGCTCAAGTTCATCTTCACGAGCTACGAGTACACGAGCGTCCTGCACAAACGGATCCTCGAGCGGGTGTTCAAGGTGCCGGTTTACAACCTCTACGGCTCGACCGAGACGGGCCACCTCCTGATGGAGGACGGCGCCGGCCGCATGGTCGCGAGCGAAAAGATCGCGCGGCTCGACGTGATCAACGTGGACGACCGCGGCATTGGCGAACTCGTCGTCTCCACGCTTACCAACGACTACATGCCGCTCCTCAACTACCGGATCGGCGACCTCGTGGAGCGCCGCGCCTTTGCGGACGCGGCCGGCGAGCGCTTCAGCTACGTGCTGCACGGTCGCGCGCCGGACACGATCAAGTCCACCGCCGGCCACCGCATCACGACGCGCGAGATCGACCAGTGTTTCGTCGGCGCCGAGGGCCTCGCACACTACCGCCTGCACGAAAAGACCCCGGGCGAGTTTACCCTGAGTTACATCAGCGAAAACGACGCCGACCCGCAGGCCGCCGTCGCCGCCGCCGTGGAAAAAATCGCCCGGCTCGTGCGGACGGCGAAACCGATCGCGACCCACCGCGTGCCCTTCCTGCTGCCCGAAGCCTCGGGCAAGTTCGTCTTCAACTACCCTTTCGCGCCGTAAACGCGGGCGTGGAGCGGGGGGAGCTTGTAATTGGCGCGGGGCCGGGTATGTTGGTTCCTCACGTTCTTTGAATGGTCGCGCTCGATCGGTCGTCCATGGTCCTCAAATCACTTTTGGGGGTGTTCCGGATTCGACCCTTGGTTGGAGTGCGCCGCTGCCTGTCGAGAGTCGGGGGTCTCTCGCAAATCGCCCCTCGAAAAACATAAATGGCACACCTGAAGTAATGCCCATGGCCGCCTAATTAGGCAGCCTCGTTGGTCCGGCGACACCTGCTAGCCGGTACTGACGTCGACAGCAGGCATAACGCGTGGAGCGGTCCGCGGACTGCGCGTCGTAACTTCAATCCGGGGACTGGCCGGTGCTTAAGCGCGCGTGATCGCGTAACACCAGCGAGATCAAAGTCACACTATACATGGTAGACGCGGTGCGCGAAGGTCAGGGGCACGCGGGTTCAACTCCCGCCACCTCCACCATTTAAGCCCCTCTCAGAGGGGCTTTTTTGTTGTCCGAAAATTGAATTCTGTCAACTTTCTGACAATTCCCCATGGCTTACCCCCTAACCATTACCAAAGATTCGGTCAGTGCGACTCTCTACCTGAACGTAAAGGCGGATGGCTACAAAAGTTACTGCCTTTGCTGGTATGAGCACGGGCAACGCAAGCGCCGGACGTTCACCCACCGCAAGAAGGCGCTACAAGAGGCCGACAAACTCCTGACCAATATTCTCGCCGGGACTCCAGAACTCGCGACTTTGAGCGTTGGGGATGCAAAGGAGTTTGCTGCGTCACGAGCCCTAATCGAGAAAACCGGTCTTTCACTGGTTGCGGTTTGCCGGGAGTTCATGCGGACGTGGACACCTGGTTTCACCCAGGAAACGGTCAAAAACGTCATCGCCATGTACGAGAACTCCAATCGCGATGCCAGCAAGCGGTACCGCGGTGAGTTAAAATATCGGCTGAATGCTTTCCGGAAAAAATTCGGGACGCGTTACATCGACGAGATATCCGGCAGCGAGGTGCGTATCTGGATTGAGGAGCGGAAATTCAAGGGACGGCCGGCAGGGAATCGAACGCGGTCCAATTGGTTGCGATTGCTCAAGGGGCTTTGGAACTACGCTCGCGTGAGTGGCCATCTGGTGCGTGACCGGCGGCACAATTTGGAAGACATTCGCGGATGGAAGTTCAACCGGGCGAGCTATTCCCTCATGCCCGCCGGAGACCTGACATTGCTTCTTGAAGTGTGCAACGAACACAAGGGGCGTGACCAACTGCTGCCATTTCTGGCGTTGCAGGCATGGGGCGGATTGCGAAACGAAGAGGCGAAACGGCTGACATATGAGAACCTAGTCATTCGAGATGGCCAAGTGGTTGTCATCAACATCAATGCCAATCAGACCAAGACAGGTTCACGTAGAAGCATCGATGTGTTGCCAGCCCTAGCGAGTCACCTTCACGAGTTTGCGGTAGCAAGGCACCTTAAGGGGAAAATTGCCACTTGGTCCAAGGTTGACCACATTCTCAGGCGCGCCGCAAAAAAGGCTGGATTGGTATGGAGCCATAATCAGCTCCGGCACACCTGTGCGACTCATTTGCTGAGGTTATGGGATGATACGGCCAAGGTGGCTACCTACATTGGCACATCGCCTGCCATGCTGAACTCGAATTATCGCGAACTGACGACGCCAGACGAGACCGCTTGGTGGTTCAGCCTTCGCGAAGAGAACCCGACCCCCGTCCAACCCGTTCATGTGACTCTCTCGGATTTTGTGCCGACAGAGACTTGAACTGCAGATTTGCGCGCAAAGTTACGTATCCATTTCTGTCGCCGAATTCGACACCGCCAAAACGAAAGAGCCCCAGATTGCTCAGGGGCTCTTTCCACTTTTGCCCAATCGTGCGATTTGATGGCGCTTCACGGCGGGCCGAGAGAGTGAATTAATAATTTTCAGAAAAGGTTAACGTTTTCTGAACTTCTCGGTTACACTATTCGTCTCACCGGTTAGTTGTTCTTTGGCAGTCTTTTTTTTGACGTGAAGTATCCAGGCTTCCGTGAGGGTTCAAGTCCCCGCACGTCGCCAGCCCAAGGGAGCGAATCAATCGCGACCCTCCGGCGTAGTTATCAAAAATACAAAAAACACCACTGCCGCCTGCCGCGTTACTGTGCAGGCAAACTCCAGCTCCGGAGTGCGTGACATTCACGTCCCGCGCTCCGTTTCACTCGCCACCTCGATGTGGCAGCGCCTCGATACCGAGGCTTTCACCCGCCGGAAATCGTTGTCCGGGGTCGTCGCACTTGCGGTAAAACGTCTGTTGAGCCGTTCGGCTCGCAAGGAGGTCACATGAGCACTCTCCTCGACGGCATTGTAGCCGAAGTAAACGCCAGCGCTGGCCGGAACGTCATCAGCAGCACCCAAACCGCCGCCGCGCCGGCTCCGGACGCTCCGGATGCTGCCAGCGGCACGCCCGCCGCCACGAGAAGTGCTACGCGCAAGCCAGATGATTTCTGCACTCGCTACGCGCACCTTATCACCGCCTACGGCGAGCCCGTCTCGTTCAACGAAAACGGCTCAATCACGCTCAACGAAATGCTCTTCGTTGCGAAGTTCGCCGAGGACCAGGACGTGATTTTCTCGCCCGAAGAAAACCGATTCTACGCCTACGGCACCAAGACGGGACTTTGGTCACAGCTCACCGAAGGGGGCATGCGCCTCCGCATCCACCGCGACGTGTTTGACGCCGCCAAGGGGGAGGGTTTTGCCTCCGAGATGGGCTTCAAGCTCACGAATCGGCAGCTCACCGCGCTGACGAATCTCCTCAAGGGGCAGTGCGAACGGCGGGACGCCTTCAACATCACCCACAACCTCATTCATGTCCGCAACGGGATGCTCGACCTGAGCAGCGGCACGCCTGCGTTGCTGCCCTTCGCGCCTAACTATCGCTCGCGGAATCAAATTCCCTATGACTATGACCCGAAGGCGACCTGCCCCCGCTTCCTCAACGACCTGCTCAAGCCCGCCTTGCCCGACGAGGATATCGACCTGCTGCAACGCATCGCCGGCTCCATCCTCATCGGTGGCAATCGCGCCCAGCGCATTGTCATCATCTACGGCTTAGCCGGGGGCGGTAAGAGCACCCTGTTCTCTGTCATCGAGCTTGTCATCCCATCCAAGCAGAGCCTGATGGGCGCATTGGATTTGCTTACCGATGAGAAGACGCGTATCCCCGAACCGAAAGGCTATTCGATGCAGAAGGCCATCACCCCTGCCGTCGTCTCATTCGCCGAGGCGGCGGCGAGGCGCGGTTTGGACCGGATAAAGATCCTTGCGCTACTAGACTATCACACGGACACCGTAGGTGATCGATCCGTCGCCAGCAATCATCGCAGTGAACATCGGGAGTCGTAAGAGAATGAGCGCCTCCGCGGATACATTGATAAAAATGTGCAAGCGACTGAAGTGCTCTGTGATACTCGAAGTTCAGATCGACCGCGGATCCAAACGTGCTCACCATGATCGCTCGATAGAGGACTTTGGCTATATTCCGAGTTCGCACAAAATCTTTGTCTTTTCCTCCGATGGCATCCTCCGCGACGCAGAGAAAAATTATCGCATTGGGTAATCTGCTGGTGGAGCAACTGAGCCGTGAGCCCGGAGCAGACACGACGTCTTTTGCCCGTCTTTACAACTTCTCGCCCGGCGCAGGGTAGTCGATTGTGATCTTGAGCGGACGGACAGGCCTGCCCGATTCGGCGGACTGTGCCCCCCGCACCAAGCCCTCGCGGGTAGGCCCGACCACCGGAGCTTTCAAAGCGGAATCGGATTTCCCCTGAAGGGATGCGGACCTAGCTTGTGCCACCGTTGATTTTGCTCCGTCCGTAGGCGCCTTTACGTAGGCGTTGAGGCCCGCATCATTGTCAATATCACTCAAGAAGCCAAATACCTCACGCGCATGACCGACCGTGGCGAGCGCCTGGCTATCCGCCCAACGAGGATTACCATCCCAAGGATACCCCTCAGCCAACCCGACTTGAATGAGCCGCTCATAAATTGGCTGCGCCACAGCCCGCAACCTTCCGAGCGTAACCGAAGCGGTGTCGTTACTAGCTCGGGTGATCTCAGGTTCCCCGGTAGTTGAGATCGGGAAAAGTCGGTTCCAGTTTTCGTACGCATGAAGAGCTATGACCTCCAACTGACCCTGTGTGAGCAAGACTGATCCATCGAGTATCACCCACGAAGAAACAGGGCTGGCGGCAGCCTGCGGTCGTGAATCAGCTGCAGACGCCACCATCGGCAATGCCAACAACCAGGCAGCCGCGGCTATCCTTGAAGAGCCATAAGCATAAGAGATATGAAAAGGTTTCATGGGCGGTGATTTTAACTAAGCATCATTTTAATATTATAACAATTTCGCTGGCCATTATCAATTCAGCTAATCTCCTCATCGTAATGATGAACAGATAATCGATTCCAAGTTGTCTCAGGTAGTTCCATTGCACGACCAAGACGTTCTATATCGATGAAGTCACCACGAGAAATGATAATGCTTTTTTCAGTCAAACACACACAGATGGTTTCAAAGGCCAATCCGTATTCTCCTGCATCTATAAATTCACGGGCTTCCTTTGATTCATGGTGAGCAAGATTGCTGCCTAAAGAATCCAAGAGATTGAGCAGGCCGATCTGAAGACGTTCAAAGTGCTCTCGTGGCCATTTCATGGGTTTTTAGGTGTATTAGTGGGATAGCCCGAGACAATGTCGCTGCCGTCTTTTTTGACGATGACCTTGATATCTATTCCTTCGCAAGTGCCTTTTACAATCCAATTGCCGTTTTTTCCTTTGCTCCAGCCCAGAGTTGGGTCCGTAACGACATCTGATATTTCATGCATAATCTTGGCATCGCTCCAGCTGGCCGGAAACTCCGTCTTGCCTGAGATTCCAGTTCCGGCTCGATGCCCACCGCCAGTTGCGTCACCATCGAGGATGTGAATCGTGCGCTGAGGGCTGGCCAGATTCACCATCTCACTCTCGGGGGCAAGACAGCACCCTGACACGAGGTCGTAACCGTGGAGTGGATTCGCCAGATGCGAGTCAGCGACTTGCCCAGCGGATTCCGAGCGCGAGTCCTGGAGCTGGAGCAAAAAAAACCTCGGCGCGAGTTTCGGCCATGCGCGCGCACGCGCGGGAGGGCGCAAGCGCACCCGCACACGCGAGGATTACGAGGAACCAGAGCCGCAACATCACGGCGGACACTGGCGGCTAAATAGAAGACCGGCGAGCCGTTATTCGGCCGCATCTTCGTCGTCCTCGTCGGCCAGCTCGGCCTCCAGCTCCGCGCGCGCCTCGGGCGAGAGTGTCGCGGCCGGGTGCGTGCGCGTGTGGACTTCCTTCAACGTGCGGATCGAGACCTGCGTATAAATCTGCGTCGTGGACAGCTCCGCGTGGCCGAGCTGTTGCTGGACATAGCGCACGTCCGCGCCGTTCTCCAGCATGAGCGTCGCCATCGTGTGCCGGAAGAGATGGCACGCGCCGCGCTTGCCGGTCTCGGCCGCGTCGATGGCGTCGCGCACGAGCTGCGTCAACCGGCCCGGCTCGAACGGGCCGCCCAGGTTCGTCAAAAACACCGTGCCGTCATCCGGCGTCGGCGCGAGCGACGGCCGCGCCTCCTCGATGTAGCGGCGCACCCACGCGAACGCGCGTTCGCCCATCGGGATCATCCGGTCCTTTTTCCCTTTGCCTTGGCGGATCATCACGGTGCCGCGTTCCTGGTCGAGGTCGTGGACCTTGAGGCCGACGAGTTCCATCCGGCGCATCCCGGTCGAGTAAAACACCTCCAGGATCGCGCGGTCGCGCAGGCCCAGCGGATCGTCGAGCGGCGGCAGCGCGAGCACGCGCTCCGCTTCCGCGGCCGTCAGGATGTGCTTGGGCAGGCGCTTCTCGCCCCGCGGCAACTCCAGGTCGCTCGCCGGATTGGAGAGCAGGTAATTTTGCCGGCACAGCCATTTGAAGAACGAGCGCACCGGCACCAGGTGCTGGATTTGGCTCGGGAAGCTGAGCGGCTGGCCGTTCTCCTTCCGATAGTGGAAGAGCCACCGCTGGTAGCGCTCCAGGATAGGCTTCGTGATCTCGGCCGGGCGCGCGAGGCTGCGTTCCGCGCACCATTTCACAAACTCGCCCACATAGTGCTCGCGGTTGTGCACCGTCGCGGCCGAGTAGTTGCGCACCTGGAGCCACGCCAGATAATCGGCGAGCAAGGCGGCGAAGCCCTGCGGGTCGCTCAGGTCGCCGAGCGGCACGCGCGGTTTACGGGAGCCTTTTTTGGGCATGGGTATGAGGGCGCTGCCACTACGCCGCCGCGTGGTTTTCGCCGTTCCGTGAGCGCGTGTTTTCGGCCGCGGATGCTCCCGGCGCGGACTTTTCAGAGGAGGAACCGGCGTTTTCAGCACCCCGACCAACCCCCGCCTGACCCCCGACCGGGGGCCGACCGACCCCCGACTGACCGTCGTTTGGCCCCGACCGATTTTCGTCGTAGCCCTGTTTCCGCAGCGTCTCCACGTCGATCAGGCCCGACAGGTGCAGCTTCGCCGCGCTCACGTCGCCGTCAAACATCAGCTCGTAAAGCTGCCCGTTGAGGTGCTCCGGGTCGCGGCTCGCGAGCACGTATTCCAGCTCCACCAGCCGCGCCAGATGGATTTTAAGCTGCGTGTCGCCCCAGCCGGCGAAGGCGCGCAGATCGCGCCGCCGTCACGGCCCGCCGGTGCCGCCTTTTTCCGCGCGCTCGCGCTCCAGGTCCTGCACCAGCCCGAGCAGCCGCCGCGTCTGCGGCGGCATGTCGTCCAGGCCGCGGCCGAGCACGTCGTGCGCGAGTTCGTTCGCGCGCGCGATGTCGTCGAGCGTCGCGACAACGTGCTCGCGCCCCGCGATGGTTTTGCGCGCGCGCTGGTGCTGGAAGAGCAGCGCAAGCGAGTCGATCAGGAGCTGGTATTTCTCATGATCGCGCCGCGTGCGGAGCTGGTGCGAGAGGAAGCGTAGCCGGTCCGCGTAGGGATTGAAGACCGGCAGCGGCTGGAGCAGCGACTGCGCCGCCCGGTGCAGGGCGAGCAGTTCGTCGCGCCGCGCCCGGCGTGCGATCCCTGCCTCGGTGCGCGCCTCCCGCTGCAACGTGTGGATGCGCTCGGTCTGCTCGCGCGACTCGTCGACCGTGAGGACCAGGCTGCGGTTTTGCAGCTCCTCGTCCAGGTCCACGGCCGTCGTCGTTAGGATGATCATCGTCGGCCCTTCGACGTGATACTCCTGCGACTCCATCCGGCCCGTGTGCGGATCCTTCCCCGTCGAGGCAATCGACAGCTCGCCCTCGGACTGGAGCAGCTTCAAGGCGTAGCTCGCTTTTTCCGCCCCGGCCTCCTCCACGATGGCGAGGATCTTGTGCTTCAGATCCACGCCGCCCATGTAGAAGAGCGATTGCCCCGTCATCGCCGAGTATTTGATCCGGCATGACGGCGGCACGAACGCGAGGATCGCGTCCATCAGGGTCGTTTTCCCCGCGGCCGAGGACGATTGGATGATGATCGCGAGCGGCCGGTGCAGGAGCCGCGACACCGTGCCGAGGTAGCCCACGCGCACGTTGCCGCGCTCCCCGGCGATGCCGCACGCCGTCGCGTGCTCGGTGATGAGGTCCCACAGGCGCGGGTCGCGCAGGAACGCGCGCGCCGCATCGAGGAGCGCGCTCGGCAGTTCCGGCTCGGTTTTCTTCGGCGCGGCCTCCGCGCGCAGCCGCGCCTCCTGCAGTTCCTCGAGCTTCTGGAACACGCGGCCCAGGTCGCGCTTGAGCAATTCGGATTTGAGCGTCGTTTCCGCCGCTGCGGCCGTCACAAAGTTGTCCCGCTGCCGCGCGAGGCACAGGTCCACCTGGTCCAGGTGCCAGCGTTCGCCGCACGCCACGCGCAGCGTCACCTTGAGCGACTCGAAGCCCGTGTTTTTCTGGAGACCGCGCACGCGCCATTCGCGGTCGCCGAGCACCAGGACGATTTCCCCCGGCTCGTCCTTCGCGACCACGACCGCGTTGCCGGCCGCGACCGGCGCAGACGGTGGCGACGTCGGCGGCACGTCCGGGCTTTTTTCCTTAGCTGCCATTTCTGGCGCGGCCGTCGGCGTGACCGGCTCCGGTTTTTTCTCGGGCGTCGGTGGCGTGGGCGCGGCCTCAGCCGCTTTAGCGGCTAAAGCAGCTAAAGAAGAAGACGCGCGCGCGGACGCATCGGAAGACGACGCGACGGGACGCGCCGCACCGTGGCTGTCGATGGGCAGCGCCGAGCGCAGCAACACGCCGAGCGATTTCTCGGCCGGCGTCACGGCGAGGGCGTAGCTGTTCGCGTCGTGGTTCGGCGGGAACATGACGCGGAGGCATTCGACGCCGTGCGCCGCGAGCTGCGCCGCCACCTCGGCCGCGCCCAGGTCGCCGGACTGGTCGCGGTCGAAGGACAGGAACACGCGCCGGACCTTCGCCGCGAGCAGCGTGTCGAGCAGTTCGTCCGGCAACCGTCGTGCGCTGTAGGCGGTCGTCACGTTCCGATAACCGGCACACCACCACGTCAGGGCGTCGATGATGCCCTCGGTCACGATCACGTCGGGCGAGCCCAGCGCGGCCGGATTCCACACGCCGCGCTGCGGCCCGGCAAAAACAGGTGCCGGTCGTCCTTCGTCGGCGCGTCGATGGCGCGGCCGTAAACCGTGCCGATCTCGCCGTTCGCTGCGATCACCGGGAAGACGATGCACCCGCGCAGGTGCTCGTGCCCGGTCTGGCGGATGATGCCGAGCCGCTGCAACCGCTCGCGGATCGCGGCGCCCTCCTTCCGGTTTTTCTGCGGCAAGCGCAGCCCCAGCGTGCGATCGACGAAGCCGAGCTTGAACGTGGCGATCGCCTCCGCGTGCGTGAGGCCGCGTTTCTGGAGATACGCGAGCGCGGCCGGGTTTTCCTTGAGCCGCGTGTGGTAGTAGTCGAGCACCTGGCGCAGCGCGGCCTGATCGTCCGCGTCGGCCGCGAGCGGCGAGTCGAGTTTCGGCACGGTGGACTTTTTCACCGGCGCGCCTGTCCCGGCGAGCGCCGCAAACTTTCCGTCCCGCAAAAGCTCGATGGCGTGCCGGAAGGACACGCCATCGTAGCGCTGCACAAACTGGATCACGTTGCCCGTCGCGTGACACGACGTGCAGCGCCACAATCGCGTGCTCGGCGTCACGTTGAGACTCGGATTGTGGTCCTCGTGGAACAGGCACAGCCCGACCAGGTCGCCACCCTTCGGTTTTAATTCGATGCCGCGCGAGCGCACGACGGCCGCCAGGTCCGTCTCCCGTTTGATGCGCTCGATTTCGTCTTCTGGGATCATCGCCATAAAGTCAGAGCACGCGCCCGGTCGCCGGGTCGTAGCGGCCGCCGTCGGTGTCGAGCAGCCGGGACCAACGTTTTTGCGCGAGGCCTGGGTTGCGCTGCGCGAGCCGGAGCATCCGGCGGCCGTCGTCGCGCCAACCGCAGAGCGAACGCAACGCCTCGTCCCAACCGTGCTGCCACGCCTCGCGGATCACCGCGCGGCCGAGGGCCGCGAGTTCGGCCGGCACGCCCTGCGCGACGGCGTATTTCTCCCAGCCGTCCCAGGGATACGCACCGAAGGCGCTGCCCATCACCTCGTCATCGCGCAGCCGTGGGCGTTCGTCCGGCGGTTCGACTTCCCACACGTGACTGCCGAGCTACGCCGTCACCCGCTCGTGCTCCCACGAGCCGGGCCGCTCCAGGGCAACGGCCATGTCGGCGACGAGCGCCGCGAGCACCGTCTCCAGCTTGCGCCCGGCATACTCGCGCGCGATCTGCGCCGCCGCGCGCCGCGTTTCCGCCGCCACCCGCAACATGACCCCGCGCGACCGCTTTGCGCCTCCGGGTGTCAAGTTTGATTGCATTGCCCACGAGTGGGCAGTTTACTACCCAGATGTAAGCTAGTTTTCGGGACATGCCGTATAGTGTCACTATCATGAGCGCCGATACCAAGCCGACTAGCCGTCTCCGTCAGCTCCGCGAAGCCGCCGGACTTTCCGTGCGCGAGCTGGCCCGTCAGCTCGGCGAAGATCACTCCAACGTCGGCTATTGGGAGCGCACCGGCACGCTGCCCCGCTCCAACGTTCTGGTGCCGATGGCCGCAGCGCTCGGCGTCACGGTTGAGGAGCTGCTGGGCCAGGAGAAGCCGAAGCGGGCCGCGGCCCCCGGCGGCAAGGTGCGGCAGGTTTTCGAGCAGGTGCAAAAGCTCCCGCGCCGCCGCCAGGACAAAATCGTCGAGGTGGTCGAGGCGCTGCTCAAAGCGAGCTGAAGGCCGGGCAGCGACCGGCCCGGTTTGCTTTCTTCTTTAGTTGCCCCGAGCCGGGGGCCGCGGGGGCGGCGGCAAGCGCCCCGCGTATTTTAGGGGCTCGCGGCGACACCCCGAGCGCAGCGAGTCGCCGCGCGCTGACCCATCAACGAGCGCCGCTCGTAGCGCTCGCCGTCCGGCGCTTGCGGCGCTGCCGCAGCGCGCTATTTTTCCCGCCGTGACCGTGGCCCAGATAGTCCCGGAGCGTGCCGACTTTCACCGGCAATCCCGCCTCGTTCAGTTCGGCGGCGAGCTGTTCGTAGGTCCAGCCGGACGCGTGCAGCGTCACGAGTTTTTCCCGCACCGGCTCCAGCACGTCACCGGCGCTCTTCCGTTTTTTGGGCGGCGGACGCTCCCGCAGTTGCTCCAGTTTTTTATCCAGCTTCGTATAGTCGATCTTTTCGGCAATCGTACCGTAGTTCGTCCGCTCGCTCATCGTCATTTCCTCCGTGGTTGGTTTCGCGTTACGAGCCGCGCGCGGGTCGCACGGCTTCCGCTGTATAGACCGCGACGCGTCCGTTTGGTTGTCGCCTTTTCCACCGCGGCCGGTCTCGCAGTTCGTCCGGTGTGCGTCCGGTTTTTCTCTCGCAGTCTGTCCGGCGCACGTCCGTCGCCGCTTCCGCGGCCTGTCCGGTTTTCGTCTCGCGGCGCGTCCCGCTGATCGTCCGCTGGCTTCGCCGCGCTTTGCGAGCGGGGTTGGTGTCATGGCACTATCTGCCGTTTTCGGATCACCAAAAAAAGCTCCGACTAGCCCGATAAAAAGAGACGAAAGGGAGCGGTTCTGGACGCATCCGGCAAACGTTACGAGCGGTCTCGCTCCTCAATCTCAAGGAACAAGTCCTGAAGGTTTCCGTTGATATTCTGTGAATCCGTTTTGCTGGCCAAAACGAAGTCTTCTTTGGAGCCCTCCAGCGAACTAACGCCATCCAAAATGGCAAAAACGTTGGAGACCGTATCGACCATTGTTTGGCGGATGATCTCGAACAATACCGCGCGTTGCTCGGGCGTCAGAGCGGCATGAAGCGCAAGTGCACGTTTCCAATAAGGATCGCTGGCACTGTTGATCGCCGTTGAGGCAAATAGGTCTTTGTAGATCGCTGCATTTTGCTGAACGACAGCTTCCCGGAGTTTTGTCGCAAAGTCTTCTGGTTTCATAGGCAACTATTTCCTAACGCTCGGATAGAGGTCTTTGTTCAACTGGATCAGTTCTTGGAGTTTCGAGTTTGGGACGTCGGGATAAACTCGCCGGAGTTCCATGATGTCGCGAGCAATTACATCGCGCGCGCTGGTGAAGCCTTCGGTGCTGCGCGACACGATGCCGTTGGGACCGCGTATCGTGTGCCCGACTTTGCGGACAAGAATCGAGGGCGCGGTTGCTGGATCATACCCCGGAATGAGCTTTTCCATAACCGCCTTTTGGCCGACGTGGTGGGCATCCAAGCCCGAAACCGTTCCCCTAATGTCGCCGTAAATGCCGACACTAAATTTTCCCGGCACACTCTCTGCGGCGGATTGCCCAAAGTTACTCGCGGCTCTCGCAGCCCTGCTTTCATTAATATTAGCCAAAATCTGGGCCCGCATTCCAGCGGCCACGGCCGCCGGAGCGTTTGCTTCCGATAGGTAGAACATGCCCGTCTTCATCCCTTGGGCATCCGCCCCTAACTTGGCTCCTGCCAAACCGAGGAAGGCGGCAGTGAAATCACTCTGCGCCGCCTTAAAGTCACCGGTTGCCAGATTATACCCACCGCTAACGGCATTCGTAGCCCCAAAGGTCGCGGCTTGCGCGGTGCCAACCAATGCGTTGGCATTGAAATCAATGCCCAGGTAATTGACGTTCACGCTGTCACTGGCGTTGAACACCTGGCTCGAGAACATCAGATCCGGCGGGATATCGCCCTGCATGTAGAGCGACATGCCGGCCGTGAAAAAATCCTGGCCCGTGTTGTAAAATTCGCCCAAACCATTGTCCAAGGTTTCGCCAAGGTCATAGGCTTCACTCCCGAAGGCCTTGCCGAATCGGCCGTCGGGATCGAAATAGTTCACCGGATCGCCATTGGCGAAGTCATAGAGCGACATGCTCGCGCCGTGGCCCATGGGATCGGGCGAGATGAATCGCCCGGCGGTTGGATCATAATAACGCGCGCCGAGGTAGTAGAATCCGGTGGGATCAATGCGGCGACCGCGCCACGCGGTGGCCTCAGCCAAGCGGGCAGGCTCCGTGAAAGGCTCGGCCCAGCTCTCTGGCAGCGGGCCGTAAGCGCTGACGCGGGTGTTGAACCATGACACGACGCCGGCGCTCACAGAAGCCACGCCATTGCCAGACAAGTCGTTGATGACGCCTTTGGTCGTGCCAGACGACTCGATCACCGTCGCTTCGAGCCCACCAGTGCCTTGCAATGAGCCATAGCGGCCATTCAGATCGGGCCCATAGACTTTCCACACGCGCTCGCCGCTGACGGTCGCCGCAATCTCGAGGAATTCGACCTGCGGATCGTACCATGAGCCGGTCGTAAGCGCATCACCGGCATTGGCTCCGGCGCGCACACTCTGGTACGTGGTCTGGAGCCGACGGCCTAGGCCGTCGTAAACGGCCGACCAAGTGAAGCCCGCATTGAAGGCATCGCGCTGGGTCATGCGAATGAGCCGGCCCAAGCCATCCCACTTCAGGACCTGAGTCTTGCCATCGGAGTAAAGCCGGTCGGTTACGTTGCCATTATCGTCATACTTGCTCGTCACCGTCACCGGCTGCGGCGTAACCTCAAAGGTCTGCGGTCCCATGGTGCCGGTCGAAGCGATGGCCGTCAGAGAATAGCTGCGGGGCTTCAAATCCACAACGGCGCTCCAGGTGCCCACCGAATCGGCTGGGTTGAAGTCAACCCATGGAATCTTGGCCCCGTCGAGGCGCAGGTAAACCGAGGAGGCGCCGGGTGCCGTGCCGGCGGTAAGGATGGTGCGGGGAGCGCCATTGAGGGATTCCTCGATGGTGCGGCCAAAGTCGTTGATCGCGTTACCCGTGACGCGCCAACTGGCGTCTCGATAGGCGGAGGTACGCACGCCGAGGCCGCCCGTCGTGTTACCGTCGAACTGATAGGTCAGCGACTGGGATGCACCCACCGCGTTGACGTAGCTCTCGGCGGCGAGTTGGCCGCGATCCGTGTAGCTGTAGGCGCGGGATTCGTTCCACGTGCCGGCCCCTTGGCGCTGGATGGAGTACGACGTGATCTTCGAGTCATCGCGCCAGCCCAGTGATTCGATCAGCGGTGTGCCGCCGCTGACGGTCGTCGCGGCACCCGTGATCCGACCGCGGGCATCGCGAGACTGGACCGCAAAGGCCCAGCCGGCACCGCTACGGCTGGAGAGCAGGCCGTTGTCTTGATAGCCAAAATCAAAGGACTGCCCGCCAACCGTGACGTTGCCCAACGCACCGTCGGCCCGGTAGCCAAAGATGCGCGAAATGCCGGCACCTGAGCCGAGCGAAGTGATACCCGCGCCCTTGTCGAGGGAGTGGCGGCGACCCGCGGCATCCCACGTCTGGGTCAGGTGTGTCTTCAAGACGCCCGCGATGGTCGTCTGCTCATCGATGATCTGCCCGTAGTCATCATAGCCGCGGGTCACCACGGTACTCGGGCAGGCGACACTGTCGGCCGAGATTTGAGTGATCGAAAGGGGCAATCCGCGCTTATCATAAAGATAGGTGGTGGTCTGGTCGGTCTCCGACCCCGTGCCATCGCTGGTCACGGTGTAAGGACGAAGGAAGGCGTCGTAGGTCGTGGTGAAAACGGTGCCACGCGGATCGGTCGTCTGCCAAGGCAGGCCGGCCCAAATATTGCCGACCGGATAATAAGAATAGCCAAATTGCCGGGTGGCCGCGGCACCGTAGGCGGGCTGAAGCTTGGCACTCGTCATGCGGCCAGCATTGTCGAAGACCGCACTGCTGAGGAGCTGGCCGTTGGCCATCGCCCTGGAAATGCGGTTGCCGGCCGCATCGTAGGCATAAACGGTAGTCGTGCCGTCGGACAACTCATCCTGCTTCAACTGGCCCAACGCATCGTAGGCATGCCGCGTAGTCCGGCCCATTTCGTCGGTGGACGAAAGCAGGTTTCCGGCTAGGTCATAGCGGTTGAGAACGAACTTCCCATCAGCAAACCGGCTCAGCAACGGCCGCCCCGACGTATCCGTGTAGACCGTTGAGACAATCGCGCCAGCTCCAGTGCCTTCAGTGACCGTGATCGCGTTGTGATCATCAGAGTAGCCGTACGCAGTCACATGCACAACCGTGCCGGAAGCATCCTTGGTTTCACTGCGGACCGTACGACTCAAGGCATCGGTCGTCGTGGTTGATCGCTCAAGTGCGCCATTCACCACGACAAAGGTCTTGGCGCTGGCACCATAATAAGTGGTCGAGACTTGCTGGCCAGTGGTAGAGGTAGCCGCGGGACCAATGGTGATCCTCGGACGGTTCAAGCCATCGTAAGTCGTGCCGAAGGTTTTGCCCTCGGCATCCGTGCGGCTGACGATGTTGCCGCGGCGATCCGATACCGTGACCTCCGTAGCCAGTGTGCTACCCGCAGAGCTCTTCAGCGTGCGGGTGACCGTGCGGGCAACTTCGTCATAGGTTGTCTCCCAATAACTGCCATTGCGCAGGATTTCCTTTTGCAACCGCCCATCCGGATAGTAACGCCATTCCTGGGCCGAATCATCGGGATTTTCCTGCCGGCGCAGCTGGCCGGTCGACGTATAAAATTTCTTCGTCACTCCGCCGAGCGGATTGGTGTGCTGGGCGAGACCACCACCCGGCTCGTATTCAAACGATTCCGTGCGCAAGGGCGTGCCCGCGGTATTGGTGCTGGCAAAGTAACTTCTGGTCTTGAGCTGCCCAATCTCGTCGTAAGTCATCGCAATGGCGTGACCGCGCGGACTAATCGAGGCCACCAAGTTGCCGAACAGATCGTGGACGTAAGTGGTCCTGGCGAACTGGGCATCGCCGCTGGGAGCCTCGACCCCGGAGCCATCGGCCTTCGCCTGACTGCGCCAGGTTAGCTCCTCTTTGATGCGCCCGGCGCCATCGTAATTCCGTCGGACCCAGTCTTCGGGTCCGCTGCGCGGCCCGTCAACCCACGCCATCTCTCCGTTGCCATTATAGTAAGTCCGCCAGAGGCCGAGCGTCCGGCCCGTTTCATCGCGCACATCCTTGACGGTGGTACGGCCCATCGCGTCATAGGAGTACACGGTACGGCGGTCATCGCCATCGCGCGACTCCACCAACTCGCCGCGCAAATTGTAGGCGTAGTTGACGACTACCGACGGATCGGTGGTGCCGGTATAACCGGTCTGCTGAGATAGAAAACCCGCGGGCGAATAATCGAAGTCCGTTTGAGCGACATCGCTGGTGCCAAAGGCCGCATACTTGCGCACCAACAATCCGCGGCTGAAGAGCGTTCCTGGCGTCGTTGCGCTGGAGCGAGCGCCATATTCCATTTTGTCCTCCCGGAGCTGCACTGAGCCCTTCAGGGTGACGACGCTGGTCGGAAGGAACGGGTAGTCGGTGTTCGTGTAATAAAACTGAGTGGTAATGCCAGCGGGATCTGTCACTGAGACAGGTTGGTTGCGGGCGTTATACACGGAGGTGGTCGTCACGGTCTGGGCAGCCGTCGCAGGGTCACCATCAAGGTCACCTGTGACCTTGAGTTCCTTAACGTTGCCATGGGAGTCATACTTGTATTCGCTGAACAAACCACGTTTGTCGCGGACGTTCTTCACGCTGCGCGGATAAGCCCCGTCTGTCGTATCGGTTATCGAATACCAATTCGTTTCAATAGTCCGACCGAGTTCATCCGTGACTTTGTGGACCAAGCCGTCGGCATACTCATAGACAGTTTCCTTGTGGGTCACGCTGTAATAGGCATCCCGGATCTTCGTCTTCCCTGTCTCAGAATAGTCGAATGTGGCATTCACGACGGGCTTCAAATCGGTACCCACGGTGGCTTTCTGCTGCGTGACCCGGCGGTCGGCATCATATGTATTTTCCAAGATCCGTCCGTCGGGCTTGCTCTCGCGGACGATAAGATGGCTGGAAGTCGGCACATCGGTCCTGCCACCTGGATCCAGTCCCACCATGCGGCCAACCGCATTATAATGGTCCAATGGCGTCGCGTCGGGATGATTCCTAACCTCCTCAGTTACTTCATTGCCATCGGGACCTTGGTGAGTTTCCCAATGGGACTCATAAAGCCAATCGGTCACCGTATCCCCATTGGCCGCCATATATCCGGCCTCGTCAAAGACCGGCACGGAGGTCATCTCGGTACCATATTCGTATCGGTGGATCGAGCCATCCGGCAATTTGACCTCGGTCAGATTCCCCGAATCATCATAAGTATAGCGCACCAAGCGGCCATCGACCGTGAAAGCCTCGAGGATATGTCCATAAACATCGTAGGCGAAATTGACCGCATTGCCATTGGAAGATTGAATGCGGGCGATCTTGCCATAATCGTTGGCCATGGAATCGGTCCCATAAGTGAATAGATGATAATTCCCCCGATTATCACTCCATTTATCAAGATAGGGCCGCTCACGAGTCATCCCGGTCACCGGGAACTGGCGGATGCGGTAAATTCTCGTAGCCCCACTAGCCGTGGAGAGCGTGTACAAGGTATTGGCTCCTTCGACCGAGCGAACGATGCGGGCGTTATAGAGGTTGGTAACGCCGCCAGTCAGATTGCTCGCGTCAGGGTTACTTGTGAAGCTTGGCATCCAAACATCAGCCGTACCTTGTCGGCTGTAGGCGACCACCGACCCATCAGCATCCGCAGCCTGAATGATGGACTGGTCGTCTGTGATTGTGAGGTAAGGATTGTAACCAAAGAGCCAACCATATCCGAACTCATTTGAGGCCAGCTGTTTGCTTGAGTAGCTCCGCCGGACCTCCAAAGGCATCGGGCCGTCGAGCCGGAGATCAATGTTGTCTTGATAGAATTCACCCGTGGTAGAATTGACGGGGTCGCTAACCATCGACCACGTCCGCTTGAGGAAGGACGGATCGGACAAATCGCCCTTGTCGGCGCTCCGCTTTAGCGCATCAACCAGCGAGATGCCAGGATTTCTAGTCCGCATGAGGGCCAGTTGCTTCGCCTGAGCCTTGGTCAGGACATAGGCCTTGTCGTGATCGAACCGGTCAAGATAGACGAACATATCGTTGGGATTGGTATTTGCAGGCGCGATATTCGTAACCGGCTTTTCGTTAACATTGTAAGGTTCCAGTCGGATCAAGGCGATGTGTCCGTTCACCCAGACCACGGTTCCGTATCCACTGATATACTGCTCGATCGGAACGCCGCCGAACCCACCGTTGGCCAAGCCAGCCATATTGCCCGAAATCAAGGCCTGGCCCAGAGACTGACCGTAAATCAGCGCGCCCATGCCCTTATAAGCATGACCACTGCTGACCATGGGGCCTGGCGTGATATAGGCGTAGGTAAAATCACGTAAAGTAATATCGCCAAAGGCGGAACTCAGTGAACTCCACACGCCTGGATCCCAGTCTTTCAGCGCCTTCGTCACACCATCGACCGTATAAAGCACATTTCCGGCAGCGTAATAGTTGTCCTTGGTGAGCCAAATCATGCCGCCATGGCCATCCTGCTGACTCAGCTTAAGCAGCCGCACGGTTGAAATCGCGCCATCGTCTCCGAAGAAATTACGAATGGTATTATGCTCTTCGGCGGAAGAGGCCGTTATCCAAACCGGCAGATAGTCCATTACATTGACCCCAAATGGCACGGCGGAATCGGCATGGATGGTTCCGTTTGAAACGGCTCCATCTTCCCGTAAATACATATCCACGCCCGCCTGATTCAGGATGATCTCGCCGTCGTTTGGCAGAGCTCCGTTGATCCGCCGGGCAAAAAACTTGGAAAGACCCACGGCAAACTGGGAGACGATGTGTCGCTTGTGCAGCGCCGTGTTGATTTCATCAAAATGACTCGTGTTGCGGTAATAAGTCATGCCCATGAGGTAGGTAAGGATACGATTGGCCTCCTCGCCATCGACACTGCTAGGGTCGATGCCCCTCTGTCGCTCAAGCTTCCAGTGATCCTCGGCATGGGTCTGAAGCATGCGATCAGTTACGCGGCCGTCATTTATACATATCGCGGCCAGATCACCTTTGCTGATCTGGACGGTCTTCGTATAATCCAACGGCGAAAAATTCTGGCCGAGGTAACGATCCCAATAGCCATAGGACCCCGCCTGATTGCGCGGGAAGTTGATGTGACGGCTGTGAGCGATGGCGATATCGATGAGAGCGTCGCTGGAGTTGAGGGTGGTGGTCTTGCGCTGGGCCACCAATAGGTCGGCATCATTCGTGAATTGATTCTCCCCAATAGCGGCCGGCCGGAATGGTGCCAACCTCAGTCCCAGGGTGTGGTTGTTACCGCCGAGCGAAGTCGCCTCGACGATCAACCTGCGATTGTGCAGGTCGAGCAAACGCAGGGTGCCGGTTTCGATTTTCTTCTCCGGGTGGCTGTGACTGGAAACGGTGACTGTCACCGTATCAAAAATCCCGGTTTTGGTCTGGAGGCTTTCCAAAGGCACTGAGCGTCCTTGGATCTGCACCGCCGGACGGAAGTCCTGCCAACGGCTGACGTTGCTGCGGCGATTCCGATAATGGACGCCCATGTCATCCATGCTCAAGGTGGGAGCCGATTCCTTTAGGGATTGAGCAATGAACTTGGGGAAAAGTTCAGCCACCGTATCATCCGCACCAAGGGCGTGGATCGCCGGATCGAGTTGGAGATATTTATTCACCCAGCGTCGGCCGCTGTTATAATCGCTCGGCAGAAAGTCATAGGGATTGTAGCCCTCGGTCACCTCAGTGTCCTTGAGCCAGGGGAAGAGGTGCACCCATCGGCCTTCAACGTACGCGGCGACCCAAGGGTAATTGACCGCCACCAAGTGATCGCCTTGCGCACCGTAGAGAGCACCCACATTATTTACCGCACCGCTTAACTGGACTCTCAGTACTTTGCTGATGTCGGCGTCCAGCATGCGCAGTTTATCGTGCCCAGCTTCCATGTAAGCCGCCGGTACGCCAGCCTGACGCAGGAGATAGACCAGCAGGGCACATTGCTCCCATGGCGAGCCTTGCCCTTCCATGTAGGTGGCGAGGGCGCCACGGCTCACACCACCCTGATTCACGGACTTCGAGGACACCTCGCCCTCTTGATTGTAGCTGAGCGCATCGGTCACCTCGATTTCGTTGATGACGTAGTTGGTGAGCGCAATGGGATCGTTGCCCATGTCGGCCACAAACTTGTCCAGGATCGGATGGCGGCGAAGTTCGGGGCTGTGGTCGAGCTCGGTATAGCTACTCGGGTTGACTGGCGTGGCGGCGGCGCTATTGGCCATCGGCACGAACGCTTCAATCCGCACCTTGTCAATAAAGGTGCTGGTATCGACGTCATGATCGACACCGGTCAACTGCAACGTGCGCATACCTGCTTCCACGGTAAAAGTGCGCGTAACGTACTCTTGGAAGGCAATATCGCCGGGTACAATTGTATCAACCGCCACTCCATCCACCGTAAATGCGACCGCCTTGGCCGAAGGATCTATCGATCGTTTGGCTACTTGCAACGAAAGGACATAGGTGCCGGCGCTCGGAAATACCACAGACTGGCGGATCCAACCGTCGCGCTGCAAGATGGCCACTTGGGAGCCATCTGGAGCACTTGGATTATTGTAGGCGCTGCCATTCTGTGCCAGATAGGCAGTCAGATAGCCGAACGCATCCACCGGCTTGAAAGTCCAAGCCGACGAAACCACGGCGGGGCCCGAGGCAAATTGCCCAGCCGCCAACTGTGGTTGCTCAAAACTGCCATCAGCCAATACTGGCGTACCGTTGGGAATCGCACTCAGAGAGTAATTACCTGCTGTGTAACCCGAGGGGGCAGGCACGCTCTCAAAATGAGGCTGATGAATAAATGTGGATTGCCAAGGACCACGGTCGTCAAAATCCAGCGAATAGCCATAGGAATTGATCGCGTAGATGGAGGAGTCGCCGCTTGAAGCCCACCACTTGGTCATGGACCCGTAGGTGGGGGCGCCCGGCCCATCGGGATAAAGGACCATCCCGAGCAAGCTAATCCGATATACGAATTCCGACGAATCGGATTGGTGATCAAAAATCAAGGGACCGGGTGGAATGACATACGTACCGGTGTAACTCGGGGTCCCCAAAGGCAAGCCACTCCCTTCCGCATACCGAATGGTCGTTTTCAGGTGATGATTGTCCTCGGCGAAATCCAATGACATCATATAGCCATTTCTAGCGAAGTCATCCCAGGCACTACCGCTGTCGCCAGGACTTGGAATATGAATATATTTCCTTGCTATATAAGTTTTGTTTCCCGGGGTCGCGAAATCGGACTTTCTGTATATATCAACCATCAGCGTATTATTCTCATTCGCGTATGCATATCCGGCATATAATCCAAAACGATAATGCTGTCCGGTCAGGAGAGGCGTCCCTCCACCGGCACTACCAAAGGAGGCCACTACGTTCTCATACGGCAGCCCCTGCGGATTGGCGCGTAATTCATCGATGGTTTTATTCTTCCATGTCGGTTTTCCCGCGCCGTCCATCACAACCTGATAACGGACCTCGCGGTCGATGCGGACAAACCAGGGCCGGTCAAGCTCCGTGGCCGCGCCAAAGGTCGCATCCGAATTGCCCAAGAGATCCAGTTGCACACCCTTCTGGAAGTCCAAGGGAACCACCATCGTATGGTACTGCGGATCGGTCCCCGCACCGCGAGAAAACACTCCGTCGCGGGCATGCGGATTGAGCAGGGGCACGCCGTCCGGGCCCACGCCGTAGCGGGTCTGGGGCAGGATGCCCTTGTCCCAGTCGCCACCCGCGTCGGCCGCCTTGGGAGTGGCGCCAATGATGGTCAGCGTGCCGGGCACGTAAGTGACGGTATAATTCGCGGTCGATGCCGCCCCACTCACGTTAATCGCATAGCTGCCCACAACAGAACCCAGGACGGCCGTCGTCGAATAGGAGGGTGAGATCACACTCGCCGGCATGTCACCATTCATCAAGCCCGTGAAAGAGGCGCCGAATGCAGGGTTGGCCGCCCCAACGGAGCGGGTCGCGTTCCTAGCCGTAATCGTCAGCGGCGCCTTGATGATGGTCAGGGCACCGGCAATGAACGAGCCAAATGAGTAGTTGCTGGATGCAAGGGTGCCGACGGCCGCGGTGATGACCGCAGTGCCGACTCCATCAACCGAGGTGGCGGTCGTGGCCAGCTGAGTCGCCCCGGTGATCCCGGAGGTAGCGAATGTTTCCGTATTCGCAAAGCCTGTGAGGGTAGCCGTAAGCTCCGGGTTGGGCGCACCGTAGACCCGGCTCTTGTTATCCGCCGTTACTGTCAGCGGCGCCTTCGTGATGGTGAGCGTACCGTTGACGAGCGGGCCAAATGAATAGTTGCTTGATGTGAGCGTACCGACCGCCGCGGTGATGGTGGCGGTGCCGACTCCCGTAGTGGCCGTGGCCGTCGTGGTCGGTTGCGCCGCTCCCGTGACTCCGGACGTGGCGAGCGTCTCCCCATTCACAAAACCGGTGAGCGTCGCCGTGAACGCCGGATTGGCCGCACCGTAGACCCGGCTCTTGTTGTCCGCCGTGACCGTCAGCGCCGCCTTCGTGATCGTCAGTGTCCCGTTGACGAACGGCCCGAACGAATAATTGCTGGCCGCGAGGGTGCCGATGGCCGCGGTTATGGTCGCGGTTCCGACGCTCGTGGTGGCCGTCGCCGTCGTGACGAGTTGAGCCGATCCCGTGACACCCGACGTACCGAGCGTCTCTCCGTTCACAAAGCCGGTGAGCGTCGCCGTGAACGCCGGATTGGCCGCACCGTAGACCCGGCTCTTGTTGTCCGCCGTGACCGTCAGCACCGCCTTCGTGATCGTCAGTGTGCCGTTGACCAGCGAACTGAAGGAATAGTTGCTCGATGCAAGCGAGCCTGCCGCCGCCGTGATAGGCGCGGTGCCAACACCCGTACTCGCCGTGGCCGTCGTGGTGCACCATGCCGTTCCCGTGACGCCGGACGTGCCGAGCGTCTCCCCGTTCACAAAGCCGGTGAGCGTGGCGGTAAATGTCGGGTTCGCGCCACCATAGACCCGGCTCTTATCTTCCGCCGTCACCGTAAGCGGCGCCTTGGTCACCACTAGGTTACCACCGGCGCTATAGCTAAACTTGTAGTTGGCTGAACTCAACGTGCCCACTGAGATTATGATCGGATAACTACCCGGTGCTGAACTGATCGTGGCCGCCGTGGTCACAGAGGGATATCCCGTGACGCCAGACGTACTGGCGTTTTCTCCATTCACATAGCCAACGGTAAAGATAGAAAAATTTGGATCGGCGGCACCATATGTCCTAGTTGCGTTCGCCGCCGAAAACGTGAGAGTCGCCTTATCGACAATCATTGTGCCCGAAACCGGTGTGCCAGTGTAGTTAGGACTGTTGATCGTTGCCACTACCGTATAACTGCCCACGGCGATCGGGGCCGTGCTGCTGCCGTTGTAAGTGCAGGCGACACTGACGCCTGAGGGAGTCGTGCTCGCTGTCACCGTGTGCGCCATGCCGCTGTAGCTCTGGGCAAGATTTACCAAGGCAATCGTCGCGGTCGCCTTGGCTATTACGAGCGCATCCGTAGCTGTACCCGCGTAATTGTCGTCGTTGATCGTGCCTACCACTGTGTAGCTGCCAGCATTGATGGGGACGAGCGCGGATCCATTATAGGTGTATGAAACAGAGAGTCCTGCGGGAGCGGTCGTGGCGGCCACATTTTTGCTTCCCCCATCATAGGTCACACTCAAGCCGCTCAGCACAATCGACGCAGTCGCCTTGTTTACCACAAGCGTATTCGTGACCGAACCCATGTAATTGGCATCGTTGATCGTAGCCACTACACCATAATTTCCCGCATTAGTCGGCGCCGTGCTGCTGCCCTCGTAGGCATACGTAACATTGAGGCCGGCGGGGCTGGTGTTCGACGTTACGGTACGAGCAGATCCATTATAGGTCTGACTTAAATTACCCAGCGTCACCGTAGCAGCGGCCTTGGCCACGACCAAGGTGCCTGTGAGCGATTTCTCGTAGTTGTCATCGTTAACCGTGGCCACCACCGTATAGCTACCGGCTGCGGTCGGCGCCGTGCTGCTGCCATCGTAGGTAAAATTGACGCTGAGCCCGACGGGGAACGTGGTCGCCGTCAATGTGCGCGGCGATCCGTTATAGGTCTGCCCAAGATTGTTGATGGTCAATGCCGCCGCCGCCTTGTTCACAACCAACGTCCCCGATGCGGTACCCTGGTAATTTATATCATTGATCGTCGCCACCACGGCATAGGTCCCCACCACGGTCGGAGGCGTATTGCCACCGTTGTAGGTATAATCGAAGGTGAGTCCGCCAACAGTCGTCGTCGCAAATACAGGAAGCGGAGATCCGTCGTAAGTTCGAGAGAGATAGGCCGGCAATAACGTCACCGACAGCAACGCCTTGGTGATCGTCAGCTTGCCCGCCGTGAAACTAAACTGGTAGTTGGCGGCGGCGAGCGTACCGGCCGATACATAGACTGAGGCGTTGCTACCTGCCGGCGTGACGGCTTGCGCAGACGTGGACAATGCAGGGGCACCGCTCAATACCGCAGCCGTATCGCCGTTCAAAAAGCCGGAGTAGGTCACCGTGAGCGTCGGATCCGGCGCAAGATAACTCCGGGTCTGGTCATCGGCTGTGACCATGAGCGTGGCCTTGGTGATGGTCAGCGTACCATTGACGAAGTTGGCGAACGAGTAATTACCCGCGGCAAGGGTTCCAATCGCCGGTGTAATAGCCGCCGTGCCCACTCCAGTCGTGAGTGGAGGCGGCGTAGGCACGCCAGCGGATCCCGTGACGCCGGATGTGCCTAGCGTTTCTCCATTCACGAAGCCGCTGAGCGTGGCCGTGAATGTCGGATTTTCCGCACCATAGACCCGGCTCTTGTTATCGGCGGTGACCGTCAGCGGCGCCTTGTTCACCGTCACGGTGGCCGAAGCGGACCCTGCATAGTTGGCATCGTTGATTGTACCGACCACGGTGTAATCGCCTGCGTTGGTCGGAGCCGTGCTGCTACCATTGTAAGTATAAGTGACGGTGAGCCCGGCCGGACTCGTCGTCGCCGTCGCGGCGTGGGCCAATCCATTGTAAGTGGAAGTCAGACTCCCAAGCGTCACACTCGCGGTCGCTTTGGCTATCGTCAGGGTACCGGTCGCCGTGCCCTGGTAAATGGCATCATTGATCGTGGCTACTACCATATAGCTGCCGACATTGGTTGGAGCCGTGGACGAGCCGTTGTAAGTGAAATTGATCGTCAACCCAGCGGGCGACGTCGTCGCAGTCGCCGCGCGCCCAGATCCATTGTAAGTTTGGCTCAGGCTGCCGAGCGTCACACCCGCTGCTGCCTTGTCGATGACCAGCGTACCACTCGCTGCACCTTGGTAGTTGCTGTCATTGATCGTGCCAACCACCGTATAGTTGCCGATGTTGGTCGGAGCCGTGGACGAGCCGTTGTAAGTAAATCCGACACTCAGTCCTGCCGGGATCGTGGTCGCCGTCGCAGTCTTCGTGCTGCCGTCGTACATCGTACTCAAGTTACCCAGAGTCACTGTCGCGGCCCCCTTCCCGATTACCATCGTGCCCGTAGCCGTGCCCGAATAACCACTGTCGTTGACAGTAGCCACCACCGCGTAGCTGCCGGCATTGACCGGAAGCGTGGACGACCCGTTGTAAGTTACAACGGCGGTCAGCCCTGCCGGAACCGTGGTCACCGTGGGCGTCTTCGCAGTCCCATCATAGGTCGCACTCAGATTGCTCAGATAAACAACCGATGTTGGACCAATCGTCAGCGTACCCGTCGCCGTGCCTTGGTAGTTGGTGTCGCTGATCGTGCCCACCACAGTGTAAGTGCCTTGATTGGTCGGCGAGGTCGACGAACCGTTGTATTTAAATGTAACAGTAAGCCCCGACGGCGACGTGGTTGCCGTCGCCGCCTTCGGGCTCCCGTCGTAAGTTGCACTTAGATTGCCCAAGGTCACCGTCGCTGCGGCTTTGTTGATGATCAGAGTGCCTGTTTTCGTCCCTGAGTAATTGATGTTGTTGATCGTGCCCACCACGGTGTAGCTACCGCCATTGGTCGGGGGCGTCGACGAACCATTGTAGGTGAATGTGACGTCCATCCCTGCGGGTGAAGTGGTGGCCGTCGCCGTCTTCGGGCTCCCATCGTAGGTTGCGCTCAGGCTGCCCAAAGTAACCGTCGCCGCAGCCTTGGCGATGACCAAGGTGCCGGTTTTCGTACCTGAGTAATTGATATCGCTAACCGTACCCACCACCGCGTAGCTACCGGCATTGACGGGAGCAGTACTACTCCCATCGTAAGTGAAAGTAACGTTAAGTCCAGAAGGGTTCGTGGCCGCCGTCACGACACGAGTCGACCCATTATAGGTTTGGCTAAGACCGTTAAGCGTCACTGTGGTGGCAGCTTTTTTGTTCACAATCATCGTACCCGTAGCTGCCCCCATGTAATTGGCGTCATCGATCGTACCCACCACGGTATAGCTACCGGCATTGAAAGGCGCCGTGTCACTCCCATCGTAGGTAAAAACCACGTAGCGCCCAACGGGATAGGTTGTCGCCGTCGCAAGACGGGGTGAACCTGGTGAGTAGTTCTGGGTGAGGCCGCCGAGCGTCACCGTGGCGGTTGCCTTGTTCACCGTCAGGGTGCCTGGAGTAAAGGTGGCGAATTGGTACCAGGACGATTGAAGCGATCCCACTGAGGCGGTGATGGGGTAGGTACCCACCGGCGATGATGTTACCGCGGTCGTCGACAGAGCAGGAGCTCCGATAGCATTGGGCGAGGTGTCGCCATTGACCATCCCTGAATAGCTCACGGTCAGTGTGGGATTGGCCTCTTGGTATGCCTTGGATACGTTATCTACGATTACCGTGAGCGGCGCCTTGTTCAGCGTTAGCGTGCCCGTGGCCGTGCCCGTGTAAGTCGCGTCGTTGACCGTGGCCACCACGGTGTAGCTTCCAGGCTGATAGGGAACAGTGGACGATCCATCATAGGTAAACGTGACATCCAATCCCGCCGGCACGGTCGTCGCTGTCACGGCGTGGTACGATCCATACGTCTGCGTGAGATTGCCCAGGGTCACCGTCGCGGTGTCCGCCCGGGCGGACGACGTACCGAGCCAAATACTTGTCACCGTCAGAACAACCGACAGGAAATATCGTTTCATCTTTATAAGTTAGCAGGCTTGGATTTTAAATTTATTTGCACCCCAAACCGATGACGGCTCGGAAAGGGCGATGGAGCGGAAAAACCGTGTTTTGCTCGCGAGACCTATCACCACAGCGCAGGCTCAGACCTGTCATTCCTGCTCCGTATCGGGAGGGATGCTGACGCAAAGGCTGCGGCATTTGGCGCAGGGACTGCAGAGGAACTCAATGCGAGCAAAGTCAACGCGGGGGCGTTCTTCATGATCGTTGGGGCAGGGATGAGCAGTGCCGTATTTTCGGCCGACCCTGCTCACCCTCGCTAAACTTCTCGACCGTTTCTCGCGTATCCACAATCCAAACTCTTATATTATTTTACGTCAAAAGACGTAAAACTCGCCAAACCATATGACATTTCCGTAACAGTCGCTTCCTCATTCACGCCGGAAAGCCACCGAGATCCCTACTCCGCAAAACCGAAGCTCAGGCCAAACGCGACCAGTTTAAGGCTGCTTTTAATACTCAGCTTTCGCAGCAGATTGCTTCTATGGGTTTTTACCGTCCGCGGCGCTATGCCCAGTGCAAGGCCGATCTCCTGATCGGTCTTGCACTGGGCGATTTGCGCCAAGATCTGACACTCCCATGGCGAGAGGATCTTGAAAGGTGAATTGGCGGGGTTCAACTGACTTCGCCAGATGGATTCGAACCGCGCACAAAAATAACTCTGTCCCGCAAGTACCGCCACAACCGCTTCGCGCAACATCGCCACGGTGCTGGTCTCCTTGTCCACAAAACCAGCCACTCGAGACTGCATCACCCGGTGCACAGTGCCGGCATTGCAACAACCCGAGACAAGCAGGAACCGCGGTGCGCGACAAGCCTGCTTGAATATCTCCATGAGCACATAGCCGTTCATATCCGAAAGGTGGCTATCCAATAGCACGATATCCGGGTCTTGTGCCTTGATCAGGTCCAGACCCGCGCCACCGGTCTTCGCTACGCCCATGACCTCGCAATTAAGCTCGGTTTCGCAGACCCTGACCAACAAGTCGCGAAACATATCCTGGCCATCCACCACCACCACGCGTCCCTTGCGTGGCATCACCTCACCAGACAGGCACGGGGCAATCGGACTTACGTCGGGATATTCCAGTAAGCCAACCGTCACAGGAAACCTCCACATTCAAAATTTTGGGCCTGGGGTTTTGGCCAGATTGAGGGACTCATTCCTTCAATTCAGCAGCCCTTCGGCGCAAAGGGCAGAGCCTAAACTACCGGATTCCCGGTAGCGCCATTTCCCTACCATCCCGACCGGTTAATAACTAAACGCACGGCAACGACCTTTTGTTAGTTCGAGATCGATTTTGATGAGAATTCAGACGGCCGCATATTCCTCTGCACTGGCTAGAGAGATAGTCGTCTCGGCCACACTTGATTGCCGCCACCCACTATGAACGGCAGACGGTTGGACATGCGCGACCAAAATATTAGCTACTGTCGTATCGATGGGCTCTCCGAGCGCTTGCGCGCTGGCTGTACTGTAATCGCCTTTTCGCCATATAGACATGTCGCTCGTTCGCTCCACCTTGCGGCCGCAGGACCGACCCTCAGCGAGGGGCTTATAATTGGCGCGGGGCCGGGTATCGACGCGCACCTAGTGGCAGACTAACGACGTTGAGCGGCTTCCATGTAGTGTTCGGGTTGTGACGACAGGGGACAGAGACAAGCTTGTCTTTCGGGTAGGAGGCGGGTCCCATGCCTGGGCGGCTGGCTTAGTCGGAACAGTCGATGCAATCGGTTGCATCTCGATTCGAAACATTGTCAGGAATTCCACGCTGATCGTGCTTTGCGGCCGACGCCTCTTCCACTAGTTTCCTGCTACACAACTCTGCTACACACAGGGATTGTGGTGATTCATAACTCGTTAATTATCAATGTAAAGATCATCGTGGATTACTCTCCCGCCACCTCCACCATTTTCCGCTGATTGGGCTCCGCTGGGCGCGGCCATTTCGGAGGGACACGGCGGTCGGCCTTCATGGCGCGGCCTTGCGCTCACCCTGTTTGCGGTGCCGGCGCCTCTTCACCAGCGCATCCGCGTATTGCAGGTGGAGTTTCTTGAACTCGTCCGCATAGCGGGCCAGCTCGGCCTCGGTGACATTCTCCAGGTCGACCAGCTCGGTCCTCGCGCCCTTGATCGCACGCAGCAGCTCGTCGAGCTTGAGGTGCATCGCGCGGGAGTCACGGTTCTGGGTGTTCTGCAGCAGGAACACCATCAGGAAGGTCAGGATCGTGGTGCCGGTGTTGATGACCAGCTGCCAGTTCTCGCCGTAGTGGAAGACCGGGCCGCACGCCGCCCAGACGAGCACGCTGGCCACAGCCGCGATGAACGCCAGGGGGTGCGCGACGACATTGGAGGCCCAGCGGGCCAGGCGGGTGAAAAAATCATGCATGGCTGATCCTCTTAGAGTAAGCTGGCCGGGCGGTTGGTTCGCCGATGTCAGCGGCCCGGATCCCGTGCCGGCAAAATTTCCCGCTCGCCGAGGGAGCCTACGCCGGTCAACAAATCCGTCCCGATGCCCGCCCCCTCGCGCCTCGTTGACTCCCACCAGCACGTCCTCTGGCACCAGCGCGACGACCATGCCCTCGTCGCCGACCTCGATGCCCACGGCATCGATTACGCGTGGCTCCTCACGTGGTGCCTCGGCCCGTCTGAGCAATCCGGCGACCACGCCTCCTACCTCAACCCCGTTCACACGCGCGTGGACGGCACCCATCCCGGCATCCCGCTCTCCGACCTGCTCGCCACGCGCGATAAATTTCCGAAACGCTTCGTCGTCGGGTTCTGCCCCAATCCCGTCTGGCCCGGTGCCCCCGCCCTGCTGGAAGCTGCGCACCGCATGCACGATGTGCGCATCTGCGGGGAGTGGAAATTCCGCGTGCCCTTCGACGATCCGCGCAGCCTCGCGATCTTCCGCGTCGCCGGGAAACTCCGCCTCCCTGTCGTGCTCCACCTCGACGTGCCCTGGCTCGCCGACCCGGCGGGCGGCGAGGCTCGCTTCCAGCCCGCGTGGTACGGCGGCACCGTCGCCCGCCTCGAAGGCGCCCTGCAGGCGTGCCCTGAGACCACGTTCATCGGCCACGCGCCCGGCTTTTGGCGCGAGATCAGCGGCGATGCCGACGCGAGCCCCGAGCCCTACCCCGGCGGGGCGGTCACGCCCGGCGGCCGGCTCTTCCGGCTCTTCGACACGTATCCGAATTTATATGCCGACCTCTCCGCCGGCTCCGGGCGCAACGCCCTCGCCCGCGACCCCGCGCACGCCGCGCAGTTCCTCACCCGCTACGCCGACCGCCTGCTCTTCGGCCGCGACTACTATGGCACCGAGCTGCACGACTTCCTGAAAACACTCCCGCTGTCCGCCGACGTCGTCGAAAAGATCTACTGGCGCAACGCCGAGCGGCTCGTCGCAAAACCGAACTAAGTCTGACGTCTGCATTCTCGGTTATTCGCGTCCATTCGCGTCCATTCGCGGTTAAAATTCTCCGTCCCCTTCCCCATGAAAAAGTTCATCGTCCACATCATACCCAACGCCCATCTCGATCCCGTCTGGCTCTGGGATTATCGCGAGGGCCTCAACGAGGGCGTCGCCACCTGCCGCACGATCCTCGACCTGATGGACGCGAATCCCGACCTCACCTTCATCCGCGGCGAGGCCGCCATCTACGAGCACATCCGCCGCACCGACCCCGCGACCTTCGTCCGCATCCTGGACAAAATCCGCAGCGGAAAATGGGACGCCGTGGGCGGCTCCTGGATCCAGCCCGACACCAATCTCCTGGATAGCGAAACGCTCTGCCGCCACTACGAGGTCGGCCTGCGGTATTTTCGGGAAAAGCTCGGCGTCGCCGTGAAGTGCGGTTGGCAGGCCGACTCCTTCGGCCACACCGCCGGCCTGCCCGAGGTGTTCGCCTCGGGTGGCATCGAGAACTTTGCCTTCACGCGTCCGCCCATCGAGCACTTCCCGATCAAGACCGCGGCGTTCTGGTGGCACGGCCGGGGCGACGCGAAGATCCTCGCCTACCGCTCGCCCGTCGGCTGGTACGGCAACGAGCGCACCGAGATGATCCCGCGCCTCGACTTGCTTCCCGCGTGGTCGAAGAAAACCACGCTGCGCAACGTCGCTGTCTTCATGGGCCTCGGCAACCACGGCGGCGGCCCCAGCCAGCGCCTCATCGACGACGTGCGCGCGTGGGCCGCGCAGCACCCCGAGTTCGACGTCCGCTTCGGCGGCCTGCACTCGTTCTTCGCCGCGCTCCGCCGCGAACTCGCCGCTCCCGGTGCGCCCAAGATCGCCGACGTCCACGGCGAGCTCAACTTCAGCATGCGCGGCTGCTACGCCTCGGTCGCGCGCTTCAAGCACCCGTATCGCCGCGCCGAGCACGAGCTCCAGCGCGCCGAGCGCACCGTGGCCCTGCTCCAGCGTGCCGGTCACGCCCCCGCGCCCGATCTCTCCCCGGCGTGGGAGTCGGTGCTCTTCAATTCCTTCCACGACATTTTGCCGGGGTCCAGCATCGAGCGCGGCTTCGACGAGCAGATCGACGAGGTCTCCGGCGTGCGCCACACGGCGCGCGACGCCGCTTTCCGCGCGCTCAATTCCCTCATCGGCCGCGTGCGCATCACCGTGCCGCAGGTCGCCGCCGACCACCCCCGCGCCGTGCCGTTTCTCCTCTGGAATCCGCATCCGCGCCCGCTCCAGACCTTCGTCGAGATCGAGGCCATGGCCGACCACCGCCCCGTGTGGAAATACCACCACAAGGCCCACGAGCTCCCGCTCGAGGTGCGCCTCGGCGGAAAGCGGGTGCCCTTCCAAATCCTCGCCACCGAGCACGAGTCGTTTGGCGACCTCGCGTGGCGCAAGCGCGTGATCCTGCCCGTCACGCTCCCCGCCGCCGGCTGGCACCTCGCCACCGTCGCGTGGGTCGAGGGCTCGGTCTCGCCCGCCTATTCGTCCACCGCCACTGGCCAGGGCCAGTCGATCCGCAACGACTTTTACCAGATCAGCGCGAAGCCCGGCGCGGCCGGCATCGATGTCCGCCATCGCGGCAAGAAACTGTTCGGTGCGCGCGGCCTGCACCTCGCCACCCTCGCCGATAACTTCGGCTCCTGGGGCGCGATGAATGAGGAGCCCGATGGCGTGCGCCTCACCAAGACCCTCGGCCGTTGGAAGATCGCCCGCGTCGCCGTCAGCGAGAGCGGCCCACTCCGCGCCTCGCTCGTTGTCCGCCTCGCCACCGCGGGCGCGCACGCCGACCTGACGCTACGCCTGAATGCCGGCGTCGAGGAGGTCACCATCGACGCCCGGGTGTTCACCGATCTGGAAGCCGCGCGCATCAAGCTCGTGCTGCCCGGGCCGCGCAGCGTCGAGTGCGAAGTGCCCGCCGAGCGCGTCACCCGCACCGCCGAGGGCGAGATCCCCGTGCTCCGCTGGCTCCGTGCGCGCGACGGGCGGAAGGGCTTTGCCCTCGCGAGCGATGTCCTCGCCGCCTACGACCTGGAAAAGGGCGATCTCCGCGTCACCCTCGCCCGCGCCACGCGCTACTCGCGCGCGGAAAACCTCGACCTCGGCCAGGAGTGGTGGCGCCCCACCACCGACCGCGGCGAGCTCCGCGAGCGCCTCGTGCTCGCACCGCTCAACGCCGCGATCGAGCAGACCGCCGACGTCCTCACCCAGCCGCCGATCGTCACGATGGCGTGGGTCAACCCGCTCGGCACGCTCCCCGCCACCGGCTCGCTCGCCACGCTCACGCCGCCCGCCGCACAACTGCTCGCCCTGAAGAGCGTGCCCGGCGACCGCACGGTGGACGTGCGCCTGAAAAATCCTACCAATGGCACGCTCCGCCCCGTGCTCACCCTCGCTGGCAAGCGCTATGCCCTCGGTGCCATCGCGCCCGGCGTCGTGGCGACTTATCGCATCGGCAGCAGTGGTGCGGCGAAGACGGTGAAGTTGGGATCGTGATGGATTTTAGTGGCTGCGGCGTCCTCGCCGCAGATTCTCCCCAACCCTGCGGCGAGGACGCC
>JAFEGO010000067.1 GCA_018239845.1 Verrucomicrobiota bacterium
CGTTTCACCACCGCCGCCGGCGGGTGGACCCTCTGGGAAAATGCCGCAGGCGACTGCGCGTGGAAGCTCCATGCCTCCGCCCAGCCGCTGGAGCAGGGCGCCGCGCTCGATGCGCAGAGCACCGTCTTCCCCGCGACCTTCGCCAATCTCCTCAAGCTGAAGAACCTCATCCAGGAGCACGACGCGGCCTCGACGATCTTCCCGTCGGCCACGGCCCAGCTCGGCCGCAGCACCCTCGGCATCGGCGCGCGCTTCACTACGCTGCACTGGCCCGCGGTCGAGTGGGCCATGAGCGCCCTCGGCCTCGGCGTCACCGCCAACCAGAACAGCATCCCGCGCGAGCTCGTCTATGATGTGAACGCGATGCTGGAGAACCGCCTCGACACCGTCCCATTCCCCTTCATCGGCACCAACGTCCCCGAGGGCCACCAGGGCCAGAGCGTCGAGGGCATGAGCCACGGCTGCGTGCTGTCGAAGCTGAAAAACGGCTTCCACCACCGCCGCATCGCCTGGAGCTTCAACGCCGACCACCAGCCGATCGGCGGCAAGTTCGACGTCCGCGAGGACGCCCTCGTGCGCGGCTGCCTGCTCGCGAGCTACATCACCTTCGACCTCTCGCCCGAGCTCGCGCTCAACCAGCCCGCGAAATTTGCCGACATCCCGGCCGACATCGTTTCAAAAACGCGCGCCCGCGTGGCCACCGCCGGCCTCACGCTCGACGCGCCGGCGTTTGAAAAACTCCTCTGCACTGTCTGGACGCCCATGCAGAAGATGAAGGTCCGCGACGGGAAGTACGCCGCGGCCCGCGCCGCCGCGTTCACCACCGACGCCGGCCGCGTTTACCTGCGCGAACTCTCGATCGACGAGCTCCCCGGCCTCACCACGCCGGAGACCACCGCCATCATGCTCGCGCTCTGCGAAGTGCTCGGCATGCCGGTCAACTTCGTCGCGCCCGCCTTCGGCTTCCAGAAGAACATGCCGTATCCGGACAACGCCGCCCTGCGCGCGCTGATCCAGAAGCAGTGGGACGTGTGCGAGAAATTCGGCGTGAGCATCGGCTTCCACTCCGGCTCGGGCAAATCCGCGGACAACTACCGCGTGATGGGCGAGGTCACGGGCAGCCGCCTCGAGATCAAGACCAGCGGCCGCTACACCTACGAGATGGGCGTGGCCGTCGCGCAGGCGAAGAACGCGTCCGACGCCGTGCTCTGGCGCGACTGGTACAAGTTCACCCTCGATATGGCCGTGGCCGGCGCCTTCAGCGCCGACGCGACCGAGCAGAAGATGGCGCGCACCTTCATCGTCACGCCGCTCGCCGAGGCCAAGCGCCCCACCGACGTCTTCAGCTCCCCCGCCGCCACCCGCGCGGCGCTGGAGGCCCTGCCCGTGAGCCCCGAGCACATGTTCTTCTTCGAGTACAATTTCCTCTACGTGCTCGCCGCCGGCGGCCGCCCGGAGAAGTCCGCCCTCGGCGACCACTCGCCCGCCGGCTACAAGCAGCGCGCCCGCTTCTACGCCCTGAGCGCCGAAACCCAGCTCCTCTACTCCAAGGGCGTGGCCCGCTACATCGTCTTCCTCGCGGAAACGACGGGCCTCGCCACCGCCGACCGCTGCGCCGCCGCCCTCAAGCTCCTCGACCGCTACGCCACCTACGCCGAGCTGCTGGGCGATATTTCGAAGTAAGATTGAGTCCGGAGGATGATTAAGCGTTGCTCGAGGTGGAACCTCGCGGCGGCTTAAATCCCACGGACCTCATGACTGCTTTTCGCTCATTCCACTGCGCCTCGCCAGCCATTCTGGCCGGGGCCACTGGTCTTGTCGGTGGGCACTTTTTGGCTTCTTCGCATAGCGGCGGCGGAAAGGTGAAGAACCATGACTGAAACAAAGCGCAGGCTCTATCTGGTCTCCGCAGAAGTGAACTGAACCCGGCGTGTTTTTTAACTTATCTCCACGTATCATTTTCCATGACGGAAATGATCACTGATCAGCATTACGGCTACGGTGCCTACCATTATGGGAAATGCTATTTTGGCGATTTTGTATTTCACCAGACCAGCCTTCGTTAGGCTTTCAGGTTTGGGTATCATGCGGTTATATGCCCGCGCAATCTCATCTGGATTTTTCAGCTTGTTGACATCGATGTTTCTTTTGAGCGTCGTGATGCAAAAGGAAAAAACAAATACACTAAGTACGCAAAGCCATCCGAATATAAAATCGAAAAAAGGGAACGAATCAGAGATTTTCATGAAAAATAATGCTCTATTCCCTGGCATCGATCAGATTGGCGAGGAGGGGTAAAAGAGTCATGCTGAGGTTGCCCTGATTGTGTGATTCTTTTAAACGTTGATCGAGGATAAACCTTTCGGCGACTTAGATCCTACGGACCTTATGACTACTTTAGGCGGTGTTCCTCCTTCGTCCCGTCGGATCATCCTGGCCGGGGCTACTGGGCTTGTCGGCGGGCACCTGTTGAGTGGGTTGCTCGCTGATGACTCGGTGGCAGAAGTGCAGGTGCTCAGCCGGCGGCCGCTCGATGACACCAGGCTGACACGTGGGGAAATAAGGTTTTTAATGATATCGTCCCGACTTCCATTTGTGCTGCTGTTCGTCCTCTTTGTGGTCGCGCTGACTGCTTCAGCTGCCAGTCAGCCGAAACTCCAGCATGTCGAGCAATTGGCCCGCGGAGAGAATGACCGGCCGCTGGATTTTTACGGTCGAGTCATTGATCAAAATGGAGAACCAGTGGCGGGATGCAAGGTGCTCGGGCGGACCTTGCTGATCCTCGGTTTTGACCGCAGCGGTGGCGAATCTCATTATACTGAAACGGACACGCAGGGCAGATTTCAATTTCTTGGGATACGCGGAGCGTCGCTGACCGTGACGCCGGGGAAGCCTGGCTACGAATATGACTCAAGGATACCTCCGAAGTGGAGTGACGACTACAAACCGGATGCGGCTCACCCGATGGTTTTTACCGTATGGAAACTCAAAGGTCCGGAGCCCATGTTGCATGCCCGGGTGACCAGAAGACTGCCCTATGATGAGCCATCGGCGGCATTCTGTGCATCATTCGACCTTGCCACCGGTAAGATTGCGGATTCGGGCCAGTTGCATATCGCGATCATCCAAAGTCCTGTAGTCGTAAAAAGATATTCCGGTGACTTCACTTGGAAAATAGTGATTACCGTGCCGGGGGGCAGTTTGGTTGAAGCGACCGATCTGTATAAAAATATGGCTCCGGAAACGGGTTATCAAGCAGCCTTCTCATTCGTGCAGGAAAAGGGCGGTGCAAATTGGATCGGTAAGTTCGTTAAGACGTTTTATGTGCATACCGCCAAAGGCGAATATGCCAAAGTTACGATCGATTTGACGCCCGGTTCCAACCGTCCTGATCTTGGTCTTGGTGTCGGCTTGGATCTCGAGACTTGGCTGAACCCTTCCGGCTCGCGAAACTTGGAGTTCCTGAAAGGAGGCTAAGCAAAGGGTCATGCTGGGCTTGCCCCTTTCGCTTCGTCGCTTTCCTTCGGGATGATTAAGCGTTATTCGATACGAAACCGCTCGTCGGCTTAACTCTCGCGACTCCTATGACCACCTCCGGTGCCGCTTTCTCTTCGCCCCGCCGCGTTATTCTGGCAGGGGCCACGGGGCTCGTCGGCGGGCACTTGTTGAGCGGGCTGCTTGCTGATGACTCGGTGGCGGAGGTGCAGGTGCTCAGCCGGCGACCGCTCGCTCAAGCCCACGCGAAGCTCCGGAACCGGGTGGTGGATTTCAGCGCGCTGCCGGCGCTATCCGCGGCGGACGAAGTGTATCTGTCGCTGGGCACCACGATCAAGGTGGCGGGCAGCCGCGAGGCGTTCCGGGCGGTGGACTACGAGGCGAATCTCGCCGTGGCACGCGCGGCGCTCGCGGCCGGGGCCCGCCGGATCGGCCTCGTCAGCGCCATGGGCGCCAACGCTCGGGCCCGGGTCTTTTACAGCCGGGTGAAGGGCGAATTGGAGGACGCGATCTTTGCGCTGCGCGCCGATACGACGGTCGTCGTCCGCCCGTCGCTCCTCCTCGGTGACCGCCAGCGCCTGGGCCAGCCTGAGCGGGCTGGTGAAGCCTTCGCGACCCTGATCATGAAACCGCTGCGCATCTTTATCCCGCGTAACTACCGCCCGGTCCTCGCCGAAAAAGTCGCCCGAGCCCTCCTCGTCACTCTGCCCGCGCGGACTGGGTCGCTCATTCTGTCGTCGTCGGAGCTGCAGCAATACTGAATGCGGCAAACAGAGACCAGTACTATGTCCTGGGAATCGGAGGATGCCTAACGTGCCCCTTTTTGACCTCTTCTAAGAATGAACGATAATTCTGATTATGTCGTCCGGTTTGGGAAAATTGCTTGGACAGTTAATTATGAAGATAAAACG
>JAFEGO010000068.1 GCA_018239845.1 Verrucomicrobiota bacterium
AAGCCCTGGAGCGCAACGCGCTCTCCTTTAAAACCAAAACCCCGGCCCAAACAGGCCGGGGTTTTTTGTTGGTCAGACGGGAACGGGCCGGCCGGATTCGAGGATATTCATAATTTAATTACATATGACGGATTTGTCTGAAAGTTACCTTGAGCCGGGATAGGAACGTCATTCTCTGCGCGCATGATCTCTTTCAAATTCTTTCGCAACGTGTTCATTGCGGCTATTTTGCCTATTATTTGCATCAGCGGTGCGCGGGCCCAGGTCACTGTCCTTAGCTTTGAGGGCCTGACTGATATGACGGATGTGCGTGATTACTACAATGGCGGAGCTGGCGGGAACCTGGGCATTTCCTTTTTGACCGGCGCCCTCGCCGTGGTCAGCGATCAGTCGGGGGGCACGGGCAACTTCGACGCCGGTTCTTCCGGCTCTAACGTGATTGCATTTGTGAACAGTCAATCGGCCACGATGAACGTGATCAGCGGGTTCTCGACGGGCTTCTCATTTTACTATGCGGCATTTGGCCCGGGCTCCGTCGCGGTTTATTCAGGCCCCGACGCCACCGGCACGGTGCTCGGCACCTTTACCCTGGCCCGGACCGTCTTCGGTTCGCGTATACTGGGTTGGGAGATGACGGGCGTGTCGTTTGCGGGCACCGCCTACTCGGTTTCGTTTGGCGGTGCAGCCGGTTCCATCGGCTTTGATGACATCACGATCGGTTCGGCCACCCCCGGCGCTCCGGTGCCGGAGCCGGCAACTTACGCCCTTGTAGCCGGCGTGATGGCCCTGGCCGGCACGGTGGTGTGGCGCCGGCGCGCGCGCGCCTGATCCAGGCTATCCGTAATCTTTCCGAGCACGCCCGGTTTGGGCGTGCTTTTTTGTGTCCGGGCTCAGGCCGGGGCGAGGACCTGCTTGAGGTCGGCGAGGAAGGCGTCGATCTCGGCGGGGGTGGTGGACCAGGCGCACATCAGGCGGTAGCCGTGGTCGCCGACGAAGCGGTAGAAATGCCAGCCGCGCGCGGTCATGGCGTCGTACACCGCCGGGGTCATTTCCACGAAGACGCCGTTGACGGCCGGCTCCTGGATCAGGCGCAGGCCGAAGGCGCGGAGGCCGTCGGCGAGGCGGCGGGCCATGGCATTTGCATGGGCGCCGTGGCGGAGCCAAGCGCCGTCGCGCAGGAGGTGGACCCACTGCACGGAGGAGAAGCGCATCTTGGAGGCGAGCTGACCGCCTTGCTTCACGCGGTACTCGAACTCGCGGGCGAGGTCGCGGTTGAAGAAGACGACGGCCTCCGTGGTGAGCATGCCGTTTTTCGTGCCGCCGAAGCAGAGCGCATCGACGCCGGCGCGCCAGGTGAAATCCGCGGGCGAGACGCCGCGCGCGGCCAGGGCGGCGGCGGCGTTGGCGAAGCGCGCGCCGTCCATGTGCACGGCGAGGCCGCGGGCGTGAGCCGAAGCGGTGAGGGCGCGGATCTCATCGGGCGTGTAGAGCGTGCCGAGCTCGGTGGACTGGGTGAGGGAGAGGGCGCCGGGCTTCGGGTAGTGCACGCCGTGGCCGCGGAGGAGCGCGCGCTCGACCTCGGCGGGGCGGAGCTTGCCGTCGGGACCGGGGAGGGGGATGACCTTGGCGCCGCCGGTGAAGAACTCGGGCGCGGCGCACTCGTCCACATCGACGTGCGAGGTCTCGTGGCAGAGGATCTGGGTGTGCGGGCTGCGGCAGAGGGCGGCGAGGGCGAGGGCGTTGGCCGCGGTGCCGTTGAAGACGAGGAAGGGCTCGCAGTCCGTCTCGAAGGTGTCGCGGAAAAGCTTTTTCGCCTGCGCAGTCCAAGGGTCGTCGCCGTAGCTGGGGGCGCGGCCGGCGTTGGCCTCGGCGAGGGCGGCCCAGGCTTCGGGGCAGAGGCCGGCGGTGTTGTCGCTGGCGAAGGAATAGTTCGGGGCGGACATCGGAGGGAGTGGAACAAGTTTTTTTCGCGATTGGCAAGGCGGGGCCGAGGCCGTTGCCTCGCGGACGCACACGGATGAACGCAGCGGACGTCAACCTCTACATCGTCGGTTTCATGGGCACGGGTAAGACCACCATCGGGCGGAGCGTGGCCCAGAAGCTGGGGTTTGCACTGCTCGACAGCGATCAGGAGATCGAGCGCCAGCAGGGCCGGCTGATCGCGGACATCTTCGCGACGGACGGCGAGGCGGCGTTCCGGGAGATGGAGCGGAAGTTCATCGAGGGCGGACATCCGGCGCAGCGCACGGTCGTATCGTGCGGCGGCGGGCTCGTGGTGCAGCCCGGCATGCTGGAGCGGCTGCAGGCGCGCGGCGTGATCGTGTGCCTGCACGCCTCGATCGAGACCATTCTGGCGCGCACGCAGCGCCACCGGCACCGGCCGCTGCTCAACGTCGAGGACCCGGATGCGCGCGTGCGCGCGCTCTACGCGGTGCGCGAGCCGATCTACAAGCGCTCGGGCACGGTGATCCTCACCGACGGCCGGCCGGTCAACGACGTGGTGCTGCACGTGGTGCGCACGTGGCGGCGCGAGTCGGCGGATTTCGCGCGCGCGGCGGGCACGAAGGCCTGACGATGGACGCGCGGCGCGAGGAGGTGCGGCGACGGCTGGAGGCGCTGGGCTTCGACGACGTGCGCTTCACGGCGCTCGCGGCCCAGCCGCCCGAGACGCTGCGGCCCTGGCTCGCGGCGGGCATGCACGGCGACATGGCGTGGATGGAGCGCACGGCCGACAAACGCCTCGACCCCGGCCTCGTGCTCGAGGGGGCGAAGTCGGCGATCATGCTCGGCGTATCCTATTGGGGAGGACAGCAGGCCGGCGCGGGGAAACCCGTGTGGGCGCGCTATGCGCAGCACGAGGATTACCACGATACGATCAAGCCGGCGCTCGTCGCGGCGGGGAAAGTGATCGAGGAAGTATGCGGCGCGGTGGCGGGCGAGTACCGCTACTACGTGGACACGGGCCCGGTGCTGGAGCGGAGCTGGGCGGCGCGCGCGGGCCTCGGGTTCGTCGGAAAAAACGCCATGCTGATCTCGCGGCGGCACGGCAACTGGCTGCTGCTCGCGGCGATTTTGACCCGCGCGGAGTTTGAGCCCGACGAGCCGATCCGGAAGAAGACGAGCGACGCCACGGTGGGGCTGCTGTGCGGCAAATGTACTCGTTGCATGGACGCGTGCCCGACCGATGCCTTTGCCGCGGCGGGTACGGTGGATGCGCGGCGCTGCGTCTCGTACCAGACGATCGAAAACAAGGGCATCATCCCGCGCGAGCTGCGCGCCGGGATTGGTGCGCGCATCTACGGCTGCGACGTGTGCCTCGAGGTGTGCCCGTGGAACCGTTTTGCGCAGGAAGGCCGGCGGATGCTGCTCACCGTGCGCGGCGAGATCGCGGAGCTCGAGCTGCGCGAAATCCTCGCGCTCACGCCGGAGCGGTACGCGGAGGTTTTCCGGCGCACGCCGATCAAGCGCCTCAAGCTGACCGGCCTCCTGCGCAATGCCTGCGTCGTCGCAGGCAACTCGGGCGACACCACATTGCTGCCGGAAGTGCTGCGGCTCGCCGCGCACGACTCAGCGCTGGTGCGCGCACATGCGGTCTGGGCGGCGAAAAAACTCGGCGGCGAAACGGCGCTGGCGGCTCAGCGGGCGACGGAGACGGACGCGGCCGTGCTGGCTGAATACGCGGCGGACCTCAGCTGAAGACCCGGTTCATCAGGGCCGTGAAATCGGCGGGCGGGCGGGTGGGGCGGCCCTGGAGGTCGCAAAAGGCGTGGCCGCTGTGGCCGGTGGCGAGGAGCTCCTCGCCGCGGCGCACCTCGTACTCGATGCGCATGCGCAGGAGCGGCTTCTCCTTCATCGTGGCGATGATGGTGAGCGTGTCGTCGTAGAGGGCGGGACGGATGTACTTTGCGGCCACGTCGAGGACCGGGATGCGGTAGCCGTCGGCCTCGAGCTGGCGGTAGGGAAAGCCCTGCTCGCGCAGCAGCTGCGTGCGGGCGACCTCGAACCACGGGAGGTAATTGGCGTGGTAAACGATCCCCATCATGTCGGTCTCGGCGTAGCGGACCGTGACCTGGGCGCGGGCTTGGATCATGCGTTCTCTTCTTCCCCCATGAAGATGGCGGCGGCGGAGCGTTTCCAGCAGTTGCGGGCCGTCCACGCGCGGCCGCCCTCGCCGAGACGGCGCCGCAGCTCGGGGTCGAAGACGAGGCGCTCGAAGGCGGCGGCGAGCTGGGCCGGGCGGTGCGGCGGCACGAGCAGGCCGGTGAGGCCGTCCACGACCGCCTCGGGTACGCCGCCGACATGGTGGGCGACAATGGGCAGGCCGTGGCTCGACGCCTCCAGGTAAACGAGCCCGTAGCCCTCGACGCTGTGGCCGTGGTCGATGCTCGTCATGGCAAAGATGTCGGCGCGCGCGTAGATGCCGGCGAGATCCTCGTCGGGCATGTTGCCGAAGAAGCGCACGGTGAGGTCGGGGTGCAGGGCGGCGGTGGCGCGGAGGGTTTCCTCGTAGTTGGATTTGCTCTGGCCGCCGACGATCCAGTACTCGACTCGGGCGCGGACCTGGGGGGCGAGCGCCTGCAGGGCTTGCAGGGTAAGCAGCTGGCCCTTGCGCGGGTGCAGGCGGCCGACGGTGAGGACGACGATCTTGTCGGACGGCCGGGCGTTGCGCGGCGGCACGACGGCGAAGTCGGTGCGCAGCGCCCCGGGGGTGAGGAGGATTTTGTCCGCCGCCTCGGGGAAGTGCTCCAGCAGCAGCTCCTGCGTGTAATTGGACAGCGTGGTGACCAAGGCGGAGCGGCGGATGAGGCGCTTGGTCAGCCAGCGGCGGATGGGATTGTGAGAGAAGCGGAGGATCTCCGAGCCGTGGAAGGTGAGGATGACGCGCTTGGGGCGGAAGGCCGAGATGAACTGGAGGAGCATCATGGTCTTCATCGGCCCTGGCTCGGGCAGATAGACCGTGGCGTAGCGGAGCTGGCGGCGGTACCGGATCAGTTCCCCGGCGAGGCGGAGCTGGCAGGCCCAGCCATGCGAGCCGCGCAAGGGCATGCGGCGCATGCGGAAGGGCCAGGGTTTCTCCCGGTCGGGCGGGGCGGATTGGGCCCACACCTCGATGTCGAAGCCCAAGTCAGCCGTGGCCTTGGCGATCTCCTCGGTAAAGGTCGCGATGCCGCCACGCACCGGATAGAACTCGTGCGTAATCACGAAAACCGGCGGCGGGGGCGATAGGTCGAGGGTGGTGGACTCCACTGAGAGAAAGGGACGTTAGTCGCAGGACGCTTGGAACAGGCGGGAAGTTGCGAGTTCCTTGCTATACCACGAAAGGTGCCAAACGCAGCTAAATTCCCGCGTTCGGTCGCATATCTGCGTATGAATCAAATAATTTGGAAACTTGATAGTTATACGATGAGGCATGATGACCCTCACCGCGCCCTTGCGATAGATATTTCTACCGGAAATCCGGTAGTAAAAGTCTTCGCTAGACGAAAAATTAGCACAAAAATTGCATCTATTTTCCATTACTAGCGTCCTGTCAGTGTCTTCCTGAGTAGGAACGCCTTTCCCTAAGTTATTTTATGACACCTAGTTCTTCGGATACGGACGCGAAAGCAGAGGGGCAGCATACAGAAATGAGTTTGCGTCTCTCCGCGCCAGCGGCAGAAACACCCCCCTTACAAGCAATGTCTGATTCCGTCTCCCATTCCCAGCCTAGCAACAGCACGAAGCAGCCTTTTCCGCTGCCGGTGAAACCGTTTACGCCCGAGGATGAGGCCACCCTGCGCGAGTCGCTCAAACGGTGCTCGCCCTCCACCTTCGAGGCGGCCGTGCAATTCCGCCGGACGGGCAATCCCGAGCACATGCCGGCGGTCGTGATCGGCGTGGTGGAGCGCTTTGTGGAGCCGGATCTGCGCGCCAAGCTCAAGGATGCGGACGACGACCTGCGCCTGATCGAGGATCTCGGCATCGACTCGCTCACGATGATGGAAATCGTGATTCTGGTGGAGGAAGTGCTGCAGCTGACGATCAACAACGACGAATTGCGCAACCTCCGCACCGTCGGCGACGTGAAGCTCTTCATCGACTGCAAGATTCGCGGCCTGCCCCTGCCGAAGCCGACGAAATTCCTCCCGATCGAGCACATCGGCTCCGTCATGCCGATCCAGCCGCCGTTCCTCTTCCTCAACGAGGCCTCGGTCAATTCGGTCAGTGCGAACGGCAAATATAAGATCACCGGCCAGGAGTTTTTCCTTCAGGGCCATTTCAAGGACAACCCTGTGATGCCGGCCTCGATGATGCTCGAGGCGCTGGGCCAGCTCGGGGTGCTGTACCTGCTGGAGGGCGCCCCGGCGGAGCCCGGCAAGGTGGTCGGCCCGAATACGATCTTTTTCACCGGCTGCGAGGGCGTGCGCGCCCACCGCGTATGCCGCCCCGGCGACATCCTCTCCATCTCGATCAAGCCGAAGCGCATGAAGATGCCGCTCGCGACCTTCACCGGCGCGATCCGCGTCGGTCAGGAGAAGGCGGTCATCGCCGAGGAAATCACGCTGACCTTCGGCTTTGTCGATGCCCCCGTGGCGCCCGTGCCCGCGGCGGCCTCCACGGAGTCCGCTGCGCCTGCGCCGGCCGCCGAAGGTTCGGCGCCCGCGCCGTCGTCCGGCACAAACTGAACGGGCGCGAGCCGGCCGGCCCGGCTCGTGCGTTGACCCGGGCCCTCCGCCCGGACAGCCTTCCGCCTCGCAGATAATTTTGGCCGAACCCGCCGCCCGCGGGCGGGTCCTGGCCGGAACCACCTTCACCGCATGCCCAGAATTTTCATCACCGGCCTCGGATTCGTCACCAGCATCGGCAACGACGCGGCCACCGTCACCGGCAACCTGCGCAACCTCCGTCACGGGCTGGAGCTTTACCCGCCGTTTCAAAAGCCCGACATCCCCTGCAAGGTGGTCGGCACGGTGAAGGACTTTTTCACCGACTCGGCCGACCAGGAGGACTGGACCTTTCCCGCGCGCTACAAGATCAAGCGCGAGCTGCTGCGCTCGATGGCGCCCAACGGCCTCTACGCGCACTGCGCCATGCTGCAGGCCATTGAGGATGCGCGGCTCACCGAGGCGGATGTGGGCAATCCGCAGACCGGCCTGTATGCCGCGTCGGGCGGCTCGCCGTTTCTCACGCACTACCACCACGAGCGGCTGCTGAAGGTCGGCGTCATGCGCTGCTCGCCGCTCGGCATCGTGTCGTCGATCGTGGGCACGCTGAATTTCAACCTCGTGGCGGCCTTCAAGATCCAGGGCTCCTCGTGCGGCTTCTCCTCGGCCTGCGCCTCGACCGCGCACGCCATCGGCTACGCGTACGACGACCTCGTGCTGGGCCGGCAGAAACGCATGTTCATCGTCGGCGCCGAGGACGGCAACAACGACGCGATTTTGCCCTTCGCGGGCATGCGCACGCTGTCCCTGCAGGGCGACCCCAACGTGGCCTCGCGGCCCTTTGACCGTGCGCGCGACGGCTTTGTCGGCACCGGTGGCGGCGCGGTGCTGGTGCTGGAGACCGAGGACGAGGTCGCGCGCCGCGGCGTGACCCCTTACTGCGAAGTGCTCGGCTGGGGCCAGGCCTCCGACGGGCACAACGTCGCCATCTCGCACCCCGAGGGCGCGGGCCTGCGCCTCGCGATGGAAAACGCCCTGCGCGCCACGCGCGTGAAGCCGATGGACATCGACTACGTCAATGCGCACGCGACCTCGACCACGATCGGCGACCTGTCCGAAGTGCGGGCGCTGAAGGCCGTGTTCGCGGAGAACATCGCGCGCGCCGCGGTGAGCAGCACCAAGGCGCTGACCGGCCACGGGCTCTCGATGGCTGGCGCGATGGAGAGCGCGTTCTGCGCGCTGGCCCTGCGCGACGGTTTTATCCCCGGCGCGGCGCACCTCAAGGAGCCGGACCCCGCGTGCGAAGGCCTCAACCTCCCGCGCACCACGCTCGATACCGCGCCCAACGTCGTCTTGAAAAACGCGAGCGGCTTCGGCGGGGCCAACGTCTCGGTGCTGTACAAGCGGGCCTGAGTCCACCACCGCGCCACCCATGTCGAGCACCGTCTCCGATCTCTACCGCCGCGCCTTCGTCACCGGGGCGAGTGGCGGACTCGGGGCGGCGTTCGCCGAGATGCTGCTGGCCGACGGCGTGCCCGTCTGGGGCACGGCGCGCGAGCGGGCGAAGCTGGCGGCCATCACGGCGCGCCACGGCGGCCGCTTCACGCCTGTGCGGCTCGACCTCGCGGACGGCGCGGCGGCGGAGCGCGCGTTTTTGGAGATGGAGCAGGCGGCGGGCGGCTTTGACCTGGTGATCAACAACGCCGGCTACGGTGCCTTCGGCGCTTTTGCGGAGACGGATTTCGCGGTGTGGCAGGCGCAGCTCGACGCGATGCTCACCGCGACGCTGCGGCTCGCGCACGCGGCGCAGCGCGGGCAGCGCGCGCGCGGCCGGGGCTGCCTGGTGAACGTGTCGTCGCTGGCGGTGGAGTTTCCGCTGCCCTACATGAGTGGATACAACGTCGCGAAGGCGGGGCTCTCGGCCTTCAGCGAAAGCTTGCTCGACGAAAACCGCGGCACGAATCTGATCGTCATCGATTTCCGTCCGGGCGACTACCGGACCGCCTTCAACCAAGCCATGCATTCCACCGTCCCCGCCTCATCCCCCCAGGGCTCGCGCCTCGCGCGGGCCTGGCAAGTGCTCGAGGCCAACCTCGCGGCCGCGCCGGCGCCGGAGCGCGCGGCGGCGGACCTGCGCCGGGCCCTGCTGGCGGGTCGCCGCGGCACGGTGCGCTCGGGCTCCTTTTTCCAGGCGCGGGTGGCGGCGGGCTTTGCCAAGCTCGCGCCGGCCTCGTGGCGGCGGTACGTGGCGGCGAAACACTTCGGCCAGCTCTAACCGTGTCAAAAATCCGCATACTGGTGCTGACCTCCAGCACGGGCGGCGGGCATGATGCCCGCGCCGTGGCCTTCGCCGAGTGGTGTTTCCAGCTCTACCGGCACGATGTCGATGTGCGCATCGAGCAGATGCTGGAGAAGTCCTCGCGCGTGAACCGCGCGGGCGTGAATTTCTACAACCGCATCCAGCGCCAGCGGCCCTGGGTGCACAAGGGCTTCTACGCCCTGGTCGAGGGGCTGAGCTTCCTCAACAGCAAGACGGTGAGCTTCGGCCGCGACTACTATGTGCGCGTGCTGGAGGAGTATGAGCCGCACCTGATCCTCAGCGTGCACGACTGCCTGAACCGCGGGTACTTCCAGCTCGCGCGGAAGGTCATCGGCGAGAAAAACGTGAAGTGCGTCACTTACTGCGGCGAGTTTTCCGGCGGGTGGGGCTACTCGCGCAACTGGATCGAGCCGGCGGTGGACCGCTACTACTCGCGCACGGCGACGGCGCGTGACTTCGCGGTGAAGCGCGGCATCCCGCCGGAGCGCGCGAGCGTGCGCGGCTCGCTGATGGCGCCGTGGCAGTACCTCGAGGTGCTGAGCCCGGTGGAGCGGCGCGTCTTCCTCGCCAAGCGGCTCGGGCTCAACCCGGATCTCTTCACGGTCTTCCTCGCCACCGGCACCAACGGCGCGAACAACCACGCCGAGCTGCTGCCCGTGCTGGCGAAGCACGGCGACCGCTGCCAGGCGGTGGTCGTCTGCGGCAAAAACCGGGAGACGTATAACGAACTCGTCCACTGGCGGGCCAACCACCCGGAGTTCAACTGCCATATCGAGGGCTTTTCGGAGATCGTGCACCTGCTCATGCAGGTGAGCGACGCGATCGTGACCCGCGGCGGCACCACGACCTGCGCGAAGGCGCTGCATTTCCGCTGCCCGATCATCTTCAATGCCTTCGACGGCATCATGCCGCAGGAGGAACTGACGTGGAAATTTTTCCGCAACGGCGCGAACTGCCGCAAGGTCGGCAACGCCGCCGAATTCGCCGCGCTGATCGAAGGCTGGCTGGACTCCCGCGACTCCTATGAGCAGGCCCGCGAGGATTTCGTGCGCCTGCGCTACGACGAGGACCCCACGCTGGTCATCGACGAGATCGTCGGCCTGGCCAACGAGGTGGCCAAAGCCTCGGTGAAGCGGGAGGCGTTTCCGCCGGCCAACGGGACCGCCGCGGTGAAGCGCAAGTGAGGCGGCTCGCCCCGGCTAGCTCCTGAGCCGGAGGGTGTGGCGCTGGTCCGCTGTCAGGCCGAGGTCGAGGTGCAGCGTGTTGGCCGGCAGCCATTCGGCGATTTTCTCCGGCCACTCCACGGCGAGGCACCAGGGGGAGGTGAGAAATTCATCGAGCAGGAGATCGTCGGCTTCGCGCGCGCTGGTGAGACGGTAGGCGTCGAGGTGCAGGAGCAGGCGCTGCGTGCCGCGATGGATCGTGTAGAGGTTGAAGGTGGGGCTCGTGACGGGCTCGGTGACGCCGAAGCCGCGCGCGAGGCCCTGCACGAAGGTGGTCTTGCCGGCGCCGAGGTTGCCGTGGAGTGCGAGTGCGGTGTCGGGCGGCAGCACGGCGGCCAGCGCGGCGGCGAGCGCCTGCGTCTCGGCGGCGGAGGCGGTGGTGACGCCCGAGCGAAGCGTGTCGAGGATCGAAGCCATGCGTCAGCGTTGCAGGTGCTCGTAGCCGCGATACGCGGAGAGGTCGATGGCGTCGGCGGGCACGGCGCCGGCGGCGGCGAAATGGCCGAGGCAGGTCAGCCGCGTGCGCGGGAAGGCGCGGCGCCAGGTGGCGGCGAATTTCTCCCGGTCGGCTCGGGACGCGAGGGCGAAGACGAGTTCGTAGTCCTCGCCATCGGTGAGCGCGCCGCGGACGTCAGCCGTGCGGCGGAGAGGGAGGGCGGCGGCGCTGATCGCGGGCAGGCAGCGGGGCGGGGTGAGGGCACGGAGGTCTTTTGCGAGGCCGTCGCTCAGATCCATCATTGCATGCACGCCGGACTGGCGGGCGAGCCACGCGCCCTCGGCGAGACGCGGTTGGAAGGTGACGTGATGGCGGGTGGGTAGGCTCGCGCCGAGTTCGCCGGTGACGAAGATCCAGTCGCCGCGCCGCGCGCCGGTGCGGGTGACGATCCGGGCGCCGGCGGCTTCGCCGAGGAGGGTGAGGCTGGCGGCGACGGTACCGTCGGCCTGCGCGACATCGCCGCCGACAATGGGGACGCGATACTTGCGGGCGGAGGCGGCGAGGCCTCGATAGAACTGCTCGAGCCAGACGAGGCTCGTGCGCGCATCGAGGGTGAGGGCGAGCACGGCGGCGGCGGGCCGGCCACCCATCGCGGCGAGGTCGCTGAGGTTGCGCTTGAGGAGCTTGGCCCCGACGTCGCGCGGGGGCACGGCGTCGTTGAAGTGGCGCGGGTAGATGACCGGATCGACCGTGATCAGCCGGCGGAGCGGCGAGGCGGGGAGCACCGCGCAGTCGTCGCCGATGCCAAACGGCGCGCGCGGCGAGGCCGAGCCCAGCCAGCGACGGATGGCGGCGATGAGCTTTTCCTCGCCGAGGGCGGCGACGGAGCCGGCGGAGTTTTTCGCGAACGGGTGCATCAGGTGCCGACGCCGGTGAAGAGCATCACGACGGAGTGGAGGTTGAAGAGTCCGTGGGCGACGATGGAGGTGCCGAGGCGGCCGGTGCGCTCGTAGGCGAGCGCGAAGATCAGGCCGAGCACGCTGAGGGGGAGGAAGCCGGAGAGATTGGCGTGCATGGCGCCGAAGAGCAGGGCGGGCACGGTCAGCGCGACCCAGCGGGGCACGCGGCCGCGGGCGTAGCGGAACAATCCGCCGCGGAAGAGCGACTCCTCGGCGATCGGCACGACGATGGTCGCGGCGACGATCATGAGGCCCTGGAACAGGGTGGAGTTGGAATTGCGCAGCACCGCGATGAGATCCTGCGGCTCGGGGTCGATGCCGCAGAGCTGCAGGCCGCCCTGCCAGAGAAAGGCGACGGCATAGACCAGCGGGATGGAGATGAGAAACGTCGCGAAGCCGCTCAGGAAAATCCCCGGCCCGGGTGCCATCGGGGCGGGAGCGGCGGAGCGTCGCGCAAAGACGCGCCAGAAAATGACTAGGCCGAGCAGGGCGCCGAGGTGGGCCGAGACGCCGGTGAGGTTGAGCCGCTCCTCGGCCTCGAACGGCAGATGGGGCGCCACGAAACCCGCCGCGTAGAGCAGGCAGAAGGCCCCGGCGATGATGAGCCAGAGATAGAGGAGGAATTCACTCGCCGGCGCATCCCAGGGGGCGAGCCGGACGGGCGCGGCCGACTGCCGGGCGTCGCGGGCGAATTTCAGCCGCCACAGCAGGGCGAGGCCGCCGAGCACCAGGACAAGCTCGGCGCCGAGGGCGACAGTGAAAACAGGATCGGTCATGCGGCCCGAGTGCGCACGAAAACGCGCCAGCGCGCAATCCTGCACCGAGCAGCGGGAGCAAACGCGAATGAACGCGAATCAGCGCAAGTCGACGCGATGGAACGCAGGGCATAGCAGATTTTTCCGGATTTGGCCCGGAGAATTGTCCGATTGTGTTCGATTGTGTTCGATTCGCGGTCTCGAACCGACCCTGCGCGCGGCCTCAGACGATGCGGCCGTTGGTGAAGACGACCTTGCCGTCCACGATCGTGGTCTTCACGCGGCCGGTGAGCTTCTGGCCATGCCAGGGGGAGTTGCTCGACTTGCTGAAGCCGGCCTTGGCGTCGTAGGTCCACGTCTCATCGGGATCGAAGAGGCAGACATCCGCGGCGGCTCCGGCGGCGAGCGTGCCGGCGGGGAGGCCGAGGATCTTGGCCGGCTGCCGGGTCAGCAGATCGACGACGCGCGGGAGCTTGAAGCGGTTCTTGCGCACGAGGATTTCCAAGGAGACCGCCAGGGAGGTCTCGAGGCCGAGGATGCCGTTGGGCGCGAAGTCGAACTCCTTGTCCTTCTCGTAGTCGGTGTGCGGGGCGTGGTCGGTGCAAACGCAGTCGAGCGTGCCGTCGCGAAGGCCCTCGATGAGCGCGAGGCGGTCGGCCTCGGTGCGCAGCGGCGGGTTCATCTTGTAGTTGGTGTCGTAGCCGGAAAGCAGATCGTCGGTGAGGGCGATATGATGGGGCGTGGCCTCGGCGGTGATCTTCACGCCGCGCTCCTTGGCCCGGCGGATGATGCCCACCGAGTAGCGCGAGGAGATGTGCTGGCAGTGGATGTGCGCGCCGGTGTATTCGGAAAGAATGACGTTGCGGGCGACGATGATGTCCTCGGCGGCGTGGGGCCAGCCGCGGAGGCCGAGGCGGGTGGAGACGATGCCCTCGTTCATCACGGCGCCGTGGGTGAGCGCGGCGTCCTGACAGTGGTCCATCAGGGGCAGGTCAAACATCTTCGCGTACTCGCATGCGCGGCGCATGAGCTCGTTGCTTTGCACGCACTCGCCGTCGTCGGTGATGGCGACGACCCCGGCGCGCTTGAGCGAGCCGATGGGCGCGAGGGCCTGGCCCTTCATGCCGGCGGTGATGCAGCCGGTGGGGAGGACCTTGACGACGGCGTCGCGGCGCACGGCGTCCTTGATGAACTGGATCGTGCCCGCGCTGTCGGCGACGGGCGCGGTGTTGGGCATACAGACGACGGTGGTGAAACCGCCCGCGGCGGCCGCGTGCGAGCCGGTGGCGATGGTCTCCTTGTGCGTCTGGCCGGGCTCGCGGAAATGGACGTGGATATCGACGAGACCGGGGCAGGCGACGAGGCCCTTGGTGTCGATTTTCTTGGCGCGTTTCTTGTCGGCGGCAGAGAGCGAGGGGACGAGCAGACCGTCGCGGATGAAGAGGTCGCCGGCGGCGTCGCGCTTGGCGGCGGGATCGATGACGCGGGCGTTTTGAATCCAGAGGGAGGGCATGGAGAAGAGGGTCGCTTACTCGGTGGGCATCACGTTCTCGGGCTGGCCGCCGGAGCAGAGGTAGAGGACGGCCATGCGGACAGCGATGCCGTTGGTCACCTGCTGGAGGATCACGCTGCGGTCGCCGTCGGCGAGCTCGCTGTCGATCTCGACGCCGCGGTTGATCGGACCGGGGTGCATGATGATGGCCTTGGGGTTGAGCCAGCTCGCGCGGGTTTTGTTGAGGCCGAACATGCTGGTGTACTCGCCCACGGACGGGAAGTGGCCGCTGGTCTGGCGCTCGTGCTGGATGCGGAGCAGCATGACCACCTCGGCGTCGGCCAGAGCGCTACGCAGGTCGTGCGACACGCTCACGCCGAGGGAGGTGAACCAGTGCGGCACAAGGGTGGAAGGGCCGACGAGGGTGACGGCCGCGCCCATTTTCACAAGGGCGTGGATGTTGGAACGCGCGACACGGCTGAAGAGAATGTCACCGAGGATGACGACCTTGCGGCCCTTGAGGGAGCCGAGGCGCTCCTTCATCGTGAAGGTATCGAGGAGACCCTGCGTGGGGTGCTCGTGCGCGCCGTCGCCGGCGTTGATCACCGGAATGTTGAGGATGCGCGAAAGGTAGAGCGGCGAGCCGGCCGCGGCGTGGCGAATGACGATCATGTCGGCCTGCAGGGCCTGGATGTTTTCCGCGGTATCGCGGAGCGTCTCGCCCTTCGTCGTGCTGGAGCTGGAGCCATCGAGCGAAATGACGTCGGCGCTGAGACGCTTGGCGGCCATGTCGAAGGCCATGCGCGTACGCGTGCTGGGCTCGAGGAAGAGGTTGACGATGGTCTTGCCGCGGAGGACGGGGACCTTCTTCACGCTGCGGGTGAGCGTGCGCTTGAACGCGGCGGCAGTCGCGTGGATCTGGTCGATCTCCTCAAGGGAGAGTTGCTCGAGTGTGAGCAGGTGGCGGCGCGTCCAGGGCATGGGAAAGGTTTCGATTTTCGATTTCAGCTTTTCGACTTCACGGGCTCGAGCCGGATGGAGTCCTGCTTGGCGGTCTCCGGGTCGAGGTGGACGACGACCTTGTGGCCGGGCTCGGGGATGAGCGTGAGACCGGTGTAGTCGGCGGCGACGGGCAGCACGCGGCCCCCGCGGTCCACGAGGACGGCGAGCTCGACCGTGGCGGGGCGGCCGTGGTCGAAGAGTTCATCGAGCGCGGCCTTGACGGTGCGGCCGGTAAAAAGGACGTCGTCCACGATGATGACGTGCGCGCCGTGGACATCGACCGGGATGTGCGTGGGGGCGTACTCCTTGGGGATGGGATGGCGGCCGAGATCGTCGCGGTGGAAGGAGATGTCGAGCGTGCCGGCGGGGTAGTTGAGGAGCCGCGCGAGGCGACAGGCGAGTTCGAGGCCGCCGTTGGCGATGCCGAGGAGGACGGGTTTCTTCGCGCCGGGATGACGCGCGGCAATGGCAGCGGCCAGCCGCTCTATCGCAGCGTGAATCTCCGCGGGACCGATGGTCTTGGATGTTGCCACGAGGCTGTTTTGTGACGGCTGAGGCGAGGGGTGGGAAGATTTTTCTGGGGCTTGTCGCGGTGAAAGCGGCTGGCATGATGAACCTGTGCTCAGGGAATACCAAAATGTGCGGCAGGAACCGGGCCGGCGGCGTCGCTGGTTTGAAGGCGAAGACCTGGAGCTGATCGTGTGGGAAACGCCCGCCGGTGGCATCGAGGGCTTTCAATTGTGCTATGCCGCCCACGATGGCGCCGGGCGCGCGCTGACCTGGCGGGCGGGCGAAGGCTTTGCCCACGCCCGGGTGGACGAAGGCGACGCGTCGCCGCTGAAAAATGAGACCCCCGTGCTCGTGGCCGACGGGGCGGTGCCGTGGGCGGAGCTCACGCGGAAGTTCCGCCTGGCGGCGGCGAAGATCGAGCGTCCGCTGCGGGAACTGGTTTTATCGCGGCTGGAGGCGAAGCGCTGAGCATGGACCGCCGTCTTTACTGGTTTATCGGCCTGCTTGCACCGGTTGTCGTGTGGTCGTGGATCGGGCCGCACGACCGGTTCACGTGGTGGCTGGAATCCGCGCCGGTGGTCGCCGGCGTACCGGTGATCGTCGCATTGCAGCGGCGCTTCGCGCTCTCGACCCTGTTGCTCGGGCTGCTGTGGCTGCACTGCGTGGTGCTGCTGGTGGGCGGGCACTACACTTATGCGCTTGTGCCGGCGGGCGAGTGGGCGAAGGCGGCGTTTGGCTGGACGCGCAACAACTACGATAAGCTCGGGCACTTCACCCAAGGCTTCGTGCCGGCGATCCTTACGCGCGAGATCCTGCTACGCACTTCGCCGCTGGGGAAAGCCGGCCAGCCGGCGAGCAAGTGGCTGGGCTTTCTGACGGTGTGCGTGTGCCTGGCGTTTTCCGCGTTTTACGAGCTGATCGAGTGGTTCACGGCGGTGACGAGCGGGGAGGCGGCCAATGACTTCCTCGGCACGCAGGGCGACCCGTGGGATACGCAGACGGACATGCTCTGGGCGCTGATCGGGGCGGTGCTGGCGGTTACGATTCTGTGGCGCTGGCACAACCGATCGCTCGCGAAAACGCTGGCGCGGGGCTGATTCTTTTCGTCAGGCTGGCGGGGATCATTTTCTTCATGCGCAGTCCCTGGCAAAATCTCGCAAAGGCCGTGAGCGGGCCGTTTCTCTCGGCGCTCCTGATGAGCGGCGGCTTTTTGCTGTTCGTCATGTGGGACCAGTCGCACTGGTGGCGCATCAAGGAAGACTACAGCTTCGGCTGGCTGGTGCCGGCCTTCGTCGCCTTCGTGATCTACGACCGCTGGGCGAAAATCACCGCGGCGGCGGCGGCCTGCGCGGCACCGGGCAGCCCGCGGGCGGCGGGCTGGCGCGGCGGTTTGCTGAGCCTGCTGACGGGCGGCCTGCTGACCGGCGGGGTGCTGGTGTTTTTGCTCGGCGCGCTGCTGCGCGTGAGCGAAGGACTCTCCGCGCCCGGCACGGCAGCCCTGACGCTCGGAGCCTGCGCGATCACGGTGGGCCTGCTTTGGCTGAATGCGCCGCCGGCCCCGGCCCCGACGGCGGCGGGGCTTCGGGACGATGCCCGGGTCGGACTGATCAGCCTCTTTCTTTTCCCCGTGCTGGTGTGGGTCGTGTCGGCGCCTTTGGTGGCCTCGGTCGAGGCGCGGCTGAATCTCTTTTTGCTGGGCCGCGTGGTCAGCGTGGTGTCCACGGTGTTTGACGTGCTCGGTCTGCCGATCGAGCAGCAGGGCAACGTGCTCGTGCTGCCGACGGGCCGGGTGGGCGTCGAGGAAGCGTGCTCGGGCATCCGGTCGCTGACGGCATGCCTGTTTGCGGGCTCGTTTCTGGCGGCGGTGTTCCTCGACAAGCTCTGGAAGAAAATCGCGCTCGTGGCGGCGGCGATGGTGCTGGCGTTTTTGACCAACCTGCTGCGCGGGCTCTTCCTCACCGGCTGGGCCTACCGGAACGGCGCGGACTCCATCGAGGGGACGGTCCACGACACCGCGGGCTACGCGGTGCTCGGCCTCACGCTCGTCGGCCTGCTGTGCCTGCTGCCGATCTTCAATTTCAAGTTTTCCGGCGGAGGCGATGACGACGCCGCGGAAAACCCGGAAGCCGGAGCAAAAACGGACTGAGGTGTCTCAGCCCGCGGCCCCGGCGGGCAGTGGCGGCCACTGGCGGACCTCGGCGAAGCTGGGGAGCGTGCGGTCGTACAGTTCGCGCAGGCGGACGTACTCGGGGTAATTGACGACACGTTCCGGATGCGCCGCGCTGCGCACGACGAAGTCGGCGTCGGGCGGGTAGCAGGCGACGTTGACGTTTTCGTAGAACGCGGGGTCGGCATGGCCCGCGGCGTCGAGCGTGGCGGGCTCGATGCCGACATTGTTGGGCACGTCGAGCGCCTTGTAGCGGAGATCGACGCTCCAGCGGATGTGGTCGGAGACGTTGGGCGTGGAGCAGTGCGGCGTGCGGTTCGTCATGAACACGGCGCCGCCGCGCGGGCAGGCTGCGGTGATGGCGCCACGCGGGTCGGCGGGCAGGTCCGCATCGGGGATGACGAGGAAGTCGGCGTTGCCCCCCATGCAATGCGGCGCGACCCGGCCGAGGTGCGTGCGCGGCAGGATCTGCATGCAGCCGTTTTCCGGGGTGGCATCGACGAAGGGCACCCAGCAGGTGATGATCAGGTGTTGGTCGCAGTGCCCGGACAGGTATCCGCTGTCCTGATGCCACGGCACAACGCCGCGGCCGAAGTTCGGCAACTTGGGCCGGATGCGGTACGCGGAAGCGACAATCTCGTCGGACGAGACCAGCGCGCCGATCAGGTCGAGCAGGCGGCCATGCGTGATGAGGTTGAACATCTCCGGCGAATAGAAGCCGCCGCCGCGCACGCCCATCAGCGCGCGCACGAGGGCGTCGCCGGCCTCGCGCGAGTCGCGCATGATCGCAGAGAGCTGGCGGTCGAATCCGGCGGATGCGTGGAGCTCCTTGAGCTTGCCCTCGGCCTGGAGGAGGCGGGCCTGCCGGTTGATCTCGCCGTGCAAGGACTGGCGCACCGGCTCAAGCTCGGCCGGCGCGAAGACATCCGGCACGATCAGGTAACCTTCCTCATGAAAAAAACGGATCTGCTGCGGGGTAAGCGATGGGGGGTGCATGGCGAGGTTAAGACTGGCGCCGGGAGGTGGCTTCGCAAGCCCGCGCCGGGCGGCGGGCCTGAATGTTCGCGCCGAAAAATGGAAAAAATGGGGATTAGTTTTTGCCAAAGTAACCTGGCGGGGCAGTTTCCGTCATCCCCGCGTTTTCCCGCTTTCAACGCTTATGAAAATGAAATCCCCCCGATTGCTGGCCGCCGGATTCCTGGCGCTGGCCCTGGTTGCGACCGCCGCAGCTGATACGCTCGCGCGCTTCAACGGCCACTGGCAGATCGACCTCGCCAAGAGCACGCCCATCCGCCCGTGGAACGAGGCCCGCCTCGACATCAAGGCCGACGCCGACTCGGCGCAGATCGTGCGCCACCTGCGCTGGGGCCTGGAACGCAAGGTGGACGACACCACCAACGTGAAGACCGACGGCCACACCGTCACGGCCAACCCGGTCGGCTACTGGCTCGATACCTGGTACACCAACGTGTACATCGGAGGCGACCACCAGAAGCAGGTGACCGGCGAGTGGCTGGACGGCGGCCGCGTGCTGAAGGTTGAGAGCCGCCTCGCGCTTGAGGCGCAGCAAGGCGACCACCCGGTGCACATCTATGAGGAGTACCGCCTCTCGCCCGATGGGAACACGCTCACGGTGTTTGCCCTGCGCTCCACGCGCGACCAGGCGATGACGTATGTGTTTCACCGCATCAGCAAGTTCGACGAGCCGGCCGGCATGGTCACGACCGCCAGCGGCCTGCGTTACGCCATTACCCGCCAGGGCACCGGCCCGCTGGCCAAGCCCGGCCAGATCCTGACGGTGCACTATACTGGCACACTCGTGGACGGCACACAGTTCGACAGCTCGCGGAGCCGCCAGACGCCCTACATCTTCACGCTCGGACGCAGGCAGGTCATCCCCGGTTGGGATGAGGGCTTTGCGCTGCTGCATGTCGGTGACCAGGCCGTGCTGATCGTGCCGCCCGAGCTGGCCTACGGCAAAACCGCGCGGGGCCCGATCCCGGCGAATTCCCCGCTGAAGTTCGAGGTCGAACTGCTCGAAGCCAAGTAAACCCACCCTCGTTCCATTCGACGCCATGAAGACTTTTTCCACCCGACTCCTTTCCGCCCTCGGTGCGCTGGTGCTCGCCGCCGTGCTCGCGCCGTCGCTCCACGCCGTACCCGGTCATCCCGGACCCGCGCCCAAGGAAGCCTACCTCGTCCCCGTGAAGGACAACTGGGAGATCACCGGCGCGCTGCCGGAGAACCTCATGCTCATCGGCCTGCAGGGCCTCGCCAACACGGATGCGCCGCGCGTATACGTCGAGTACCCGGAGACCTGGCATTTCCATGACTTCAACCCGCTGAAGGATTTCTACGCCACGCGCTATGGCATCAAGTTCACGCGGCTCGACACGCCCGACGTGGCGCTGACGGCCCTGGGCAAATTCGCCAAGGGCTACGTGGTGTGGGACCGGAAGGTCCGCCCCTCGATCAATGTCGCCCTCACCGCCGCCGGCGTGCTGCGCGCCGTGGTGGTCGATGAGAGCCTGATCCCGCTCGCCGAGAAGCACGGCCTGAAGAAGCTGGCCGATTTCCGCGGACAGTTCACCGGCCAGACGGACATCCAGATTTACCGCTGGGCCTACGACAAATATTGGAAGGATTGCAGCCGCGACTACCTCATCTGGATGGGTGGCGCGGCGGGCAATGTCATGGAGCCCGGCGTGGCCGACCTCGGCATCGCCTTTGGCGCGTTTGTGACCGATCTCTCGGCCAACCCGAAGGACAAGGAGGAGTTCGCCTTCCACAAGGAGCTCCTCGCGCAGATGAAGCCCACCGCGTGGATCATGGGCTGGCACTCGTACGCGAAGGATACCGAGGGCCAGTGGGTCACGCTCACCTCCAGCTACGGCCTGAAGGTGATCGGCCTGAACACGTTTCCCAACGGCACCTTCATGAGCCAGATCGGCTTCTCGCCGGACTTCAAATTCACCAACAGCAACCACGTCACGCGCCAGTCCGTGGTGAAGCCGGAGAACAAGGTTTACCTCTGCCTCGTGCAGTCCGACAGCATGGGCATCGGCGCGTGGACGCAGCCCGAGCGCGGCCAGATCCCCTACAACTGGGAGGTCGGCGTGGACGGCGCGCAATGGTACCCGGCGGCGATGGAGATGTTCACGAAGGACAAGACGCCGAATGACTTCTTCATCGGCGGCCAGTCCGGCTACATGTATCCCTCAGCCGTCCCGGCGGACCGTTTTCCGGGCCTGATGAAGGAGATGAACGAGCGCATGGTCCCGATGGACCAGCACACCGTCACCATCATGGACCACTCCGACCGCGGCATCCCGATCGGCTACTTCGACCTGCCGAAGCGCGTCGTGGACCAGTACTACGCCGGCGCGCCGGACGTCATCGGCTTCATCAATGGCTACGCCGCCGCGCATACCTTTGACGTGCGCAACGGCCAGGCCTTCATCTCCTACGACTACTACCTCGACGAGCACCGCCCGCAGGCCGACGTCGTGGCCGACCTCGACGAGCTGATGCGCCTGAATCCGGTGCGGCCCTACTACCTGCTCCTGCACGTGCGCGAGTCCAACAGCATCAAGCGCGTGATCGACATCGTGAACGCCCTCCCGGAAAAGCCCGAGGTGATGCCGCTCGACACGTTCCTGAAGCTCGCAGGGACCAAGCCGACCTTCAAGGTCCGCTACAAGGACGAGCGTCCCTCCGGCCAGAGCTGGGACGTGCAGACGCAGTAACGTCGGGACGGTTCAACCGTCGACTCTGCAGCCGCGCCGAAGTCCCGTCCAACGGGATGGAAGCGCGGCTGCGCTTTTTTACCACCACGGAGCGATGAGCCTTACGGCTGCTTCGGCTCTTCGAGCGCGGGCGGGACGGCGGCGGGGATGGGCGGGGCGCTGAGGACGGCTTTGATGGCGTCGTTCAGGGCTTTGATGCCGACGATGATCATGACCGACGCGTAAACGTGAAAGGCGACGGGGAGCCAGTCCTGGAAGAACAGATAGATCAGGCCGTCCAGGATGTAGAAGACGAGGCCGAGGATGAACGCCCAGCGGTAGCCGCGGAGGGCGATCAGCCCCATCCCGACGAAGAAGCCGATGCTCAGCAGGTCGATCGCGTAGGCGACCGCCTGATAGTCCTTGAATACATTGTCGGCGATGAGGGTGAAGCCCAGGCCGATCAGAAAGCTGGTGTCGCTGCCGGAGTGGGTCAGCACGCAGTTGACGACGGAGAGGCCGGCAATCCACCAGAACCAGCGGGCGGCGCTGGCAATCCGGGGATGGGCGGCAACGAGGGCTTTGCGGTCGGCGGGGGTGAGGACGGCGGTGGGGTGGGTGGACATGATGAAGGCTGGAAAGGCGGAACGGTTAGTTCTTCGGCGGAGTCACATCAACGGGCTTTTCCTTGAGGCCCTTGGAGCTCCAGATCGGGACGGAGGCGACGGGGTCGTCGGTGAGCTTGCCCTTCTCATTGTAGTGCCAGTCCTTTTTCACGGTGGCGTTGTCAAAGCTGGCCTTGAGGGAGGAGCAGCCGGTGATCATTGCGACCAGCAGGGCGAAGCAGAAGATGGCGCAGGCTTTGGTTTTCATCGGGTCGGTCACACGCCGGGCACGGCGATGGGCGGGACTTCGTTCATCACGAGCCAGTAGAGGCCGAGCTGGCGCACGGCTTGGATGAACTGTTCGTAGTTCACGGGCTTGCGGATGTAGCTGTTGGCTCCGAGGCCGTAGGCCCGCAGCAGGTCCTGCTCCTCGCGGGAAGAGGTCAGGACGACGACGGGCAGCAGGCGCGTGCGGGCGTCGGCGCGGATCCGGCGGAGGACCTCGAGCCCATCGACGCGGGGGAGCTTGAGGTCGAGGAGCACGATGGCAGGCAGGGCGCGCGGGTCGCGGCCGGTGTGGATGCCTGAGCAGAAAAGATAGTCGAGGGCTTCGACGCCGTCGATGGCGATGGTCACGTCATTGACGATGTTGCACGTCGCGAAGGCGGTGAGGGCGAGTTCGCGATCGTCGGGGTTGTCTTCGACCAGCAGGATGGTCTTGGGGCGCATAAACTGGCGTTGCTCAGGAGTGACCCAGCGTAAAGAAGAAAGTGGCACCTTGCCCCACCGTGCTCTCGGCCCAGACCCGGCCGTGATGGCGCTGGATGACGCGCGAGACAGTCGCGAGGCCGACGCCGGTGCCGGGGAACTCCTCGACGGAGTGCATGCGCTGGAAGACTCCGAAGAGCTTGGCGGCGTATTTCATGTCAAAGCCCGCGCCGTTGTCCCGGACGTAATAGACGACGGCCCCGTCGGCCGGCTCGGGCAGGCGGTCGAAGACGATGACGGGCTGCGCCACCTTCGAGGTGAACTTCCACGCGTTGTTAAGGAAATTCTCGAGCAGGATGCGGAGAAGGCCGCGGTCGCCGGTCACGACAAGGTTGTCGCCGATCCGTACCTCGACGGCGCGGTCGCCGGGCGGGGCGCTGCGCAGCTGGTTGATGATGGCATGGGCCTCGGCGGAGAGGTTGACCTGCTCGCGGCGGATCTCCTGCCGCGTGACCCGGGCGAGGCTCAGCATGTCGTCGATGAGCTGGCCCATGCGCTGGGTGGCTTCGCGCACACGATCGAGATGCCGGCGCACGGTGGGGTCGAGGGTGTCGCCCGCCTTGCTGAGGGCGAGCTGGCTGAAGCCGTCGATGGCGCGGAGCGGGGCCCGGAGATCGTGCGAGACGGAGTAGCTGAAGGACTCGAGTTCGCGGTTGGCGAGTTCGGTGGCCTCCTTGGCGGCGACGAGGGCGGAGTTGGCCTGGGCAAGCTCGGTGTTTTTCCGCTCCAGGTCGGCGATGAGGCTGGCGCGGGTCTCGGACAGGTCGCGGAGGGCCTGCATCTCCACGGCCTCCATCTCGCGGCGGTGGAGCTGTTCGCGGACGTCGCGGTTCTCGTCCTCGAACTGGCGGCGGCGGAGCTGGGCGCGGAGGCGGGCCTTGAGAATCTCGAACTCGCCGGACTTGGCGATGTAGTCGTCGGCGCCGGCGTTGATGCCCTCGACCATGGCGGTGGCCTCGTCGAGGGAGGTGAGGATGATGAGCGGGATGTCGCGCCAGGCGGGCTCGGCCTTGATGCGGCGGCAGGTATCCTGTCCGGACATACCTGGCATCACGAGGTCGAGCAGGATCCCGTCCACGGGCTGGGAGCCGAGGAGCTCGATCGCCTCGGGGCCGGAGCGGGCGGCCACGGCGTCGTAACCTTCGGCGCGAAGCTGGTCGCACAGCTCGTTGAGGAAGGTGGCGCTGTCGTCCACCGCGAGAATGCGCTTGGGGGCGAGGAGACTGGGGAGGGCGGCGGTATCGGGCCGGGGGGCGCGGAGCAGCGCGGCGAGCTTGGTGAGGAGGACGGAGGGGGCGGTGTGTTTCTGGGCGAAGATGTCGGCGCCGGCCTCGAGGGCGCGCAGCTCGTCGTCGGGCTTGTCGGAAGCGGTGAGGAGCAGGCAGGGAGTGCGGCGCAGGGCGGCGTCGGCGCGCAGGCGGCGGATGACCTCGAGGCCATCAATGCCGGGCAGCATCTGGTCCACGATGATGATGTCGGGCCGCAGGTCGGAAGCCAGCCGCAGGCCTTCCTCGCCCGTGCCGGCGACCGCGGTCTCGTGCCCCTCGGCCGCGACCACGCTGCGTATCTCACCGGCGAAGGTCGGACTGTCGTCGATGATGAGGATGAGGGGATGCTCGCGCGGGCCGGTGCGGCCGCGCTGTACCAGCTCGCGGGCGCGGGCGACAACCTGGACGGAATCGTAGGGCTTGCCCACGTAGTCGTCGGCGCCGGTTTGCAGGCCGCGCACGCGATCGCGGACCTCCGCCTCGGTGGAGAGGAGGAGCACGGGGCGGCTGGCGGTGGCCGGGGTGGACTTGATCAACTGGAGGAGCTCGAGCCCGTCGCCGTCGGGCAGCAGCACGTCGAGGATGGCGAGGTCGAAGGCGCCGTCGTGGCAGGCGGCACGCGCGGCGGCGACGGTGCCGCAGGTGATGGTGTCGAAACCGGCCGCTTCGAAGGATTCCTTCAAATCCATGCGGACCGTGAGGCTGTCATCAACGATGAGGACGCGTGGTTTCATGGCGGATCAGCGGCTGACGGGGTTGAGCGCGGCGAGGGCGGGGGCGATCTGATCGAGGCGGAGCACCTGGCTGGCGGCACCGAGACGGATGGCCTCGCGCGGCATGCCAAAGACGACGGAGCTGCTTTCATCCTGCGCGAAGGTGATGCCGCCGGCGAGACGGATGGCGAGCAGGCCTTCGGCGCCATCGCGCCCCATGCCGGTGAGCAGGCAGGCGGCGGCCTGCGGGCCGAGCTCGCGGGCGACGGATTCGAATAGCACGTCCACCGAGGGACGGCAGGAGTGGCGCTCGGCGTCGCGCGTGAGCCAGATCCGGTCCTCGCGCACGACGAGATGCTCGTCGGGCGGCGCGAGAATCACGCGGCAGCTCCCCGGCGCGGGCAGGCGTTCGCCATGCCGGGCAAACGCGACGGGGAACGGCGAGAGGCCGTTGAGCCAGTCGGCGAATCCCGCTCCAAAGGCACTGCTGATGTGGATGACGACCAGGAGGGGCAGGGAGAACCCGGCCGGCAGATTGCGCAGGATATCGACCACCGCGCCCGGTCCGCCGGTGGAGGCGCCGATGGCCACGAGCCGGCAAGGGGTCAAAGCAGGGACAGGCGGGAGGGGTGCGACGGGCCGCGCGCCGGTGTTTTCGCGGAAAGTGGCGAGGCGTCCGCGCGGATGCGTGATGACTTTGATGCGCGAGAGCAGCCGCAGCGTGGAGGCGAGCTTTTGCTCCCACGCGGCATCGGTCTCATCACCGAGCGGCTTTTCGAGCACGTCGAGCGCACCGGCGGCAAGGGCCTCGTAGGTCTTGAAAAGTTCGCCGCGGTTAGTCGAGGCGGAGACGACCAAGATCGGCGTGGGACAATAGGCCATGATGTACTCGGTGGCGGCGAGGCCGGTCATCACGGGCATCATCATGTCGAGGGTCACGACATCGGGGCGGAGTCTGGCGCAGGCCTCGATCGCCTCGCGGCCGTCGGCCGCCTCGCTGACCACCTCAAAGTCGGGCAGGGCGGAGAGCACGTCCACGATGCGTTTGCGGACGGTGACGGAGTCGTCGGCGACGAGGACGCGGAGACGGTTCATGCGAGGAGCTCCCGGATGCGCTGGAGGAGGCGGCGTTGGTCGAAGTCGCCCTTGACGACGTAATCGTTGGCTCCGACCGCGAGCCCTCGCTGCCGGTCCTCCCGTGACTCGCGCGAAGTTACCATGATCGCGGGCAGGGTGCGCAGGAGCGGATCGCGGCGGATATGCTCGATCACGCCGAAGCCATCCATGCCGGGCATCTCGACGTCGCAGAGCAGGAGGCTGTAGCGCTTTTGCCGGAGTTTTTCCAAGGCATCCTCCCCCGAGACCGCGGTATCCACGCTGTAGCCGGCGGACTCCAGGATGCTCTTCTCCAACATGCGCGTGGTGAGCGAGTCGTCCGTGACCAAAATCGGTGCGCGGGTTTCGGCGGCAGCCGCGGCCTCGGCTCCGGCGGCGTCGATCGCCGATGCGAGCGCGCGGGCATCGAGCACGAGCCGGGGTGCGCCGCCGGCCTGCGGGGAAACGCCGGTCACATGCGCGGCGGTATCGGCGAGCACGGGCAGGGGGCGCACGACGGCCTCGCTGACGCCGAGCAGCCGGTCCACGCCGAGGGCCGCAGGGCCGTTTTCACCGCGGATAATGATCGCGGTGACGAAACGACGCGACGCGAAGGGCATTTCCCCGGCAGCGAGAAAACGGTGCAGCGAGGCATAGGGCAGGACCTCGCGCCCATGCCGCAGCTCCTCGCCCCGGGCGGAGGGGCGCACGGCGGCGGCCTCCGCACGCACGACACGCACGATGGACTCGAGCGGGAGCATTACCTGTTGGCCCGCGCTTTCGGCGGTGAGGACCTCCAGGGTCGAAAGGGTGACCGGGATGACGAGGGTCATCGTGGTGCCCTTTCCGGCAGTGCTGGTGATGGAAAACTCCCCGCCGAGGCGGGCGGCGGCGTTGCGCACGGCGTCGAGGCCGACGCCGCGGCCGGAGATCTCCGTGGCGTTGGACGTGGTGGTAAGGCCCCCGAGCTGGACGAGGCGGATCGCACCGGCCATGTCGACCGGTGCGCCAGCGGCAGCCCAGCCCTTGGCGGCGGCAGCGCGGTGGACCTCGGGGACATTGATACCGGCGCCATCGTCCTCGCAGCGGACGGTCAGCCGGCTGATGCCGTGACTGAGATGCACCCGGATGAAGCCCTCGGGAGGCTTGCCGGCGGCGCGGCGCGCGGCCTCGGGCTCGATGCCGTGCGCGACGGCGTTGCGCACAAGGTGGAGCAGCGCCTCCTGCAGGGCGGCAAAGACCGGCGTATCGATGCGCAGGGTACGGCCGGAGGTTTCCAGGCGCGCGCGCTTGCCGAGGGTTTGGGCGGCGTCGCGCACGGCCCGGTCAAGGAAATGCCAGAGGGCCTCGGTGGGGATGAGGCGGAGTCGGCCGGTTTCCTCGTGGAGGTTGCGCAGGTTGCGGGTAAGGCGCTCGACGCGGCTGAGGGCGCGCTGGCGGGCGGATTCAAACCCAGTCGCAAGGTCGCCCGCGTCGGTCTGGATGCGGACCGCGGCCTCGTACGCGGCCGAGGCGACGCGCTGGCGGCCGGCCAGGGCTTGGAGCAGCCGGGCCTGGCGGGTGTTTTGCTCGAAAGAGCGGAAATCGGCGCGCAGCGCGGCTAGCTCCGCGGCGGTCTCGGTGACCCCGGCGAGCACCGCGTCCACCTCGGTCACCTGCAGGCGGATGGTGTCGAGCAAGGTAGGACCGGCGGCCACCGTGGCGGCGGGCGCGGCCGGCGCGGATGCCGGGGCGACTGGAGACGGCGCTGGGCGGTCGATGGCCTCGAGGGCCGAGCCGGTGGCTTGCACGAGGTTGCGCAGGTCGGCGATTTTTTCCGCGGACAGCGGGGCATTGGCGGCGCGGTCGGGCTCGATCAGCTCCTCCAGTTGATGCGCCAGGTCGGAGACCGCCGTGAGTTTCACGACGCGGGCGGCGCCTTTGAGCGTGTGGGCGACGCGGAGGAGGCCTGGCACCGCACTGGCCGCCGCACCGCCGCCGGCCAGGACGTCCAGGCCGCGCTGCAAACCCTCGAGGAGTTCGCGGGCCTCGACGCGGAAATAGCGGTAGGGATCCTTGGGGGCCATGATGGACGGCCTCAGACGAGGGTGGCGAGATCGCCGGAGAGGGTGGCGAGCTGGGCGGCTGTCTGGAGGGTCTGGGCGGAGCTCGCCTCGGACTCCTTGGTGGCCTGCGCGGCGTTGACGATGGCGATGTTCACCTGCTCGACGGCCGTGGTCTGCTGCTTGGTGCTGAGCTCGATCTCGCGCGCGGCCTCGGTGGAGGTGGCGACGAGCTTCACGATGTTTTCGAAGGCGGCGGTGACCTCGCCGAACTGGCGCGCGCCGGCGTCAACGGCCTTCGAGCCGCCCTCGGTGGCCATGACCGTGGTGTTCACCGCGGCGCGGATCTCCTCGATGAGGGCGGAGATCTCGCGGGTGGAGCCGCCGACGCGCTCGGCGAGCTTGCGAATCTCATCGGCGACGACCGCGAAGCGCCGGCCGCCCTCGCCGGCGCCGGCGGCCTCGATGCTGGCGTTGATCGACAGGATGTTGGTCTGCTCGGCGAGCTCGTTGATGATATCGACGACGCTGCCGATCTGCTGGGACTTCTTCCCGAGATCGAGCATGTAGGTGACCACGTGGTCCACGTGCTGCTTGATGCCCGTGATGGACTCATGGGCGGAGCGCACGGTGCGGTCGCCGGCGCGGGCAGCGCCGGCGGTCTCCTCCGAGATGTGGGCGACGCGCTGCGAACTCTCCTCGATCTGGCGCGAGGTGGCGAGGAGCTCGCTCACCGTGGTGCTGATCTCGCTCATGGAGGTGGCCTGCTCGCGGGAGCTGGTGACCTGCTGGTTGGCGGCGGCCTGCAGCTCGGCGGAGGAGCTGCGGATGTGCTGAATGGCCGCCCCGATGTCGCGGCCCAGCCGGCGCGAAAGAAAGAGCGCGATCGCGGCGGCGACGACCACGATGATCGTGACGATGATGACCAGCATGCGCGTGGCCTCGTCGGCACTGGCGGTGGCGGCGGCCTTGGCGAGCTCAAGCTGCTTTTCCTCATGGGCGACGAATTCGTCCACCAGCTGGTCGAGGGCGTGGCGCCGGGGCATGACGTTTTCCTCGAACGAGCGAGCGATTTCCTCAAGATTCGCATTGTTCCTCCGGACCGCGATGAGCTGGCCGGAGACGGCGGTGTAGTCGCCCAGGGCTTGTTCGATCTTGCCTAGCAGGGCAGCGGTGTCGCTGCCGGAGGAGTCAAGGCTCTTGAGCACTTGGAGCAGTCGAGCGGCCTCTGCGTCGGCCTCTTTGAGGCGCTGGAGGTGCGTGTCGGAGCCGGTGAGAAAGTAGCCGCGGACGGAGCTGACCTTCCACTCGACGGCGGCCTGAAACTTCGCGGCGGTGACCAGCCTGCCCGCATTTTCCATGATCACCCGGTCCTTGTCGGTGACGACGGTATGGAGCGCCCGCACGCCGACGAGGCTGCAGATGACGGTGAGGGCCACAACAGCGGCGAAGCCGGCGGCGATTTTCTGTCCAAAGGTCCAGCGGAGGTTCATGGGTGATCCTTGTACTTGGTTATTGCTTACGTTTAAAAATATCCGCCAGTAGGGCGGGTACATCGACGACGGGCACGGACTCCGCGCCCCACGGGGCAAGCGCGGGGGCGCCGGGACGCGCTGGGGCGGTGAGGTCCGACTCCGGCACGAAGATGAGTTTGTCGACCGCGGCGCAGGCAAGGGCGCAGGGCGCGCCGGCGGAGTTTTGCACGAGCACCAGCCAGCAAGAGGAGCCGGGGGGCGGAAGCGGGCGGCCGAGGAGACCGGCGAGGCTCCAGACCGGATAAATCTCGCCGCGCATCTCGGCGAGGCCGAGGAAGGCGGAGGCGCGGCCGGGTGCGGGCGCGATGGCGTCGCCACGGACGAAGCCGGTCATCTCCGAGCGGCGCACGGCGAAGAGGCTGCCATCGACGCGTACCAGCAGCAAGGCGACGACCGGCGGGGCCGGGGGCGGTGGCGGCGCGGCAAAGGTGGCGTCAAAGGCGTCGCGATATTCGCGGGCCTTGGTGGAGGAGGGGAGCGGAGCGGGCGCGTTCATGCGGCGGAGTGCAGTTGGTGGAGCTCGCCGCGGCAGGCCTGCACGAGGGTTTCTCGGGAGAAGCCGCCGCCGAAGAGGAGCAGGCGCACGGGGTCCTCCTTCACGAGGAGCGCGAGGGCGGCCTCGAAATGCCCGCGGGCATCGAGCACGCGGCCGAGGCGCTTGCAGACCAGGCCAAGGTGGAAGCGCGGCATGGCGAACGAGGGGTCGAGGTAGGCGGCGGCCTCGTCGTGCTCCAGGGCGTTCGCGAGGTCGCCGGCGTGTTCGCGGCAGAGCGCGATCACATAGCGCACGCCGGCGTTGAGGTCATCGGTGGAGAGGAGGGGGCGGCAGAGCGCCTCGGCCTCGTCGAGGCGGCCGCTGTTGACGAGGAGCATGGCCTGGAGGACGAGCAGCTCGGCATCGGGGGCTGAGCCGGCGGGTTGCTCCGCGAGGTGGGCGAGGGCCTCGGTGAAGCGTTCCTGCCGGTGGAGGTCGAGCGCGCGGTCGAAGTGAGCCCCGGGATTGGACCGTGCGGCGGGGGCTGTAACCGGTGCGGATGGCCCCGTCTGCGTGCTAAGACGGGCGATACGCTGGGAGGCGCGGTCGATCTCTTCCATCCAAGCGGTGGATGCGGCGGGCCCGCCTTCGGGTGTCGGGAGAACCGGTGCGGGGGCAATCGGTTCGGAGCGTCGCTCTTCGAACGGGAACGCGGCGGGGGCGGCTTCATCCTCGCCACGCAGCTGATAGTAAAACGCCCCGTGGTTGCGCCGGAGGTGAAAGCCCTGCGAGATGCCGCGCAAGGTCTCGGCATGGCCGAGAAAAAGGAATCCGCCCGGCGCCAGGGCGCGCTGGATCCGCGCCACGATGTCGGCGGCGACCTCGGGCACGAGGTACATCAGCATGTTGCGGCAGAAGACCGCGTCGAAGCTCCCGGGCTGCCAGAGGTCGTCGTTGGGCTCGGAGAGGTTGCGCTCAAAAAACGTCACCATCCCGAGGATGCTGTCATCCAGGACGAAGTCGGATTTGTCGGCGTGGAAATATTTCGCGCGGATCTCCGGGGGCGTCTCGCGCAAGGACCAGGCGGAGTAGCGGCCGCTCCGGGCCTTGGCGAGGACGGCGCGGTTGATATCGACACCGATGATCTGCACGCTGCGGTGCGCGGGCACGAGCTGGTGCTCGCGAAGGGCGATCGCGAGCGAGTAGGCCTCCTCGCCGGAGGAGCAGCCCGCGGAGAGGAAGCGCAGCGGCCGGCCGGCCGGCGGCGCGGAGAGACGCGCGGGCAGGACCGTGCTGACAAAAGCGCCGAGGTGATCGCCTCCGCGCATGAAGTACGTCTCATTGATGGTGAGGAGGCAGGCGAGCGTCTGCCACTCGTCGCGCGACCCGGGCGAGGCGAGCCCCTGGAGGTAGGAGAGGAGATCGCGGCCGTGCGCGGTGCTGCGCTCGCGCAGCACGCCGGTGAGAAAATCCCAGCGGTGCTCCTCGAACCAGAGGCCGAGCCGGTCGGCGACGAGGGCGCGAAACTCCGCGAGACTGTTATCCGGCGTGCTCATGCCGTGCCTCCGGTTTCTGCGGGCATCGACCAGCCGTCGGGGAGCAGCCGGGTGGCCTCCAGCAAGATCAACAGGTCCCGGTCGAGCGCGCCCAAGGCCGCGGCGGGCGGATGCCCGCCCTGCCAGAGCGGCGGCAGGGTCCCGAGCTGGCGGTGGTCGAGCGTGCGGAGGGGCAACACGGCATCGACGCAGAGGGCGACGTGGCGCTCCGCCACCCGCAAGGCGACGAAGCGCGCCCCGGCCGGCGGCGGCGTGGCGGGGCCGTCGGTGAGCAGGGCGTGGAGGTGGATGACAGGCGTGGGCCGGCCGCGGATGATGGCGAGCCCGGCGACGAACCGCGGTGCGCCGCCGAACGGTTCGACCGGCAGGGCGCGCATGATTTCGCTGACCTGCGGCACAGGGATGGCCACGATGCTGGTGCCCGCGCGCACGGGCAGCACCGCCAGACCGGCCTCGGGCGCGGTGATCATGAACGGCCCCCCTTCGTCGCCGACGTATCGATTTTATGATATGAAGCCTGCGCCGTTTTCCGCAGAGCCGGCCAAACGCTGAAAAGACGGTAAAATGAAAATGGCGCAGACATGCAGGCGATGGCCTTCTGGTGGTGAAGGGGTCGGAGTGGCTGAGGTGATTTGCTGACTCCTGTACTGCTATTTCTCCCCGGGGATTGTCCAAGAATTCCAACTACCGGAATTCCGGTATGGGCGAAGGATAGGGCAGTTAGGGGAATTTTTGCCGGATTTATAAAAACTCAAGCATGCTATGTCCGTTGCAAGGAAATGTTATTCTTATGCGATAATTGACAGGAGTTTATGGATTTTTGGAAATGACTTTCTGTCAGGGTTTTCATGGGTAAATGCCGCAGGGCTTTGCCTCGTGGGCATCCTCACCTAGGCTTAGGCCATGAGAACCGAACGAGACTCGATGGGCGAAATGGCCGTGCCGGACGATGCGCTCTACGGAGCCTCCAGCCAACGCGCGGTGCTCAATTTTCCGATCAGCGGACACCGGATGCCAGCCGCGTTTATCCGCGGTCTGGCCCTCCTGAAGTACGCCTCCGCCTCGGCCAACGAGGAACTGGGCCGTCTCGATCCGGACAAGGGCCGTTTGATCCGGCAGGTTGCGCAGGAAATCATGGCCGGCGGACTGGGCGACCAGTTTCCCATCGATGTCTTCCAGACCGGCTCGGGCACTTCCACCAACACCAATATCAACGAGGTGATCGCCAACCGCGCCAGCCAGCTGGCCGGCCAACCGGTCGGATCGAAGACGCCGCTGCACCCCAATGACCACGTCAACCTCGGGCAGTCGTCCAACGATGTCATGCCCTCGGCCCTACACGTCAGCGTGGCGCTCGCGCTGCGCGACCAGCTGCGCTCGGCGCTCGTCCACCTGCAGCGCGAGCTGGCGGACCGTTCGCAGGCTTTCGCCGATGTGGTGAAAATCGGCCGCACTCACCTCATGGATGCGACCCCGCTGACCCTCGGGCAGGAGTTTTCCGGCTACGCCGCGCAGCTGGAGAAAGCGGTCGAGCGCACCGACAAGGCCATCGCCGCCTTGCACGAGCTCGCGCTCGGCGGCACGGCCGTGGGCACGGGGATCAACGGCCATCCGGAGTTTGCAGGGAAGGTTTGCGCGATTCTCCGCGAGCAGACCGGCATCGCTTTCAGGGAAGCGCGCAATCACTTCGAGGCGCAGGCCTCGCGCGACGATGCGGTCGAGGTGGCCGGCCACCTCGCGACCATCGCCGCCAGTCTCACCAAGATCGCCAACGACCTCCGCCTGCTGGGCTCGGGTCCGCGCAGCGGCTTGGGCGAACTTCGGCTCCCGGCCACGCAGCCCGGCAGCTCCATCATGCCCGGCAAGGTGAATCCCGTGATGAGCGAGATGCTTGTGCAGGTGTGCCTCTACGTGCAGGGGCTTACGCAGACGGTCATCCTGTGCGGACGCGACGGGCACTTGGAGCTCAATGTCACGATCCCGCTCATCGCGCACGCCCTCCACGAGGCCATCCACTGTATGAGCAACGGCGCCCGCGTCTTTGCCGACCGGTGTGTCCACGGCATCGAGGCCGATCTGGCGCGGTGCGACGAACTGGTGCGGCGCTCCCTCATGCTGGTCACCGCGCTGAATCCCCATATCGGGTACGATCAGGCCGCAGCGGTGGCCAAGGAAGCCTTTGCCTCCAACCGGACCCTGCGCGAAGTCGTCCTGGAAAAGGGGCTGCTGGACGCCGCCACGCTCGACCGCGCGCTTGACCCGCGGCGCATGACGCAACCGGGCGCCTGATTTTCCGCTGGCCAGCCCGGGAGCGGTCCCTACGAGTTGCCCCATGCAGGCGACCCCACCCAAGGAAGAACGTGACCTCAGTTTCCAGCCGTCGACAACGACTGCGCCGCGCCGGCTGACCCCGGAGCAGATCGCGTTCTACAACCGCGAGGGCTACGTCGCCCCGCTGGCGGCGTATGATCGTGCCGGGGCGGACCGCAACCGCGCGTACTTCGACGGCCTCCTGAAGCAGGTGCAGGCGGCGCGCAGCGACCTCGATGCGTACTCGATCAACGGCTTTCACGTCCACTGCCAGGGCCTCTACGACATTGTGACGAACCCGATCATCCTCGACCACGTGCAGGACATCATCGGGCCCGACATCGTTTGCTGGGGCAGCCACTTTTTCTGCAAGCTCGCGGGCGATCCCCGCAAGGTAGCCTGGCATCAGGATGCGTCGTACTGGCCGCTGTCGCCCGCGCGCACCGTCACCGTGTGGCTCGCCATCGATGACGCCGACCGGGAAAACGCCGCCATGATGTTCCTCCCCCGTACGCACAACGTCGGCCACCTGAAGTGGCGTCAGATCGGGACGGACAAGGCCGTGCTCAACCAAGAGATCGAAAACGTCGAGCAGATGGGCCGGCCGGTTTACGACGAGCTCAAGGCCGGGCAGTTTTCCCTGCATGCCGATATGCTCGCGCACGGCTCGGAGCCCAATGCCTCCAACCGCCGCCGCTGCGGCCTCACGATCCGCTACTGCCCGCCGAGCGTGCGTGCGCTGCATCCGAAATGGAACCAAGGCTCGATCCTCTGCCGCGGACAGGACCCGCAGAATAACTGGGTCCACAATCCGCGCCCGACGGGCGAGAACTACATGGCGATCGTCAACGTGATCGGCGCGAACTGAGCCTCACTTCAGCCGCGCGCAGACGAGATGCCGCGGACAGGTGAGCAGGTGGTCGTTGACCATGCCGGTGGCCTGCATGAAAGCGTGGCAGATCGTGGTGCCGACGAATTTGAAACCGCGCTTGAGCAGATCCTTGCTGAGGGCATCGCTCTGCGGCGTGTGCGTGGGCGCGCCGGCGAAGGTGCGGCGGCGGTTCACGATGGGCTTGTAGTCCACGAAGGCCCAGAGGTAGCGGTCGAAGCTGCCGAACTCCTTTTGCACGGCGAGGAAGGCCTGCGCATTTTTGATCGCGGCGGCGATTTTCAGGCGGTTGCGCACGATGCCGGCGTCGGCGAGCAGTGCGGCGACCTTGCGGTCGTCGTAGCGGGCGATCTTCGCGGCGTCGAAATTATCGAAGGCGCGTCGGTAGGCTTCGCGTTTGTTGAGAATGGTATTCCAGCTGAGCCCGGCCTGCGCCCCTTCGAGGATGAGCAGCTCGAAGAGTGCGCGGTCGTCGTGCTGCGGCACGCCCCACTCGGCGTCATGGTAGGCGAGGTCGATGGGGGTCTTGGCCCAGGGGCAGGGAGCGGATTTGGTCATGGGGCGAGTCTAGCGCAGGGCAGTGACAGCCCGCTGTCAGGAGTGTGCATCGGCCGGCGTAGTCGTCGCGGCCGCCACGGGGGGCAATGCGACGATCGAGGCGATGGTGAGAAAGAGACCGGTGAGCACGACCCAGGCGGCAATGGCCGGCGCGATGCCGGCGCCCAGCATGGCCGTGGCCGCCAGCGCGACCATGGTGAGGTTGGGGCAGAGGAGCAGGTAGGTATCTCCGGTGCCGCCGAGCCGGAGCCAGCGGCGGTGGAGGATTTCGCGCCCGCCGAGGAGCAGACCGGCGGTCCCGGCGGCGTAGAGGGAGACAGGCGAAAGGATCAGGTACAGCGGGATCTGCATGCCGAGGGCGACAAAGAAGAGCGGGATGAGGAAGCGCCGGCTCAGCGGCGCGAGATAGTCCTCGAGGGACTTTCCCTCGTGCTGCACCCGGCTCATGAAGAGCCCGAGGAAAAACGCAGTCTTGGCCCCGGCGAGCCCGAGGCGCTCGCCCACCGCGCAGACGAGCAGGACGAGCAGCACGACGAAGTGCACGCGCCACTGGGTCGTGCGCGCGAGTGTGACCCGGAACATCCGCTCAGCGTGCACCGCGGTGCGGCTCACGAGGAAGACCACGAGGCCGATGCCAGCGAGCTTCAGGGCCACGAGCCAGGCGGCGGTGTGCGCCAGGGCGGAGGTTTCGACCGAGAGCAGTACGATGGCGACGACCTCCAGCAGCACCATGACGTGCAGGACGAAGGTGCGCGCCGCGGGATCGAGGCCCGCGTGCTGTTTCCACGCGCCATGGGCCATGCCGACCGAACAGCCGGTGAGCGCCGCGGCCGCGACGAAGGCCTCGGTCCAGTCGAGGCCGGCGAGCCGCGCGCAGGCCAGCACGAGGGGGTACTGGATCAGAATCCATTTCGCGACCCAGGCCCCGGGCCGGGCCAGCTCGCGCGGGCGGGGCAGGTCGATTTCCAGGCCGACTTCAAATAACAGCAGCAGAAAGCCGATCTGGCCGGCCTCGCGGATCATGGTGGCGACATCGTCGCTGGCCATCGGGCGCAGCAGCAGGCCGATCACGACAAACGCCGGGTAGATCAGCGCCGGGCGCCGGAGCCAGCGGCAACCATCGGGCACGGCCATGAACACCAGGAGCAGGGCGACGATGATTTCGATGCTGTGCACGCCCGCGAAGGTGGATCGGGCCGGGGCGGTGGCAAGGCTGGCCGCGAATGGATGATAAAATCATTTGGCGTGGCGACCCGGCGCCCCATGCTGGGCGCGATGAACCGGACGGACCGTCTCGTGGCGATGGTGATGTTTCTCCAAGGGCGCAGAGTCGTGCGCGCCGAGGAGCTGTCGCGGCATTTTGAGGTGACGGTGCGCACGATCTACCGCGACGTCTCGGCGCTGAGTGAGGCGGGTGTGCCGGTGGTGGGCGAGGCGGGCGTGGGCTACAGCCTCGTGCAGGGCTACCACCTGCCGCCCGTGATGTTCACCGCGGAGGAGGCGATGGCGATGTTTCTCGGTGGAGAGATGGTGAAACGTTTTTCCGACGCCTCGCTGACCGCGCCGATGGACTCCGCGCTTTTAAAAATCCGCTCCGTCCTTCCGCGCGAGCGGCAGGACGAACTCGACCGTCTCGCTCGCGCCACCGCCATCCAAGGCGCGGCGCGGCTGGGCTCCGGTTTCGGCCAAAGGACTTTGTTGCCGATCCAGCAGGCGACGGTCGGTCGGCGGGTGTTGCGGCTAACCTACCGGGCGCGGGCCCGGGAAGAGGACACCGTCCGCGACGTCGAGCCGCTCGGCGTGAGCTATCACACGGATGCGTGGTACCTCGTGGCGTGGTGCCGCCTGCGGACGGACTACCGGTCGTTCAAGCTGGAGCGCATCCGCGCGCTGGAGGTGAAGGCCGAGCGGTTCGCGCCGCGGCCCGAGTTTTCGCTCGAGGCGTTTCTCGACCGGCAGATGGCGGACGGTGAGCGCTTCACCGCCCGGGTATGGTTCACGCGCGATGCCGCCGAGCGCGCCCGGCGGGAAAACAGCGTGACCGTGACCGGTGAGGAGGCCGTGCGCGATGGCTGGGAGCTCGAGCTCCAGACCTTTTCGCTCGAGTGGCTGGCAGGGTGGATTCTGGCCTACGGGGCCAACGCCGAGGCGGTCAGTCCGCCGCGGTTGCGCACGCTCGTGCGGACCCTGGCCCAGAAGGTTGCGACGCTGCACCGGTAGAACACGGAAAAAGGGGAGGAGGGGCGCGATTGGGCTTGCTTCTGTTAAATTTTAACAGCGATTTGTGACAAGTAAACACGATCGCATGAACCCCGGCGAACGACGTCAGCTCATCCTTGACCGCCTCGAACAGGAGGGGACGGGCGTGTGCTCCTACGAGACGCTCGCGGCGGCGCTGAAGGTCTCGAGCATGACCGTGCGGCGCGACCTCGAGGAACTGATCCGGCTCGGCACCGTGATCCGCACGGTGGGCGGCGTGCAGCGGGCGCAGGCGCCGTCGTACCTTTACGAGACCGCACTGCACTCCCGTCTGGCGGTCAACCGGCAGGAGAAACGAAGCATCGCGCGCCTGGCGCTCGGGCTGATCAAGCCGCAGCAGACGCTGTTCATCGACGGCAGCAGCACCTGTCTCGAACTCGTGCGGGCCCTCGCGAAGGAAAAACTGGCGATCACCGTCGTGACCAACTCCGCGCTCGTGTGTCTCGAGCTGGGCAAGAATCGCGATATCACCGTCGTGGGCATCGGCGGTCAGTACGATGCCAACAGCCTGTCCTACGTAGGCCCGCAGGCGGAGGACTGGGCGAAGACGCTTTTCATCGACGCGGCCTTTCTCGGCACCAAGGGATTTTTGCCGGCGAAGGGGACCTTCGAGTCATCGCTGCCGACGATCCGGATCAAGCAGATCGTTGCGCAGCGTTGCGGCCAGCTCGTGCTGCTGGCCGACCACACGAAATTCGGCCAGCGCGCGCTGAGCCAGGTGCTCGAGCTCGCGCAGATCCACACCGTCATCACCGACGACCGCGTGCCGCGGGCCGAACTCGCGGCGCTGGGCAAAAAAATCCCGCGGGTCCTCGTCGCCCCGGCGTCACCGGGCAAAGGAGCCAGCCATGCCGCTTAAACCGATCGATCAACTCATGTCCGCCGCACGGGCCGGGGGCTACGCCCTCGGCTATTTCGAGAGCTGGAATTTCGAGTCGTTGCAGGGTGTCATCGACGCCGCCGAGCAGATGCGCGCGCCGGTGATCATCGGCTTCAACGGCGAGTTTCTCAGCGGGCCGCACCGCTGCGCGGCCGAGCGGTTGTCGTGGTACGGTGCGCTGGGCCGGGCGGCGGCCGAGTCCGCGTCGGTGCCGGTGGGGTTTATTTTCAACGAGTGCCCGGATGATGCCTGGGTGAAGCGCGCGGCCTCGGCCGGTTTTAACCTCGTGATGCCGGCGGATGCCACCGCCACCTATGAGGATTACGAGCGGCGCGTGCGCGAGATCGCGGTCCATGCGCATGGTCTCGGCGTGGCGGTGGAGGCGGAGCTCGGGCATCTGCCCTGCGGCTCCTCAGGCACGATCGACGACAGCGGCACGATGACCGATCCGGATATCGCGGCGCGGTTTGTCGCGGCGACGAAGGTGGACCTGCTCGCGGTGAGCGTCGGCAACATCCACATCCGCCTCAGCGGCGAGCAGGACCTGGCGCTCGGTCACTTGGAAAAAATCCACCGCCGGGTGCCGGTGCCGCTGGTGCTGCATGGCGGCACGGGCATCACGGCCGGTTCATTGCGCGAGGCGATCAAGCTGGGCGTCGCCAAGGTGAACTACGGGACGTACCTGAAGCAGCGGTATCTGAAGACGCTGCGGGCGGCGCTGCAGGATACGACGGCGAATCCCCACGAGTTGCTGGGCATCGGCGGCGAGCACGACGTCATGGTGGCCGGGCGCCACGCCGTGCGTGACGCCGTGTTGGATCGCATCGAAACCCTCGGGTGCTGCGGGAGAGCTTGACCATGGCGGATATCGGCTGCGTCGGAGTCATAGTGGAGGACACGTTTTGCGGGCCCATGCGAGAGCTGCCGCGCGAGGGCATGCTGCTCGCGATCGACGGCATGCCGGTGAAGGCCGGCGGCTGCGCGGCCAACGTCGCCATCGACCTCGTCAAGCAGGGCCACGCCGTGGATATCGTCGGCTGCCTTGGCCGCGACCCCGCGGCGCAGACCCTGCGCTCCACGCTCACCGCGCACGGTGTCGGCTGCGATCAGCTCGCGACGACTGACCAATATCCCACGAGCCGCACGGTCGTCCTCCTCGTCGAGGGGCAGGACCGGCGCTTCATCCATGTCTTCGGGGCGAACCGTGCGCTGACCGTGGATCACATCTCGCGGGAGTGGGTGGCGGGTCTGAAGGTGCTCTACATCGGCGGCCTCTTCGCGCTGCCCGGGCTCGATCCCGCGGCCCTGCGTGACCTGCTGATTTTCTGCCGGACAATGGGTGTTATCACGGTGGTTGATGTGGTCATGACGCAGTCGTGGCAGAGCCGCGGTGAACTCAACGCGCTGTTGCCGCACATCGACTATTTCCTGCCCAACGACGACGAGGCGCACCTCATCACCGGACTGACCGATCCGCTGGCGCAGCTGCGCTTCTTCCGGCATGCCGGGGCGCACACCGTGATCATCACGCAGGGCAAGTCCGGGGCCTACGCCGGGCGCGGCGGCGACTACTGGCGGTCGGGCACGTATCCGGCGAAGGTGGTCGATCCCTCCGGCTCGGGCGACGCGTTTGGCGCGGGCCTCATTGCGGCGATCCACCGGGGCGGCGACCTGCCCGATCTCCTGCGCTACGGCAGTGCGCTCGGCGCCTCGGCCACGCGCGCCGTCGGCACGACCGACGGGGTTTTTACCGCCAGCGAGGCCGCCGCATTTATCGCCGCGAACAACCTGCCGATCACCATGGGAAAACTTTAAGCGCCATGAAAATTGTGATGAAGATGCCGGACCTCGCGACGACGGACTCCGCGATCAAGGTGATCCGCTGGCTCATCGAGATCGGCCAGCCCGTCCAGCGCGGCCAGATCCTGCTGGAGGTCGAGACCGACAAGGCCACGATGGAAGTCGAGTCCATCGCGACGGGCAAGTTGCTCGCGTATCACGCGCAGCCCGGCGATGCGCTCACCGCGGGCCAGCCGCTCGTGTCCCTCGACGTCGAGGGCATCGCGCCGCCCCGGCCTGCTGCGCCCGCACCCCTTTCTGGGACCGAACCCACGCCTCCACCTCAAACTGCCCCGGTCTCGGCGTCGCCCGTTGCGCCGAAGACCGGCGGCATGTTTGCGCGCAATCGCTCCGCCCAATCGAACCCCACCCCCAAGCCATGAATTCCCCCCTGACGGCCGGCCGCGTCGCGGACTACACGCGCGATGGTTACCTGATTGTGAAGCACCCGATTTTCTCGCCGGAGAAATTCGCGCAGGCCAAGGCGTACTGCGCCTCGCTCTTCGATGCGGCGAACGAGGGCGGCAACATCCCGGCGATCATCGATTGCCCGCACTGGCGGGATCCGCGGATGTTCGAGTGGATCTTCGCCGATGAGATGCTCGATCTCGTCGAGCCGCTCATCGGGCCCGACATCGGCGTCTTTGCCTGCCACCTGCTGCAAAAGCCCGCCGGCACCGGCAAGCGCGTGCCCTGGCACGAGGATTCCGCGTACTGGCGCGGCGTGCTCGAGCCGATGACGGTCGCCTCCGTCACGCTCGCGCTCGAGCCCTGCCTCACGGAAAACGGCTGCCTGCGCGTCGTGCCCGGCACGCACCTGCACGGCTACTCGGACTACGCGCCGGTGAAAAAGCCCGAGGACGAGGTGTTCGGCATCGAGATCAAGCGCAGCGAGGTGCTCAACGCCCGCGCCGCCGACATCGTGCTGCAGCCCAACGAGGCCTCCGTGCATCACGGGAAGATCATCCACGGCTCCAATCCCAACACCGGCAACCTCCGCCGCGCTGTGCTCACCGTGCGCTATTTCCCGACAACGGTGCGCTTCGTCTCCGACGCGCACGAGTACTTCAAGCAGGGTTTTCATATCTATCTCGCGCGCGGTCGCGACCACGCGGGCAACCGCTACAGTGATCCCACGAAGGCCTACGCGAAAAACGACAAGGTTTCCACGGCCTGATTCTCCCACGGTTCGCCATGTCCGACCTCACCCCCGGTTCCCGGCTCGGCTACACGTTTCCCACTGCGCGCCTCAAGCGCGGTCACGCCTATGGCAACGCGCTTGTTTACGCCGCGCTCGACCAGCACACCGACATCGGCAGCGAGCCGCACACCGCGCGCCTCGGCCTGCGTGATGCCTACGATCAGCACTACTACCTCTTCGGCTGGCAGGTCTCGCTCTACTCCGCCAAAGGGGACGCCGCGGAATCGCTTGAGACCCATTTTGCTCCCGCCAGTCAGAGCACGACGCTGAAGCTCAGCCGCAACCGCGTGGCGAAGAAATTCATTTTACCCTATGAGAACAACCTCCTGCGCTCCGCGCATTTTCTCTTCGAGGCCGACCGTGGGCAGGTTGATTGCACGCTGCGTTCTCGCGCCGTTTTTCCCGCTGGCACCCAGGTCACGCAAGGCGACCAAAAGGGCCACGCCTATCTCTCGATTCAGTACGCCCACGGCCCCGTCGCCGTGATCTGGGGCAGTGGATCGCTGCGTATGTTTTCGCTCAAGTCCGTCCCGGAGGATCGCATTGAGTGCACCGCTGAATTTGCCTGGGAGGGTGGCGACGCCTGCGCGCTCTCGTTCGCCTACTCGCACCGCGGCCTGCATGTGCCGCTGGCCAATGTCCAGGAGCTGTACCAAGCCGACGCCGGTTCGCCTGCGAGCCATCTGCGCCGCGTCCGCGTGATCGAGGCGGAGAACGCCATCGCCGTCCAGCGTCACCTCGACACCTGCCGGCTCTGGACGCCCGATGCGGCAATCACGGACGGGGCGCATTGGGCGAAGCTTAACCAGCTCCGCGATTACCAGGAGTACCGTCAGGGCGCGGGTTTCAGCAACAACCCGCCCTCCGATGTCTTCGTGTGCCGCGACACCTTTTGGTTTCTCGTCAGCTCGAATTACTACGGACAGGCCTGGTCGCGCCGCATGCTGGATTTCTGGTTTGCCCGTGGCGTCGAGCCCAACGGCAAGGTTATCGAGTACGTCCATGCTTCAAGCGAGCCGCTCTACCGCGACGACTACGGGCTCAACATCAACGACAACACGCCGCTCCTCCTCATCGCTGCGCACCACTACTACGCGTTGAGCGGCGACGCGGGTTTTCTCACCGCGCACTACGCTGCGGTGCTGCGCATCGCCAACTACATCCTCGACCAGCGCAACGCCGACGGTCTCGTCTGGTGCCGTTCGCGCGATGCGTTCGTGCGCGGCCTCTGTGGCTGGCGCAATTGCACCGGCAAGTACTCGCTCACAGGAGCTGTCACGGAGATCAACGCCGAGTGCCATCGCGCGCTCGACGTCGTGGCCGAACTGGCCGCGGCCAGCGGCGACCGCGCCAATGCCGCGCGCTTCAAGTCCGCCGCCGCCGCCCTGCACACCGCGATCAACCGCCACCTTCGCTCCGACACGACGCACAATCCGTTTTATCTGCTTAACATTGCGGCCGACGGCCAGCGCATCGACCAGCTCACGGGCGACTTGCTATTTCCCGCGCTCTTCGGGGTCGCCCCTAAGATCACGGCGCGAGCGTTGCTCACCGAGTTGTTTAACGAGCGCTTCTGGCTCGGCTTGCCGAGCGAGGCAGGGGGCATCCGCACGATCAGCTCGGCCGACCCGGGCTATATCGCCAAGGCTGATCCTGCGACCTATGGCTTGCAGGGTGGGGTGTGGCCCAATCTCGCTCTCTGGTCCGCCCGCGCCGCGTCCGACGCCGGTCTGCCAGAGCTGATCGTCAAGGCCCTGCGCGCGACGCGTCTGCTCGGCGACCGCGCAGACTTTGAGCGGGCGAATGTCACGCCCGGCGAATTTCCCGAGTACTACAACGGCGACGATCTCGTGCAGCGCGGCTGCCCACGCAGCACGTTCATCCACGGCAGCTACCTGTGGGCGGCGTGGGAAGGGTTCCTCGGCCTCACGCCGCGTGCAGATGTCCTCGAAGTTAATCCGGTCCTCCCTGCCGGCTGGGACTGGACGGCGCTTTCCAATATCCCGTATCGCGGTGGCCCGCTGACGCTGCTCGCCGAGCGGCGCACCAAGACGCTCTACACCACCGCCCGTGTGAAGACGAAGTGGAAGCAGGTGGTCGTTCCGGCGGCGTTACAGGACGACTACCGCCTCGAAAGCGAAACGCCGGTCTTCTGGCTTGTCACGCCGCGCGAGGTGCTCGCCGCGAGCGACGCGGCGGCCTCCGCCAAACTCGTTTCTCGCGCGACAGGCAAGGTGGTCGCGCAGCTCACGATTCCCGCCGGCAAACTCGTCCGTAAAAAACTTTCGCTCCGCCGATGACCACCGCTCCGTCCCAACTCGATCCCGAACTCGCCGAGGCCTACGTCGCCTGCGCGGACCTCAACGTCCTGAAGGCGCTGAATCCGAAGATCTTCTTCGGCTACTTCTCGGTCTGCGCCGATCCCACGCAGGGTCACGGCTCCAACACCACCTATCCCGGTCTCGACTGGGGCCAGTCGGCCGAGGCGCTGCTCTGGCTCGGCCGCAAGGCCGAGGTGCTCGCGAGCTGGGACTACGTGAAATCCTTCCTGCGCGAGGACGGCCTGATCCCATTTGCGATCACCCCCGATCAGGCCGGCACGACGGTCTGGGTCGAACTGGCTGCTTATAAGGAAAAGTTTCCAATGCCCATCGCCGCCAACGGCGGCATCTACAAGCACTGGTTCCCGGGCAACCCGCTCTTCGTCCTCGCCAACACCACGTTTCTCCAGATGGCCGACGCCATCTACCGGCACACGAGCGACCGCGCCTGGCTCGCCGCGCAGCGCGCCGTGCTGCGCCCGGCGACCGACTGGCTCATGCAGCAGGTCTCGGCCGAGGGTCTCGTGCCCGGCGGCGGTTTCTACCTCGAGCGGCCCAGCCGTCTCGACTACGACGGCGTCACCCAGTGCTACGTCGCTCACGCGCTGCGGCTCGCAGCGTCGCTGCTCGATGATCCCGCCTGTGCCGCCGTGGCCGACCGCATGAGGGACGCTTTCCGCCGGAAATTCTGGGCCGGCGACCATTGCGTCGAATACATCAATCCCGAGCACGGTCCGATCTCGCACCATGGTTTCACCGATGTGGACTGGGCGGCCATCGCGACGGGCATGGCAACGCCCGAACAGATCGCCGTGCTCTGGCCGAAGATCCGCGCCGAACCGGATTTCGTTTACAACGGCATCCCCACCGGCATCGCGACGCGCCCCGAGACCTACGAGGCGTGGGAGATGCAGAACCTCGACCGGCACGACCTCGCCGCGATGGGTCGCGTCTGGTACCTTGAGGCTTGGGCACGCTCGGTGATGGGCGACCGGGAGGGCGTGCTGGAATCGCTGCGCAAGGTCACGCGCAAAGGCCGGGCCAATAACTGGAGCTGGCACGAGCGCTACTACTCGGAGCGCACCGGCGATCTCAGCAGCTATCGCATCAACACCTACTGCGAGTACCCCGCGAACTTCATCCGTATCGTCCACCGCTTCGTGCTCGGCGCGCAAAAATAAATGAGCCAGGCGGCGACCATTCCCTTTCAGACCCCGCGCACCGGACCCCGGCGCGAACCGGGGCAGATCGTCGACGCCGCGTACCGTCGCGAGGGTAAGCTCCGTTACACGGCGGAGAACGGCGAGATCGTCGGGCGCAACGGCGAGTATTTTAACAACCGCCCGCTTTACTGTAATCAGAGCACGGAGGGCGCCGTGCTCACGGGCGACCGTCCGCTCGTGCGGCTGATCGCGAAACCCTTTCTCCACGGTGCGCTCGCGCTGGCGCTCGTGCGCGACGGGGCCGCCTGCTGGTTGCACGAGGCCGCAGAGGTCGAATCACGCTACCGCTGCGGGCGCATGACGTGGCGCTGCACCGATCCGGCGTGGCCGGGCGTGATCGTCACGCTCACCGCCGTGCCGTTGCCCGATACGGCGGGATTTGCCGTGCGTTTCCAGGCCAGCGGTCTGCGCGCAGGCGATCAACTCATCTGGGCCTATGGGGGCGCGCAACCGGAGCCCGACCCGCGCTGGAAATGGGACCCGGTGATGCAGGGCAATCCTGATATCGTGCGCAGCGGCGACCCGCGACGCGAAATGCTGCAGTACGGATTGGTGGCGGAATTTTGTAGAGGCAATGTCGTGAGCGTGACCGAGGATGCGTTTCGTGTCGCGGCTACCGCGACAGCGGAGCAGGCCGTGACCGGTCGCATCAGTCGCTCGGGCAAAGTCCAGGTCGCGGATGCATCGATCGCGAGCGAGCCATTGGCGCTGGCTGCGTCGAAAGCGGGCATGCTGCCGCTGGCCTGCGGCACAGTGGCGCTGCGCGCGGGCGAGGATGAAATCTTCTTTGTGGCCGAGACCACGGCGAGTGAGAGCGCATTGGCCGACCCGGCGAAGGCGTTTCAGAACAGTATCGCGCACCAGGGCACCATCGAGCGGGCGTGCAGTATAAGTCCCGATGCACGGCTCGATGCGGCGCTGCTGGCGGTGAATCACGCGGTGGACGGCAACTGCGAGCGGGACCCGTATATTTTTCGTCATGGCTGCATGGCCTTCAGCTGCCGTTTTGTCGGCTGGCGCGTGATCTGCGGCGCGACGGCGCTCGGCGGGCATGAGCGGGTGCTGGGCAACGCGGTCTATACGATCGGTCTCCAGAAAAAAGTGGACCCTGAGCGCACGCGCGCGGTGGCGAGCACGTTGCGGTTGCTCACGCACGAGGGCAACGACTCACGCCTTTACGGGAAGGGCGCGCTCGACCGCGACTTTCCGATGTACGACGTGCAGAGCCAGTTCTTCGATCAGACGATCAACGACTGGCGCGCCACGGCCGATCCGGCGATGGAGCGGCTGCTGCGGCCCGCGCTCGAGCTGCACCTGGAGTGGCTGCGCGAGTGTTTCGACCCGGACGACGACGGGCTTTACGAGAGCTACATCAACACGCTGCCGACGGACTCGGTGTGGTACAACGGCGGCGGCAGCGTCGAGGCCTCGGCCTACGCCTTCACCGGCCACAAGGCCGCTGCCGACATGGCGCGGCGCGCGGGAGATTCGGAGGCGGAGTCGCGGCACCGCGTGCGGTGCGAAAAAATCCAACGCGGCCTGCGCGAACTGCTCTGGCTGCCCGAGCGCGGGCACTTTGGGCTGTACCGCGAACAGGGTGGCCACGGTCGTGTGCATTCCGATGCGTGGACCTACAGCGTGTTTCTCGCCATTGACGCCGGTATCACGAGTGAGGACGAGGCGTTGCAGTCGCTTTATTTTACCGAGTGGGCGCTGGAGCGCATTCCGCTGCCGTTCGGCGGCGAGCTTTGCCAGCTCTCCAACTGGGTGCCGTGGAAGTGGTCGGTGCGAGACATGTTTGGC
>JAFEGO010000069.1 GCA_018239845.1 Verrucomicrobiota bacterium
AATTAATTAAGAATTTAATTAGGCTTAGATCGTTTAAATTCACTGGGCCAAATTCCGCATAATGAGATTATTTTGCGGGGAAATTTCCCCAGTGATTTCGCCGGTGTGACATTTTTTCCCGATTGACCGTAAAGCCCTGTGGGGTGAACTGATGGGTATGGTCCCGAGCGTATTGATCGTCGATGACGAGAAGCACACCCGCGAGGGCCTGCAGCAGGCACTGGCGGAGACCTACGACGTGTCCGTGGCGGCCAACGCCGACGAGGCGTTCAACCTCATGGATGCGCAGCCGTTTGACGTCATCCTGACCGACCTCCGCATGCCGGGCAAATCCGGTCTGAAGGTCATCGACAAGGCGCTCACGCTTTCCAACCGCCCGGCCGTGCTCATGATGACGGCCTACGGCAACGTCGAGAGCGCCGTCGAGGCGATGAAGCGCGGCGCGGTGGATTTCCTCACGAAGCCCGTGAACATCGAGCGCCTCGAGGTGCTCATCCAGCGCGCGCTGAAGACCAAGACCCTCGAGGTCGAGGTGAAGCAGCTGCACGAGCGGCTCGACGAGAAATTCAACTTCCATGAGATCATCGGCCACTCGGCGAAGCTCCAAGCGGTGATCGAGCGCGTGAAGCTCGTGGCGCCTTCGCGCGCGACGATCCTCATCGAGGGCGAGTCGGGCACGGGCAAGGAACTCGTGGCGCAGGCCGTCCATCAGGCGAGCCCGCGGGCCCGCGCGCCGTTTGTCGCCGTGCACTGCGCGGCGCTCTCGGAAAACCTGCTGGAGAGCGAACTCTTCGGCCACGAGCGCGGGTCCTTCACCGGCGCCAACGAGCGGCGCATCGGCCGCTTCGAGTCGGCCGACCGTGGCACACTCTTCCTCGACGAGATCGGCGAGATCTCGCAGTCCACGCAGGTGAAGCTCCTGCGCTTCCTCGAGACCAAGGCCATTGAGCGCGTCGGCGGCTCGAAGCCCATCGAGCTCGACGTGCGCCTCGTCGCCGCGACCAACCGCAACCTCGAGCAGCAGGTGCGCGAGGGGAAGTTCCGCGAGGACCTGTTTTTCCGCCTCAACGTCGTGCGCATCACCATGCCGCCGCTCCGTGAGCGCGCGGAGGACGTCCCGTTGCTTCTGGCGCACTACCTGAAGATTTTCTCCGATGAGAACGGCGCACCGCCGCTCACGCTGGAGCCGGGCGCGCTGCGTACGCTCCAGTCTTACCCGTGGCCGGGCAACATCCGCGAGCTCCGCAATTTTTGCGAAAACGCCGTGGTGCTGCACCGTGGCGGCAGCCTCAGCGAGTATGACCTCGATGCGCGCTACCGCGGTGGCGCGGCCGCTCCGTCCGCCGGCGCGGGGCAGGGGAGCGGCGCCTCCGCCGCGCCGGCGTCCGGCTCGCTCTCGGTGGAGGACAACGAAAAGCGGCTCCTGCGCGAGGCTCTGATCAAGTCGCGCGGCAACCGCACGAAGGCGGCGAAACTCATGGGCATCAGCCGCCGCACGCTGCACCGCAAGATCGCGGAGTGGCCCGAGCTGGACGTGACGGACTGATGAACCGCCCGCGCTCGTTCCAGGAGTTCATGCACTGGCTGGAGGTCGGTGCCGGCGCCCGCTGGCTCCGGCTCGCGGCGACGCTCCTCGCCGTGCTCTTGCTCTCGCTCATCGTGGCGTGGAAACAGTTTCATGGTGCGACCAGCGAGGCGACGCTCGTGCAGGCCGACCTGGGGCGGCAGCTCGCCGGCGGGGCCGGGTTCACGACCCTCGTCAATTATCCGCAGACCATGGCGTTTCTGGAAAAACGCGGGCAGCGGTTCGATGCGCGGAAGCCTTACCCCGAGCTGTATCAGGCTCCGTTGTACGCGATGGTGATCGCGGGCGGGCTGCGGGTGCTACCCGAGGAATTTCGCGCCTCGCTATTCTCCTCGGCGCCCGTGCCGCCCGATGGCTACGGCGGTGATTATTTTTTGCTCGGGCTCAACCTCGTGCTGCTGTGGCTTGCGGCGTGGCTGACCTTTGACCTCGCGCGGCGGCTCTTCGACGGGCGGACGGCGTGGCTCGCGGCATTTGCGCTGCTGCTGTCGGTCGGGCTCTGGCGCCAGACCCTGGCGGTCAACGGCACTCCGCTGCTGATGGTGCACGCGCTGGCGGCATTCGGCTTTTGGGCGCGAGCGGAGCAGGCGATCGAGGACGGGCGGCGGCGCGCGGCCTTGGGCTGGCTCGCGGCGCTCGGCGCGGCGTGCGGACTGCTTTTTCTCACGGAGTATTCGGCGGGAGCGCTGGTTCTCGTGGCTCTGCTGTATGCGGGGTGGCGACTGGAAGGGGCGTCGCGCTGGCTTGCCGTCAGCCTGGTGGCCGCGGGTTTCGCCTTGGTGAGCGGGCCGTGGATCGCGCGCAACCTCGCGCTCACCGGCAGCCCGGTGGCGCTGGCCGTGCAAAACGTGGCGCTCAAGGCCGGCGACCCCACGGCCGAGCCGGCGACGCAGCGCAACCTGCTCTCAGCCACGCTGCCCGAGATCGATCTCAACAAGCTCGGCAACAAGACGCTCACGAGCGTGCAGGAGGATGTGAAATCGCGCCTCTGGGCGGGCGGCGGCATGTGGCTCACGGCGTTTTTCGTGGCGGGCTGGCTGTATGCGTTTCGCTCGGCGGTGGCGAACCGGCTTCGCTGGGTGTTCTCGGCGGCGCTGCTCGTGCTGCTGTTTGCCCAGGCGTTCTTCAACTCCGGCGAGAGCGACCGGCTGGCGGCGTTCTGGCTCGCGCCGCTGATCATCGTGTTCGGCGCGGGTTTCTTCTTCGTGCTCCTCCACGGCAATGCGAAGCTCTCGGCCTGGCCGCGGGCCTGCGCCTGTGCGCTGCTGGTGTTGCAGGCCCTGCCGCTCCTGCACGATATGCTGGAGCCGCGCCGCCGACATTTCCAATATCCGCCATATTTCCCCGGCGTGTTCATAGGCATGCGCCTCGAATTGGAGCAGCGTGCTACCGATGGCCGTTACGGGCTTATGGCCGACGTACCGGCGGGTGCCGCATGGTATGGCAGCCAGCGCGCGTGGTCACAGCCCGTGAAGCTGCGCGATTTTTACGCGATCACGGTCGAGCAGCCGCTGGTTGAGCTGCTGCTGACGCCGCGGACGCTTGACCGGCCGTTTTTCTCGGAGCTTGCGGCGAAGTCCGTGGAGCCTGACGCCTTGGGCTCGGCGACGAACCGCTTTGGCGAATGGGGGCGGATCTACACCGGGCTGTTCAGCGGCGCCCTGCCGCCGGAGTTTCCGCTGCGCGCGCCGCGGAAACTCGACGAGAACCTCTATGTGCTGCTCAACCCCGTGCTGCCAACCCGGCCGCAAAAGTAATTGCCTCATCCTGTGCCCCCGCCTAGGTGTTGTCCTGTCGTTTTACGCTGCACCCATCGAATGAAACCAGCCCGCGCGCTCCTCCTTCTCGGTTTGATTTCACTGCCTTCGCTGCGCGCCGTTTACGCGCCCATCCCGGAACAGGAGCAGGGCAAGGAAGTGACCGTGACGGTCGCGGCCGGCGTGTCGCACGACAGCAACATCTTCGGCTCCCGCCACGGCGCCATTGCGAGCACCGTGTACGAGCTGTCGCCGAAGATTTCCTTCAACGCCTCGCTGACCGACCAGACCTTCGCTTCGGCCTCGTACGATCTCACGGTGGACGAGTTTGAGAACCGCCCGGGCGACAAGACGCTCGACAGCCATGATTTCAACGTGCGTCTCGCGCACGCCTTCAGCTCCGCGACCACGCTCGATCTCAACGACGAGTACCAGATCAACCGCAATCCCGAGTCCCTGCTCAACGGTGTGGCGGTCAACACCGACCAGTCCTTCAAGCGCAACGGCTTTGACGGCCGCTTCACCACCACGGTGACCGAGAAGGCCGGCGTCATTCTGAAATTCCGCTCGACCAATTACAGCTACGACGACGCGACCCTCGGGACCAGCCTCGACCGCACGGAAAATCTCTACGGCCTCTCCGGCACCTACGCGCTGCTGCCCGAGACCAAGCTCGTCGGCGAGTACCGCCACGAGGACATCAACTACCGCGTCACCGGCGCAGCCAAGGACAAGCAGACGGACTTCGCCATCGGCGGCTTCGACTACAACGTCGCCAAGCAGGTGACCGCCTCCGCCCGCCTCGGCTACACCTGGCGCAACCGCGACTCGCAGCCCAGCGCCACCGCGCCCTACGCGGAGCTCTCGGGCAAATATGACTTTGGCGAGCGCGCCTATGTCTCCGGCGGCTATTCCTACACCTTTGAGGAGACCTCCAACATCCTCCTCTACAACGACACGAAGGTGAACCGCTTCTTCGTGAATGTGCAGCAGCCGCTGTCGGCCAACATCGTGGCCTCCGGCTCGGTGTCCTACGAGCCCGCGCAGCTCCAGCTCCGCGGCGGCGGCGGCTCCGTGGCGGAGACGACCACGCGCGTGGGCCTCGCGCTCACCTGGATCGTGGACAAGAATTTCTCGGTGGCCGCCACGTACGACCACGACAACGTGCGCTCCGACGATCCGACGCGCGGGCAGATGCGCGACCGCTACGGCGTCAACGCCAGCTACATGTTCTGACGCCGCCGACCCGGCTGCGGGCGGGCACAATGAGCTTGCCGCTCCCGGGGCCGCGCCGTTCGCTTCCGCCACTTCATGGCCACCTCCACCGCCAGCAAGGACAGCGCGACCCTCGGTGAGTTTCTCCTGCTGCTGCGCCAGCGCCTGGCCCTGATCGTGGTCATCATGGCGCTGGTGATCGTGACGACGATTGCCGTCACGGCCTTCCTGCCGCGCTGGTACCTCTCCACGACCAAGGTCCGGGTGGAAAAGCCCGAGGGCGAGGTAAAGCTCTTCCAGGCCCAGACCAACAGCTACTACGACCCGTACTTCCTGCAGGATCAGTTCAAGATCATGCAGTCGGAGAAGGTGCTCTATCCGGTCATCGCCAACCTCAGCCTCAACGCCCGGCTCGCGCCCCTGCTTGGGGCCACGGGTCCGCTGCCCACCGGCATCACCTACCGCTACCTCGTGGACAAGATGCTCCGCGTCGAGTCACAGCGCAGCTCCTCGCTCATCGACATCAACGTCTACGCGCAGGATCCGCGGCTCGCCGCCGCCATCGCCAACGACATCGCGCGCGTTTACTCCGACGACCGCATCACGCTCGCCACGTCGGAGCAGCGCGAGGGCCTCGAGCACCTGCGGAAGGAACTTACGGCGCAGGAGGACGTTGTCACCCGCCAGCGCGACGCGGTCGAAAAGCTCCGCAAGGACCTCAACATCTCCGGCGTCGATCTCAACGCCCGTTACAGCGACATGGAGATCGAGACCCTGCGCCAGATGCAAAATTCGCTGATCGCGCTCAGCGTCGATGCCATCGGCCGCAAGACCCGCTGGGAACGCTTCCGCGGCATCCCGTTCGAGGAGCGCGTCAGCCTCGTCAACTCCGAGCTGATCCAGGATGGCAACATCCAGAACCTCCTGCAGGCCTACCTGCTCTCGGAGCAGACCGTCATAAAACTCCAGGCCCGCCTCGGCGCCGCGCACCCCGACCTCGTCTCCGCCGTCGAGAACCGGGCCAAGATCAAGGAGCAACTCGATGCCCAGCTCCGCGGCTATGAAAGTGCGTTGGAGATCTCCTACAAGGAGGCCGAGGCCCGCGTCGCCGAACTCAAGCGCCAGCTCGGCCAGGCCAAGGTGGACCAGATTCTCTCCGCCCGCGACCGCATGCGCCCCTTCGAGGAGGCCGCGCAGAAGCTCGAAGACGAGACGCGCCTGCTGACAACCCTCAAGCTCACCCTGCGGCAGCGGGAGATCGATTTCCAGGTGCCGAAGCGCACCATCGAGATCCTCAACACCGCCGAGCCCGCCATTGCGCCGAGCCGCCCGAGCTTCGTGCTCAACACGATCTTCGCCGTCGTCTTCGGCGCGGTCTTCGCCGTCGGCGTGGCCGTGCTGCTGGAGTATTTCGACACGAGCTTCCGCAGCGTCGCCGACGTCGAGACCCGGCTGAAACTCCCCGTGCTCGGCGTGATCCCGTTTCACCGCGACGCCCCCGGGCCCGATGCGGATCCCGCGGAGCTGGAGCCCTACCGCGTGTTGCACACCAACCTCAACCTCGCGCTCAAGGCCGGGCAGCCCGCGAGCCTGGTGATTTTTTCCGCCGGCCCTGGCGAAGGCAAATCCACCACGTTGCACCAGCTCGCGCGCCTCATGGCGCTGGGTGGCGAGCGCGTCGTGTTGATCGATTCCGACCTGCGCCGACCCTCGCAGCACCGTCTCGCGGACCGTCCCAAGAGCCCCGGCCTCAGCGAGCTCCTGCTCGGGCAAAAGGATCTCAATGCGGTGACGCAGAAGGCGATCGCGCCCAACCTCGATTTCATCCCGAGCGGCGACGTCCCCGGTTTCACGCTCGGCCTGCTGCACCTCAACCGCCTGAAGGAGATCATCGCGGAGCTGCGCGGACGCTACGACAAGATCATCTTCGATTCGCCTCCGATCATCGGCGTGAGCGATGCGAGCGTACTGGCGAGCGCGCTCGATGGCGCGGTGCTCCTGATCCAGTACCGCCGCAATCCGCAGAGCATGGTGCTGCGTGCGCAGCAGATCGTGACCTCGCTGCAAATCCCGCTCCTCGGCGTCGTGCTCAACCAAGTCCCGCCCAGCGCCGGGGGCGACTACGGCTACTACACGCACAACTACGCGTACTACGGCGAGAGCGGCGGCAAGCGCCGCCGGAGCGCCAAGTCGCCCGCCACGCCCGCTGCCTCGGGCCAAACCGAGCGCCTCGTCCTCGACGATCCGGGCCGCCCGGAAAAGAAGTAGCGTAGGCGCCCCGTCTGCAAAATACGAGGGCAGGCGAGGACATCCGTGCTACGGAGAAACCATTCTTTAACCCCTTCGTTGTTTTTCTGTTAAAAAGCTGTTGACGGATGCCGGTCGGAGCCTAGTTCTTACCCCCTCATTTGCGGGCGTAGCTCAGTTGGTAGAGCACCACCTTGCCAAGGTGGACGTCGAGAGTTCGAGTCTCTTCGCCCGCTCCATTTCCTACATTCCGCCCGGACCAAGCTCCGGGCGGGATTTTTTATACTGCTGTTTAAGCGTTGGTTGCGTGATTCAAGGTTTTCGGAAGTTACTGAGAGATTTCCCAGAAATCTGTCAGTTTGACCAAAATTTGCAGATTAAGTGACGCCCCCGCTGTGCACGTCCGGCCTCTTCAGAGGGAAAGGCGAAGAGTTTTCGACTCTTTGCTCGGATCGCGCTGAGGGCTGGATTGCATTCTGGATATAGCTATCCGCTGAACGCATGGCTTAACGTTGACCGCGAACTCAAGCCCCGGTACGCCCACGTCATCATCGATTCCTGCCACTTCGGCGGTTCGCACCACGACATTCGCAACGTGCTGAACTATCCTCGCCTCGGCAATGAACGCAGTGATTGCGAAGCGATTGATCCCGCTTGGTGGGCCAGCCCATCCCGTGGAACGCCAGCGGGTTCGTTTGTATCGGTTACGAAGACGTCACCGAGTTACTCTTTAAACGGTAAACCTCGCGATGGTAAACATGCGCGGGGCGCTGACGATGGCGACATCACCATGAAAAAGTTCACCTTGATTTCTGATCATAAGGCGGGGATGCAGCTGCATTCGTTGAGGGAGATCCTCGTTGGCGCGGTTGTCGTGTTTGCGCTGAACGCTACGGGTGCAGCCCAGACGCTTTTTTGGTCGGCGAATCTGGGCAGTCCTACGCCCACGGGGACTTGGGATACGTCGACGGCAAATTGGTCGGTTAATTCCGACGGATCGAGCCCGCAGACCTGGGCCGGTGGAAGCGCCGCAACCTTCAGTGCCGGGGCGGGAGGCACCGGTACCTACACTGTCACCCTCAGCGGCACGCAGGCGGCGAGCGGGCTCACGGTGAAAAGCGGCGCGCTTACGCTGAGCGGCGGTACGCTTTCCTTGTCCTCCGGCTCTCCGATCAATGTTGCCGACGGATCGAGTTTGTCGATCGGTTCGGCCTTTTCCGCCGGCAGCGGCTTCAGTTTTGCGGGGAACACCACGGGCACGATGCAATTGTCGGGCTCGGGGAATGCGATCGGCGGCAACGTCGCGGTGAATTCCGGCACCCTGACGATCGGCGGCAGCGGCACTTACTCCGCCGGCACGGCTTTTTCCATCGCCAGCGGCGCCACCCTGCAGTTGTCGTCGCTTTACACGAACATCAACAGCACCGTGTACACCGGGACGGGCACCTTGAATGTCAACGGGGGCTGGTTGCTGGGCAACAACTCCATACTCGGTTCCTTCCAAGGGGCGATCAAGATCTCCGGGACCAACAATTACCTGTCATTTACTTCCAACTACGCCCCAAACAGCGCAGCGAGCGTCGACGTTGGTTCGGGTGCCAAACTGTATCTCCGCGAAACGACATCGCTTTCCGTCGGATCGAAGATCAGTGGCAGCGGCACCCTAATTCGGGATAACAACTCGGGAACGGTCACGCTGACGAACGCGAACAATTCGTTTACCGGCGCCCTCAGCATCTCCAGTGGCGGGAAAATCACCGTCGATGCCGCCGGTTCCATCGGTACGCCGGCTTTGGCGTTTGGCACTGGCGGTGGAACCGTGACTTTCAACAACGGCAGCCAGACGCTTACCAGCCTGTCTTCCAGCGTGACCGCAAGCGCGGTTGCCTTGTCCAACAGCACCACGCTGACGCTCAACGAAGGGAGTTCCACCAATGACTCGTACTCCGGGGCCATCACCGGCGGCGGTAGCGTGATCAAGACCGGGGCCGGTTCGATGAATCTCAAGGGAACGAACAGCTACACCGGCGGCACCACGGTGAATGCGGGCACATTGACCGTCTCCACCGGTGCCTCCTTGGGCACGGGGGCGCTCACGGTCAATGCCGGCACGTTGAACTTGAGCAACGCGAGCCAAACGGTGGGCGCGCTCGGCGGCACGGGTGGTACGGTAAACTTGGGATCCGGCCATACGCTGACGACCAATGCCTCCACCTCCAGTTCATTCGCGGGTACGCTCGCCGGCTCCGGGAATTTTACCAAGGCCGGGGCCGGGACGCTGACCCTTACCGGCGCCAACACCTATACGGGCACGACTACGCTCGCGGGTGGCACCGTGGCGTTGGGCTCGAGCGGCGCACTGGGCGGATCCGGCAATCTCACTTTTACCGGCGGAGCGCTGCAATACAGTGCCGTCAACACCCAGGACTATGCATCGCGCATCGCCAATAGCACGGGCGCGATTTTTCTGGATACCAACGGGCAGGCGGTGACCCTGACCGGCAATCTGGGTTCGAGCAATACGGGCGGCTTGACCAAGACAGGTGCGGGCACCTTGACGCTGACCGGTGCCAACACCTACACGGGCACGACGACGCTCGCCGGCGGCACGGTGGCGTTGGGTTCGAGCGGCGCACTCGGCGGGTCGGGCAGCATCACGTTCACCGGCGGCGGGCTGCAGTACGGCGCGAACAACGCCAACGATTACTCGTCCCGCATGGTCAATAGCACGGCCGCGATTCTCCTGGATACCAACGGCCAGGCCGTGACGCTGGCCGACAACCTCGATTCGAGCAACACGGGCGGCCTGACCAAGACGGGTGCGGGCACCTTGACGCTGGCCGGTGCCAACGCCTACACGGGCACGACGACGCTCGCCGGCGGCACGGTGGCGTTGGGCTCGAGCGGCGCGCTGGGCGGATCGGGCAACATCACGTTCACCGGCGGCGGGCTGCAGTACAGTGCCAACAATACAAACGATTATGCCTCGCGCATTGCCAACAGCACGGGCACCATCCTCCTGGACACCAACGGGCAGGCGGTGACGCTGACCGGCAACCTCGATTCGAGCAATACGGGCGGCTTGACCAAGACGGGTGCGGGCACGTTGACGCTGGCCGGTGCCAACGCCTACACAGGCACGACCACGCTCGCCAGCGGCACGGTGGCGTTGGGCTCGAGCGGCGCGCTGGGCGGATCGGGCAACATCACGTTCACCGGCGGCGGTCTGAAGTACAGCGAGAACAATACGAACGATTATGCCTCGCGCATCGCCAACAGCACAGGTGCTATTATACTGGATACCAATGGACAGGCGGTCAGGCTGGCCGGCAACCTGGGGTCGGGCAATACGGGTGGCTTGACCAAGACGGGTGCGGGCACCCTGACGCTGGCCGGTACCAACACCTACGGGGGCACGACCACGCTCGCCGGTGGCACGATGGTGTTGGATTCGAACGGTGCGCTGGGCGGATCGGGCAACATCACGTTCACGGGCGGCGGGCTGCAGTACGGCATGAACAACGCCAACGACTACGCGTCCCGCATCGCCAACAGCACGGGCGCCATCCTTCTGGACACCAACGGGCTTGCTGTGACCTGGGCCGGCAACATCGACTCGAGCAACACGGGCGGCTTGACCAAGACGGGTGCTGGCACCTTGACGCTGGCCGGTGCCAACACCTACACCGGCACGACGACACTCGCTGGTGGCATCCTGGCATTGGGCTCCAGTGGCGCACTGGGCGGATCCGGCAACATCACCTTCACGGGCGGCAGGCTGCAGTTCGGCGCGAACAATACCAACGATTATGCGTCCCGCATCGCCAATAGCACGGACGCGATTTTCCTGGATACCAACGGCCAGACGGTGACCCTGGCCGGTAATCTTGATTCGAGCAATACGGGCGGTCTGAGAAAAACCGGGGCGGGAACTTTGGTCCTCACGGCGGCAAACACCTACAGAGGGACCACCACGCTCGCCGGCGGCACGTTAACCGTTGATGGCAACGGGCAGCTCGGCGCCGGTGCGCTTGCGGTTAATGACGGTACGCTGAACCTCAACGGCACCGTCGCCTCCACAGTGGCAGGCTTGAGCGGCTCCGGTGGCGTGATCAACCTGGCATCGACGTCCGGCTTGGGCGTCCAGCAGAGCGGCGACAGTGTCTTTTCCGGCTCGTTTACCGGAGCGGGAGGCTTCACGAAAGACGGGACTGGCTCTCTGAGCCTCAACGGCGTCAACGATCAGACCGGCACGACCGTCCTTTCGGGTGGTCAGGTCATCGTCGCGGCCGGCGCGAAACTCGCGGCCGACACCAGCAATGTGGTCTTCGCCGGCGGTACCCTCACGCTCAACAACGACACCCAAACCCTCTCGGCCGTGTCCGGCAATTCGGGCACGCTTCAGCTTGGCTCGAATCACATGCTTACGCTGCGGGGCGGAACCGGAGGCGGCATCGGTGCGGGTACATTCAATGGCACGATTGCGGGCGCGGGCGGCATAACGATAGACGCGGGCGGTGACACCGCCACGTGGGGCGGGTCCTCGAGCAATACCCGGACGGGCGTGACGCGCATCAATTCCGGCACCCTCGCACTCGCCAAAACCAATGGAGCCCTGGCGATCGGTGGCGGCGCCGTCGAGTTGTCGGGCGGTTCGATGAGGTTGGACGGCGATCAGCAAATTGCCCGGACTGCATCACTCACCTTGGACGGCGGCACGTTCAACCTGAACGACCGGACGCAAACGTTTGCCACGGCTTTGCTGGTGAAAGGGGATAGTATTATCGACTTTGGCGCGAGTGGCTTGGGCGCACTCTCGTTTGCTTCGAGTTCCTCCAGCTTTTGGTCCGGCACCCTCACCTTGGTGAATTTCTCCGCGTCCAGCCACCTGAGCTTTGGCACCGACGCCTCCGGCCTTAACCAAGCCCAGCTCGCCTCTCTCCTCACCAGTGGGTATTCGGGCCGTTTCATGCTCGATTCGCATGGCAACCTGGCGCTGACCGCGGTGCCCGAGCCTGCGAGTTATGCCGCATTTATCGCGACCGCTGGATTGGCGGCCGCCTTCTGGCACCGCCGCCGTCGTTCCCCATTGGGCGGCCAAGCGTGACGCGCGCCTGTGCTCCCTTTCCCGCCCGATCATGCGAGTCAGCTTCGACGATAACCACCGGGTATCGGGCATGGCTGCGCCACACGGTCGGCCCTCACGTCAGCGACTCAAGCGCCCTTATATAAAACCTGAATGGCCGATTCGGGACGCGGGTGTCACCGGCCCGCACAGCGTCAGGGATCTGTTTCTGGAGGCACCGAACCAGCGCGCCATCGGCTACTGATCCGGCAGCAGCAGGAATTCCTGCTGCTGCCGGAGCTCTGTATTTCCAAGGATCGGTATTTTGGCGGAATCGACCTTTTCCGCTTCCAACCGTTGATCGCAATACTTCGGGTCCGCTCGTTCACCTTCGACCTGCGTTAAAGGGTACATTGCGAATGGCCGCCCCGCCTGCGGCCCGGTCGGGTTGAGGGTGTCCGCTAGCCGCTTACGGTCGATGGCGGGGAGTGGAATCGGGGGGATTGGCTGGCGCACTGCACCGCTGCACGATTACCAGGCGGAGTTGGGCGATTTCGTCCGCCACCCTGCCCAATATTTGTTCCAGTTGGTCTTTGGGGCGTCCTTGGCCGACGGCGGTCTCCAGCATATCGAGAAGTTTTTCGAGTCCGCGTGCCTGCACCAACAGCCCGAGATTGTGCACCGCGTGCAGCCTGGCGGTGCTTTCGGGGGAGCCTTGGGCGACCGCGGTCTTCGCCGCCTCGAAGGCGGTTTCCAGATCGCGCAGAAATCTCGGCAGTACCTCGTCGGCCGGCCCGACCATGAGCAAGCGGCCGAATTCCGGTCCGGCCGACTCGCTGTCAGGCTCGGTTTGATCCAGGCCGTCGCTTTTACCGGAGGGAGGAGGCGTCAAGTTCAGTTTGGCCAGGACGGTGCAGAGGCGGGTTTGACTCACGGGCTTGCTGATGAAGTCCGTCGCGCCGGCGGCGAGAATCTGTTTTCTCGATTCCGTGGTCGCAGAGGCGGATATCACAATGATCGGCGGACAGCTCTTGCCCAGCCGATCGCGCATTTGCTTCAGCGCTTCGCTGCCGGACATATCGGGCAGCGACCAGTCGGTAATGATCACGTCATAAGTCTCCTGCTCCAGCAAGGCGAACGACTCGGTGAAATTCGACGCCCAATCCACGTGGAAATCGAGTTCCCCCATGTAGTATCCAAGGACGAGCCGATTGTAGCGTTCATCCTCGATCGCCAGCACTCGCAGGTTGGGCAGCAGGACGTTTTGGCGGGTCAAAGGGGCGTCGCTGCGCTGAAGCGGCACCCGAAACCAGAATGTCGTCTGTCCGTCGGCACTTTCCGCTCCCACGTCGCCGCCCATCAGCTTCATATATTGGCGGCACAGGCCCAGCCCGATGCCGGAGCCCTCGGCGCCGGTGTCCGCAGCCTGGCGGCCGCGCCCGAAAGGGAGAAAGCAGCGGTCCAGCTCTTCCGGCGTCAAGGTCGGCCCGGGGCTCGTGACCCGCACGGTTAAGTTTATTTTTTCCGGGCCCGGCGACTCGATGGAGAGCGAGATGTCCGCTCGCGCGGGCGATCCGTATTTGCGCGCATTCGACAGAAAATTACCGAGCACCAGCCGGATCTTGCCTTGATCTCCGTGGCAGGAGTGGGCGTCGGGCACCGGGCTTACCAGGCGGAAGAGGCCTTCATCCCGGTCGAAACGACGACAGGTCGTCCGCACCAGTTCGACGATTTCAAAGTCCTCCTCGTTGAGCGAGATCTTGCCTTCCTCGATGCGGGAGAGATCGAGCACTTCGTCCACGGTCGCACGGAGTTGTTCGGCACAGGCGCTCAGCGAGTCCGCCAGCAGATCGTCGCGTTTGTCCCTGGCCCTGGCTGCGACGATCCGCGCCACGCCGATCACTCCATTCATCGGATTGCGGATCTCGTGATTCATCCGCGCAAGAAACTCGTCCTTGAACGCGTTGGCCTTGCGCAGCTGCTCGGTTCGCGAGTCCACGATTCGCGTCAACTCCAGGTTGCGTTGGTGCAGGATCCGGGTTCGCCACCGCAGCAGGCCGAAGAAACTGCCGGACACCGCAAGGGTCCCGAGCAAGGCGCCGGGCCAGCTCAGCCACCACGGCCGCGCCCGGTGAATGACGTGGCGGACCGCGCGTTCGAGTCCGGCGACCGAAGCCCGCACCTGAACATCGTTGTCCCCGTAACTCAGGCGCGGCAGCACCACCGTGGAGCCGGCCTCGACCGGCTCCCAAGGGCTGTCGCCGACCTTCAGGCTATAGGTGGGGCTTTGCCACGGCCACAACCGCGGCGCTGGCAAGGTAAGCCGGACCAAGCTTTGCCCGGCTGACAGACCGCTTTCGGGCAAAGCGCTGCCGTCCGCCTGCTTGAAATCCAGACGAATCTCGGGCTGGCGGATGAAACGCGGCTCCGAAAATCGCAGCACTTCGCCTTCGCAAATCGCGACCAGGTTGTCGTCCTGCACCCGGATCTCAATTGGCGTGGATGAACCGGGGATGTCGAGGGGTTCCATGACTCCGGTTTTCGGGTCAAAACGTGCCGCCACGCGAAGTCCCTGGCGGGTGCGGCCAAGCACATAAAAATCGTTCCGCCAGTGGATCGCGCTCTGCAATGAGCTGAAGGGCAGGTTGCAGAGCAGCCGGCCGGTCTCATCATAAAAATCGCCGTTGCTGTCCATGACACTGAACTCACCGTCTTCGATGGTGGCCCAGCAGTAGCCGTGTCCGAAGGTCGAGAGGACCTCGCCGTCGGCATTGTAGCGAAAGACCCCGCTTCTGGTATAAACCAGAAAGCCCTTTGAATGTTTCAGCGGAACGACGCAGTTAGGGGGAAACGGCGGCGAGACGTGGCGGATCCGTCCGTCGCGATCAAGTAGCAGCACATCGTTGAGTTCCGGCGGACCGAACCATTGCACCATGGCGAGGCGGTCGGGCGATACTTCCGCCATGACCACCTGGCCCGTCTTCAGCTGGGGCAGGGGAAACTGCCGCTTGCCCCATGTGAGGTGGCCGGATTCCGCGGTGACCAGTTCGCCGGACTTCAATTCCAACATGCCCAGAACCGCCGGGAGATTCAGGCCCGCGTCGGTTCCATCGAGAAAGAATTGTCCGTTGGTGGTTAGCAGTATGATCCCCCGGTGTGTATAAATAATATCATACGCCACGCCCGGAATCTTGGCGGCTTGCATATACCCGGGGTCAGGCAACAGGTAGAATCCATGCTGCCCGCTGGCCAGGAGTCCATCCTCCGTGGGCTGCAGGTTTTGCAATACCTGATCGTCGGGTGGGCTCGGGAGCAGCCGTTGGGTCTTGTTTATCCTGGAATAGGCGATGACACCGGAGGAGGTTGGAAAATAGGAATAATTGCGCAGGACCGCCCCCCAGGATCCGGGTACCAAAGCGTCCCGCACCTGCCCCCAATCATGGGAGGATTTATCCGAAATCAGCGCTCCGGGCGGAAAAGCGGCGCTCTTCGGCCACGTTTTCGCCCCGTCGAAGAAGAAGCTGTCATTCGCGGCCGGTCCGCGCATGAGGCATGAATTTGCAAGCTCGACCGCACTTCTCGATTCAGCGGACTTCAGAAAAGTCGTGCCGTTCCATGTCCACACTCCCCCGAGATCCTGTTCAAAAGCGGAAATGGTGGTTCCGTAGCGCTGCAAGATCAGAGACGCCTTGGCCGGATGCTCGAACACCCGTCGCACGTGTCCGTCTTCTGTGATACAGCAGATCGATCCATTCGAACTCAGGAACGCCTGTGAGTCGTCCCCCAGGATGCTTCTCATATCCGCCTCGGTAGGAATCGGTATCCAGTCGCTTCCTCTCGCGAGCCAGCATCTTTTCGTGCTCGCTGCCAAAAGCCCGCCTTTAAAGGATGCCAGTTGTACGATTATTTCGGGAGGCGGGGAGCGCTTGCTCCAGCGGATGGCTCCTTGCTCATAGATTCCGGCAAAGGTGCGGGTGGCCCAGGCGCCATTTGGCAGCTGCGCCCAAGAGGTACGAGCCGCCCCGGCTTCGCTCGGCACGCCGTCGAGCTTGTAGAAACGCGGCGCATACTCCGCCCTGACGTTTCCGCGCCCCGGAACCAGGAAGAGCCCCGCTATCGTTAGGATGGTTGCGCGTGATATTTTCACGGAGTCTCTCACCGCGTTGTATACTCGTTTCCGGGAAGGCAGGGTCAAGTGTTTGGGGATCATCGCTCATTGATACGAGAGGTTTGCGATAAGGAGGATGATGCGAGAACGAGCGTTTCGCTGCGGATGCCGAGAGTGTTTGCGGCGGAAAACATAGCGGCGATCCCGGCGAGCACGGTCCGGTCGCGGGCAATGCGATTCGGTGGCGGCCGTCAGTCAGGCAATCCGCTGCCGACGGCGACTCCAGAGCGCTGCGCCGGTGGCCGCGACACCGAACAACATGGCGTAGGTCGAGGGCTCAGGCACGGCGGTAAGAGTCAGATAGCCGTTGGCATCGAGTCCGAAACCGCGGGAAAACCCATTGATGGCGATCGAGGCGATCTGCGTGGCATTGAGCCCGGAGGCGTCCGTGCCAAACCGCAGCCGGCTGGAATCGCTGAAATTCACGAGCGTCAGCGTTCCGGACCAGAATGTGCCGGCACTGGAAGCGAACGAGAGGGCGCCGCCGCCGCCGGCACCGAAATCGATCACCGCATTTCCGTTGACGTGCAACGCGGTGCCGAACGCCTGCGTCATGTTGTTCAGCTCGAGCGTACCTCCGCCCAGCGTCAGGGTGGCGGCCCGGGCGATTTCCTGGCTGCCTTCGAACCGTAGCGTGCCACCTGCGAGCTCCACGTCTCCCCCGCCGATCGCAACGGCGCCGCCCGATTTGGCCAGGGCGAGCATGCCGGCATTGATCCGTGTGACACCGGAGTTCAGATTATCGGATGATCCGCCGAGCGTCATCGTCGCACCGTCGGCAGCCAAGGTCATGCCGCCCCGGCCGGAGATCACGCCGCCGTATGTCCCGCCGCCTTGTAGGGTCAGCATATGGTTGGAACCCAGCTCAATCACGCCGGCGGACCCCGAAAGCGATGCGATCGTCTGGGCATTGTTTTCCAGCGTCAGATTACCGCCGCCCATCACCAATCCCGCAGTGCCGGCACTCAGTTTGGCGTCGGCTCCCGAAACGATCAAATCTCCGGCGCTAACCACGGTGGTGCCGGTCTGCGCGTTCGAGCCGGTCAAAGTCAGCGTGCCGATACCCAGCTTGGCAAGCCCACCGACGTTCGAGCCGGCGAGATTGCCGGCAAAGACCACGCTTTGGCCATTTGTATCCAATTTTATGGACGCGGAAGAATCGGCAATTCGCCCGGAGTAGTCATTGGTGTTGCCTGAATTGAATCGCAGCGTTCCTCCGGCAAACGTGATTTCCCCGGTGTTGCCGAGTGCGCTGCCCGAACCGACCGACAGAATTCCTTTCGCCAGGGTCGTGGTTCCGGTATAGGTGTTGGCTCCGGTCAGCTCGAGCGTGCCCGTGCCGGCCATTTGCAAACTGCCGGTGCCTTCGAGGATGCCGGCGAAGGTATCGATTGCGCCCGTCGTTGTGACCAGGGTATGGCCGGCGCCGAGGTTCACGGTGCCGCCGGTGCCGTTCAGCGATGCGACGGACTGGGTGGCATTGTTCAGGTTTACGACCCCGCTGTTGACGGTCAGCGCGCCGGTGCCGGCGGCACTGTTGGCGGAAACCGTCAGCATGCCGCCGGCCACCGTCGTGCTGCCCGTGTAGGTGTTGGCCCCGGATAAAATCAAGGTCCCGTTGCCCGACTTCAGCAGGTTGCCCTCGCCGGTGATCAGACCTGCGAAGGTTGCGGTCGCCGTCGTATTGTCGGTCAGCGTGGTGCCGGACTCTAGGTTCACCGCCCCGCCGCTGCCACTGAGCGAGGACACGGATTGGCTGCCGTTTTTGAAATTTAGCGTGCCTCCATTGACGGCGAGGCTGCCGCCGCCGAGCGCGCCGCCGGCGCCGACGGTCAAAGTGCCGTTGTTCACGACCGTATTGCCCGTGTAGGTGTTCGCGCCGGTAAGAGTGAGCGAACCGCTGCCGGACTTCGTCAGGTTGCCAGCCCCTTGGAGCACGCCGGCAAAGGTATCGGCTCCCACGGCATTATCAACGAGGGTGCTCCCGAGGCCCAGGGCGATGACACCACCGGTGCCGTTTAGCGCAGAGACCGACTGGCTCGCGGTGTTTAGGTTGAGAGTGCCGCCTTTCATGGTGAGAGGACCGCTTCCGACCGATGCGCCGGCCGATACGTTCACGACTCCCGAGTTCAGCGTCATGCCACCGCTGTAGTTGTTTAGACCCGTGAGGGACAAGGTACCGCTGCCGGCCTTCACCACTGCGCCACCACCGGCGATAACGCCCGCAAATGTGTCGTTCTGCCCGCTGGCTTCCGTCATGGTCAAGGTCGTCGCGTTCGACAAATTGACCGTCCCCGACGAGCCCGCGGTGTTGAGGCCGGTCAGCGTTTGGCTGGCATTGTTAAAATTTACGGTGCCCCCTCCCGTCCCGAATGCCACCGCAGCGCTGCCCAATGAGCCGCCGTTTGTGATCGTTAGGGTCCCGCCTGTGTTCAAACTCAATAGACCGGTGAAGGAGTTGTTCGGGTTCGTCAGCGTCACCAGCCCGCCTGCCACGTCGCGTACGAGCGTTCCGCTGCCCGTGATGGTCGAGCCAATTGAAGTCGTCGAGTTTTCACGGAGGTACAGCTTGGTGCCCGCACCGACGTCGAGGGTCGCCGAGCTGCTGGGCGCAAAGCCTTGGGTGTACGATAGGTAATTGTTGCTGCCGGAAATCTTGATGGTGCCGGCAAAGGAGCTGAGCGTGCCATTGTTACCCAGCAGCCAGCCCGTGTTGACATTCAAGGTTCCCGTACCCGTAAGGGTGGTGTTGTTGATGTTCGTGTAAACCGACGACATCTGCAGGGTGGCACCCGTAGCGACTGAGAGCGTCGTCCCCGAGGAAAACGCGCCGCTGCCGGCGAAGGTCAGGGTGCCGGAGTTTACGGCTACGTTGCCGCCAATGGCGTTGCCCGAGCCTGTCAGCCGCATGCTTCCCGTATTGTTGCCGGCGAAGGTAAACCCGCTGGTGCCCCCTAAGGCCGATCCGAAAACCAGGCTCGATCCATTCGCGATGTTTATGGCGGATCCACCCTGCAGAGCGACCGTTCCTCCGCTGAAGGTGAGGGCTCCCGTGTTCAAGGTGAGTCCACCCGCCGTTTGCGTGCCGCTTACCGCCACGGTGAATGTGCCGGTGCCGCCGCTGCCGGCGCTGAAGTACGCGGAGGCGCCGGTCAGCCAGGTCTGCATATTCGCGCCGCTTGAGTCCGTGGACCAGGCTGCCGTCGTTGCATCCCAGGTGCCGGTCGGTGTCGGACTATCCGGATTTGCCGCCCAGTAGACCGTTTGCGCCAAGGACACAGATTGCATGGCGAGCAGGCAAAACCCGGCACATAGGGCGAATCGCTGCGCCTGGGGAAGGCGGCTGCCCCGCCACGATGGCTGCGAGCGGCCGTTTCCAAGCCGGAGCGAGCCGAAGGCTCCCCGCATGTGTTCAAGCGAAAATTTTACCGTGCGAACCAGGGGTTTCATAATTGGTCTCCTCATGACGGCGCAGCCTCCTCTGAACGCCCGGTATTTCGAGACCTTAGCTTACCTTTTAAAAGGTAATCAGGAGTGTGTCTCCTTGCACTTAATCAGGGGTCTCGTGCCAGCCGCCAAGCCGCGCCGCAGGGGGGAGATCCACTGTCGTCCGGTAGCCGGCGACGGGAAGCCCCTCACCTCCGGTGCCCGTAACCGGCCGGGCACAAAACGAACAGGGGTCGGGATTACCTTTGCTCGGGTAATCGGGACGCTTAGCGACCCGCGCGTTCCCCATCAAAGTGATGCATCATTTGGAACGAATGGTCACCCAATCTTCATCGACTCAACCTCAGCCTTTTTCGGGGACATTCGCGTCCAGTGGAGAGGACCGGGCCGGCAGAATCCTGATCTGCGAGGCTGTCCGCTCGGAACGCGCCCGTATTCGCCGCGCCTTGGTCCGGCTGGGCCTGCCGATCGACTGTTGCGCGACGGCACCATCGATCATGAGCGCGCTGTACGGCCGTCCGGATGACTATCGGGTGATTATCCTATCCCAGCCCCTGGCCGGACTGGGGCCCTTGGAAACGGCTCGGTTGCTTAAAAACAAATCATCAAGAAGGTTTATCGTCGTGCTATTGAGGGCACATGCCGAGGAGCCGGAATTTTCTTATATCGAGGCCGGGGCTCGCATTATACTGCGAAGTCCGGTCGATCTCTCCGTCCTCCGGAATGCCATCACCGCCTATCTTTCCGCCCGCTTTCCGATGTGAAAGCACCTGATGGTGCTAGCCTTTGAACGGCGAGCGCTTGGATCCGGCTTGCAGCACTTTGGAATCAACGAAGCCCCGGGTAACGGCATAGCTCATGAGCTCTGCGGCGGTATGCAATTCCAGCCGGGACATGATGTTCCGGCGATGGGCTTGGATGGTCCCGGAACTCAGCCCCAGCAGGGCGGCGGTTTCCTTGTTGCTCAAGCCGGCGCCGATCAATTTCAACACGTCCTGTTCCCGTTCCGAAAGCAGTATGTTGTAAAAATCCGGGCGCGCCCGCATCCGGGTGCGCATTTGGACGACCGTTTCACTATAAAACCGGCCGCCGGCCGCGACGGTCTCCACGGCGGCGGTGAGAACTTCGAAGGAATCGCTCTTGTGCACAAACCCCTTGAGTTCAGCCCGAAAGGCCTGGGTGACCAAAAACTCCTCGCTCACATCGGTGACCCAGATGAGCGCGAGCGTGGGACGCAGCGTGCTCAGTTGCTTCACCAGGCCGAAGGCGGTTTCCGTTCCGAGCCTGATGTCAATGAGTGCGACATCCGCCTCCACCTGGTGGAGTTCGGCCAGGACTGATGCCGCATCCACGAACGTTTTCACGACCGAAAACCCGGGCCGCGTATTCAGCATCGCCGCGAGGCTGTCGCCAATCAAACGCTGGTCCTCCACAATAATTATACGGATCATGGTTCGAAATGCGAAGCGGTTGGATTTCTGCGGACGAAAGCGCGGTCAATGCGGCGATGCGAGCAAGACTTTCTCCGGCCCATTCCATCGCCCGCACGCACGGAAGCGGAGTGTCAACAATGGTACCTGAGGGTCGGGTCACGCCCCGGCCCGGGGCTCGATGTGCGGCTAAATTATGGCTGTCGATTTCCCCGTCGTTTTGCCAGCCGGCGTTCCGGTTGGATTGCCGGTCGCCTTCGGGTAGGCGACAGCCCCGGGATAGAGACGTTCGGCGACGGCGGCGACTTCGCGGGCTGCGTCGGTCTTGCCATACCGATCAAGCGCCTGCACCACGAACTGGTAACCGGCCGCTTGAAGCAACCCACGCTGGCGGTCGATGGCTCGCGCCAGCCGGTTGGCCCGCGTGTCGCTCTGTTCGCCGCAGGACATGACCAGCTCGACGAGCAAGTCTGCGCCGGGATCGCGGTTGGCCGCATCGGCATTGCTCTGGCGGTAGTGCTCCACGCAGGTCGTGGCCTGCGTGAGCAGGTTGTGACGGAAGAAAAACTCGGCCATTTGGGCCCACAGCGGCGCCGGATCAAGGCCTGCCGCCTGCGTGTCGTCGATCGTTTGCGCGACCAGCTTCCACTCCCCGGCGCCCAGGGCCACCGCACCCCAGGATTTTAGCGCCGTCGGATTTTTGCCGAAATGGGCCAGGAATTCCCGCTGCAGGGATTTCATCCTGTCCGTCCGTCCGAGCTGCAGGTTGCCCCTCAGCTCCAGCAGGTAAGCTGCCGGATTTTCCGGATCCGCTTTCTTGGCCTCCGCGATGAGCTCGTCCATTTTGGCGGGGCGCTGTGTTTCGCGAGCGAGTTCGATGCCCAGCAGGAGGTGATCCGGGGTGGTGCGCCACTTGTCCGGCGCTGTTTCCCAGGTCGTCCACGCCGCGTCGGTCTGGCCCGTGCGCGTGGATACGGCAATGCTCAGCTCCCCGGCCTCCGTCTCCGACTTCGGCTTTTCTGAGCTCAACCGCTTGCCGGCCGCATCGAAATCCTGCGCTTCGATCAAGAGTGATATGGGCAGTGTTGTGCCGAGATAGTACCTGCCCGCTTCGTCCAGCCGGCTGCTGTGCTGAAGAAGCGTGCGCGCCCGGGTCATTCGCTGTTCCCAGCCCGTCTTTTGGGCCAGGCGGGAAAAAATGGCGCTTAGCAACGGCCGTCCCACCGGGGGATAATTCAGGCCCTGCTCCAAAAGGGCCAGCGCTTGTTCGGGACGTTCGATCTCGTAGAGATCAGCGAGAGCCAGCCTGGCTTCCGTAAGGGAGGGCTCTTTCGCCAGGCCTGATTGCAAGTAGTACACCGCATCTTCCGGGTGCTTCTCGTGCAGCTCGGCGAGGCCATGGGCGATCATGGACTGTCCTTGGACCGCGCGGAAGTCCCGCCAGGCAACAGGTGCCAGGACAACGTGGGTAAAGGTGATTTTATTATAAGGTTGCTGCTTGAAATATTGGGCCACGGCGACGGCGGTGCCCAGGTAACCTACGATCGTGAGCGCAGCAAGGGCGACACCGAGGCGCTTCCAATAGATATCGATCCACCACTTTGTTTCGCACGCGACGCTCTTCTCGATACCCACGCTGCCCAAAAGCCAAAGGCGGGCGTCGGTCGGTGGCCGGTCCCGTTTCCACTGCTTGAAGGATTTGATTCGAATTTTCATTTTTAGGGCGGTTGAGGCTAGTTTTCCACTTTTCGCACGGGTCATTTCAGTGAGTGACTCCCGGATGCGATTCAACCGGCGCGTATACCTTTTATAGGGTATTTCCATTGTAGTTCACCGGCTCGCCTGGATGACTCCCTCCGCTTGTTTGGCAAAGGCAAATGCGATAGAATGGACTGCTCATTAATCATTTATAATAAATGAATTAACTTAAAAATGGATGATGATCAGGCCGTCCGTTGCCCACCGCTGGTTCCAGCAGGTTGCCATTACATGGCGCGACCGTTGGCTGCGGTTTGGGTCTGCCGGTTACTGATCTGCACCACCGTGCGATTTGCTACCTTAGGAATGGTATACGGCAGGCTCCATTTTTGACCCCAAGCTGTGCTTGTTGGGGTCATGAACTCCACCTGCCTTTCACCTTCGACCCTGGTCCCGCGCAGCCCTGAGCGTAATCTCTATGATTTGCTCGACGGACGTTTTTTCCGCGAAATGCGTTCGTTTCTCACTCCGATCATCGGCTACGCGAGCCTGCTGCAGGCCGAGCCTCAATACGCGGTGAATGATGGTGAAATGCATCAGATCGCGGATACGCTCGCCGCTTCGGGCGGCCGGCTCCTCAGCCTGATTCAGAGTATCGAACAATGGGATGCGCTTGAGAAGATAGCGGAAGGAACCTCGCCGGCGCCGGCCGTGGCCATCACACTCTGCGGCTCCGCGGTCTTGCAGGCTCAGCTGAAATCAATCGCCCGTCGATTTGACCGCGGTGACGATTTGCACCTGCGCGTGGGCCCGGTTTGCTGCCGCAGCATCGGCGACCGTTGGCTCGGCATCGTGACCGAGCATCTCGTGGTCAATGCGTTCAAATTCACCCGCCCGGGGACCAAAATCTACGTGGCGAACAGTCAGGATCATGACCGCTATGTGTTTTCCGTCACTGATGAAGGTCCGGGCATGACGGCTGAGCAAATTTCCCAGATCGCCGCTTTCCGCCAATTCGACCGCAGCAAATACGAGCAGCAGGGCTTGGGCCTGGGACTCCGCATGGCACAGGTGTTTGCCCACTGCTCCGGTGGCACGCTGGTTGTCAGTCCCGCGGAATATGGGAGCGGGACGCACGTCACCCTTACACTGCCCGGCGTCCCCGCCGCCGATCTTCTGACGGTAGATCGATAGAAATGAAGCTGCACGAGCATTGGGCAAACCGGTGCATCGCACCTTGGCGGTGTGGCCGGACTCGTTGAGTGATGCGTTCGCTAACGACGCGACCAGGCAAACATAGTGTGCGGCGTTCATTCGCCGCAACCGCCTCACCGGACTTCCCGGTCAAATCCCGGAAGTGGTCATGGCCATTCGGGAATATCTGACTCCCATGCTACGCGCTGAATCTAGCACGAGGCACAGCAGCACTAAATCAGATCCGGAAATTTGCGGATCGCTTTTCGTTCAGTCTCATCATCGACGCGGGCGTGGTTGCGATTGACGAATTCGGATTCGTGCCGATGATGTCGCCAACCACCGATTCTGGCATCGCAGCTTTCTTCAGCCACGATGCGGTGTTATGCCGCAGATTATGGAAAGGCGGCTCGCTGACAGTGGACTTCACCGCATGCCCGCGCCCGTTGTTTTGTATTTGGGCCGGGCATCGATGAGATTGGCCTTCACGAGAACACGCAACTGGGATCTGCGCGATTTTCTCAAAACGATCAGAGCGTTGCGCTTTTATGGGTGAATCGACCTGATGGAAGATTGTGACCGCACCAGCGCTATCACGCCTTTACGGAGACCGGATCCGAGACTCAGCCAGCCCCGTAAAATCTCGTCAATGGCTTCGCTCCAATCGCCTAAATCTTGATGCGAAATCACGCTATTTGGGCCGGATGACGCCCCCGCTGACTTCTGGGCTTTTGCAGTTTCGTAAAGATGATCGAGATAAGCATCTTGCAGAATTCGATGCAGCAGTTCGAGTCTCTTCGCCCGCTCCATTTTAGAACCCTCCGGTAATACGGGGGGTTCTGCATTTACGGAGCTGACGGCGAGGAGTGGCACGGGAGTCCTTGGAGGAGGTATTGTAGACTTATTGCACCGGGAATAGTGCAATGAGTGCCTACCTCCTCCAAGGACTCCCTCCAGTCAAGGAGGGAGTCGGCGGGGTCAGGAGCGCCGGAGGGCCGAGAGGACCTTGGGTGTTCCATCGCGCCAGCGAGGACGTGCTTCAGGACGAGCCAGAAGACACCCGCGGCTCCCGCGAGGAAACCGAGGGTGAAGAAGCCGGCGTAGCTTGCGAGGTAGCGCATTAGGTTGCTTGCGGTGTTAGCCTTACGGAACGGAAGTGCAGAGTGGTTGCCCCACAGCACACCGTCATCTTGGGGAAGGCCGCATACCAGCGGCGCAGGTTCTTCACCGCCTGCTCCATCTCCGTGAAGAGGGCCTCACCTTTGGCGTCCTTCTCGTGGTAGGAGTGCGCGTGGTTGTCCACCTTGTCGCCGATATGGCGCGGTTTGTTGCTGTGGCGCCGAGCCGGGGGATCCTGCCCACCTCGCGGTGGGCCGAGGGGTTGATGACCGGCAGGGTGCGCCCGTCGTCGGCGGAGACCCACTCGCCGCCGACGCTCGCCTTTTCAATTAGAAGGCGGGGAGCGCCGAGGAGCATGGTGAGGGATCGGTTTTAAATGCAGCGACCGCCATCGACTTCCATGCAGACGCCGGTGACGAAATTCGAGGCCGGATCGGCGAGGAAGACCGCGGCGTTGCCCACATCGCTCGGTTGGCAGAGACGGCCGAGTGGGATGGAGCCGAGAAACCGGGCGCGATTTTCCTTGGTGTCAGCCGCCCCCCATGAGGGTGGTGAGCAAGGGCGTGTCGGCGATCGCGGGGTTGATCGCATTGGCGCGGATATTGTCAGGCGCGAGCTCGACGGCCATCGACTTGGTGATCTGGGTGATCGTTTGCCGGCGAAAGACGGGCACGCATTCTTTGGCCGAGTGGTAAATACTCTTCACGTTTACCGCGTAGAGCCGGTCGAAGAATTCCTCGGTGACATCGAGCATCGGCTGGTTGGGATGGCTTATGCCCGCGTTGTTGATCAACACATCGATCCGCCCGTGATGTTCGAACGCGGCCTTGACGAGATCGCGCATGTCGGCGGTCTTCGCGACATCCACCCGCACCGGGAGTGCGTCGTGGCCATCCGCCGCCAGGGCCGAGGCCACGCGTTGCGCGGCCTCGAGATTCAGATCGGCGACGATGCCGCGTGCGCCCTCGCGGGTGAAGGCGTGCGTGGGCCATGCTTTCGCCACAACCGGAACCGCCGCCGGCGGCGAGATTTTGCAGGCGGCCGGGGCATTCATGAGAGGAATGGGGATTACTCGACGTTGATCGTGAGTTTGCCGGTGCGATATTGCTCCTCCCAGACCTTGAGGCAGTCCGCCGTGTATTGCTCGAGGGAGCGGCTTTCGCCCACGTGGTTCAGCAGCACGGGCAGCCAGCGGTTGCCGAAGCGCACGTGCTGCGTCTCGTCCGCGATGTCGTAGCGCACGAATTGCTCGCTCAGCCTGTCGCCGGTTTTCTGATGCGCCTCGACGCGGCGGTGACGGTAGGGGAAGGCATGCACCTCGTTGCCCATCGTCAGCATGCAGTATTGCATGACCGGCGGGAACTGGCAGCGCCACTTCAGGATGTGCAGGTACTGCGGGGACTGGAACGGATCGGCCCCGTGCCGCCGCATCCACTCGTAGCCCATGAGCGCGTGGCGGATCTCGTCGTAGAGGTGGCGGGCGGCGTCGAACTGAAACTCCCAGGGCATGCCCTTGATGTGATACATGACCAGCGCGACCGTCTCCGCCGCCAGCACCTCGGTCGAGTAGCGCTCAAATTCCTCGGTCGTGTGTGCGTCATGGTCCGCCTCGTCCGGCATGGCTTCGAGGTCAGCGCCGAGGCTCGTGAAACGTTCATCACGGCGTGCCTCGCGCGGGGCTTGGAATTCGACGCGTACGGCTGAAGGCGCCGGCGCCGGTCCAGGCGGGGCCGAGCCGTCCACGCCACCGGTGGCGGCGAGAAGCTCGCGCACGTAGCTCTCCCATGCGCGGGCGGCGGGCGTAATACGCCCGGCCGCGGTAGCCTCGGAAAAAATGGGCCGGAGGCGGTCCTGCTCGGCGCAAAGATCAAACAGGATGTGCTGGATGGCGCGGACGCTCGGCAGATCGCTGTTCGGAAAAGTGGTGGACTCGTGGCTTTTCAAAGCGGCGATAAGGCTCGGCGCGACCACGCGGTAGTACCCCAAGGCGAGCGCATATTCGTCCGGGGCATGGATGAGTTCCTCCATCAGGTGGACGAGCGCTTCGTCGGCGGGCGGCTGGAAAGCGGGCGACTGGATCTCGCGCAGGCGGAGGTACAGGGCGTTCACATGCAAGGAGTTTTCCCAGATGGTGCGGCCCATTTCGCATTTCAGCTCGAAGCGCGCGACGCGCGGCAGCCAGCCGGCGAAGAGGCGCATGGACTCGTGCAGGACGTAACGATAGCGGTTGAGCAGGCGGCGGTTGGCGTCGATGTCGATCGGGTCGGGCAAGGTGGATTTCATGGCGAGTGAGGAAATTAAATTAACGCTTCTGGATGAGAGTCTGCCGCATATTCATAGGTAAGCAGAGTATTATGAATTGATAATACCGATTATTGGCTGATAAATTGGTGCATCGTGAAACTGCGTATCAATGGGATCGGCACCTATGGCCCCGGGCGGCGCATCGGCCCGGCCTGCTGGCCCCATCATGATCTGATCGTGGTGACCGAAGGCAGCATGGTCCTTCGATGCGGGCGCCAGCCGCTGACGCTTCTGGCCCACGATGCGATCTTGATTCCGCCCGGGACCTCCTTTGCGGGCGCATCAGGCGAGGGCGGCGGCACGATCTGGGTGCAGCACTTCTCGGCGCAAGGAGGAGATATGCCGACGGCGCTTCGGCGGCGCCGTCCGATGGTCTTGCGCGGCGCCGCTGGCAGCGAGGTCGGACGGGCGCTGCTGCGCCGCCTGCATGCCTTGCGCGAGCGCAACGCCCGCGAGGCCCTGCTGTTACGCCACGTCCTGTTCCGCGCGCTGCTGCTGGAACTGGCGCAAGCCCCGGCCGGCCAACGTCCAGCAAGACCGGAAGCGCAACGCCTGCAGCAGGCCATCGATTGGGCCGAGGCCAATCCCGGGGAGGCGCGTAACCTCAGTGTAGTGGCCCGTCAGGCGGATATCTCGGAAAGCCATTTTCGCGCGCTCTTCGCCCGACTGAGAGGCCAGCCGGCCGGCGCTTGGTTGCGCGAGCGGCGGATGGCCGAGGCGCGCTGGTTGCTGACCTCGACGCGTCTGACGTTGAAGGAAGTCGCGGCCAAGCTTGGCTATGGCGATGTGGTGAGCTTCACCCGCGCATTCGGCCAGCATCAAGGGACGCCGCCCGGCCGGTTTAGAAGGACCGGTCCCCAGATGGTTTAACGGGTGGACCATAGGGTGCGCAGGTCGCGGGCGAGCACGAGCGTGTCGCGCCAGGTATCGCCGTGGGTGCTCAAGCCGTAGGTCGGCGCGCGGTGGCCGAATTCCGGGACGACGATCAGGGGCTCGTTCCGCCGGCGCGAGCGCAAGTGTTGCAGCAGTGGAGCGGCAAACTGATCTCGCCAAGCGAGGTACTCGGGCGTGCGACGGCCGCGGGTGTTGAGCACGGGCAACTGGGCGTGGTGGGCATTCGACGGACGGAGGTGCAACTGGCGGGCATGGGCCAGGATGAAGGGCTGCCGCTGCAAGGTCGGCCAGGTTGCCTCGGTCGCAAGGTGGCGGACGAGGGCGAAGTGGGAATAGTCGATGCAGATCGGCAGCGCTTCGTCGAAGATTTTCCGATACGCCTTCTGCAGGGCCTGCACTTGCTCGGGGCGTTCGGTGAAGGTGGCGCGGTGCGTTTCGATGGCGACGGGCAGGGCGAAGGCGTGGGAGGCGGCGCGGATGGAGCGGGCGAGCCGGAGCGCCGTCGCCAAGGTGGTCAGCGGCTGGCCGATCTGAACATTGACCGCGCTGGCGCCGAGTCGCTGGGATTCGGAAAAAAGGGCCGTCACCGCTGCGGGGGTACTGACGCTGCCGACGGCGAGATACCGCAGGGCACCGCGCTCGGCGAGGGCGGGAATGGGCGGAGACATGACGCCGTCGAAACCGGCGTCGCGGATGGCGGCGAATTTCCGCGGCCAGCTCCACTCGCGGGCGAGGGTGGGGTATTGGCGGAGCGACCAGAGCGTGGCGAAAAGCCAAAGCGGTTTCACGGTGGGTAGCTTGGGGCTCATGACGTTGCGTGACGGGATATTTTGACCGCGAGTTCCAAGCCGATCAGGCGCAACGGCTGCGCGCCGCAATTGTGCACGGCGATCTCGTTCCAGCCGTCGCGCAACGCGGTGACCGATGGGCGGAAATTCCACGCAGCGTGCTCGGGTACGTGCCGTCGGTAGGGGCCGCAGGCAAAGAGCAGGTCGCGGGCGGGCCGGCGGGAAAAAACGGGCCCGCCTCCGTTGACGCTGACGCCGAGCGAGCGGGCGGAGGCGGGCTTGGCGGCGATCACCTGAACGATGAGTTGGAGCCGGGTGCGCGGCGGCTCGGCGCACATCGGCAACCGGAAGGTGCGGCTCTGACCGGCGGGGATTTTCGCGGGCAACGCCATCGGCGCGTCCCACCATTCGTGGTTGTGGCCCGACGCGGTATTGAAGGCATAGTGCTTCTCGGTTCCGCGCAGCGCGCCTAGGTCGGCGAGGCCGCGCAGGGCGCGGTAATCGGCGCGCTGACCGGGCACCCGTACCTGATCGGTGACGAAGAAGTTGAACTGCTCGAGACCATCAACGCCCAGCACGAGTTTGCCGGCGGCGTTGCCGCGCAGCAGGGGGGCACTGGCGGGCAAATAGCGTGTGCCGCGCACGGCGGCTCGCGCCGGGCCGGCGGTCGCATCGGTGATGGCGCTGTCGCCGGCGAGTTGGAGCTTCTGGTAGGCGGGGGGAGTGGTGAGCGCGGGGGCGATCGCCGGGAGCCAGTTCGGGGCACCTTCCATCCCGCCGTAGACCCGTACGTCCGGACCTAACTCGCGGCGCAGGGCGTCGAGCGGCATTGACCATGGCGTCTGCCAGTAATTACTGAAGGTGACGAAGTCGATGAGACCGCGCTGCGCGAGGGCGGGTACGTCGAGGCCGATGCTGCGCAGGTAGCCAAAATTGCCGGGGACGCGCAGCCCGAGGGGATAAGATTTGCGCTGCGCCCGGGTGAGCGTGCGCAGGTCGGCGATCCACGCGGTGATCGCATCGGTATCGCGCTGGCTGGCGGGGGCCTCGACGCACAGGGGATGGCGAAGCCAGTCGAGCTCCAGCCCCGCGTAATCGTAGTCCTCCACGCCCTCGCGGATCATCTCAAACATGTAATCGCGGACGGGTGCGCACGCGTAGTTCAAGCCCACCCACGCAGGATCGGCCTTGCGCCGCGCGCCCGGCGGGCGGCCGGACAGGCGGTAGCGGGCCTCGCGGAAAAGCCGGCAGTTGACCGGGCTGTTGGGCGCCCCGGAAAAATGCGTGGCATTCATCCGGTAGCTCAGCCACGGCGTCAGCCGGTGCGCCCGACAGGCCCGCGCGCACTCGGCGAGCCAGTCGACGCCGGACTCGCTCAGATCGAGGCAGTGGTCGAAGAGTTCGGTCATCACGTCGATGTATTGCCCGACCATCGCGCGCGGGAGGGCCGCATTGGCGGAAGCGATCCGGGCGATGAAGCGGCGGTCACCGCGTCGGTAGCCGGTGAACACATTTTCCTGTTTCGGCGAGGGATACCACGCTACCTGGGTGTTGGGATTGACGAGGAGCGTATCGATGCCGCTGGCGGCAATCTGGCCCACGTAGCAGTGAATCGCGGCGGCCCGATAAGGTCCGCCCTCGGGCTGCCACAGCTCGGGATTGTAGAAGAGGAAATTGCAGTCGCCGTTGAAGAGGTGGCGGGGAAATTTCATGACGGGCTGAGCACAAGATCCATCCACGCATCGGGCCGATGAAAAGCGAGCTCCCGCAACGGGGCGGTGGAAGAGCAAACCGGCTCCGCCGCACCGATGTAATCGTACCGACAGACGGCGGTGCGAAACGGCTGGTCAGCCTTCAGCTCCGTCAGGCCCAGAACAGCGGAGGGGATGGCGAGCGAGCCGGACCAACCCTCTGCGGTCACGGTAGTGGTGCTCTCCAAGGATGCCTCGGGTCCCAGTAAAAACGTCTCGAAGGGTTGCTCTCCGGCGCGAAAGGCCGCGAGGCCGTGCGGCGGCCAGTGCAGTTGCAGGCGCTGGTTCTCCGGGGTGACGTGAAATTCCCAATATTCGCGACAGCCGGTGATCTGGAGGAATACTTCCGCGATGTCGCCGAGTTCCCACGTGCGCTCATTCAGGCGCCGCGCGCGATTGCCCGTCGGTCGGCCGTGAAAACGAAACTGGAAATTCAAGGCGTCCGCCGTCCAATTGACCCGGGCTTCCCCGGGCCGAAATCCCGGCTCGGTTCCATTGTCCCGCCAAGTCTGGCGGAGCGGCACGCAAGCGGATTCCGCCGGGGCCGGCCGGGCGAGCCACGCGGAGGGAGCAGCCGGTGGTCGCATGGTTGGCCGGCTACTTGGCGGTGTAGCCGCCGTCGACCGGCAGGTTGACGCCTGTAACGTAGGTCGCGGCATCGCTGAGCAAAAAGATCACCGCGCCGCTGATCTCACGGGCATCGCCCATGCGGCCGAGCATGGTCATCTTATTGTACCGGCCGAGGAAAGGCTCGGGCTGGGGCTTGCCGGGATTGAAGATGCCGCCGGGGGAGACGACGTTGACCCGGACCTTGCGCGGCCCGTAGACCGAGGCGTAGTGGCGGGTGAGGTTGATCATGCCGCCCTTGTGGAAGTAGTAGTCCGGCACAGTCCCCATCGTGGTCCCTTCGTAAACCGGTGGGTTGCTGCCCACCATGCCCATGATCGAGGAGATATTCACGATGCTGCCGCCGGTGGGCTGCGCCGCCATGGCATTGGCAAACGCCCGCAACGTGATGAACAGGCCGGTGGCATTGACCTGCATGGAGGCGACCCAGTTCGCGACATCGTCCTGCTCGTTGCGCATGGTGCGGCTGACGGCGTTGAAGACAATACCGTCGACACGGCCATGGCGGGCGAGGACGCGGTCGCGCAGGGCGTGCACGGACGGCTCGTTGGTGATGTCGACCTCGTCGATTTCGACGGTGCGGCCGGCGGCGCGCTCGCTGTCGGAGAGATCGGCGAGGGCCGTGCGGTTGCGCGACGCCACGACCAACGCTGCTCCGGCGGCGGCGATATCCCGGACGAGGGCACGGCCGAGCAAGCCGGTGCCGCCGAACTGGATGATGACCTTGCCTTGGAGGGAAAACGGAGAGGAATCAGCCATAAGGAGAAGGGAAATAAGTCAGGTCGCGTAGCGATCGACGCGCACCCGCGCGGTGATGGCGTGCGCTTGCATGCGCTCGACGTCGCACTGCCGGGCGGTGACGGCGCCGACTTCACGGCTGGCGGCGCGGGTCATGCGCTGGTAGGTCACGGTTTTGAGGAATTTTCCGACCCAGACGCCACCCGTGTAGCGGGCGGAGCGGCTGGTGGGCAGAATGTGGTTGGTGCCGATGCTCTTGTCGCCGTAAGCGACCGTGGTCTCCTCGCCGATAAAAAGCGAACCGTAGTTTTGCAGCCGCTCGAAGTAGAAATCCACATCGGAGACGTGCAACTCGAGGTGCTCCGGTGCGTAGTCTTCGGAGAGGGCGATGGCCTCCTCGCGGCTCTCGGCGACGTAGAGCTTGCCGTGACTCTGCCAGGACTGCGCGGCGATCTCGCGCGTGGGCAGCACGTTCAGCTGGCGCTCGACTTCCTGCAACGTGGCGCGGGCGAAGGTTTCGCTCAGGCAGATGCAGATCTGGCCGCTGGCCGGATCGTGCTCGGCCTGCCCCAGCAGATCGCAGGCGACCAGCGCGGGGTCGGCGGAGTCATCCGCGATGATGCCGATCTCCGTCGGGCCCGCGAGCAGGTCGATGCCACACTGGCCGAAGAGCTGGCGCTTGGCCTCGGCGACGAATTTATTGCCGGCGCCACAGAGGATGTCTGCCGGCTCGACCACGCCCATGCCGAAGGCCATGAGGGCCATCGCGGGGACACCACCGATCACGAAGATGCGATCGGCGCCCGCGGCGCTCATGGCATTGATCGTGGCCGGGTAGTAGCCCGAGCCTTGCACAGGAGGCGTGCAGGCCACGACGGTCTTCACCCCGGCCACCTTGGCGGGGATGATGCTCATCTGGGCGGAGCCAAACATCGGATAGCGACCGCCGGGCACGTAGCTGCCGACCGTTTTCACCGGGATGTGCTTGTGGCCCAGCCAGACGCCGGGCCGGGTCTCCACTTCCAAGGGATGGATCGTCGCCAGCTGGGCGCGGGCGAAGTTGCGGACATTGCCCTGACAATACGCCGTGTCGCGGATCAATTCGTCGGAGCATTTGGAAACGGCCTCGTCGATCTGGGCGGGCGTCAGCTCGAAGGACGCGGGATCCCATTGGTCGAATTTGCGGCTGAGGTCGCGCACGGCGGCGAGACCGCGCTGGCGGAGATCGGCCAGCATCGTGGCGACGTAGCTGGCGGTATCGGGATCGGTTTCGAACAGGCGGTGACCGCCCTCTTTGACAATCTTCATGGTAGACGGATAGCCCGGTCCGCTGACGAGGGGGCGGAAAAATTCAATGGTGTCGCGGACGCAGGCTGGGGCCGGTCACGCGTACGGCGAGCGCGCCGGCGGTTGCAGCGCGGGAGGCAGGGCGGAGGCCTGGGTGCGCACGAGATCGAGGCGCTGCTTCACGTAGCCTGAGATACCGACCACGTCGGCACCGATGCCGATGAGCCGGTAGCCCTCCTCGACGAGCTGGCCGAGTGGTGCGATGAGGCCGGCCGTCATGGCGAACTTGCCATGGCGGAGGGCCGCCGCCGCCACTCGCTTGCGCGCCGCCACGACCTCGGGGAGATCGAGCTGACCGGCCTTGCCGAGGCGGTGGCTGAAGTCGCCCGGGCCGAAGAGCAGGCCGTCGAAGCCCGGGACCGAGGCGATCTCCTCCACGTTTTCCAGCGCCTCGGGGGACTCGATCTGCAGGATGACGAGCCGCTCGGTGTTGGAATGGCAGATATAGTCAGCCATCGGCACGAGGCAGAACTGGCCGTCGGTGTTGCCGCCGTCGAGGGCTCGCCGGCCGACGGGATGGAAGCGCACCCAGTCCACGATCTGGCGGGCCTCGTCGCGGCTGGCCACGTGGGGTACGATGATCCCGGTGGCATCGGCCTCGAAGGGGCGGATGTAGTCGCTGTAGCTGCCGCGGCCGACGCGTACCAGAGTGTCAATATTATGAATTCGAGCGGCGCGTATCTGGTTCTCCAGCCCAATCCAATCGTTGGGCACGTGCTCGTTGCAGAGCCACACGGCATCGGCCCCGCTGAGCGCGGCGATCTCCGTGACCCGGGGGTCGGAAAGGTTGATCTTGAGGATGGTGGGCAGCTGCTTTTCGCGCAGCAGTTGGAGGATCCGGCTAGGACGTTGTTTCATAAGATAGTTCGGAGAGGATTTCGCTGAGGTCGACCCGCTGGCAGCCACTCTCGCGGCTACGGATGCCGGCGATGATCACGGCCATCATCTCGACGGTGTGGGCGAAAGGGTAGGGGTGGCGGCGGGTGCGGACGTAGTTGATGAAGGCCAGCAGCTGGTTGCGGAAGGCGTTGAACGTGTCGGTAAAGCGGATCTGCGCGAGGCCCTTGGTGCCGCACAGCTGGACGGCGCCGAAGCTGCCGCCGCCGTCGTAGATGATCGGCAGGCTCACCTGCACTCCCGAGCGATGAAGCAGGTGGGCGACCTCTAGGCCAGGCTGGCTTTCCAAGCGGACCGAGACAAAGCCCGGCCCGAGCAGGACGAAGGCGGGCTCAAGCACGTGGATGCCGTAGCGCTCCCACGTCTTGGCGGTGGTGAGCGAGAGCCAGCGCAACTCGCCCATCGAGGGCAGGTCGGCGGCAAGCTTGCCAAGCTCTGGCGCATAGCGCATGCCGCTTGAGGAAAGCAGCGGCGCGCCGCCGCGTTCCCAGGCGATGAAGGTTTTTAATTCGTCCATGGTCGTGGCCATGGGCTTGTCGATAAAGACCGGCAGGCCGGCCTCGACAAACGGCCGGGCGCGGCGGACGTGATCGGCGCCGTCGTCGGTGGAGACCAGCACGGCATCCACTTCGCCGATGACATCCTCTGGCCGCGCGACGACATGGGGAATAAGCGAGGCAGCGGCGACAGCGGGGGCCTCCGTTGGATTGTCGGTCCACACGTGCGTGACGTTTACGCCGGGAATGCGTACGTTGGCGGATGGCTGGGCTCCGAGGTAGCCCGGAATGGCCGGGTAGGGGCAGGACGCCATGGCCTCGCGATTGTAGCCATTAATGATGGCGGACCACGAATAGGGATGGCCGTTGCCGGGGATCATCCCGAGCACGGCCAGCCGCAGCGGTTGGTCGGAAGATGGCTTAGTCATGAATGTCGGCGCAGAGAACGCGCCGGCCGGAATCGGCCGAGGCGAGGGCGGCCAGGTTGAAGCGCAGCGTGCTGAGGCCGGCTTCGAGCGAGCATAGCCGCGAGGGCCCGCCCTGCATCAGGTCGAGGAAGGCATCCGCCTGGAGCACGAAGGGCTCGTCGCGTTGGAGCGGGGCGACGTCATGCCACTGCCACTTATCCTGGCCGGCTGCATACGTGCCCCAGCGCGCATTGTGCACCTCGATCTTCACGCTGCCGCCGGCGGCGTTGAACTGGTAGGTCGTCTCGTTCGGCGCCTGGAACTGGTTGAGGGAGAAATTCGCCAGCGCTGCGCCGTGCCGCGTGGAAACATGCACCGTGTCCTCCACCTCGACATTCGGGAGCACTTGGTGGGCGCAGTCGCACAACACACTGTCGACCGGGCCCAGCACGCTCTCCACCCAGTTCACCGAGTGGGTGAGGGCATCCTGAATCGCGCCGCCGCCGGCCTTGCGGTCGCGGTAATAGGTATTCGCATACGCCGGCCGGAAGACATGGAACGGCTGCCCGGTGGTCACGGTGACCTGCTTCACGGGCCCTAACGATTGCGCCGCGAGGAATTCGCGCGCGGCGCGGAGGATGGGATAGAGGTGGAGGGTATATGCGACGGAGGCGGTTCGGCCCGAGCGGTCCCGCGCGGTCAGCAAGCCGTCGATCCCGCGCAGCGACTGCGAGAGCGGTTTCTCGATGAGGACGTGCGAGCCGGCGTCGAGCGCCGCCGTGGCGATTTCGACGTGCGTCGGGGCCGGCGTGCAGATCACGACGCCGTCGAAGCGGCGCGCGAGGGACTGTCTCCAGTCATTGAGCACCTCCACGGCGTAGGTTTCGGCGATCTTGGCGGCGAGAGCGGGATTGGACTCGCAGGCCGTCACCCGGGCGCGCGAGGTCTGGAGGAAGCACCGCAGGTGGCGCTCACCGATGCTGCCGCAGCCGATGACAAGGATGGTGGTAAGGGACATGGGACGATCAGGACGACACGGGGATTTGGAATGGCCTTCCGCCAAAAAAGCAGCTAGCCTCCGGAAAAACCCTCGTTGTATACACACGTATTTTCTTTGCATGAAAAAAGTCAATTCAGATGTCGCATATGAATTCATCCGGAAAAAGATCCTCAGCGGCGGCTTCCCGCCGGGATACCCTTTGATGACGGAGGCGCTGTCGGCCCTGACGAAGGTGAGCCGCACGCCCGTGCGCGAGGCGCTGCATCGACTGAAGGCGGAGGGGCTGGTGACCATCCGCGCCCGCCTCGGAGCGAGCGTGAAGAAAATGGATCTGAAGGAATTTCGCGAGACCTGCGACCTGCGCCTGGCGCTGGAAAGCCATGCGGCGGGGCTGGCGGCGCTGAACCACAGCTCGGCCGACCTGCGGGAAATCAAGTTCGCGCTCGATGGGATGCGCACCACAACGGGCCAGATCCTTGCGGCAAAGAACGAGGCCCCTTACATCGACGAACTGCTGCAGCAAGACGTGCGCTTCCACATCGCGATCATGACGGCGGCGAAGAACGACCTGATCAAGGGCGAGATACTGCGGCTCCACCTCGTGAACCGCGTATCGGTGAGACCGAGCCAAGGAGCGCAGCCCTTCGCCACCAAGGGTGAAAGCGACGCAAACCGGCGCAAGGTGCTGGCGAGCCACGAAGAGATTTATGAAGGCATCGCCAAGGGCAACGCGGCGGTGGCCAAGCTGGCGATGGAAAAGCACATCCAGGACATCATCGACAAGAGTGTCCCGGCGTTCCATGCGGCAAGCGAGGACAGTCCCCGCGGGCTGACCGAGGAAGAGATGGCCTATACGAGCTGAAGCGGCGGCGACAATCGGCGCGCCGGGGTATTTTGGGCATGATAGCTGCTTGAAACATTGCTGTTGACACAGGAACACCTAAACATACACATGTATACAAAATTCACATCCAGACCCCACCCCATGAAAAACCACACCCGGTCCGCCCTTACCAAGCGGGTCCTTGTCTGTATCGCGGCTTTTGCCGCTGTTGCCCAGATGCCAGCTCAAACCACGCCGCCAAAGACCAGTGATGACGACAAGAAGGCATCCACCGAGGAGGTGGTGAAGCTGAGTCCATTCACTGTCTCCGACAAAGCCGACAATGGCTACCATTCCGAAGACACCCTCATCGGCAGTCGCACGGCGAAGAGCCTGCTCGCGACATCCGACGCGATCTCGATCATCAACAAGCAGGTGATCACGGATCTTAATGCGGTGGATGTGCACCAGCTGATTCAGGTCGGCGTTGCCGGCGTGACTCAGAACCAAACCATCAATGACGACTTCAATATCCGCGGCTTCCGCTCGCTGTACTCGCTGCGCGACGGCATTACGAAGGTCGCGTACAAGCGAAACCCGCTGTTCGACGTCGAGCGCGTCGAGGTGATCAAGGGTCCGGCAGCTATGTTGCTTGGCAACAACAGCTTTCTTGGCGGCACGGTGAATTTCGTGACGCGCGGGCCTTCTCATATCGAAGGCGGCGACGCGCAGGTGACCGTGGGCAAGCATGACTATGTCCGCTTGGCAGCTAACAACACCGGGCCGCTCGTCGACTCGTCCGACCTGAAGGTGGATTACAGGGTAACGGTCGGCCTTACCTCAGGTGACAAAGACAAGGAGATCGAGCAGGAGGACAACAAATTCATCGGTGGCGCGCTGGGTTTCCATTTCGGGCCCAACACGAGCTTTAATTTCCGGGCGTACTACTACAAGGACGACGGGTATTTCTACTGGGACGATGTGCTTGATTACAATTCCACCGTCGGTGGTACGCTCGCGAATCCGACTTGGGCGAAACTGAACCAGTATTCGACCAAGAGTTTCTCGCCGGGTCAGGGCAAGAACGCCTTCTGGAAGAATCAGGATATTTTCATCAACGGCGAGTTTCTGACCAGGCTCTCGGAAAATGGAAACCTCCGGCTCGATTACGTCTTTAGTAAGGACATCGATCGCCGTCGCCATGTGCGCGGCATCACCATGAGCTCGGACAATGTGACCCTGCAGCGCCAGGACATTCCCGTTGCCATCGACGCCTATACGCATGATTTTCAGGCGGATTATCTCCACCACTTGGAGCTGCCCGCCGGGATCAAGCTGGATTCGACCTTGGGTGCGGATGCCATCATCTCATACACGGCAACGCGCCAGTCCGTTAATGTCATGCCGAACCTCAATATTGCGGCACCCGACTGGAGCATCGACGACGCCTATTTTGCCGCGGCCCATCCGGGCGCTGGCATTGCGATTACGTCGACTACGCCCGGCGGCACCGCGAATATGTCGCGCGCAGAGAGCAACTCATATTTCTTCCAGGAGAATCTCTCGTTTTGGGATGAACGCATCAGCCTGATCGGTGGCGTGCGCTGGTTCGAGCCGGACGGCTACGGCACGAACTATCTGACGAATGTCACGACCCCGCGTTCGACCAAGACGTTCAAGACGCACAAATACGGTGCGATCATCCGTCCGATCCCGTCGATTTCCTTCTACTGGACCGATGTGCAGACGATCTTCCCGCAGACCGGATTTGCGGACCTCCACACGGCCAACGACAATCTCGACCCGCTTCAGGACCAAGAGGGCAAGATGAAGGAGGCCGGCTTCAAGGTTGAGCGCAAATTTAACGATAAAATCTCCATCTACGGCTCCGTCGCTTGGTACGACATGGCGCAGACGCACGTGGTCATCAACAGCCTCCTGCCGGACGGCACGTCCGGGCGCATCCAATCCGCCCAGGACAGCGCCAAGGGTTTGGAGTACGAACTCGGCGGCGGCTATAAACTGTACAGCGGCGAATTCAACTGGATCGCCACCTTTGCCGATGGTCAGTCTCACACGGCGGCGAATCCGAATATCGGCGCGCAGGACTTCGTGCCCCAGAAGTACAGCTTCATGGGCCGTTATGGCTGGACGAGCGGTCCGCTCAAGGGTCTGACGCTGGGCGGCACGTACTTCGATCAATCGCGGAAGCGTGAGTCGACCTTCTGGATCGATTTCCCCGCGACCTACAACGCGTTTGCCCGCTATGTCTTCAACAAGCACTGGAGCGCGCAGCTGAATCTCAATAACATTACCGACAAGCGCTACATCGTGGCGATCGCCGCCACTGGCTTGGTGCAGACCGAGCCTGGTTTCGACGGAAAGTTCTCGGCCACCTACAAGTGGTAAGCCTCGCGGGGTCGGCGGTTGCCCGCCGACCCCGATTTTTTTGCGCCCGCGCTTGTGGCGGGCGCTCTTCCTTTGGCATTTCCTCATTCGCCGACCGCGAAGGAGATCCCCCTATTGTCCCCTATGAAGACCCGATTGAATCTCACGGCTTGTCTCGTGGCCTTGCTGATGGCCGCTGGCGTGCGGGCGGCGGAGCCCGTGGCGGCACGCTCCATCGCCGATGCGCGCCAATTGCTGCTCGACACGAGTCTGATCGAAAGCTACTCTGGCAAGGCGCAACCGCGTCTTGGTATGGTCATTCCCCGCGAGGTGGCTTTCCGCTCCGATCAACCATGGGAAGGGGATGCCTTCGCCATTAGTTCCATCTACCAGATCGACGGGGTCTACCACATGTTGTATCGGGGAAGGAATACGTCGGTCACGACAGAGGGAGCGGATGACAGTTATCTCTGTCTCGCGACGAGCAAGGACGGGATTACCTGGGAAAAGCCGGCGCTCGGCCTCGTTGAGTTCCAAGGGTCGAAGGCCAACAACATCGTGGCCTACGAAAACGGCCACTCCGTGCCGATGTGCTTTACGTTTTACGATCCGCGGCTCGGTGTGCCGCCTAACGAGCGAGTGAAGGCGATCGACATGCGCGATGGCGACCGCCGGGCAGGGCAGGAGGGGAAGGGTCTACGCGCGCAGGTGCTGGGTTCGGCGGATGGCCGCGTCTGGCGCGAGCTGCCGGTCCACGCCGATCTCAAGAGCGACGTGGTCAATGCCTTCGATGGCGGCAGCGTGAGCTGGTCTGAGGAGGAGCAGCAGTTTGTGGGCTATTTCCGCTGGTGGGATACGCAGCCCAAGGCAAATCCCCGGCTGCTCTACGATTGGATGATCGGCCGGCCCGGGGTCCGCACCGTGTTTCGCTCGGTCTCCAAGGATCTCACGTCCTGGAGTCAACCCCAGCCGATCACCTACGGGGATACGCCGCGTGAGCATATCTATGAGGCCTGCGCCTTTCATTATGACCGGGCCCCGGGGCTCTACGTGATCTTGGGTGCGCGCTTCAATCCCGGCCGTCGCGCGTTGTCGCTCGAGGAGGAGCGCGCCTTGGATATCACGCGGCTCAAGGGCAACAAGAACGCCCCTACCTACACTTTTGCCAGCGATGCCAACGACATTGTCCTGCTCTCTACCAAACCGGGCAGCACGGAATTCGCCCGGCCGTTCATGGAGGCCTTTGTCCGCCCGGGGACGGATCTCGGCAACTGGGGCTCGCGTTCCAACTACCCGAGCCTGAGCGGCGGACTGATTTCCACCGGGCCGGCGGAGATCTCATTCTATATCACGCGCAACCACCTGCAGAAGACGAACCACATCCAGCGCATGTCCCTGCGCACGGACGGCTTTGTGTCAATCAACGCCCCCTATGCTGGCGGCGACGCGGTGACGGTACCGGTCACATTTACAGGCGATCATCTCGAACTCAATTTTTCCACCAGCGGCGCGGGTGAGGTCCGGGTCGAGCTGCAGGATGCGGCTGGCAAGCCACTCCCGGGGTTTTCCTTGGAGGACTGCGATGTCCTGATCGGCGATCGCATCGCCGGGGTCGTGAGCTGGCATGGCCAGCAGTCCTTGGCTCGCTACATTGGCAAGGCTGTCCGCCTGCGGTTCGTGTTGGTGGACGCCGACGTCTACGCCTTCCAGTTTCCCTCTCCGGGTCGTTGAGAATTCCGCACCATGACAGACGAGGCTCATGCGACATTTTCTCTCCGTCGCTGGCGCCCGGAGGCGACTGCCTGATCAGATTTCACCTGTTTACCCATGAAACCGCTCTTCCTTCGTGTCCTTTTCCTTCTGCTCGCCGGTGCGAGTGCGTTCGCAGTCGAGCCGCTGAGGTTCGGCAACAGGCTTGAGCCTTTCATCGATCACTACCTCATCGACCGGCTCGACGGTGCCAGCCTCACGCTGCACCACCCGCATTACGAGGGGATTGCCGTGCCGTTCAACGATCCTTGGGATCGAGATGCCTCGGGTTATCCCACGATCATCCAAGACAACGGGCTGTATCGCCTTTACTACCGCGGCGGCCCGCGGGATGCGACGGCCGGCAAATCGGAGGGCTCGACCTCGTATTTCTGCTACGCCGAGAGCCACGATGGCATCACGTGGGTGAAGCCCAAGCTCGGCCTCGTCGAGTTCGCTGGATCCAAGGAGAACAACATCCTGCTAGCCCCGTCGCCGAGCAATGACCCTTGGACGCAGAGCATCAGCCCGTTCCTCGACACGCGGCCCGGCGTGCCCGTCACCGAGCGTTACAAGGCCATCGGCGGCCAGTGGCCGCAGGGGCTCTACGTGCTCGTCTCGCCCGACGGCCTGCATTGGAAGAAGTGGCGCGACCAGCCGGTATTCAAGGGTGGCGCCTTCGATTCGCAGAATGTCGCCTTTTGGTCCGAGACCGAACGGTGCTACGTGCTCTACTTCCGCGTCTTCACCGGCTGGACCGACTACACCACGGACAAGTTCACGGTCGAGGGCTTCCGTACGATCGCCCGCACCACCTCGTCCGACTTGGTCAATTGGTCGGCTCCCAAGCGTATGAGCTTCGGCGACACGCCACTAGAGCAACTTTACACCAATCACACCCGGCCCTATTTTCGCGCACCGCACATTTATCTTTCGACGCCGATGCGCCTTGTGCCGGGTCACCGTTTCCTCACCGAGGCGGAGATGGACGCGCAGCAGCTCGGCAAAGGCTTCCGCGGCATCACCGGCCACGGCCACGACATTCCCAACCAAGTTTCCGACACGGTGCTTATGACCAGTCGCGGCGGCACGCGCTATGACCGCACCTTCATGGAGGCATTCGTCCGGCCGGGCCTCGACAAGGGCAACTGGGTCTCGCGCAATGGCGTACCGGCCACCGGTCTAATTCAAACCGGCAAAAACGAGATGTCGCTCTACGTCGGTCAGAACTACGTGCAGCCCACCGCGCATCTCGGGCGCTATTCGCTGCGGCTGGACGGTTTCGCCTCGGTCAGTGCGCCTTATGCGGGTGGAGAGATGTTGACCAAACCTTTTACGGTCGAAGGCGCGCGTCTCACATTAAACTACTCGACCTCCGCGGCGGGCAGTCTGCGCGTCGAGGTGCAGACGGCTGAAGGCGAGCCCATCCCGGGCTACACCTTGGAGGAATGTCCGGTCATCGTCGGCGACACGATCGAGCGCACGGTCTCGTGGGCCACGACCTCTGATTTGACGCCGCTGCGCGGGCGGGCTGTCCGGCTTAGATTCGTGCTCAAAGATGCCGATCTCTTTGCTCTCCGTCTTCCGGCCCAATGAAGCTGGGGCCATCTCTCTGTTCGTCGGATTACCTCTTATGGCTCTCACATCCATGCCCAACCAGCCGGCCAAAGGCTGGAAAACCCTCGCGCCCTTGCCCGATCCCATCGGCTATGCCGGTATGGTCGCCGGCGTGCTCGATGGCCGGCTTGTCGTCACCGGCGGCACGCAATGGAGCCATCCGCTTTGGCTCAAAGGTACGCGCAAGTTCAACGACGAGATATTCGTTCTCGATTCAATCGAAGGCTCATGGTGCCGCGCCCGCGCGCATCTGACTGAGCCCTGTGGCCACTTCGCGACGGCCACGACGGCCGATGCGATCTACTTCGCCGGCGGGACCGACCCCAAGGGCTGCCGTACCGCCGTATATGAACTGCGGGCCGCAGGAGATGATTACGTGTTTCGCCGTTTGCCAGACCTGCCTAAGCCGACCGGCTATGCCGCCGGGGCGATTGCGAGCGGGCGCTTCTTTGTCCTCGGTGGTGTGGCCGATCCCGCCTCGACCTCTCCGAGCCGCGAAGTGTGGTCGCTCGATTTGAAAAAGCCGGATGCGGGCTGGACGCGCGAGACCGACCTGCCCGGTCTCGGTCTGCTCGTGTCGTCCGGGGGATCGGACGGAGACTCACTTTTCGTCTTTGGCGGCATGACTTTCGTCGAAGGTAAACCCGTGCCCTCGACCACGGCTTATCGCATGGACCAACCGGGCGGCTCATGGGAGCGACTGCCGGATATCCCCGAGCCGCGGGTCGGCATCAACTCCCCCTGCCCGGTGCTCGCGGATGGCGCGATCTGGCTGGTCGGCGGCTATGCCACCGTCTGGCCCGGTGCCCAGCGCGACCACCCGGGTTTCGCGGCCGAGACCTTCCGCTATCAACCGTCCACTCGCACGTGGTCGCACGGCCCGTCGCTGCCGAATGTCGGCGCGGGGGACCGCGATGCTCCGGGTGACGCCGGTCCGGTGCCGCCGATCGGCGCGCCCGTCGTCGTTTGGAAAAATCATGTGATCGTGATCGGAGGCGAGGTGCGCATCTCGACGCGCACGCCCGCGGTCATCGCCTGGCCTTTGACGCCATGAAGTCCAGCGCCGCTCTCTTGTTGCTGTTGCTGCTCGCTCCGTTGAGCGGGCTCGCCGCGACCTCTGGGCTGCGTAAGATCAAGGACGTTGTCGTTTACTCTGCCCCCACGTTTCACTGTGCCTTCCCCTCGGCCGTGAGATTGTCGGATGGAGAACTGCTGGTCGCCTTCCGGCGCGCGCCCAACCGCCAGCTCTTCGGCGAGGCGACCAACTATCATGTCGATCCCAACAGCTATCTCGTCGCCGTGCGCTCGCGGGACGGCGGTGAGACGTGGACGGCCCAGCCCGAGTTGATCCATGCCGACGCCTTCGGCGGCTCGCAGGATCCCTGCCTGCTGCAATTGCGCGACGGCACGCTCCTGTGTACAGGCTACGGCTGGACCTTTGTCCGCCCCGACGGCCTGGCGCGGCTGAAGCAGCCGATCCTGCAGAACGGCCTGGGCGCGGTTTTCAACGGCGGTTACTGGCTGCGCTCGACGGACGGCGGAAAAAATTGGAGAGGTCCGTTTTATCCCCCGCATATCCCGCCGGAGCTGGCCAACGGGCCGACCGGACAGCCGGTGCCCGCTTACAATCGCGGGGCATTGGCCGAGGGGCATGATGGCCGCCTGTTCTGGGCCGTCGCCGCGCACGACCGGCTCGCGCCGGAGCCGGGCACCTCAGTGCATCTGCTCGTTTCCGACGACCGGGGCGCCTCCTGGAGCTACGCGTGTCAAATAGCTAAGGATACGTACGTGCAGTTCAATGAGACTTCGCTCTATGAAACGCCGCGCGGGGATCTGATCGCATTTTTACGCACAGAAAATAACAAGGACGAGGCCTGCATCGCTCGCTCGACGGATGGGGGCAAGACCTTCCAGCCATGGCAGGGGATGGGTTTTCAAGGATATCCCTTGCACGCCCTGCGATTGCCGGACAACCGTGTGTTGCTGACCTATGGCTATCGCCATCCGCCGATGGGGATCCGGGCCCGGGTGCTCAATGCCGAGTGTACTGATTTCGCCACAGCGCCGGAGTTCGTGTTGCGCGACGACGGAGTGAGTTCCGACCTCGGTTACCCTTGGTCGGTGCTGGTCGATGACAAGCACGTCTTCGTCGCCTACTATTTCAACACCGGCGACGTGCCCCATATCGCGGGCACGCTGCTGGCCATCCCCTGATTCTTCCTCGTGAAAATCACCGACGTTCGCACCACTTTGCTCACCGGGCCGTGCACCAATGACCCGTTTCTTCGTGAAGCCCGTAAGCGCCGCAGCGCGGCCTTCATCGAAGTCTTCACCGACGGCCCGCATACGGGCCTCGGCGAGACCTACGCCGGCTACTTTTGTCCGGAGGCCGTGCCAGCCATTGTCGATCTCTTCAAGCCGGTGCTCCTTGGCCAGAACGTTGACGATATCCCGGAGCTCTGGCGCCGGATGTATCGCTGTTACAATTTCTGGTGCCGCGTCGGGCTTGGCACGATCGTCATGAACGGCCTCGAGGCGGCACTCTGGGACCTCAAGGGCAAGATCCTCGGCCAGCCCGCCCACGCGCTGCTCGGTGGCGCAAAGCACGCCCGGTTGCCCGCCTACGCCACCGGCGGGCCGAGCAATTACCCGAAGGACAAGCTCGCCAAGAAAATGGACCACTATTTCTCGCTTGGTTTCCGCGGGCTCAAGGTGGGGGCGGGCAGCTACACGGCAGGCGGGGGTTGGCACATGCCGATGGAGCCGCGCGCGGCGGCGGACTTCGAGGCCGACAAGGTGTCGTTCATGCGCCAGCACGCCGGCTCGGACGCCTGGATCATGCTTGATGCCCACATGGGTAACAACCCCGTGGATGCATGGAAACTGGAGACGGCGGTGGCGGTGGCGAAAGCGCTCGAGCCTTTCAATCTGTTCTTCCTCGAAGAAGCCCTGCCATACACCGATCCTTGGGGCTATGCCGAGCTTTGCCGGGCGACCTCGACTCCCATTGCGGGCGGCGAGTGCCTGACCGCCGCCTACGAATGGCGGGTGTTCACCGATCAGGATTCTTTCGACATCGGCCAGCCCGACGCCTCGTTCACCGGCGGGCTCCATGAATTTGGCGTCGTCGCCGGGATGATGGCCGCGCGGGGCCGCAAAGTGGCGACCCATGCGTGGGGTGCGGGCGGCTCACTGATGCAGAATGTCCATGCCGGCTTCGCCGCCGCCAACACCTGCATCTTGGAAATCGCGCCGGACTATGCCGGCCTCCACAGCGAGGTCATCGATGGCGGGCTTGTCATTCGCGATGGCTACGTGCTGCCGCCGGATCGGCCCGGTCTGGGTATCGTACTGACGGAGGAGACGAGGCGTCGCTATCCCTTCCAACCCGGCAGCGGCGAGTTCAACAGCGTGCCCGGCCACATCTTGCGCGATTGACATGAAAATCCTGATCGATCTCGCCCCGTATCCGGCCGGTCTCGCGGCCTTGCAGCGTCTGAGCGGCGTGGAAGTCGAGTGCGTGGAGACCCCCGCGGTGCAGGCGCGCCCGTTGCCGGTGGCCACGCTCCGCGACGTCGAGGTACTGTTCTGCACCATTCCGCCTTCGAATCATGCGGAAATGACGGCGCTGCGCTGGATTCAGATTGCGTCTGCTGGTTACGTCCAACTGTTCGGGCTCGACCTACCGCAGCGCGGTATTGCCGCCACCAATGCGCTTGGCTGCTTCGATGTGCCGATCGCGGAATGGAATCTGGCGATGATGGTGAATTTGCTGCGCGATTTCCGGCAGATGATCCGTAACCAGGATGGCGCGATCTGGGACCGATCCGCGCGATTCCAGCGGGAGCTGCGCGGCCTCACGGTCGGCATCTGGGGCTACGGTGGCATCGGGCGCGAGACCGCGCGTCTGGCCCGGGCGTTCGGCATGCGCGTGCACGTGTTAACCCGCACGGGGAAAATCCCGCTGCGCGAGGAGACTTACTGCGTGCCGGGTACCGGTGATCCAGACGGATCGTGTGCGGACCGCGTCTTCGGACCGGAGGAGGAAAAGGCATTTCTCGGCGGTCTGGATTTCCTCGTGCTCGCGATGCCTCTCACGCCACGGACGGAAGGGCTGCTGGGCGAGGCGCAACTGCGGGCGCTGCCTCCGCACTCGTTCCTGTTGAATCCGGCGCGCGGACCGATCCTCCAACAAGCGGCCCTGCTGCGGGCCCTGGGCGAAAAGTGGATCGCCGGTGCCGCGCTTGACACCCACTACCACTACCCGATGCCACCGGAGCATCCGTTGTGGCGGTTTCCCAACGTGATCTTCACCCCGCATATCTCGGGCTCGAGCCTGAGCCCGCGTTTCGAGGCCCGGCTCTGGGACATCTTCGTGCAGAACGTCGACCGTCACCAGCGCGGCGCACGTCTCCTCAACCTCCTCACGCCGGCCCAGCTGAATGGCAACTGATCCCTTTGCTTCCCATGAAATCGTCTTCCGTCTGCCTTGCATTTCTCCTCCACGCCAGTCTCGCCTGCGCCGATCCCGGCCCCGTCATCCACCAGGGCCCGGCCGAACTCCGGCGCGGCACCCTCGGCGACGCGGGCGCCAACACCTATGTCTCCATCCAGGGCGGTTTCCAGACCATCCACCGCTGGGATCTGAACCGTGACGGCGAAATCGACCTCGTCTTCAGCCAAGACCATGACGCCGATTACGCCCCCGATGCTATGATCTACTGGAGCGACGCCGACGGCCCGCACTCCCTCCAGCCGGAACTGCCGGAGCTTCGCTCACCGTATACGCTGCTCAAGTACACCCAGGAGGCGCTCAAGCACGTCACCTGGCTGCCGAGCTTCGGTGGCGGGCGCTGTGTGATCGCGGACCTGAACAACGACGGCTACCCCGACATCATTTCCGGCAACATGATGCACAACTTCCGCCAGGACATGCCGGCCTACATCTACTGGGGCAGCGCGACCGGGTTCCACGAGTCGGAGCGCACCATTTTGCCCGCGTTCATCGCCAGTGGCATTGCGGTCGGCGACTTCAACGAGGACGGACTGCCGGACATCGTGCTGGCGAATCAGGGCTTTGAGCGCGGTTTCGACGCCCGCTTCGGCGAGATGGAGAATTATCGCGCATCGTTCATCTACTGGGGCGATGCCACCGGTTTTGACGTGGCGCACCGTTTGTCCATCCCGACCATTTCCGCCGCCGACGTCGCCGCCGGCGATTTCAACGGCGACGGTCACCTCGATCTCGCGTTCGTGAATGATTTCCACGACGAACAGTCCGTCTACATCTACTGGGGCGATGGCACGGGCAAATTCAGCGATGGTGCCCGGCAGGTTCTGAAACCAGCTGGAGGCCCAGGTCTGGAACTGCACACCGCGACCGCCGCTGACGTCGACCACGACGGCATCACCGATCTCGTCATCGGGAGCAGCACTCGCGTCTTTATCTACCGCGGCACCAAGGGCGGGCTCCTCTCCTCCGTAGCTGTGGCGGAGCTACCCGCCGACAACTGCAACGCGGTCGAGGTGGCGGACCTGAATGGCGACGGCCGGCCCGACCTCGTCGTGGCCAATGCCGGCACGGAGCCGGCCCAGCCGAAGTCGTACATCTATTGGGGCGGCCCCGATGGCTTCAAGGCGGACCGCGCCACGGCGCTGACGACGCACGGCGCGATGGCAGTGAAAGCGGGCGACCTCAACCACGACGGTTTTCCGGATATCCTGTTTGGCAATGTCAGCAACCGGCGCGGCGATCCGGCCCAGATATTCTGGGGCAGTGCTCATGGCTATTCGGATCTCCGGCGTCGCGACCTGCAGGCATTTAGTGCGAATGGCGTCGGGATCGCCGACCTCAATCACGATGGCAACCCCGACGTGCTGCTGCTCAACCATATTTCCAGTCAGGGCGAGACCGCCATGCCGACCTCGATTTATTGGGGCAATTCCGAGCACCTGTACTCGGTCAACGACGCGACGCACCTCTTTCCCGGTGGTTACATGATGCACAGCGTGGCCGACCTCGACGATGACGGTTGGCCTGATCTCATCGTCGTTTCGGCCGGTCATCCATGGATTTGGTGGGGTGGGCCGGACGGGTATTCGGTCGACCGGCGCACCGAACTGCCGATCACGAAACTGCCCGGCTCGGACGGGATCTTCGGAGTCAATGTCGCCGATCTCGACGGTGACGGCTGGCTCGACGTCGTCTGCAGCGGCCGCGCGCCCAAGGGCCCGGGTCCGCAGGTCTTCATCGCCTACGGTGGGCCGGGCCGTTTCCAGGCCGCACGCACGGAGGCTTTCCGGGTCACGGGCGGTGTAGACACGGCCGGCTCGAGCGAAGTGACCATCGCTGATCTTAACCAAGACGGGAAACTCGATCTCATCATCCCGCTGTTGGACATCGGCAAGCTGGAGATCCGCTGGGGTGGGTCGGGCAGCTACGCCAACGCCCGCATGACCACGCTCGATACCAACGGCGCGAGCCAGGCGGTGGTGGCCGATCTCGACGGCGATGGTCATCTCGATCTCGTCGCGACCAGCGGCTTGGTGGGCCGGCGCCAGCCGGGGCAGACGGTGGTCGGTGGCTCCGGGCTCAAGGGCGGCACGCGCAACAGCCGCGCCATCATCTTCTGGGGCAACGCCGCGTGGGACGGCAGCGAGCGGACCGAACTTGAATGCTACCAATGTCTCGATGTCACAATCGCAGATTTGAACCGCGACGGTCACCTCGACTTGGCGTTCTCCAGTTACCTGTCGGATACGACCCGCGAGTTGCCGGCCATGATCTACTGGGGTGATGGGACCCGTCACTACACCGAGCGCCGTCGCACCTTCCTCGACGCGGCCTCGTCCGCGAGCATGGATGCGATCGATCTCAACCACGACGGCTGGCTCGATCTCGTGGTCACCAACCACCAGAAGAATTTCAGCCACAGCATCGGCACTTACATCTACTGGGGTGGGCCGGAAGGTTACTCGAACGCGCGGCGGACGGAGGTGCCGAGCATCGGCTCCCACCTCGATACCATGGTCGATGCCGGCAATATCCGCGACCGGAAATATGAGTGGGATATGGTCTCGATCCCGGTCGAGGCTCCCTCGGGCGCGCGCTTTGACCGGCTTCGCTGGCAGGCGGAGACGCTCTGTGGCACGGGGGTGAAGTTCCAGGTGCGTACCGCCTCCTCCGCCGCCGGTCTCGCGCAAGCGAAGTGGAGCGGCCCGAAAGGCGCCGGTTCGTTCTATACTGTCTCGGATACTGCGCTGGCCGGGGTGCCCGCGGGTGACAGCTGGCTCCAGTATCGCGCCGTGCTCACGTCGCCCGACGGCGCCAATTCCACCCGGCTCACTGGCGTCGACCTGGTTTGCGCTCGTCCTTGAGGCATGGCCATGAACTTCCGTTCCGCGCTTTCGCTCTCATGGTTACGCCGCGGCCTGGTGCTGGCGGGTCTGACCTTGGCGGTCTGCGCGGTGGCGGACGAGACGCTGTTGCTGGTCGACGACCACGACGTCCTTTATCGCTCCGGCACCAGGCGCACGCTGCACCCGGCGGTGCGGCGGGCCGAGCCGGTCATCCGCCAGGATCGGCCATGGGAAAAAACCGTATCCTACAACAGCGTCTACCGCAACCCGCGTACTGGGAAATACCAGCTCTGGTACCAGGCGCTCACCTCGGTCAATCCCGAGGCCTCGGGCGTGGCTTATGCAGAATCAGACGACGGCATCACGTGGCGCAAGCCCGGGCTCGGGCTGTACAAGTTCGAGGGGCGGGACACCAATTTTGTCGTCCCTCCGGCCGAAGGGCATTACGGCGCCTCCGTACTGGCCGATCCCAAGGATCCCGATCCGGCGCGGCGCTACAAGCTGGCGTGTTTCCGGGCCCGGGAAGTGGCGGGGCGCAAGGTCATGGGCCTCGCCGTCGGCTTCTCGCCCGATGGGCTGCACTGGCGGATGCATCCGGCCTTCCCGCTGTTGCAGGGCGCCTATGGTCATCGCTCCGACCCTCCGCTCAAGGGCGATGCCGCTTATGCGGACGGCGTGCCTCGCTCGGTGAGCGATGTGATCAACATCGTCTATGATGAACCTCGCGGCGTATATGCCCTCTACGCGAAGACCTGGCTCGATACGCCGGATGGGCAGACCTTTTGGAAACGGGCGATCGTCCGTACGGAGAGCCGCGATTTCATTTCTTGGTCCACACCCGTGCTCGTGATCCAGCCCGACGAGTTCGACGGTACTGGCGTGGAGTATTTCCCGCCGACCCACCGGGTCGATCCGACGCGGCGCGGCGTCCAGTTGCACGGCGGGCCGGTTTTTCTCCACGAAGGAGTTTGCTTTTCGCTCCTGCAGAAGATGGACGGCGAGATCACCGGCGCCATGCCGAGCGAACTCGCGGTCAGCCGCGATGGTTTCAATTGGAGCCGACCTTTTCGCAGCACGGACTTCATCGGTCTCGACCCCGATCCCAAGCATTTCGACTCCGGCTGCCTGTGGACCAACGAGACCCCGGTGGTGCTCGCAGATGAGATCCGTTTTTACTACGGAGCTTATTGTGGCCGCTGGAATGAGGGGATCGAGATGCTGCGCCCGCCTTCCGGGATCGGCATCGCGGTCCTGCCGCGCGACCGTTTCGCCGGCCTTTCGCCCATTGGGGAGGTGGGGCAGGTCACCCTGCGGCCGCGTTCGCTGGCCGGTTGCACCGGTCTCACCATGAATGCCGCTGTGCAGGGCGAGGTGCGGATCGAGATCCTTGATGCCCAAGGGTACCGCATCCCTGGTTTCACGCGGGACGATGCGGTGCCGATCCACGGAGACTCGCTGCGCCATGCGGTGGCTTGGAAAACGCGGACCCTGAGCGATCTCCCGCCTGGTCTCTATTCGCTCCGCGTACACCTGAGCCACGCGGAAATATTCGCACTCACTCTCCACTGATCCGTCTTATGCACCCATCGACCACCGACTCCATCATTCGGCGCTTCCGTCGCCTGCAGGTCGCCATTCTGAAAGGGCTGTGTCTGTTCGCCGTTCTGCTCACGGCCTCAGCGGCCGAGCACCCGACTCCCGCGCCTGTCGTCAACCTCGGATCGCAGCTCCAGCTGTTCTTCGACGATTACCTGATCGACCAGATGTCCGGCGTGCGCCTCCAGCTGAATCATCCCCAGTCCGCCGGTATCGCAATCATGTTCGACAAACCTTGGGAGGGCAACGTCAGCTGGCCGCAGAGCGTATTTAAGGATGGCGATATTTACCGCATGTATTACATCGCCCGTAGTGCGCCGGACTATTTCCGCCAGTCGGGCCTGAAGCCGGGGGAGGTCGTTATTCCGGCGCACCCCGACTTCATGTGCTATGCCGAAAGCAAGGACGGCATCACCTGGGTGAAGCCCTCACTGGGACTCGTGGAGTTCAATGGCTCGAAGGATAATAACATTATCGCCGACAACAAAAAGGAGCGCCTCGGCCTAATCTTCCTCGACACCAATCCCGCGGCGCCGGCGAGCGAGCGTTACAAGGCGGTCAGCTCGACGGGCATTGGGAAAAACTGGCCGGCCAACCTCAAGCAGGAGCCGCAGTCCATGATCCTGTGGGCGTCATCCGACGGCCTGCACTGGAAGAAGTGGACGGATGCGCCGCTGTTTCGCTCGAATCTCCCCAATGTCTTCGATGGCCAGACCGTGCTGTTCTGGTCCTCTGAGGAACAACAGTACGTCTATTACTTCCGCTTCATGAGCCAGGATATCCGCACGGTCGCCCGCGCGACGTCGAAGGATCTCCTCCATTGGAGCGAGGTCGAGCCGCTCGCCTTTGGCGACGCACGCATGGAGCACCTCTACACCAATTCGGCGACGCCTTACTTCCGCGCCCCGCAGCTCACCCTCGGCTTCCCCAAGCGCTACGTGCCGCTCCGCAAACGGCACGACGACGAGCGCATCCCCGGCATCTCGGAGGCGGCGTTCATGATCACCCGCGACGGCCACAACTGGAAGTTGTTCGGCGAGCCGTTCATCCCGCCCGGCCGCGACGATCGCAACTGGATCCACCGCACGACCGCCACCTCGGTTGGCATCATCCCGACCGCGGACGACGAGATTTCATTATATGTGGAGCGAAACTACACGGCCCCGAGTAACCGTATCGAGCGGTTCGTGATCCGGACAGACGGGTTCACCTCCATCAACGCCGACTCCAAGGGCGGTGAGTTCGTGACCAAGCCACTGAGCTTCACGGGTGATAACCTGGTTCTCAATTACGCCACCTCGGCGAGCGGGAGCATCCAGGTGGAGGTGCAGGATGCCGATGGCCGTCCGCTGCCCGGTTTCGAACTGGAGAAGTCGATTCCGCTGTGGGGCGATGAGATCAACGGGGTCGTCCGCTGGGAGCGTCCGGACAAGACCTGGACCGATCCGTTGAACTTGAGCGGACTCGCGCAGAAACCCATCCGCCTGCGCTTCGTGATGCGGAACGCGGATATCTATTCCCTCTGCTTTCGGCCGGCTGCGCAGGCTGTCCGGCAAGCCGACCAGACTACCAACCCCAAGCCATGAGCACCCTCCGCGCTGTCTCATGCTGGTGGGACTGGCCCTGCTGGCTTCTGCCACCACGGAGGCGCTGCGCCCGATCGGCTCCAACCGGCAAATTTCACTGCGCCCTGATCCGGGCGATTTCCAACCTTATGAAAATCCATGCCAATGCCTGCTTGTCTCAAGTCCGCTGGCTCATCGTCGGCGGGCTGGGCCTTTTCACCGGCGCGCTCGCCGCAGCCGATCCCTCCGTCGCCAAGGCCGTGGAAATCGGCTCCCGGCTCGAGCCCATGGTCGACGAGTTTTTGGTCGATCGCCGTGACGGTGTCGAACTGCGCCTGCAAACCCCGCACTCGGAGGGCATCGTCTTTACCTTCGACCAGCCTTGGGAAGGTGGTACGAGCGGCTACACCACGGTGTTTAAGGATGGCGACCGCTACCGCATGTACTATCGCGGCAGCGCCGACCTGACCTACAGCATCAAGGCCACGGTGACGCCCGACGAAAAAGCCGTGCCCACGCACAGCCAGTTCGCCTGCTACGCGGAGAGCACCGATGGGATTCATTGGACCCGGCCGAAGCTCGGGCTCTTCGAATTCAACGGCTCGAAGGACAACAACATCGTGTGGGTCGAGCGGGGATCGCACAATTTTTCACCGTTCAAGGATGACAATCCCGCCGCGCCCGCCGATCAGCGCTACAAGGCGGTCGCGAGCAGCAACAACGACAATGACAAGCGCAAGCCGATCCTCATCGCGTTCGTCTCGGCCGACGGCGTGCATTGGCGCAAGCTGCGCGACGAGCCCATCATCACCGACGGAGCCTTCGACTCGCTGAACCGCGTCTTCTGGGACGCGCCGCGGCAGGAGTACGTCGCCATCTACCGCGATTTCATCCACGGCGTGCGCTCGATCAAGTTCGCCCATTCGAAAGATTTTGTCACTTGGACGCCCGGCGAATGGGCCGATTTCGGCGACGCCCCGGAGGAAAATCTCTACACCAACGCCGCGGCCCCCTACGCGCGCGCGCCGCAGCTTTTCTTTGCCCTGCCGCGCCGGTTTCTGCCGTGGAAAACCTATTTTCCCGAAATGGCGGCCAGCAGCCCGGGCACCTCGGATGTCGTGTTCATGAGCTCGCGCGACGGGGTGCGCTGGCATCGCTTCGAGGAGGCCTTTCTCCGGCCCGGTCTGCACGAGCGCAACTGGGCCCACCGGGCCAACACGCCTGCGGCCGGCTTGCTGTCCACCGGGCCGGAGGAGATTTCGTTCTACGTGGAGCGTGATTACACCTTTCCGACCAACCGGCTCGAACGGTTCACCGTTCGCCCCGATGGTTTCGTGGCGATGCACGCCGGGTATCCCGGCGGCGAATTCACCACCAAGCCGCTCATCTTCACCGGATCGAGCCTCGTGCTCAACTACTCGACCTCCGCCAGCGGCAGCATCCGCATCGAGATCCAGGACGCCGCGGGCCACCCGCTGCCCGGTTTCTCGCTGGAGGAGTCGCCGTTGATCTTCGGCGACAAGATCGCCGAGGCGGTCGACTGGAGGCATGCGCAGGGGCGCACCGACCATTCCCCGCTTAAGCATCTGGCGGGAAAGCCCGTGCGGCTCCGCTTTGTCATGCGGGATGCAGACCTCTTCGCATTGCAGTTCAAGACTGAGCCGGTGCCGCCTCCCGCCGCCAAGAAAGCCCCATTGAAATGAAACCGTTGATCGTGATCTGCGCTTTGATCGCGCAGCTCTTGCCGGGGATCGTCCGGGGCGACACGCCCTACGCGGTGAAGGTGCCGGCAACGGGTGAGGTGGTCCACTGCACGGCCTATCCGCCGCAGCTAGCTCCCGGGGCCAAGGCGGGACTGGTGATTCATCTGTATGGTCACGGCGGCTCCAACATTGTCTTCAACGCTGGGCGGCCGCCTTTCGACGTGATCCGCCGGCGGATCACGGAACGCGGTTACTGGCTGATCGTCCCGGATCTGGGGCCGCGTCATTGGATGAGCGACGACGCAGTGGACCGGCTGGACGCGGTGATCAAAGAGTGGACACAAAAAGAGGACATCGATCCGGCCCGGGTGCACCTGCTCGGCAGCAGCATGGGGGCGAGTAGCAGCCTTCTCTACGTCATGCGCCGGCCGGGAAAAATCAGATCCGTCGCGGCGATCTTTCCCGTGACCGATCAGGTGCGCTTTTTCACCGATGCGCCGAACTACCGTGAATCCGTGGGGCCGGCCCATCACGTGACGGACGCCAACCGAGAGGCGGTGTTGCGCGCGATTTCGCCGCTCTATCACGCCGAGGCCTTTCAGCAGACTCCGGTTTTTCTCGTGCACGGAGCCAAGGACACGGTCGTGAACGTGGCGCACAGCCGCGAGTTCGCCGCCGCTCTGCAGAAGCAAGGTTCTCCCGTGATCTATCGCGAATCGCCCGAGGAGGGCCACCACGATGAAATCGTCGTGTCTTTTCAGGAGGAAATCGCCGACTTCCTGACCAAAGCCGATGCCAACTCGGGGCCGGCGAGGGCAGGGTGGAGCCGGTGACTTTTGCGGGGATTTCCGATCCGCCGCTCATGCGCGTGGCCGGATGGCCCAAGCCCTCCACGGAGATCATTCTCGGCATGACCCTGACCAGCGATGTGGCCGTGGACTCGCAGGGATTCGTCTATGTCGCCCGACGTTGTGCGCAACCGCTGCTCCGACTGAAGCCCGACGGCAGCCTCGATCGCGTTGATCGGTGAAGATGTTTTAAGACCAGCATCTTCACCGACTATGACCACGGTCCGCCCACGCCGCTTGGGGTGAAATACTGGCTGCACGGGCTATGCGTGGATGCGTGGGACAACGTCTGGATCACAGACGTGGGCCGGCATCTGGTTTTCAAGTTCAGTCGGGAAGGTGCGCTGCTGATGACGATGGGCGTCGATCGCGTTTCCGGTGCCGACGGCCGGCACTTCAACCAACCGACCCACGTGGAGGTGTCCGCCAAGGGTGACATTTTCGTGACCGACGGTTACGGCAATTCCCGCATTGCCGCGGACGGCCGGTTCATCTCGTCTTGGGGAATCCGGGGCAAGGGCCCGGGGAAGTTCCACACGCCACACACGCTGGTATTTGATCGTGAGGGCCGTCTTTATGTAAGCGACCGCGACAACGACCGTATTCAAGTCTACGATCGAGAAGGCGAGCTGCAGGAAGTCTGGCCCCACCTTCACTCGCTTGATGCCCTCGCGTTCGGTCCTGATGGGTTGTTTTATGGCGCCGCTGGTCTCGACGGCGCCCTCGTCCGGCTCGACCGTCACGGCCGGCTGCTCAACGTCTGGCGGAAGCCCGCGGGCCTGCCGTATTCCCATGGTATTTGTTTGGACCGGGCTGGATACATCTATGTGGCGGTATCGGGGCAGGATCTCTGGAAGTTTGAGCCCGCTCCGCCGGTTGCCTCGGCCGGCAAACGCGGTTGAGCGTTTCTTTCCAACGATTCCGGCCGCGCGAGCTTCAGCAGTCGTGTGGTGTTTCCGCCCATGAGCTTGGCTCGGTCCTCAGCGGACAGGAACAAATCACAGTAGCGCTCGATGTAGTCGCGCGATTGCCGATAGGTACAATAACGATTTTGGAACGGCATGTCCGACCCCCAGAGGAGTCGGTCGGAGCCGAGCTGCACGAGCATCTGTTCCAGGACCGGCCGGCATGCCGGATAGGGGTAGTCAAGCAGGTCGCCGACCCGATATGGGAAACCCACTTCGAGACAGGTATTTGTATCTTTGAGCGGTGACCACATGTCCTCCGGCAGGTTAAACGTTTCGCCTGTCAGGAAATCCCGCCACGGATAACCGTGGGTGATGCTGCTTTGCAGGGTGGGATGGAGGTCGAGCAGTTTGCGCAGTTCCCACAGCTCGTCGATGAAGCCCCGCCGCGGGTCGGCTGCACCGGGGCGCGAGCCCAATGTGAAAAACACCGGTACCCCAAGCTGCGCGACAGCTTGCCAGAAAGGCCGCCAGGAAGCATCGTTGAAACTCCGTGAAGCCGTGCGCTGATAAGCGTAGGCCGGGATGATCTTCAACGCGTGCAGCCGGTGCGTCTGGATGGCGTCGATGGCCTGCCGGATCGCTTGTTCCGGGTGCTCAGGAATGAGCCATTCGTCGATCGGCGCCATCGCACCAAGCCGGTCGGGAAACGCAGCCACGCAGGCGGCCAGGTACGCCGTGTCCCGGGTGAGCGTGGCATCGGCGTGGATCAGGCCCCAATCCACCCCCGCGTGATCCATCTCCGCGACCATCGCGCCGGCGGAGAACTCGATGACATTGGGCGGGAGCTGTTGCTTGGTGTAATCTTCTCCATCGATGGTCCAAATCAGACGATTGCAGTTGCGATCGACCCGGAAGTGGCGGTTTCCCGCCAGTCGCAGCGGAGAATCGAGGCAGGGATCGAGCAGTTGGTGGGAGTCGCCCGGGGCCCGGTCGCGCACGCGGAACGCGGGCTGGTGATGCAGCGCATACTGCCGCTGCCAGTAGGCCATGTGCTCGGCACCCGAGGCATGGCCGGCCGGCGTATCCGGTGGGGTGAAACAATAGACATGGCTGTCGATCACAGGCGGGCGGATCATCTTGGGATGCGGCGGTTGACCTGGCGGCGAAACAACGGGGAAGAAGACTTGACAGAATTTCAATACATACAGTTGTATACTTTAGTAAACAAAAAATAAAACCGGGCATTGTTTCTGCTATTCCCCCGCGCGGCGCTCCGGTTGCCGCTAAGCCCGACCACCCAGGAAGCACCACCCGCGCCGCATGAATTTCAGCGACATTCCCGCCATCGACAGCCACGCCCACATCGGCCGCTACCTGCACGACGATCCGCTGATCTCCCGCTTTTCAAGCGGCGAGGCCGGGGTCGTGGCCCGGCGGGCCCGGGCCTGCGGCGTGCAATGGACGATTGCCTCGCCGCTGGCGGGGCTATTGCCACGCGGGCGACTCACGCAGGACGCCTTTGCCGCCAACCAAGCCGCATTCACCGAAGTCCCAAAGGTGCCGGGCTTGTTGCAGTACGTAATTGTGAATCCCCTGCAACCGAGCACCTATGCCCAAGCGCGTGAGATGCTGAAGGCTCCCTGGTGCGTAGGCATCAAGGTCCACCCCGAGGAGCATGCGTACCGCATAGCGGACCACGGCGAGGAGCTTTTCACTTTTTTCGAAGAGACTGGCGCGGCGGTAATGACCCATAGCGGTTGTCCAAACAGCCTCCCGGCCGACTTCGTGCCGTTCGCCGACCGCCATTCCGGTGCCCGCGTGATGCTGGCTCACCTAGGCAACGGCAGCGGTGGGGGCGGACGCGTCGACCTCCAGGTGCGGGCCGTGCAGGCCGCGAAGCATGGCAACCTCTGGGTCGACACTTCGAGTGCCCGCAGCATTTTGCCCGGCCTCATCGAATGGGGCGTGCAGGAACTCGGTGCGGAGCGCGTGCTGTTCGGCAGCGATACTCCGCTTTACGACGTGGCGATGCACCGCACGCGCATTGAAATGGCGGATATTCCGGACGCGGCCAAGCGCCTGATCCTGCGCGACAACGCCGTGAATTTCTTCCGGCTCGCCGGCTTGCCCGTAGCCGGCTTCGCCTCGGTGCAGTGATCACCCTCTGCATCACATCATCATTCAACGCCATGCCTGCCTCCGGGAAACCTGCCAAGATTCCTCGCTTAACTCGTCGGACGCTGCAAGGCGTCTGGTGCGCCCTCATCGTGCCCTGGACCGACCGTGACGAGGTCGACCTCCGGCGTCTCACCCAGGAGGTGCGCGGCTATGCCGGTACGGGCATTCACGGCGTCTATACCGGAGGAACCACCGGTGAATTCTACGCGCAGGACGATGCGACATTTGCGAAGATCACCGAGACGGTCGTCCGGGAGGCCCACGCCCTCGGCCTGCCGGTGCAGATCGGCGCCTCGGCGTTGAGCACACGCACCACGATCCAGCGCATCCGCGTGGCTAGGCGGGCCGGGGCCGACGCGGTGCAGCTCGCGCTGCCGTTTTGGCTCGAGCTCAAGGATGATGAGGTGGAGCGCTACGTGGCCGAGGTCATCGCCGCCTCCGGGAAGACCCCGGTGGTTCTCTATCTCACCGGCCGTTCGAAGCGGAAGATCAGCCCCGAGCTGCTCGGCCGGCTGGCGGCCCGGCATCCGACCTTCATCGGCACCAAGGACACCGGTGCCGACGTCCCCACGGTCCAAGCCATCCTCAAGGCTGCGCCCGACCTCGCGATCTTCGGCGGCGAGGATTTTTACGATCGTCTCCCTGCGGGTGGGCGCGGCGGCTACTGCTCGATCACGGGTTTCAACGCCCGCAAGGTGGTCGAGCTTTACACGCTGTGCGCCGAGGGCCGGCTGGCTGAGGCCAAGCCCCTCGCAGACGCTTTCCGTCGCTATCTTTACGAGGCGCTGGTTGACCCGCTGGTCAAGGAGGCTGGCCTCTGGGATTCAGCGGTCGACCGCATCCAGCGCGTCGCGGGCGGCGGCGTGGTCGGGGTGCGCTGCCAGTCACCCTACCGCAGCGGCACCGAGCAGCACGTGAAGCAGGTCATCGCGTGGGTCCGAAAAAACACCCCCGAGCTGTTGCCGCCGCACCTCGCGAAGGCCGTTAAATAGCTCAACCGGTTCTCGTCCTCAATGAGCATCCATCCTCCGGTGCCAAACCAGCAGAAAGACCGGAGGCGCTGTCTCGTCGTGTCCGGGCGCATCAGCCTCGGCTTGGGTACTTACGCGGGGAAAAAATCGCCCTTCATAGGTGTGGCCAGCCCGGGCCCCTATGCCTCCAGCTGATGAGTGGCGATCGTCCCACGCCACACCGCTTCGTGCCTTGCCTACTTCTCCCTGAATCACCGCAACTTCGCAACTATCGATGATCCCGCCCGCATTTCGCCGCTTTGTCCTGCTGGCCGGCCTCGTCGCCTCCGTGGCGACCGCTTTCGCCGCCGACCGCACCTTCCATTTTCCTGCCACTGGGGTTCGGGCCGGCGGACGCGTGCTGCTGCTGGCCATCGACGACCAGTCGCTGTCGTTGCGCGAAAATCTGGTCGAGTACCTTTCCAAGCCCTCGGTCCGTAAGGAGCCGGTGCTCTCCCCGGATAAGGACGATTTTACGGCACCCGATCAGGTGGCGTCCCATTTCTATGGCGCGGTCCTGCAGGACAACGGGAAGTTCCGTATGTGGTACTACGCCGTCGGGATGAAAGAGCCGGGCGACGCGCGGCATCCGGACGTGAAGAAACTGACGCAGGGCCCGGTGTGCTATGCCGAGAGCAACGACGGCATTCATTGGATCAAACCCGTGCTCGGGCAGTTGGAATTTCATGGCAGCAAAAAGAACAACGCGATCGCGCTGCCCGATGCCCTCATCGAGGGCGTACATGTGATCAAGGACGCGGATGATCCCAATCCCCAGCGCCGCTACAAGATGGTCTACAATCCGCACAACGGGACGACGTGGGTCATACGTACCGCCACGAGCGCGGATGGCATCCACTGGCAGGCGGCCCCGACCTTCGGGATCGACCGGTTTCTCGAGACCTCTTCGTTTTACAAATTCAACGGCTTGTTTGTGACGAGCGGCCAGCGCCTGCTTTTCAGCGAGGGCGGCCACAAGGGCGGGCGGCAGAGCCACACGGTGGTTTCGCCGGACTTTGATCACTGGCTGCCGGGTGATGTCACTTCGTTCGCGCTGGCCGAGCCGCAAAATCCGGCTGACCGCGGACAGACGCAGCCCTACGATCAGGTGCATCTTGGGGTGGGAGCGGCGAGTTTCGGTAACGTGTGTGTGGGACTCTACGGACTCTGGCGCAACCAACCGGGTGACGAGAGCGATCAAAAGCGTTGGGGCTGGTTCGGCTACGGCAAGATATCTTGCGACTTCGGTCTGGTCGTCAGCAACGACGGGCTGCATTTCCGCGAGCCGGTCAAGGGCCACGTGTATCTTTCACAGCATGATGCCCCGGCGACGCCGGTGCCGGGCAAAAATTATCCGACGATCCTGACCCAGTCGGGCAATGGCATCCTCAACGTCGGCGACGAGACGCGCATATACTTCGGCCGCTGGCTCAATGCAGAGTACGGCAAGGGCTACCATGGCGAGGTCGGCCTGGCTGTGCTGCCGCGCGACCGCTGGGGCGCGTTGGGACTTTATCCCGCTTCGGCGAACAACGGCGCGGGCTTCGGCGGAAAGCCGCGCACTTCGAGCGGCGAAATCCCGGATCACGGCTCCGTCTGGTCTGCGCCCGTGCGTTTGCCGGATCAAGGATGCAAGGTTTTCCTCAACGCCGATCACGCGGCCCTGATGGACGTCGAGATTGCGGACGAGCGCTTCAACCCGTTGCCCGGCTATTCTGGCGCCAAGGCCGGTCGCACGAGTGCGGCGGATGGTCTCGATTGTCCCGTCGTGTGGCCTGCCGATTTCGCCGCCCTCGCCGGGAATACAATCCGTTTTAAAATCAATCTTCACCGTGGCGCCGACGGCGCCGAGCCGCGCCTCTTTGCGGTGACACTCCAAGCCAACTGACGCCTCGCCATGCAACGCATCCTCATCGACTGCTTCTTCCACATGCCGCCGGGCCACCGGCTGAGTCGGAACATCGTCACCGGGGGTTACCGGACGAATTACGGGCGCTATTCGCCGCAGGACACTTACCATCCCAACGGCGCTTCGATGCTCCATTCGGATCTGCAGGCCGATTTCGACGTGCAGTGCCTGCTCCAGCCTTTCAGCGAGATGACTCTCGCCGAAGCGGACATCCTGCTGATGCCCAATCCTGATTATCCGATCTACGAAGGCACTTCACCGTATCGCCTCGACGCTCCCGACATCGAGGCGCTTGGGAATTTCCTCCAGCGCGGCGGCAGTGTCATCCTCATGATCAACTCGTTTCTCTCCCGCAGCGATTTCTGGGAGGAGAATTTCGACTTTGAGCGTGTCTCCGTGCTGCTTCGCCGTTTCGGAGTGAAGTGGGATCCCGACTTCATGTCCGACGACGCCCGTATCCTGCCGGCGCGACACGGCCGCCTCGTCGTGGGTTACGGCCAAGGGGGCAGGGTGCTGGGCGCTAAGTTGCCCGCCGGAGCCAACCCGCTGCTGACGTTCGAGGGCGATGTCTTCGGCTTCGTCGTGGCCCACGGCCGGGGCCGGCTGGCCGTCGTGGGCGATGCGGGCTTGGTCAGCAATGGGCTCTATCACTTCCCGGGCTTCGACAATGCCGCTTTTCTCCAGAAGCTTTTTCGCGATCTCTCGCCGGCGTGGAGCCGGCGTCCGGCGCGGGCGTTCGAGAGTTTTTCATTTGGCCACGTCAGCTGCGCCACGTCTGAACACGGGATCAACGAAGCCCTTTTCCGCGGACTCCGTCCGCGGGGCCGTTTCGAGATCGACCATCATTACCGCCACCTGACCCACGAGGAGAAGGCGAAGACCGTTTCTGCCCGAGAGGCTTCCGCTTTGCTACCGGTACCGCTCGGTACGCTTGGAGGACGTCGGAAGGTGAAGGCGGAGTTTTCATTCGTGAATATCTGCGACGCTCGCTCCACCGCGCCCGTGGCGCTCGATCTCACCGTATCGGCCCGGCGCTCAGAGATCGGCACCGACTTCCTCATCGCGGGCAACCGGACCAGCGACAAAGTCGACTGGCCGGATATTGGCGCCGATCCCGCACTGTTCGAGCCCATCGGCCGGCTGGAGCGCGTCTCCACCGTCGTGCAGATTCATGCCGGCACGCACCCGGACGGCTCGTTGCGGTACTGCACCTTCAAGCAGGGCCAGATCCTGTACGCCCGCAATGCGCGTAATCCGCATTACGGTTTCGACATCTTGCTCGCCAGCCGGAGCCACGTCCTTTCACCCAGCGCCCGCTCATCGTGAAACACACTGCGCTCCATTGCTCACTGGTCTTCGCGTTCGCCCTTGGCGCATGTGCGGCGGGATTTGCCCAAGCCACCAAGGTCGAGGTGGAACTCGGTTTCGACGCCCTGACCCTGGCTCCCGGCGAGCGGCAGCTCTTCCTCGACGATTTTATCCTTGGCGATCTCAACGGCGTGACGCGCGTCATCCATCAGCCAAAAAAATACGAGGGCAATCCCATCATCCGCGCCGATCTCCCGACCGACGGCCAGGCGATCCAGATTCGCGATGCGCCGAGCTGGGACGACCGCGAGCAGGTCTGGAAACTCTGGTACATGCGCTTCGGCGACGACGGCAATGGGGCCGGGGGCTCCGGTTTTGCGCGATCAAAAGATGGTCTCCATTGGGAAAAGCCCGACCTCGGCTTGGTTGAGGTTCACGGCAGCAAGCACAACAATATCGTCACCGTGCAGGGCGACCCCAAGGCCTTCACCCAGCACATCCTGATCGATCCCGCCGCTCCGCCAGCCCGGCGCTACAAATGCCTGATCGGCGAACGTGGACGCCAGCCGGCCGTGTCGGCCGACGGCTTCACCTTCTCCAAGCTCGATGTGCCGATGATCCCGAGCCAGGACGAGTCACACTGCAATTGGGATCCGGTGCGGCGCGAATACCTCCTGACCGTCAAGCACACCGGCCCCTTCGGCCGCTCCGTCTACCTGAGCCTCAGTTCGGACTTCGAGCACTGGACGGAGCCCGAGCTGATCTACCATGCCGACGCCCTCGACCAGCAACTCGGCGAGGACTACATCCGCGCAGTAGAGACCAATCCGCGGCTCTGGCGGCCGACGGTGAATCATACAGACGAATACAACGTCGAGATTTACAACATGCCGGTCTTCCGCTACGAAGGTGTCTACATCGGTTTTCCAAATTATTTCGAGTCGAGCGGACGCATCCCGCTTCCGCGCGGCAACCAGGACGGCGTCAATTCGCCCAAACTGGCGGTCAGCCGCGATCTTCACGCCTGGACTCACGTAGGGGACCGGGCGCATTTCCTGCCGATCTCGGAAATGGCCCCGGGCGTCATGGATACCGGTCAGATTTTCCTGTCTTCGCATCCGATCCGGCGCGGAGACGAGCTTTGGCTATACTACTCCGGCATCGATGTGCGGCATCGGCCCAACGTGCCGCGGGTGATCGACGAATATCACGGCGGCATCTTCCTCGCCAAACTCCGGCTCGATGGCTTCGTCTCGTTCCATGGCGGCGCCGATGGCGGGTTTCTCGACACTCGCCCGGTCCGACTCCAAGGGGGCGGGCTTTTCGTTAACGCCACGGCTGCTGGCGAATTGCGCGCCGAAATCACCGGTCCCGACGGGCGCACGCCGTTGCCCGGCTGGGAGGCGGCGCATTGCGTCGCGATTACCGGCGACCACATGCGGGCGGAGTTAAAATGGGAGCGTAAGAGCCTGGCCGAACTCGCGGGCCGGCGTGTCCGCATCCGTTTCCGGCTTCGCGACGCCGATCTCTACTCCTTCTGGCTCGAGCCATGAGTGCCGCCGCCGTACGGATTGATCCGGCGCTCGACCGCCGCAATGGCAACATCTTCGCGCTGGTGCAGCTGCTGACGTATTTTTCCGCGCCGGTGATTTACGTGGGCGTGGTGCAGGCGGCGTTTTGCGATAAACTCGGGGCCAGCGCCACCATCGCGAACCTGCCCACCTCGACCTATCTGCTTGGCGCCGTTTTCCCGCTGTTCTGCGCGTATCTGTTCCCAGCCCGCCTCGATCTAAAGCTCGTCAAGCTCGGCTACGTGATCATCGCCGCGACCATGCTGCTCGTCTGCGCCGTGGTCTTTTTCCCGGCACCCGCAGGTCTGCGCATTGCGGTCGTGATCGGCCAGGGCCTGCTACTCGGCATCCTGAACAGTGTGGTCAACCTCTACGGCCTCAAGTGTCTTGCCCGCGGGACCACCGAGACCGGACGGGCCCGGAGTCTGAAGCTGGCCTTTGGCTTCGGCCCGATCGCCGCGGTCCTTGGCTCGCTGACGGCGCAGATGCTGCTGGCGGGAAAAATCTCCGGGGTCGCCTATCCGTACAACTTTGGCGTGCTCTACCTTCTCGCCCTGCCGTGCATGGCCCTTTGCGCCGTCGCGATGAAGGGCTTTGTGCTCGGCGAGGCGGTCGACGAGCCGGCGCAGTCATTTGTGGATTTTCTCAGTCGTAGTGCGCGGTCATACCTCTCCGACGGACGGCTCGTGATTGCTTGGATCGCGTACCTGCTCTGGTATTGCACGCTCGGAGGGCTGACGAACCTCTCGCTCTACACGCGCGAAGCCGTCGGTCGGTCCCCGCTGGAGCTGGCCGGGCTGACGATGGCCCTGCGCTTCGGATGCAAGGCGGTGGCGGGGTTCGGCCTCGGCTCGGTGGCGGCGGGGTTCGGCACCCGGCCCGCGATGGCGCTGACCGTTGTCTTTGTCGGTCTCGGCCTGGCGTGGCCTTTCGTATCTTCAGGCTACAGTTACCTCTTCGCCTTCGGTCTCATGGGAGCGGGCGAACTCGGTGGCGTCTATTTCGTCAACTATGTGATATCGGTTTCAAATGCGGCGCAGACGACACGCAACATTGCGCTGCTCTCGCTCGTCGGACCGGCCAGTAGCTTTGCCCCGGCGCTGCATGGTTACCTGACTGATCGCTTCGGGTTCAGCGCGAGCTTCGGCTTTGGCGTCGCCTGTGCCACGGCCGCTATGATTTTGCTGTTCGTCACGCGCCCTCAGGGTCGCAGTGCCGGTTGAGAAAGCAGCCAAGCAGCCAGGCGCTCATGATCCTCAAGTGTACTGTGATGGCCGGCGACATCGTGCACCAGCAGCGTCACCGGTGCCGACTGGCCAGCCGGGGTCGCGGCGACCAGCGCGCGGCTGAAGGCGATCGCCGCTTCCGTACCGACGCGCTCGTCGCGGTTGCCGATACAAATCCAGACGGGGCGACCGGCCAGTTGCGGCGCTCGGTGTGAGAGGGCGAGCGCCTGTACAGATGGATTGAGGGCCAAGCCGTCGAATTCCCGGAGGGCGCCCAGATCGGTCACCGGCGAGATGCCGCCCGCGCAACGGATGCGCGGCTCGTCCGCCGCGAATTGAAAAGCGAGATAGCCGCCGCGCGAGGTACCGACAGCCGCCACCCGGGCGGGGTCGGTATAGCCGGCTGCGATGAGGTGTTCGAGTACAGCCCGGGCGCGCCGGGTAAAGTCACCGACCAAATCCTGCCGATGAACGAGTCGCCAACGCCAGGCGGCGAGCTCGGCCGGTTCGCCGGGGTGATGATCTTCGCCATGGGCCGGAGCATCGAGGACCACGGTGAGGAATCCATGCCGGGCCATGATTCGGCCGACTTCGGTGTAAAGCGGTTCTTTCAGCGCAACGTCGATGTCGCCCTGAAAGACGAACAAAGTCGGACATGGTCGGGCCAAGCGCTCGCCGAGCAGAGCGAAGCGCATCCCGTCGGGCAGACGCTCCACCCGCAGACCGGAGGAGTCTGGGCTGGCTGAGGCCTTCAACGTGAAGGCGACCAGGACGACCAGCAGAGGATAAAGGCAGCGCATGGCGGCGATGGAAGGTTTGACACGTATACAAAGGTATACAATCAATTTAACACGTGACTACCTCCTCTCATGCCCCGGTCAGCGCGATCGGATTCGGCGGCGCAACCTTTGGGCGGGAGATCGACGAGGCCACCGCGTTTGCGCTGCTGGACTACGCCCGGGAGAAGGGCGTGACGCACCTCGACACCGCAGTGGCGTACGGCAACGGAAAGTCGGAGGAGATCATCGGCCGCTGGCTGGCGTCACGCCGGCCCGCAGGCATGTCCGTGGCCACCAAGGCACTGCCGCCGTACTCGCCGGTGGAACTGGCTGCGGCCATTGACCTCAGTCTGCGTCGGTTGGGGAGCGAAGCTATTGATCTGTTTTATTTGCACCGCTGGGACGTGTCGCTGGGGGATGAGGGGCTGGCTGTTTTGGAGAATGCCCGGCAGGCCGGCAAACTGGCGCGCGCCGGCATCACCAACATCGCTCCGGTCACCCTGGCCGCAGTGCTGGAGCGCCAGCAGGCCTTGGGCTACGCGCCTTTCGAGGTGCTGCAGTGCAATCAGAATTATGCGGTGACGGAGATGGTGCCCGATATGCAGGCTATCTGTGCCAAACACCGTCTCGAAGTGGTGACCTTCAGTCCGCTCGGCGCAGGCTTTCTCACCGGCAAGCACCAGTCGGGTGTTGTCGCGGGCTCGCGTTTCGATGTATCGCCCGGTCATCAGGCGATCTATTTCCAACCCGTGGCTCAGCAACGTCTGCAGCGCCTCCAAACGGTGGCGGCCCGCACGGGATTTCTCCCGGAGCAACTGGCCCTCGCGTGGGCGCTCCGCCGGCCGGGTGTCTCAACCGTGCTGGTCGGTGGCCGGACCACGGCCCACCTCGATCAGGCGCTGGCCGCTCAGCGTTTCCAGACTCTCCCGGCTCTGGCGGAACTCGAAGAAGCCGACTCTGCGGCCTAACACAGCCGCAATTTCTGCGCATTGCTGCCCGCGGGGCCGTGACGCTCGATGGAGAAACGGTCCTCCGGCTTCGGCCCGGTCACGCGCCAGATGTCACCGGTCTCGGCGACATAAAGGCTGCCGTCCCGCCCGCAAGCGACGCCATGGGGATAACGGAACCCGCCCGGAGGTATCCAAACGTTAATTATTTTACCCGACCGATCGAGCTGCAGCACAGCGTTGTCGATCCCGCTGGACGCATAGAGGAAGCCGTCAGCGGCGGCAAACAGGCCGTCGATGGAGTGCAAGCCCTCCCACACGGCCAGCACTTCGCCGGACTCGGTGAAGACCTGGATGCGATCGTTTTCCCGGTCGGCTACATAGAGCCGGCCATCGGCGTCGCGGGTGATCGTGTGCGGCGTATGAAACTGGCCGGGCGCGGTGCCGCGCGAGCCCCATTCGGAGATGAATTCGCCGCCGGCATTGAAGTGCACGACGCGCGAGTTGCCGTAACCATCGGTCACAAAAATATCCCCGGCCGGGTTCACGCACACGTGGGTCGGCTGGTTGAAATGCGTGGCATCTGCCCCCGCGACGCCGTCGGTACCGAGGGTCGCGAGCAATTCGCCGTCCGGGCTGAATTTCCACACCACGTGTCGGCCGACCTCCGTCACCCAGAGATTGTCACATGCGTCCAGATACAGTCCGTGCATCCAGTAGCGGGTGGCGATGGGGATGGGAGTGGGGCCGCGCAGGTCATAGGCCGTGGTCCGGCGCATATGCTGGGCGCCGATCTCGGCATTGAGCGTGCCGTCGGGGTTCAACCGCAGGAGCGGACGATCTCCCCGGTGCGCGAGGTAGAAAAAACCACGGCTGTCCTCGCCGATGCCGACGACGCGATCGAGCACAAGGTCCGACGGCAAAACCGGCCAACCCGAGACCGCGGCTAAGGGCCGAATGGCGGTATGGACGAAGGAGGCGGCGCGAATCGGGTGCACAGCGGGTCAGGACACGGCCTGTTGGTGCGGGCGGATCACCCACAGCAAACCGGAGCAGAGCGCCATGCCGACAGTGCCGATATAGAAGACCGTGGTGACGCTGACGTGGGCGTCGCGCAGCAAGCCGCCGAGGTAGATGACCAATCCGCCGGCGGTGGTGGCGAAGGCGTTGAGGATGCCGTAGGCTGTGGCGCGGTAGCGTTTATCGGTGATCTCGAAGAGAATGGGCATCATGTTCGCATCGGGAAATGCGCGCGTCAGGCCGAAGCAGACCAATCCGGCGAGAGTAAGAGGTAGGTAAGGGCTGTTGGAGACGAGAAAGACACAGGGGATGCAGATGCCGAGCCCGATGATGCCAACGATGGCGCGGCCCTCGGGATTGCGGCGGCTCCAGCGATCCGCCCAGGCGCCCGCGATGATCATGCCGCTGAGGGAGCCGAGCGATTGGAAGCCCGTGGCCATGAGCCCTGCCTTGCCTTGCGGCAGATGGAATTGCTCGATCAGGAAGGCGGGCATCCAGCCGGAGAAAGACCAGCTCGTGATGCCCAACATGCCCCAGAAGGCCAGGGCGATCAGGAATTTTTTGGACTCGAAAAGACTGCGGATCATCTCGCCGACCCGAATCGACCCGGTAGCGGGATCCACCCCCGGCGTCGCGGCCTGCGGATTGTCACGCAGGAAGGCGAGCAGCACGATCGAGTAAAGCACGCCCACGACGCCGAAGATTTCGAAGGCCGTCGTCCAAGGGTGGTGCTCGGCGATGAGACCGCCGAGACCACCGAGACCGGACCCAACCATGACGCCGCTCAGGTGGATGCCATTGGCGAGCGAGCGCGTGGCGGGTCCGTGATATCGCGCGATCAGCGCGGCGGCGGCCGGTAGGTAGCAAGCTTCGCTTATGCCCATGAGCGCACGCCACATCAGCAGTTCGTTGAAGCTGGTCGCATGGGCGGTCATCCACGTGATGGCCGACCACGCGAAGAGGGAGAAGATGATCGTGCGGCTGCAACTCAGCCGGTCCGCGATGAATCCGCCCACCGGGCTGAGCATGGCATAAACAATCAGGAAGACCGTGGAGAGCAGGCCGAATTGCGCCTCGGTCATGGGAATCGCCGCCTGCACCGACTGGCGCATGGTGATGAGCATCACGCGATCGATATAGTTCAGGCAACCGACGACCCAGAGAAGGCCGACGACCAACCAAGCACGGCGAGGGAGAAGCGAATCGGACATAGGGAAGGTGGCTTGGCTTTTTAAACTGCACAGCCCCGTCACCGCCGGCAGGAGCCGGCGGCAGCGGATTTAAGTGATGATGATATCCCGCGTAGCGAGGGCCCGCGGGATGGAAAGGTAATCCGGGCTCAGTAGCCCTTGTCCCAGTGCGTCTCGATGTTGGCCGCGCTGGTTTCCGAGACCCACACATCGGTGCGCAGGGTCTGCAGGATCGACTCGGGCACGAGCGGCGTCACCGGGCCGTGCAGCACGAGGCGGGTCGTGAGGCGCTGCCACGAGGTGAACGAGCCGCCGACAGAGATCGAGTGCAGGTCGATGCGGTGCTTGGCGCCGATGACTTCGGCCGGCCCGATGGTCGCGGCCTTGGGCGGGACGGCGGTGAGGTTGCCGCTGGAGCCGAAGCAGCCGTGCAGCGAATTCTGGGCGATCGTGAACGGGCTCAGGGTGCAGACGCGCGGGCCCATTTTCTTCCATTCCTCGAGGGAGCCGGCAAATTCCGGGGCATCGGGCTCGATGAAGGCGAGGTGGCCGGTCCAGCCGGGGCCGCTGTAGCAGATGTCGGCCCCGCCGAGGTCCGCCAGCATCTTGCCATAGGAGGACAGGTTCTTGTCGGTGAAGACGTGGATCTGCTTTTCCGGCGGACGGAGCTTGGGGTCGAGCTGCGACCAGAAGAATTTCTTGAAGGCGTAGCCGAAGCCAAATTCCCAGGTCTCGGGCGCGATGCGGCCGTCTTGGTCGGCGTACTCGTCCATGTTGAACGTGTGCAGCTTCCGACAGTCGATCTTCGCACGGTTTAGCATCTGGGCGAGCCGGATGTACCGGGGCCACGGATTCGGCATGATCCCGACGAACGTCCGGCCGGCTTCCATGGCGTCCTTGATCCGGAAGAACATATCGGTGATCCAGTGGAACTCGATGTCGCTGTCCGGAATCACGCTGATGCGGAAGTCCGGGTTGCGGTGCTTGGTGATCTGCTCGCGCGTGATCGCGCTGACGCGGGCGATGACCTTCTTGTCCCGGAAGGGGATGAAGGGCGCGGGCTCGAAGGTGAAGGTTCGGGGATTATTTTTCATGGACAAGCTGGCCGCCGACCCAGGTGCGGGTGACGGAGAGATCATCGTCCCAGAGGACGAGGTCGGCGTCGGCGCCGGGTGCGAGTCGACCCTTGCCCGCGAGGCCGACCACGCGGGCGGGGTTGAGGGTGCCCATCGCCCAGATCTGCTCGGGCGGTAGCTTCAGCCACTGGAAGAGGTTGGCGAGACCCTGATCCATCGTCAGCGCGGAGCCGGCGAGGAAACCCTTTGTCTCGTGGCGCGCGGCGCGGCCGGGCGCGACTTTCACGCGCCAGCCCCAGGGCGTGTCGTAGATGCCGGGGGGGAGACCGGCGCCGATGTTCGAGTCGGTGATGAGTACGATGCCACGCCAGGTTTTGGCCGCGAGGGCCGCGCGGATGGCGGCGGGATGGACGTGCACGCCGTCGGCGATGAAGTCCACGCTGGCTCGCGGGTCGGCAAGGATCGACTCGACCGCGCCGACGGGGCGCACGCCGGGATCGGTCTCGGCCGGCGGGTAGAAGACATCGTAAAAATGCGTCGCATGCGTGGCCCCGGCCTCGAGCGCGGCCTCGGTGTCTTCGGGATTGGCGCGCGTGTGCGTGAGGAAGACGGTGATATTTTCCTCACGCAGCCGCCGGATGACGGGGATGATGCCGGGCGCATCGGGGCTGAGCGACATCACGGTCATCTTGCCCGCGCAGGCGGCGAGGATGCGCTCGAGAAGATCAAGGTCGCCGGGCAGGGTGGGGCAGGCCGCGCCGCCGCAGGTCATGAACGGCCCTTCGAGATGCAAGCCCGGGAAACAGGCGCCCTTGACCGAGGCGAAACCCGCGACGGTTTCGCCAAGCCGCTCGATCCAGCCGTCGGCGATCTGCGGCACAATGGTGGGCAGCACGCAGGTGGTGCCGAAGCGTCCGAGTTCGCGCGCCGCGGCCTGCAGATCCTCGGCTCGGTGGGTGTAGAGCGTGCTCCGAATGCCGTGCGTATGCAGATCGATGAGACCAGGTGAGACGCGCCGGCCGCCGGCATCGAATGTGGCCGCGCCCTGCGCCGCAGCGTCGTCCACGACACCCGCGGACACGATGCGGCCATCGCGCACGAGCAGGTCGCCGCCGCGGATGGCCTCGCCCGGGAAAACGAGCTGGGCATTGCGAATGACGAAGGTGGTCATGGGTGGGCTCCGGTTTAGCCTTGGACGAGCGCGAGGGCCTGGGCGACTGAGAGCCCGTCGTGCACGAGCCCCATGAGGGCCTTGGTGATGGCGGCGGGCCTGGCGTGCTGGATGATGTTTCGTCCATAGACGATACCGGAGGCGCCCTGCGCGAGCAGGTCGTGCGTGCGCTGGAGGATTTCCTGATCGCTGACCTTGCCGCCGCCGCGGACGAGCACGGGCACGCGACCGGCGGCCGTGATCACTTGGTTATAGAGGGAGACATTGTCGGTCGGGTCGGCCTTGATGACGTCGGCGCCGAGCTCGGCGGCCTGGCGGACGAGCGGGATGATTTTCTTTTCGTCGCCATCGACCATGTAGCCGCCGGATTGCTCATTGGGCCGGAAGACGAGCGGCTCGATCATGAGGGGCATGCCCAGGCGCTCGCAGTCGGGCTTGAGGCGCAGGATGTTTTCGACGCACTGCTCGCCGACTTCGGGCTCGCCGGGCACCTGGAAAAGATTCACGCACATGCACGCGGCGTCGAGGCGCACGGCCTGCTCGGGCGCATTCGCGATCGTGTGGCTGTAGAGGCGGCGCGGCAGCTTCTTGCCGTAGACATTGGCGACGTCGATGCGCAGCACGAGGGAAGGTTTGAGTCGGCCGGGGATCTCCTGGAGGTACCGGGCCTGACCGACGCTGAGCTGGATCGCATCGGGGCCGGCGGCCGCGACGACCTTGACGGCGGCGCCGATGTCCTCGATGCCGGCCAGGAAGCTGTGCTCGTTGAAGAAGCCGTGGTCGATCGCGACGTCGAAACAGCGGCCGGACCGGGAATTGAAGAGGCGTTTGAGACGGAAGGCGGTGGACATGGGGAAAATCAGGAGTAGCCGAGCTCTTTCGCCGTCTCGCCGATGGCCTCATCGATCAGGTCGAGACCCTTCAGCAGGGTGGCATCATCCATGACGATGGGGGGACTCATGCGGAGGATGTGGCCGGCGGGGATCCACGCGAGGCCTTTGCGGAAGGCTTTCTGGTAGACGAGCGTGCCGGCCTTGTCGAAGGGCTCCTTGGTGGCGCGGTCCTTCACGAGCTCAATGCCCATGAGGCAGCCCTTGGCGCGGACATCGCCGATGATCTTGTGGCGCTCCTTCATCTGGTTCATGCGCTTGAGGGCGAGCTCGCCGAGATGCGTGGCGTGCTCGAGCAGGTTTTCCTCCTCGATCACTTTCGTGGAAATGAGCGCCGCGGCACAGGCCATCGGGTTGCCACCGTAGCTGCTCGACGCGGAAATGCCCTCGAAGCTTTCCTTGAATTGTTCGCGCACGGCGACACAGGTGACCGGAAAGCCGTTGCCGAAGCCTTTGCCCAGCGTGACGACGTCGGGCACGACGCCCCAGTGCTCCATCGCGAGCCACTTGCCGGTGCGGCCCCAGCTCGTGAGCACCTCGTCGGCCATGAGGAGAATCTTCCGGTCGTCGCAGAACTTGCGGAGCTTCGGGAAGAAATCGTCGGGCGGCATGATGGAGCCGCCCCAGCCCTGGATCGGCTCGAGGACGAAACCGGCGACGGCGCCGATCGTGGCCTTGTCGAGATACTCGCCGTAGAAACGAAGATAAGCGTCGGTGTCGATCGCGCCGTCGGGTTTGGTCCAGACGGGACGGTAGGCATCAGGGCGCGGCACCATGTGCGCGCCGGGAGCACGAACCGCGCCATAAACGTGCGAGCGGATGTGGCCGAGCGAGACCGCGCCGTAGGTCTTGCCGTGGAAATCGTGGAAGCAGCTCACGGTTTCATGCTTGCCGGTGGCGGCGCGCAACACGCGGATACCGGCCTCGACGGCCGCGGTGCCGGAGTCGTAGAGCTGGAAGCCACGCAGGTCGCCCGGAAGCACGGAGGCGAGCTTCTCCATCAGCTCGGTCTTGATCGGCGTGGTGAAGTCGTGCGCGTTCATCAGCTGCGACGCCGCCTTGCCGATGCCCTCGCTGATCTTCGGGTGACAGTGCCCGAGCGTCGTGACGTAGATGCCGGAGGAGAAATCGATGTACTCGTTGCCGTCGACATCGCGCAGGACGCAGCCGCTGCCGGACTCGAATGAAACCGGGAAGAGCTTCACCTGGGTGCTGAGGCCCTTGAAATACTTGGTGCAACGCTCGTGCCAGTGCCTCGACTGGGGCCCCGGGGGCGGAACCGGCAGGTGAGGGACGCGCTGTAAATCGACGCTGCCCCATTCGAGCGTGGAAAAGGAATCGAGTGTGGATTTTTTCATGAAAGGGATACGGCGTTGACGGTGATGATCTTGGCCTTGAACCGGCTGAAGCGCTTGAGCGCGGCGGCGGGCGCGGCGTTGTCGGTGATGAAGATATCCGCCTCAGCCACGCTGCCCGAGCGGGCAAGGGCGGTGGTGCCAAGCTTGGTGTGGTCGGCGAGCAGGCAGAATTTTTGCGCGATGCGTCGCATCAGCTTGTCGACGCGGGCGAGGCGCAGGTCGGTGTTGTAGATCGTGCCATCGTCGCCGATGCCATCTGCGCCCTGAAACGCCCAGTCGGCGGCGAAAAGCTCGAGGCAATTCTCGGTCACCGGCCCGGTGAGGTCGGGGCTCCCGCGGCGGACGACACCGCCGAGCAAAATCACCTCCACGCCCGGGGCGTGCTGGAGCTCCGAGGCGACGGCGAGACTGGGCGTGATGACGGTGAGTTCCTCGGCGTCATTGAGCAGGGCGGCGAGTTCCAGCGTGGTGGTGCCCGTATCCAGAATGAGGCGGTCGCCGGGCTGCACGAGCTTGCGTGCCTCCGCTGCGATGGCGCGCTTGGCGGCGCGGTTGCGCTCCCGCCGCTCGCGATAGTCGAACTCCAGTATCATGCGCTCCGAGAGGACGGCGCCGCCATGCGTGCGCTGGAGGTGCGATCCGGCTTCGAGGGCGGCCAGATCGCGACGGATGGTCATCTCGCTGACATCGAACTCGCGGGCCAAGACGGAAACGCTCACCCCCGGTCGCGCGGCAAATTGTTCGCGGATTCGAGCCTGGCGGGCGGCGGAAGGAAGGTTTTTCACGCTGGGGGCAGATCGGTCCAAATGTTCTACTTTGTCAATTTAATACTTAAACGAACAAAAAATAACATTTACACTCAAGGCCTGTTTCGCGAACAATCCGGGCACGATGAGCTCATCCAGCGGACTTCCCGAGGCAGGATTATGGGCAGGAGCGGCCACGGCGGACATCACGCCGGCCTACAGCATGTTTTTATTTGGGTACCCGCACGTGCCGCGCATGAGCACCGGGGTGCACGACCGGCTCACGGCCTCGGCACTGTATCTGAGAAATGGAGACGAAGCGGTGATCTTCATCGCGACGGACCTGATCTTTCTGGGCCGCGCCGAGGTGCGCGAGGCGCGGCGGCGCATCGCGGCGCAGACGGGGGTGGCGGAGGCCGTGATCGAGATCACCTCGACCCATACGCACTCCGGCCCGGTCATGGTGGACCATGTGAACAACGGGTCGGATTCGGTCGTGCCGAAGGTAGACCGGGGGTATCTCGCCTTTGTGGTCGACCGCCTGGCGGAGGCGGGCGCCGCGGCGGTTCGCTCGGCCATGCCGGCGGAGGCCGGGCTGGTCGTGGCGGACGCGCGTGGCATCGGCACCAATCGGCACGATCCGGCGGGTCCGGCCGATCCGTCCGTCCCCGTGCTGCTGGTGCGTAGCCGCCACCAGCCGCGCCTGCTTGCGTGCATGGTCGCCTACGCGATGCACACGACCGTGTTGCACGAGGATTCGACCCTGATCAGCAGCGATTTTCCGCATTTCACCCGCCAGTACCTGCGCGACCGCCACTTGGTGCCCGCCGATTGTCCGATCCTCTATCACAACGGTGCGTCGGGCAACCAGAGCCCGCGGCACGTGACGAAGGCCAATACCTTTGCCGAGGCCCGGCGCCTCGGCGAGATGCTTGGCGCGGCGATCGAGAAGGTGTGGCCGCAGGTGGCGTTTTCGTCCACGCTGGCAGTTAAGGTGCGCAGCGTCCTGTTGCCGCTGGATCCGCGGCAGCTGCCGTCGATTGCGGCGGCGCAGGCGGGGGAGAAACAGGCGCGCCACCGGCTGGAATCCTTGCGCCAAGCTCGGGCTCCGCGGACGGAGGTGCGCACGGCGGAGTGCGATTGGTTTGGCGCGGAGGAAGCCGTCGCGCTGGCGGAGTCCTCGGCTGACGGACGCCTCGCCCACGCGATCGCGGATTGCTCGCCCGCGGAAATTCACGTCGTTAGCCTCGGGTCCTGGCGTTTTGTCCTCTGGCCTGGGGAGTTTTTTGTGGAATACGCGCTGGCCGTGAAAGCCGCGGATCCCCGCGCCTTCGTCATCACCCTCGCGAATGGCGAACTGCAGGGCTACATCGTCACGCCCGAAGCCGTGGAACGCGGTTATTACGAGGGCAACAACGCGGTCTTCGCGGCCAGCAACGGCCAGCGGGTCGTGGACGCCACGCTGGCATTGCTGCGGACGGAGAACTGATCGCCGTGGCACTCTTCCTCGGCATCGATTTCGGCACGTCTTACTTCAAGGTGGGACTGTTTGACGAAGCTGGGAATCTCAAGGGGCTGAGCCGGCTGGCGGTGCCCAAGGAAACCCCCGCAGCTGGGCATTGCGAGGTGGCGGTGCCGCGTTTCTGGTCGCTATTGCGCGAAGGTGTGTCCGCCGCGTTGCAGCAGGCCGGCGCGGCTCCAAGTCACGTGTCCGGCCTGTCGTACTCCTCCCAAGCCAATACCTTTCTCTTGCTGGATGAGGCGGATCGGCCGTTGACGCCTTTGGTCTTGTGGACCGATCAGCGGGGAGATCCGCTGCCGGTGGCACTGGCAGACTTCACCCGTGAGCCCAACTATGCGCAGAAGGTCGGATTCACCGGCATGTCCGGGCAAGCGGCGCCAGCGAAACTACACTGGTTCAAGCGACAGCAGCCGCTCATCTGGCGGCGAGTCCACCGGGCTCAAACTCTGTCGGACTATTTCACGTACGCGGTGACCGGCGAGCGGGCGGGCGATGCCGGCACGGCGGCATTTACGGGGTTATACGACTTGACGCTACGCCAGTGGTGGCCCGCCGCGCTGGCGGCGTTTGAGATCGATCCGGCCTGGCTGTCGCGACCGCTTCGGCCCGGTGCGCCTTGTGGCCGAACTGGAACGGCTGCAGGCGAACTGCTCGGTCTGCCGCCGGGCATCCCCTTTGCGGTCGGCAGCATCGATCACCATGTGGCGGCACTCGGCTCCGGGCTCGGCCGGCTGGCCGACGTGAGCATCTCAACCGGCACGGTGCTGGCGGCGATCACGCGCACGGTGGCGGTGTCGCCGCAGTCCGATTGTTATCACGGCCCCGACTTTGAGACGGACGGATATTTCCGGCTGATTTTTGATCCGAATGGGGCGGGACAGCTTGAAGAGTATCAGCGGCGATTGGCTCCGGGTCGCAGCATCGAGGAATTGATCGCGCTCGCGCACC
>JAFEGO010000006.1 GCA_018239845.1 Verrucomicrobiota bacterium
CCCTCGGCGCCGCCGATGTCTCGCTCGATCACTACGGCTACGTCACCGCCACGATCCCCGCCACCGCGGCCAAGCCCAATGCCACCCGCCTCGCGTGGTGCGCGCACGTGGACACCGCCACCAATCTCCCCGGCGCCGCCAAGCCCATCGTGCATCGCGCCTACGACGGTAAACCCATCGTGCTGCCCGACGACCCCGCGCAGGTCCTCACCGTCGAGACGATCCCGCACCTCCGCGACGCCATCGGCCACGACGTCATCACCGCCAGTGGCACCACCCTCCTCGGCGCCGACGACAAAGCCGGCGTCGCCATCGTCATGGCCACGGCGCGCCACCTCCTGCGCCACCCTGAGATCCCCCACGGCCCCATCCGCCTCTGCTTCAACCCCGACGAGGAGATCGGCGCCGGCATGAAGCACCTCGACCTCGAAAAATTCGGCGCCGATGTCGCCTACACCCTCGACGGCGACAAACCCGGCGAGCTCAACTTCGAGACCTTCAGCGCCGACGCCGCCACGCTCGAGATCCACGGCGTCTCCATCCATCCCGGCTGGGCCAAGGACACCATGGTCAACGCCCTCCGCCTCGCCGGCCGTTTCCTCGCCGCGCTCCCCACCGCCCAGTCCCCCGAGGCCACGGAGGGCCGCGCCGGCTTCATCCACCCCGTCGAGTGCCAGGGCACCGCAGAGAGCGCCACCATCCGGCTCATCCTCCGCGACTTCGAACTCGCCGGCCTCGCCGGCCACCGCGCCACGCTCGAGCGCATCGTCGCCGACCTCCGCGCCGCCGAGCCCCGCGCCCGGTTCGTCCTAACCTTCCGCGAACAGTATCGTAATATGCGATACTGGCTGGAAAAGGACATGCGCCCCGTCGAGTTCGCCCTCGAGGCCTTCCGCCGCGCGGGCCTTACGCCCCATGCGCCCCCGATCCGCGGCGGCACCGACGGCTCCAACCTCACCGCCCGCGGCCTCCCCACGCCCAACCTCTTCGCCGGCATGCACGAGGTCCACAGCCAGCGCGAGTGGGTGAGCCTGCAGGACATGACCAAGTCCGCCGAGACCCTCCTCCACCTCGCCCAGGTCTGGCACGAGCGGGGTTAAACTCGCTGACCACGAGCGTGAGCGAGTGGGTGGAGCGCGTTGACCCTAACGCGCTTCGTTTCCCTTGGGTTGTTGCGCAGCAGCGTTACTTCTTCACGTCCGCCACCGCCACGGCCGCCGCCGGAGCCGGCGCATTCTTCGCCGCCGCGGCATAGGCCTTTTGCACCGCGCCGTCGTAGCTCTTCTCCAGCTCGGGATAGATCGCCATCGCCGCCGCGAGGGCCTGCGTATAACCGCCGTCGGCCGAGTGCTTCACGTGCAGGTACACCGCGTAGTCATCGAGATTGTTGAAGGAGCGGTCGGAGCTTTTCTTGATGAACTCCGGGCCGCCCACCGCCGCCACCGCGCCGAGCTGCTTGCCTTTCTTTTTAAACGCCCCGCCCATCAGCCCGCCAAACGGCACGTGCGAGGCCACGGCATTGCCGGCCATCTCGCCCGCCTTCTCACCGGCGATCGCGCCGAGCTGCACGTTGAGGGTCTTGTTCGCCCACTCGGTGAGCGCACCGTTCGAGCCGTAGGGCAGCTGGTACTGGCCGCCGTTGTTCGCGAGCGGCTGCGGCGCCACGATCACGCCGCTGGCCTGCGGGTATTTTTTCGTGAGCTCGATGACTTTGGCGAGGACCGCCTGGGCCTTGACGACATCGGCAACGCCCGTCGCCAACGCGAGGGACGGCAGGGCAAACACCACGGCAGAGAGGGCAAACACACGCAGGATCGTTTTCATGGGCTGGAGGGACGGAGGGCTGGGCTGGAAGGAAAAGCCCACGCCCGGCTCACGTGATGATCGGCGTGCGCACGGACGTGGGGTTGAGCTGGACGCCCCTAGCTCCTGCCTTCCTCGCCGCCGACACAAACCGGAACACGTCCGCCCACCTACGCATTTGTGCGTAGCCCGATCATTAGGCATTAGTCATTAGACATTGGTCATTGGCCGTCCCACTCTAGCCCGCTTTATGCCCGCCCGCTCTCTCGCCGATCTCAGCCTGGCCGACCTCGAGGCGCAGCTCTCCTCCTGGGGCTGCAAGCCGAGCCATGCCGCGCGCATTCTGCGGGCCTACTACGCCAGCGGCGGCGATCCGGCCTCCCTCTCCGCCCCCGAGCTTCACCTCCCCGAGCCCCTCCGCCTGCGCCTGCTCGACGAGTTTGCCACCACCCTGCCGCTCGCCGCGCGCCAGCTCGCCGACGATGGCACGGCCAAGCTCCTGCTCCGCCTCGCCGACGGCCGCACCGTCGAGTCCGTGATGATGCCCGCCCTGAGCGGCGACCGCGCCGCGGGCTGCGTCTCCTCGCAGGTCGGCTGCGCGATGGGCTGCGATTTTTGCGCGACGACCAAGACCGGCTTCGAGCGCAACCTCACCGCCGGCGAGATCGTCGCGCAATTCCTCGCCCTCCGCCGCGAGGCCCTCGCCGCCGGCCGCCGCCTGCACACGCTCGTTTTCATGGGCATGGGCGAGCCGCTCCTGAACCTCGACGCCGTGCTCACCGCCATCAACCGCATCGCCGACAACAAGCTCGGCGCCCTCGGCTGGCGCCAGATCACCGTCTCCACCGTCGGCATCGTCCCCGGCATCGACGCCCTCACCGCCAGCGGGCTCAACCTCCACCTCGCCGTCTCCCTCCACGCGCCCGACGACGCCACGCGCGCCCAGCTCTTGCCGATGGGGAAACATTTCCCGATCGCCAAGATCCTCGAGGCTGCCGACCGCTTCCAAGCCAGCCGCGGCCGTCCCGTCATCATCCAATACTGCCTGCTCGACGGCGTGAACGACTCCCCCGCCCACGCCCGCGCCCTCGCCGACCTCCTCGGCGCGCGCCGCATGCATGTGAACCTCCTCCGCTACAACGCCACCGGCCTCGGCCTCCGCGGCCGCGAGTACGCCCCCACGCCCGAGGCCGCCGCCGCCGCCTTCGCCGCCGAGCTCCGCGCCCGCGGGGTCGTCGCGCATTTCCGC
>JAFEGO010000070.1 GCA_018239845.1 Verrucomicrobiota bacterium
AGGTGCAATACCTGGAGTTTATCGAAAGCCAGTTCCGGCACGGCGATGCGACTGCCATAGGTCCGGAAACCGATTTTCTATCCCTGAGAGGATCGATCAAAGATACGGAAGCTATGCTTGCGAATGCTCCTTCGCGCGCAGAAGTCACGGCCCTAAGGCTCGAACTCCGGAGAGCCAAGGACGCCCTGTCGGATGCGCCCAGTAAACAATGACCTTGCTCGGGACGCACCTGACAACCAGCGGCCCTGAGGTCCGAACTGGCCCGGGCAAAACACCTCCTCGCCGAGACTGAGGCGAGAAACAGGACGGAGGGCTCCCTCTCTAAACAGGCTGCCAGCCTTGCTTGCGGCGAAGTTCGTTGGTCTGTGTAGCGAAGAGGTCTAAGTCGAGCAGCGTACAACGATCAAGGTAATCGGCGGCGTAGCCGGCGTCGATCAGGTAGGCATAGAGCCCGCCCCAGATTTCGTCGTCGTTTGCCCGACGAAACCGAGGACGCTTCCCATCACGCCGGCGCAGGAGTTTTTTATCTCATCGTCGGTATTGAGCGCGAGGGCGGCGTCGGTGAGCCCGAGTACGTCACCCCAGTCGAGCACCGCGAGCTCGTCGGCGGTAAGATCGGTCGCGCCGGTGAGGAGATGCGTGACGAGCTTGTCACTCTCGAGAATAATGCGGGGGAGCTGGTCCCAGAAATTGGGCGCCGGACTAGGAGTGCCGATCTCAGGGCTGGGGGTAGCTTGGCGGGCGGAGCCAAAAACGAGGGCAAGAGTCGAGGAAAGCTCGGCAAAAAAGGTCTTCGCCGACTTCCAGGCGAGCCGACGGACGGTGATGGTGCGCTCGCCGGTGGCAGCCGCGATGACGACCGGCCGGGTACGCTGCTTGATGGTTGACATGGATGATTGCGAAATACGGATCGGGAATTGCGAGTTTACTAAATGCCCGGAACTCCAAATGGGGTTCGAAGTTCCGAGTTCGACGTTCAGCGTTGGAAGTTCGGTCAGGTGTTCGCGTCGGGCGTCCAGACGAGCGGCGCGCCTTCAAGGCTCTCGATCTTGATCGACGTCTTGGAGAAATCGGAGTTGCCGTGCGTCATCTTGCCGTCGCGGCTGACGACGCAGTCAAAGTCGACCGGGGACTTGAGCGCGCACTTGCCCGAGGCGTCGTCCACATCAGGCACCCAGAGCGTGCAGGTGCCGACCTTGCGGCCGTGCAACGCGCCACCGAAGATCGAGAGCAGGCGCTTCACCTCCTCGAGGCCGAAGGTGAACTTGTCATTGGCCTTGGTGCGGATGGCGCGGACGTTGCGCACGACACCATCCATGCCAGGGCGGGCGAGGTATTTCATCTCCTGTTCGGGATCATCGTCGAGCTGCGTGGCTTCGAAGACGAGCACCGGCTGGAAGTTACCGGCCGTGGCGGCGCTGTAGCCGGTGATCGCGACACCGCCCACCGTGGCAGACACCTTGAACGTATCGGCCGTCGGCACGGCGACGACATAGTAGGTATTGCCGGCGATCAGACCGGTGAAGCCGGTGCCGGAAACGAACACGACGCCTTGGCCGACAATGAGGCCGTGGGCGGTCTTGGTGATGGTATCGGTGGCGCCCGTCGCCAAGGTGAGGGCGGGCGAGAGCTTGAGCTGAATAACGCTCAGGCCATTGAAAATGGACTGGGCGGGATCGAACGGAGCAGAAGGCAGAGCCATGGTGGTATGTTGTTGGTGGTTTGGTCGGCCGGTTAAACACCGGCCGGTGGTGAAATCGTGACGGTGGCCGCGAAAGTGAGGACACGGACGTAGGTGCCGTCCTCTTGGTCGCGGAGGTTGTGCGAGACGAAGGCGAAGGTGCCGCGGTAGGACTGGTCAGCCGTGAGCGGCGCGCCGTGCAGCCGGGCCCGCAGTGCATCGAGCACGGCGACGGTCGAGGGCACGTCGGCCGCGTCGATCAACCCGCGGAAGAGCGAAATCTCGAGGATCTCGCCGACGGCCGCGCGCCGTGGCAGCACGGAGGAGGCCTGAGGCTGCGTACTCACCTTGGCCTGACCGGAGACAGGTGCGATGACCACGCAGAGCGAGGTCTCGGCGAGGGCGGTCTCTATCGCGGAGATGAGGTTCTGCTTGTCCTCGATGAGGACCGGACGGCCGGCAAGCAGCGGCTCGGCGGCGACGAGGTCGCGGAGGCGGTTCTGAAGATCGGCTAGGGTCATGGCGCGTATTGGTCGAAGAGCGCTTAGCAGTGCAGGCCGTAGCGGAGCATCAGCGCGAGGAAGTCGTCGGTCGGGAGCGTCTGCGGTGCGTCGTCGAAATCGAAAAAGGGCTGCGGCTCCTCCATTGTCAGGGCGGCCACGGCGAGCGCCACCTGGATGAGCGTGAGCTGGGAGGAGAGGCGGGGCTGGGCGCGCTCGGTGGCCTTGAGCTTGAGGCCCGTCGGCCCGGCGGCGTAGCCAGCGCCTAGCTGCTCGGCGTAGATCCGCGGCTCACTCATTTGCACCGGCGCCGGGTGGAGGATTGCGTCGATGAGCGTGGTGTCGTCCGGCGTGGCGTAGTCCGTGATCCGGCCGCGGGCCCTGATCGGCACGGGGGTGAAGCGGGCGATGCTGCCACCGCTGTCCACGCGAGTGCTGTCGGCGGCGAGCCAGTTTAAAGCGAGCACGCCGGCGGCGGGATCGAGCGAGACGAGTTCGATGAGCAGATGCGGCGCGTCGGGAGTGGCGAGGGTTTGCATGGAATCAGGTACCCGAAGTGACGGCGTAGTGGGCCTCGAGGCTGATCGAGCCCGTGTAATTCGCTGTGTCGGGATCCAGCACGAGGTCAGCATCATTGGCCGTCGTGCCGGCGGGGAGCTGGTTGGCGAGCGTGGCGACGGCCTTCGCGTTGGCTGTCAGCGCGGTGAGGCCGCGCCAGCGTGTGGCGCTGTTGGAGGTGCCGAGCGTGCTGCCGCTGCCGCTCGTGCTGACGGTGGGTTTGAGCGTGACGGTACCGAGCACGAAGCCATCGGGGAAAGCGCGCTGGCCCAGGAGCGATTTGCCCTCGTGCGTGCCCGCCCAAGTGAGCGTGCCACGGACGAAACCACGCCGCACGGGGATGGCGTGCGTGAGGCCAACGGTGGTCATCACGGCATCCAGCTCGTTGCTGCTGGCGTCGTGCAGCTGATAGCCGATGCCATCGTCCAAAGGCAGGTGCAACGCCGCGCCGCGCGTGATGATTTCGAGATCATCGAAATCAATGTAATCACCCACCTGAACGCCCGCGATTGAGCACAAGGAAAGCGATCCAATAGTGCCTCCAAGAACAGCCGTCACAGTGAACATGTATTGTGCCCATGTTGACGAGATGGTCTGAGCTAGAGCGAAGGTGCCGCCGAAATCTTGGGAAAATCCGGACCCGCGTATATTAGGGAAGATGGAGGCGGCCACAGAGGTGGTTCCTTTTATCCAGACACGAATTGCCACAACCTGTCCCTTCGCGATCTGAATCCCGACTGGGAAATTGGAAGTGATGACGTTGCGATTTAACACATCATTGGCCGTGCCGCGAAAAACGTATGCACCTGCGCCGCCCGTGCGTTGGCCCGCGACAGCGCTCATAGTGAACGCGCTTGAACCACCGCCGATGCTGGAGATTGAGCTGCTATCCGCCGCGCCGTAGCCGTAGGCATTCGTGTACGGGTTCTTGTTGACCAGGCTGCCCCAACGGAAACGTGCAGGAACCGCACCGCCCAGCTCGAAAATTTCCAGCACATCGGACGCGGTGAGAGCCTGGATGTACAGGGTGAGGCCGTACATCGAGCCCGTGTAGCTCACGTCCGTCTTGCCACGGCCACCCCAGAAATACGTCGAGGTAATGGAACCCTGCCATGTGGGCGGCGTGCCACCGGTGCTGAATGTACCCAGCCCCGTCACGTCGAGGCCGTTGACGTAAATCGCCGGGTTGCCGCTGGCGTTGCGCACAAATGTGACGTGCATGCGCTTCCCAGCGTAGGCGGCTTGGAAGCCGGTCCATACCCACTGATTATAATCAGTGAGAGCCGACCCATACATAATAACACTAAGGTTTGTGCCGCTGTAGAGCAGGCTTACGGCGTTGGGATTGAAGGCCGTGAGACTGTTGAGGCTCAGGTACCAGATGGCCGTAAAGGCCGCGCTAACCTGCGTGCCCGACGCTTCAAAAATCGTGTGAACCGAGAAGGGTTCGGTGCCGATGTTCTGGTTGGTGAGCGTCGAAGAAAAGCCGCCGGGGCTTGTGCCATCGATGATCACACCACCGCGCGGCGCGAGGGCGTTGCGTGTGGCGGATACAACGGCATTGAGCTGCGCGGCGAGCGCGCTCGTATAGGGGATTTGCGACCACTGGCCGGAGGTGCCCTTGTAAATCGCGAAGTCGCCCACCGCCCACGTCTTGCTCTGTGATGCGCCGGCGGCATTGATCACGTAGAAGTATCCGCTCGCCGTCGCGGTCGCGGGCACCGAGCCGCCGGCGATGTCGCTGACGAAGACAAGGCCGGACGAGCTGAGTGCGGCCTGGACTGCGCTCGCGGCCGCAGCACTCGCCGAAGCGGCCGTGCTCACTTTGTCGGCTGCCGTGGCCGTACGGTCGGCGCCGGTTTGTATCCGATCGGCCGCAGTCGCTGCCGCATCGGCATCGGCAGCGAGCTTATCGGCATGGACGGCCACCCGGTCGGCGGCGGTCGCGGCGGCATCAGCGTCAGCGGCTGAGCGGTCGGCCGCTACGGCGAGGCGATCCGCCGCGGTGGCCGCGGCATCGGCGTCAGCGGCCAGGCGATCCGCATGCACTGCCGTGCGATCAGTTGCGGTCGCAACTGCGTCGGCATCGGCGGCGAGACGATCGGCGTGCACGGCGAAGCGGTCAGCGGCGGTCGCGAACGCATCGGTCCCAGTGGCCGCGGCGGAAGCGGCGGCATCGGTGGCGGACTGCGCCGCGGCCGCGGCGGAGGTGGCGGCGGCGATCCGCGAGGCTTCGGCAGCGGCGGGGGGCTCGTCGCCCTCGGCGACCACTTCGCAGCGGAGCATCATCCGCACCTGCGCGACGGTGAGGCTGCCCACCACCGCTTCGAAATATACCTTGGTCGAGAACTTGGGATCGAGCGTGGCGGCGAGTGCCATCACCTCCGTGGTGAAAAGATCCAGCGTGCAGCGGCCAATGTTGTCCTCGCCGAGGATGATGGGCGTGGAGAGCGCGAGCAGCGGATCCACGCCGGGTACAGCGCGCACGCCGAGCGCAGCCGGCACGTCGTCAGCGAGCGTGGTGGCGGTGACGTCCGTGGCGCCGGCCATGAACACGACTTCGCACTCCATGGTGTCGCCCGCGGTGAGGATGGCGGCCAGGTCGTCGGACTCGGGTGCGCCCGCGATCGAGCGCGTGACGAGGCCGGTGGTGAGATCGATGATAAAGCGGGTAATCATGGTTAGAATTTGGTCGCACTGCCCCAGACTCCGGCGGCTGACGCGCGCGGCTGGTCTTCGGCGGGCTCTTCGGGGAGAGAGATGATGAACTTGCGGGTCGCGACGTCCTTGAGCAGCGCGATGGCGTCGAGGTACTCCTGGCGACGGTTCTCCGTCGCAAAGACCTTGGCGGCCGCACCGACCGAGAGACGGCTGATGATGCGCCACCGCACGATCGCGATGGCAGCGGAGAGGAGCTGCTCCGGGATTGTGCCCGGTTCGCCTACCTCGAGCCCGGCGGCCGCGACGTAGCCACCAACCTCGTTGCACGTGCGCGTAATCGCCTGCGGGACGGGATCCTTCTGCCCCACGGCGGTCTGCACCGTGCGCAGGGCGGCCAGCTCGACGGCGGCGAGGGCCTCGTCGAGGTGGGCGGGAGTAAGTTTGATCCAGGACATGGCGGAATTTTCGATTTTCGATTTCGGATTTTCGATTGAGTGCGGTGATTTCCGTGGAGCCCTGCGCCGTAGCGCAGAGCTCGGGGAAACAACCGGGGAGCAGCGATCAGTAGGCGATGAGCTGGCCGGTGAGCTTGTTGCCGACGGCGGCGCCGTACATCAGCGAGACGCGGGAGATCGCGCTGCCGAGGTCGTGGTTCACGTACTGCACGAGCATGACGGAGAGGCCGCTGTCGGGCTCGGTGATCGTGCGGGCCACGCCGTTGGCGGCGCCGGGCAGCGCCTGCGTGTAGTCGGCGGGGAGGCGCGTCGCGAGGGCGAGCGAATCCATCGTGCCGCAGAAGCCGTGCATCGCCTTCGAGCTGTTGACCGTCGGGTTGGGCAGGAACGGCGTGTTGAACAACTGGAAACCCGAGACCGGCGGCATCGTGTCGTACTGCTCGATGACGCTGCGGTCCTGGAAGCCCGCGAGGTACACGAGGCGCGTGTCGCCGCGGAGCTGCGGCCAGAGCGCGCCGTCGAGGAGCGCGAAGCGGCCCATCGGCGACACCTTGCGGGCGTCGAGGACGCCGGCGATCGTGTCGAGCGTGCCGGTGTTGAACGCCGCGGCATTCGCGATCTGCGTGGCCTGGCTGCCGGAGGTGCCAAAGGCGTTGGCGCCCTCCACCACCTTCGCGAGCAGGTCGCTCACGAGCTGGTAGCCCAGCGCGTAGAGCTGCGGTTCGCTCTGCTCGCCGAAGAGGTCGCGCGCGGTGGAGCCGAGCTCCGCGGCGGTGAACTCGACGGAGACATACTTGTGCTTGTTGATCGTGATAGTGACGTCGGTCGTGGTCGCGTCGCTGCGGGTCGTGTAACCCGTCGTGCCGTCGTAGTCGCGCACGGTGGGCACGCTGCGGAGGCGGGTGATCACGTCCTGGTTGAACTTCGCACCCTCGGAGGAGAAGTCCGTGGTGATCTGCTTCAGGAACGGGAAACGGTACTTCAGCAGCGTCAGCACGCGCTGGGTGATGATCGCGGTGGCAGAGGAGCCGAGGCTGTTGCTCGCCATCAGCTCGAGGACGTGGTTGCCGAGCTTGCCGACCTCGCCGTCGATGTGGCGGGCGTAGATCGCGCCGGCGCGCTTGGCGTCCTTTTCCGCGGCGTAGCCGCGGAGATGCTCGAGGAGCTTTGGCGTGACCTGGAGGTCGCCGCCGGGGGTGGTCACGCGGGTGAGCGCGGGATTGGCGGGCAGCGCCGCGAGGAGCGTGGCGTGCGCGGGATCGCTGGCGATCAAGCCGCGCCACTTGGCCTGGATGGTCTCATCCTTCGCGGGGAGCGCACCGCGGGCGACGGCGGCGGCGACCGCGGTCTGCGCATCGGCGGCGCGGCGGGCGACATCCTTGGCGCGGAGGAGCGTAAGCTCGGCGGCATCGGTGCCGGCCTTGGCGTGGACGACGTCGAGCGCGGCGAGCTGGGCCTGGAGCGCGGCGTTGGTCTGCGCGGCGGCGAGCAGCTGGTCTTGGTGTTGGGCAAACAGCGTGGCGAGCTGTTCGTCGTTGGCGTCGGCGGGGACTTGGACCGCGAGGGCGGCGAGGATCTGCAGGAGCAGTTCTTTGTGCATGGTGGATTTCGGGTTATCCGGGAGACCGCCGGACGCGGGGTTGACGGTGAGGGTGTCGGCGCCGCTCAACCTAGCGGCGATGAGCGCCGGCATGGCGGCGCCGAAAGCAGGGGCGTTGACGAGACCGCCGGCGGCGTGGCCCGCGGGAAAACCCGTGACGCGGCCGGTCGAGCGGTTGATCAAAAACGCCGGGGAAAACGAATGGTAAACCTTGCCGCGTAGGAGGCTCTCGCCGAGCGAGGTCCACGCGACCTTGACGATGATCCCGCGCGCCGGGTCCCACGAGAAGGCGAGCACCCACGCGGTGGCGGCGGCGTCATCGTGATTCTCATCGAGATAAACGCGGCGACCCGAAGCGAGCACCTTGGCGTGCGCGGCGGCGACGGCGCGGGCGCCGGCCTCGTCGCAGGTGACGCGGCCGACCCAGGGCTGGGCATCGCCGGCGGCGTAGGCGGAGATCTGGTGCTCGCCCTTTGGCATCCAGACGAATTCGGACGGGAGCTGATCCGCGGCGGAGTCGTCGAGCGGAAGGGGGATGGGGTGCGCGGCGGAGAGGGAGAGGAGGTCGGGCATGGGAGATGGATTTCGGATTTGGGATACCGGATACCGGATTTCTGAAAGTGGAGATGGAGTTAGGGTGCGGCGGGGTCGGCGTCCGGTATCCGGTTTCCGGTATCCGAAATTTTAGCTCCGAGGACGGCTTCACCGGTTTCGGGCGGGGGGATCGCGTGGCGGTCGTAGAGGTATTTCAGGGAGATCGGCAGGCCGAGGTTCACGAGGATCTGGTCGCGCTCGGCCCGGGCCTTCGGGTCGGTCTCGCCGGCATCGTCGACCGTGATGGTGGGCGGCTCGCTTTCGTCGCCCCAGTTCCAGCGGAGGAGCGCGGGGATCAGCTGGTAGTTGAGCAGGTCGGCGCAGAACTGCGCGGCGTCCTGCAGGCGGGCGCTGCGCACCGCGCCGTGCAGTTCGCTCGCGCCGCTGCCAAGGCCCGCGGGCTGGCTCGTGCCCGAGGCTTCCTGGCCGAGGATCAGCTGGTCGCAGTACTGGTTGGCCAGCTCCTGCAGGACGACCTGCGGATTGTCGCTCGCGCGGGAAACGGCCTCCTTGAAATCGAGCGTGGTCCCCTGCGGAAACGCCGCCCAGCCGGCCGAGCCGAGGTTCTGCAGCATCGTCGAGAGCTGCCCGAGGAGCTGCGGCTGGCTCGTGTCGTACGTCGCCCAGCGGAGCGGCACACCGAAGATCTGCGCGTGGTTGAGCAGCCACTCCCAGCCGAAGGTGACGCCGCACCAGTACGGCGCGAGGCTGCGCAGGAGTGCGGTCTGGCCGGGGACGCCAGAGCGGCCGTGCCACACGCAGACCCAGAACTGGCCGGGCGGGAAAGGCTGCCAGGTGGCTGATTGCGGATTTCGGATACCGGATACCGGATTGGAAAACCTCGAACCACTCCCCTGCCCTACACCGCCGCTGGGATCGGAAAATCCGGTATCCGGGATCGGAGATCCGCAATTGATCAGCCCCAGCTCGGTACCTTCGGCGTTCCAGCCGTACTTGCTCGGGTGCAGGAGGTGGGCGCAGCGGGGGATCAGGCCTTCCTCGTGGCGCTGCCAGGTGATCTCGAGGACGGCGAGGCCCTTGCCGATGCAGTCGAGCGCATCGTACAGCGCATCCTCGAAGCCGAGTTCGAGCGTGCCGGGGCGCGGGCGCCAGTTGCGGAGGGCGCACTCGGTGAGGCCGGCGCGGGCTCGGGCGGAGTCGGTCGGCTGCTCGCCGCGCCCCGCGTAGGGCTGCACGGCGAGCGCGGCGCGGGCGGCGGTGCGGCGGACCTCCGAAAGGTTCTTCGCGAGGCGCGGCCAGGTGTCCTCCATCATGTCGAAGAGCGCCCACTGTTCCTGAATATTGCCCGCCACCGCGCCCTCGATGATCAGGCGCACCTGATCGGGCGTCATGCGGCGACCGGCCCACATCAAGGGCGTGAAATCGGTCACACGGGGCTGCGCGACGGGAGCGGCAGCGGACGCAATGTGAGTGGCGCGGCGGCGGGCGAAAGGATTGAGGTTGGGAAATTTCATCGGGCGACTGAGAGGGGAAAATGGCGGATGATGCGGGGAGGTCTCGCGACGCCCGCGAAGGACGCGACGCCGGAGAAGAGGTGAGTGTTTTCGTCGCGACCTTCGCGGGCGTCGCGAGACCCATCTCCCCCGCCTACAACGGAGCTGGGCTCAGCAGCGGGCGGCGCAGGAGGGGCAGCGGGGGGCGCACCGGCGTGAGCACCTGCGCGAGCGTCGCTGCGGTGAAGGCGCCGGTGGCCGGGGTCAGCCAGCCGTGCAGGGCGAGCTTGGTGCTGTCGAAGGTGTCGCCATGGTTGCCGCTCGCATCGACCTCGTTGTCGAAGCGGCCGCGCTGTTTGCGGACGAGGCGGAAATCCTGCTGCACGGTACGGTGCGGAGGGAGCACGAGGCGGCCGTCGTCGAGCGCGTTGACCACGAGGTTGCCAAGGTAGGTTTTGAGCGGGAGCGAGTCGGGGCCGACCTGGATGTTTTCGGCGGAGACGACGAGCTCGACGGGACAATGACGGGAGAGTTCGTCGCGGACCTGGCGGGCGTAGAAGCGTTCGTTGGAGGCGTCGATCACGAGGCGGCGGGTGCGGAGGGTGGAAACGATTTCGCGAAGGAGCGCGGTGGAGACCTTGGGATCGCTGGTCTTCCAGCGGACGATGAGGCGGGCGAGGTGCAGTCCGTCGGCCTGCTCGAGGATGGTGACGGCGCTGGGGTTGCTGGTGTCCTTCTCCGTGGTGGCGACATCGAAACCGACGGTGACGGGCTCGCGGATCTCGCCGAGTTGCACACGCCAGTCGGCGGGGAGGCCGTCTTCGAGGAAGAGACAGCGGGCGGACTCGGGGCGGGTCTGGGCGTGGCTGAGGAGATTGAGTGCGATCGCGGCGGTGCCGGTCGTGGCGAGGCGGAGGCCGTAGTTGCGGTCCCACGCCGCCTTGTCGAGGGCGAGCGCGCGGTGTTCGTCGGGCGAGAGCGGAGCGCGGGTCTCGGGGTGAAAGAGCTGGGCGCCGGCGGCGTGGGCATCCCACGCATCGACGCGGTGGACCATCAGGCCGGCCTCGGAGCGGTACCACGCGCCGGCGGGCGTGGTGGCTTCAAACGTGAGGCCGGCGGGCGGGACGATGAGCTCGTGCGAGTAGTGCGAGGTGTCGGCGGGCGGCGTAGTGCCCATGATGAGGCGGAAGCTTGGATCGCTCGAGGTGATGGGCTCCACCGCGTCCCAGAGTTCGCGGAAATTGGGAATGAAGCCGATCTCATCGAGGAAGACGGTGCCGGAGAAACCGCGGGCGGTGGCGGGATTGGGCGCGAGGACTTTGAGGCGGGAGACGCGGCCGTCATCGTGCGTGAAGGAGACCTCCAGCTTGCCGTTAGCGAAGGCGGACTGGAACGCTGCGATATCCTCGAGAAAGAACGGCGCGACGCCAGGCTCGACCGCGGTGGCCTCCAGTTTGGTGAACTTTTTCCGCATCCGGGCGAGCACGCGCCAGAAGACACCAGCGGCGCGGAGGGCGACCTCGCCACCGACGTTGAGCGAGGCGCTAGCGAGGATCACCGTCTCACCGGGTCTTTGAAGGACCGTCTGCAAAGCCCAGGTGGAGAGGACCTCGGTCTTGCCGGTCTGACGACGCCAAAGAAGGATGAAGATACCGAACTGCTTGAGGTGAGCGTGGGCGGAAGATTGGTAAGCGCGCCACGGGCGAAGCGCTACTTGGGCGGATGCGGGCTCGGAGATGGGAGGAAGGGGAATAATGGGAAGGGTGGGATTGGCGGAACGGGACCGACGCTTGGCACCCGGGCTTTGGGCAGGGGCATCGCCGGAACGCGCAACCGATCGGCTGGCACTCGGCGACGCCCCTGCTCGGGCGGCTTTCTCGGACCGGGGCACCCGGGGTGCGGGGGCGCTCGGCGGGGGCGAAGGCAGGCGGGACGCCGGCGCTACTTTTTTGGCGCTCATGCCTCACCTCGCTGCATCTTTTCGATCTCCTCGAGGGCGAGGTCGATCATGTGCTGGAGGTTCCCGCCCTTCTCCCCTGCCCGTGCGCGCTGCAGGAATCCGCGGGACTCTTCGCGCAACTCTTCGCAGCGCTTTTCGCGCTTGTTCATCTCGAGTTTCTCGCGTTCCAGCGCGAGCTTTTCGCGGGCGATGTCGTTTTTCTCGAGGATCGCGATGTCGGAGATGCGGAGGCCTTCCAGGGTCGCGAGAAATTTGGCCTGGCCGAGGGCGCGGCGCGCCTGCTCGTCGTAATCGGCGGGGCAATGGGCCTGGGCCACGAGCGCCGCTTCCTTGGCAACTTCATAGCGTCGCTCGGCGGCGGTCGCATGGTACCAGCGGGCGATGGGCATGGGCTCCGACAGCTTGTACTCGCGGGTGCCCCGGGAGCGGACTAGGCCGGCGGCCACGTTTTCCTTCACCCAGAGGCGGATCTTCTCCCCCGCCTCGCGGTAGGCGAGGCCGCCGGCGAGCGCGGTGAAGAGCTCGTCGCGCTGCGCGGGGGTGAGCCGGGCGGCAAAACTGTTGCTGCGGATCTTGCGGTTCACGATTGGAGGGCGGTGCGGCCGGCTTCGCGGAGGTGCCACTTGCGGGCGTCGGCGTTGTCGGGGTCGAGGGGTTCGGGGAGGTAGCCGATCATGTCGCGGGCCTTGAGCCAGGTGAGGTGCTTCACGAGATCGCCGAGGGTGATGGCGGGGCGCACGAGGCGGTTGACTTCATCGAGCAGGATATCCTGCGGGATCGAATACGGCTGCGCGTACGAGAGGAGGCGCAGGAGGACGAGGCGGGTGGCGGGGGCGTTCATCAGATCAGATCCTTGGTCTTGCGGAGGAGGTCGATGACGCGCTCGGGGACGTCGTCGATGGTCTGGCGCATGTCCTTGATCTCGAGTTCGAGGCGCTCACGGAGCAGGCGGTCCTCCTGCTTGAGGGCGGCGATCTCGGCGTTGAGCTCGGCGCGCTCGCGCTTGATGCGGCCGTGGACCTCGAGGATCTGGCGGTCGCCGCCGCCGGTGAGCTGGCGCCAGAGCATGACGCAGCAGAGGATGCCGCCGGCGAGCCAGAAGAAGACTTCGAGCCAGAGTTTGAGCGCCTCGGGCGGCGGGGTGGATTGGGCAAATGGGAGCATGGGAAAATGACGAATGACTAATGCCTAATGACTAATGCGTGATGGATGGGGCTCCCGCGGAGCGGGGAGGAAATGACCAAGGACCAATGTCCAATGACCAAGAGGGCTGATGGAGGGCGGAGGTAATCTCCTGATGTTTCTCTTTCCCCGACTCCTTCCCGGATAGGGTGATGGGGGCGGATGCGACGCGACGGTCGTGGGGAAAGAGAAAGATGAGGAGACTACGGGGCCGCGGGCGCCGGCGGAGCGGCGGGCGGCTGGGGCGCAGTCGCGTCGTGGTGGGCGCGGTAGTACACGTAGGCCACGAGAGGGATGAGCAGGAGACCGCCGAGGCCGAACCAGGCTTCGTGGCCCGGCAGCACAGCGGAGAGAATGACAAGGAGCAGGCCGACGGCGCCAGCGATGCAGCCGTTGGTAAACCAGCCGAGGCGCCAGCCGACGACCGGGCCGCCGATCAGGAGGGCAAGGCCGACCCAGAGGACGCCGCGGAGGTTGGCGAGGCGGGCGGTGAGCTCCCGGCTGTTGTCCACCTGCGCCGTGCCGGTGACGGTGGTGGCGCGCTCGGTGACGGTCTCGCGGAGGATTTCTCGCGACGGCGCGACGGACGCGACGACGGCAGAAGGCAGGGTTCCGTGTTCCGGGTTTGGCGTGCCGGGTTGGACCAGCGTCGCGCTCGTCGCGGGCGTCGCGAGACCTCCCGGAATGGTTTCGCGGATGACGGTCTTCTCGACCGTGGTGGTGGTGGGCGTCTGGGGATTTTGCGGAGCGGCGGTGGTGACGGTGGTCGGGGCGGTGGCGCCACCAAGGGTGGTGGTGCTATGGCCGCCGGCCTGGGGCCGGACCGACGCGCAGGCCGCGAGGAGCAGCAGGCTGGCGGAGAGCGGGGCGGCGGTCGCTCGCGTGGTGTGGCGTATCATGCCGACAATTATACCGGCTCGAAACGCATCTGAGAAATTTTCTAATCGCGAGACTTCGCCACGAAACGCGAGTCAGTGCAGATGAATGCGGGGCATGGCGGACTTTACCGGAAAATCAGGATGCGCCGAGATCGGCGCACCGGATTTTCAGCCACGGAAAGCGCAAATTTATCCGGATGGCGATGAGAGGCCGGCACCACCCGCCCTGCGGACGATCGCTACGTCCGCGAAGCCGCAGCGAGCAGTACGCGCCGGTGACGGGAATGCCCGGATACAAAAACGCCCCGGCGGACGGGCCGGGGCGGCGGAAACAGTCAGCCGGATTACGGGGAAGCGGGGGCCCAGTGAAAAATCGACAGCTGGGTGGACGTATCGACGATCCATACCTCCAGCAGGGTCACGGGCAGATAATCGGTCGTGTACGACTTCGTCGCCAGGTTGAAGGTGTTGCGGTTGTAATTGCCACCGACGGCCACCCGGGAAAGGTCGTCGATCCGCACGCGAACCGCCAGCCCGACCTTGCCTTCCTTCAGCCGCTGGCGAAACCCGGCGTCGTCCGTCCGTACCCGGAGGCCGAAGCAATTCCAACCCACCGCCTCATCGCGACCAAGGACAACCGGGGGCAAGGCGGAAAGATTAGCCAGTCTCAATTTGTATTCAACTGATTCATACTTTGTTTCCTCGTAAGCGATCCCGTATTTATTCACTCCCTGTATGGCATAGGGCGGCTCGTCGAATTCCGTGACGGTGATGCCGTAGAGGCCGGGCTCCACGGCTGCATACGAATCCGGGTAGTAATCCTTGGAGCCGATGAAGTAGATCCCGTGGTCCGCATCGGCCAACACGTGGCATTGCTCCGGTGGAATCTCGAAAACATAGGTGCCGGAGACGCCCAGGGCTGCAACCCGGGCCGCAAACTCGGGGGTGGTTTCCAGCGGATCCCGTCTGACGGGGCGGTTCTTGTCGGGGAAGACCTTCCTGAACACCGGCACAGGGTCGTCTGGCACGATATTTTGCACCATCGGGTTGGCGAACGAGACAGCCGGTGGCTTGGCCGGCTCCGGCACGGCGGCGCAACCGCCCCACGCCAGCAGGCCGAGCAATCCGAACAATCCGAGCAACGAGGCTACTTTGGGGTTCATGGGGCAAGGGATACCGGTGTGACGCCGTCCGGCCGCCAAAGTTTCCTCGCAGCCCAAGGGCGACAAGAACAAAGTGCCTCGTATCGAAGGACGGATGACAGGCGGAGAAACAAAACAGGATGGCCCGGGCGGGCCATCCTGGAAAGGAGCGGATACAGGGAGCGAAGGTCCCGCCCTAGGCTGCGCGGGCAGGCTTGGCGCGCGGGGAACGAGCGAAGACACGGGGACGGGCGGGCGTGGGGGGCTTCGGGTTTTTCTCGGCGAAGGGGCGGAAGGAAGGGAGTTGCTTCCACCAAGCCCAGGCGTCGGCGAAGCGCACGTAGCGGGCGTGGACGGAATGCGGGCACTGGGCGATGAGCGCCCGCGCGTAGCGGTAGTGGATCAGCACGCCGCGCTCGAGAAAGAGCTCGGACAGCTCCTTGGCCATGACCAGCCTTTCGGAGGTGGCATCGGCCGGCGGAGCGGTTTCAGGCGACGAAGCGGCGGGGGCCGGATCGGCCGGGGAAGAGGAGAGTGGCGGGAGTGGCGTGAAGGCAGGCATGAGGAAAGGGATGGGATGAATGACCGATGAGGACGGGCGACGGGCTTTTGTTTTTCTTGGTTACTGGACGTAGGGACGGAGGTGGGACTGCTCCACTTTCCAGGCGGGGAGCGTGAACTCGACGGGCGGGCGTTCGCCGGCGGCGGCGGGGGCGGCGCGGCGGAGTTCGCCGATCAGGCTGCGCGGGAGCCACCAGGTGAAGGCGCACTCGCGCGGGCCGCGGGGCGCGCGGCTCGCCACCTCGACGGCGGCGGGGCGCTCCTGGTTGAGGTACATGCGGAGGGTGAGGAGGGACATGGCGGGGCGGAGAATGACCAATGACTAATGACGAATGCCTAATGGCCGGACTTGATTTACTCTAGGCGCAGAGGAGGTGGCGGAGGGCGGAGCGGTGCGTGTTTAGCACGGAGGGTTGGATCGCGCGTTGGGCGGCGACGTTTTGGGCGAGGGCGAGGTTGTTGCGGATCGCACCGCGGTCGCAGCGCAGGGGAACGCGATGATGATGGTGTTCGAGCAGGGCGGCTGGCGGAAGATAGACGGGGGCCGCGGGGCGTTTGCGGCGCGCGGGGACAAATTGGCGGACGGGTTCGTCGGCGCCGACGGTGAGGAAGCGGTTGAGATGGGTCATGGGAGCGGTGGCTGGGTTAGGCGGGGGTTATTGTTCGTAGCCGGCCAAGGGGCCTTCGTAGGCGGGGCCGAGGCGGCGGCGGTGGCGGGTTTCGCGCAGGGCGTCGAGGAGCGCGGCGGCGAGCAGGAGCGGCAGCCAGAGCACGGCGACGAGGAGGACGCGGAGAGTGTTTTTCAAAGGGCAGGACAGGCGGGGAGCTCGGTCCAGGCATAGACGGCGTTGCCGGGGACCTCGTGGCCGGTGCTGTACCACCAGATGCCGGTGTCGGTGCGGAAGCCCTCGGCGGCTTGGGGCGTGCCGTGGACGGCGATGAGGACTTCGGTGAAGGATTCGGGCGCGGAGGCGGCGGGCGGGTGCCAGTGCATGGTCGGTGGGAGGGGTTGAGGAGCGGGTGGTGGATGACGGAGAGGGTCGCGCCGGCTGTTTCATGGGGCTCAAAATCCGGTCCCCTCGCAGGATCTCCCTGCGCAGCATGGCCGGGCGCGAAAATATCAGAGGGACGGGCGCGCAGCCCCCGAGTCGAACACCGTCCGGGATTTGGACGTGACATTGTGCGGGGGAGCACTAACCATGAGTCGAACAAAACCGAACGTTCCCGAACACGTCAAGGGTTTTGTGTTCGACTGTGTCCGATTTCTCAAAAAAACTAGACCTGCTGCGTCGCAATCGAGGACTGAGCGTGCGCGCGCTCGCCGCCGAGCTGGGCGTCGGCGTGGGGACGGTCGGAGGGTGGCTCAGCGAGTACCACCCGCGGCCGCAGGCGGCGCGGCGCCTCGCCGACTACTTCGGCGTGAGCGTGGAGGATCTGCTCGACGACAAGCGCGAGCTGCCGGTGAGTAATAGTGCAACGAATACGCCCGTGCCGCAGGCCGCGGACGCCGCGGCGCAGTATGGGGCGGAAGCCATGCCAACGGGTCAGGCGGCGTTCGAGGCTTACCTCGGGCAGATCCGCGCGATGCGCACCGAGGCCGAGCGACTGGCGGGAGGCGACCGGGTGCGGGCGACCGACCTTTTCGACCATATGCTGGCCACGTGGCGCGCGGCGCTCGAACCCCCAACTCCGGCCCAGCCTGCGCGGGGGAAGAAGCTGGCGAAGGCGCCGAAGTTCCTGCCCGTCACGCTCCCGTCGCAGACGCAGGCGCTGTCGGCGGAAACGGGCAAACCTCTGCCGTCGCCTTTGCGTCGCGCTCGGCCTGCGTGACGAAGAATTTCGGCGGGACGAGCCCCTGGTCGCGCACCCAAGCGCGGTGCAGTTCGAGTTCGAGGACGAGGTGCAGGGCGATCTCGGCGGCCTCGGCCTTGGACTTCGCGTCGGCGATGAGCTTGCGGTAAAAGTAGGCGGAAGGCTGGTAGGAAAGGGTGGAGGTCGTCATGCCCCCATCCTAGCCCGGCGGTGGGACAAAACCTGACCCATGGCCGGGCAGTTATTCACAATCGGCTCACCGGGTGTATCCGCCGATTGGTGCCCGGGACAGGACTCGAACCTGCACGCCTTGCGGCACGGGCTTCTAAGGCCTCACTAGCGGTTTAGTCAGACGCAAACTTTCGCGAACTCCAGAGGACAATTGTGATCACCCCAATTTTCCGACATGGACTTAAATGGACTGGTAAAGACTCCAATTTATGGACACGGTGTAGAAGTTCGGGTGTAGAACTTTCTGCACTCCAACTAGTGCTGAGGGAAATGATGAGTCAGAAGTTAGGTGTCTGTCTCATAGGCCGCAAGGCCGACTTCCGAAAGGAAGGGCTCGCAAGAGCACTCATGTCCCTCGACATGAACCAAACCCACATCCTAACTCTCAAAGAAGCGGCGACGTTTCTGCGAGTGAAACCTATCACCGTTCGCCGGCTGATCTTTCGCAAGAAGCTCAAGCGGATTCCGTATGTTAGACCCATACTGATTCCGTTGTCGTCGATACTCAGGTTGGTGGAGGCGGCCCAGTGATAGGGCCTCCTCTTTTTTCTTAGACTTCCCATCCTGCTGGACGTCTCGGACATCGTTTTCCGAGTCCTGATTGCACAGCGGAAATTAGCCCGAACGAAAAGGGGGCCGAGGCCCCCGTGTTCAGTCTTCGTTTGGCAGCATCAAGGTCATCACCGACTCGGGTGTATCGCCCGGCCCAATGTGCAGTTTCAGCAAGTGCGTCTTGCCTACGATTGATACCTTGAATCGCACGGTATCGCCACCGTTGCTGAGTCGGATTGCGAGATACGCCATGGTCGCGATGTCATGGGCAATTCCGTTGAGGTCTTGGTGCTCCTGTTTGGTGGCCGCCTCGATGATGTTCCAAACGGTATCGGTGCAAGCCACTGGGTATTTGAAGGCCCGGCGAATCGGGTCGAGTTGGCTGAGGTCCACCAGGACACCATCGGCAATCGCTTGCGCGCGTGAGTACGAGTAAATCGGTTCCCCGAAGATTGAATCAGACATGGTTTGTTGAAACCAGCGCAGCGACCAATTCCGCGGCTGCGGAGGTATCGAGGTAACTGCACCGGCTTTGCCGGTTTTTCCGCCATTGCGTCAAGCGGTGGATGCGCACCGAGGCCGCCGGCCAACGGCCGCAACGAGGGGGAAGCGCATGTCTTCGCGCAGGTGGAGGCCGTAGGCACTACCTTTACCAATGGCTACAATCGAAAAACCCGGCACGGGCAGAGGTAGTGTTTTACGACTGTAGGGAGCATCGGACTTGATGGCGTCTTACGTCTGGAGCGTAGTCGCACGTGTGCGATCGGAGCGGAGCGGCGCAAGTCGCCATCTCCGGAATGGACGGAGAGCAGTCGGTGAGGCGCGCAACGCAGCGGAGGACCGCTTGCGATCCGGAGCGCAGGGAGCACCGCAAGCGTCTGTGAACCGCCCCTCCCCTGTCAGCAACACTACACCCGTGCAAATTGGGACACCTGCCACAGCCACATGGCGTCCGAGGTGTCCGCGAACTGTTCTTCCCGAACGTCGCTGTCAGGGGCACCAAACATCAGCGAAAGAGTCGGGTCTGGAGCTGGCCGTTTGCGCCGTAGTAGGCGCCGCTGTCCTCGAGCCGGCCAACATAGTTGCCCGAGCCATCCGTGATACGGCCCTGCGCATCGCGGTAGCCGATAAACTCGCCGGCGCAGTAGAGGCGGCCGTCACCACGGACTTCAACCTGGTTACCCGCACCGTCGTGCCATTGGCGGACGCTTCGGACGGAGGGCGATGAATCCCACGCGAATACCGGGCCTACGTCGTCGATGCTGTTGAGCGCACCGCTGGCGATACGAATGAAAGTAGAAAGTTCGATCAACATGCTAGGCGTGATTGAAGAGGTGAGACATTTCTTTGAGTGCAGGGTTCAACCCGTGTAGCCCTGCACAAAAAATGGCCCCCGAAATTGAGTCTGCGTGATACGGTATCAGGAAAACATGCGCCCCTTATAATCGCCGTTTGGCGCGTGCATCGCACCGGAATCCTTAAGCGTGCCGATGAAGGTGCCACTACCGTCCATGATGCGGCCGCTGGCGTCACGATGACCGATGAAGCGGCCGTTGTAATATAGGCGACCATCAGTCCCCAGTTGGACCCGCTTGCCTTCTCCATCGTGCCATGTGCGCGCACCCGTGCCGATAATTGTGCCGCCGCCGATAGGTGCCACGTCGTCCATGTCGCGCAAGGCAGTGCCCAGCAGCGATGCAAACGAGGCGATGCCTGCGACCGTGGGCATGCCCGCCAACAGTTCGTTGTTCTGCGTTGGTTGCGCCGCTTGCCGGCGTTGCAGCCAAACCAGCACGCCAACACCGGCGATGATGCCGATGACAAATCCGAACCAGCCAGCAAGCGCAGCGCCCATGCCGGCAACCCCGAGCACAATCAGCGGGGCGCGAAGATACTTCTGCGCGAAACGACCAAACGCGGTCCCGACGCTGACACCTAATTCGATTTCGTTTTTCATTTTTAATTAAAAAATAAACCGAGTGATTCAGCGGCGAATCCTGCGCCGGATGGCTGCGGCCAAGCCGATGATGCCGATAAACAGACCGTAGGTCGCGGGCTCAGGCACGGCACTGGTGGCCACCGCCAACGCACCGCTGGTGTAGAGCGATGAGGTGTCCCAAGAGAGGCCTGCATCGAGGCTGGGGAGCGACAGGCTGCTGAACGTTCCCGCAATCGGATTGGCGGTGTTAAATAGCTGAAACGAGGCACCGGTCACAGGGTCGTAGCCGTTGAGCAGGGAAACCGTGAGCGTACCGTTGGCGGTGAACGTACCGCCGATGAAGAGCTGGTCGAAGCTGCTGGCGCTGCCCAAGTCGAACTGCAGGGCGCTCGTACCCGCCAACGTCAATGAGTTGGCGAAGGTCAACGTACCGATGCCCGCGTCACCGGGCAGCAAGGTGCCCTGCATCGTGGTTAGCGACGCGGCGACATTGCCACTACCGGCAAACGTGCCAGAGGGGCCAACCGTGAGTACGCCTGTGCCAATGGCCGAGTTCCCGCCCGAAGCGGCCACGAAGAGTTTGCCTGCCTCCACCGAAGTGCCACCAGTATAGGTATTGGCACCCGAAAGCGTGAGCGTGCCTGCACCGGTTTTACGCAGAGAACCCGCGCCATTGATGAGGCCCGAGAGGCTCGCGTTGTAATCTTGCGCCAGCACGGTGCCCGTGGTGCTGCCCGCGAGGGTGAAGTTCAATGCGGTGGTGAGGGCGTTGCCATAAGATTGGACAGAGCCACCGGCCCAATTGATGGTGTAACCGCCGCCAGTGCTACGGATGCCATCGGTTCCGCCGACGAGTAACGCACCGCCGGTGAGATTCACGATTGAGGTTCCGGCCCCCAACACGAGCCCGCCACCCGCTTGGAGATAACCGCCATTGAGCGTCAACGTGCCGCTGGAACCGGCGTTCTGCGCGAGGGTGACTGAACCGCCATTTTGCCAAGTGCTGGTGTCGGAAATCGTGAGGCTGGCCGCACCGGATTTGCCGATGACGAGCGTGGAGCCGTTGATCCAACCCGAACCATCCGTCAACGCCACGGTGCTGGTGGAGCCGTTGGCTCCGTTCCCAATCAGGACGTTGCCGGTGCTGACGCTGGCCCCTTGTTCAACGGCAACCGTGCCACGCCCGGAATTGCCGACCGTGAGCAGGCTCGTGGTGATCCACGAAGAACCGGCCCCGCTGACCGTGGCAGATCCGATACCCGAGGCGTTCTCGCCAATGCTAACCGTAGCACTGCTGGACTTGCCGCCGCCCGTAACGGTGAGCGTGCCCGTGCCACTGCCACCGACGAGCAGGTTTCCGGTCCATTGCGAGCCGGCACCGTCAACCAGCAGCTGGCCCGTGCCGCCGCTGGCACTGCCAACGGTCGTGAAACTGTTGGATGATGCCGTGGCACCAGTGTAAAGCTTGATGGCACCGGAACCACCCGAGCCATCACCGATTCGGATGTAGCCACTCGTTGACGGCACGGAAAAGTTAGAGCCGCTGCCCTGGACCAGCAAAGTGCCTTGGCCGAAAAAACCCAGTGTCACTTGATTGGCGGTGAGTTGGTGTCCGTTTTGGACGGTGACCTGCACATCGCTGTTGAAAGCGTTACCGAGCGTGAGCTGGGTAATGGCGGCATCGCTCACGTAGACCGTGGGCGAATTGGTGCCGTTGGAGTTGATGGTCGCGGAACTGGTTGGCACAGCCCCACCGCTCCAATTGCTCGCCGTGTTCCAATCGGAGTTGGTGGCGCCTGTCCACGTCTGCGCGAAAGCAGGAGCAGAAAGTGCGAGAAATAGGAGTACGAATGAGCGCAGTGGGTTCATTTATTAGACGCTACGTTCGTAGCGTGGTTTCAGCAAGTCAAAAGCGGTATGCTCGTAGCGTGTCCGCTATCGCAATACTGAGCAAAAACCTCCGCCGCCTGCGAAAGGAGCAAGGATTGACTCAGGAACAATTAGCAGAACGGGCCAATGTGACCTATCGACACTATCAGCAAATCGAGGCCGAGGCCCGGCCTGGGCTTCAGATTGCCACCGCTGAGCGCCTCGCGAAAGCATTGCGCGTCGAGATTGCTGAGCTGTTTCGAGCGAATCCATAGGGATTGATTGAGGGGCCGTGGAGCCCTGCTAGGCCACCGCTCGTCCGGACATCTCGGACGGCGTATCGGTGCCTCCGAACCATACGGCGATGAAAACTTCAGCCCCCCCCCCTGCATGCCAAGGAGTTCAACTTCAACGTCCGAGTCGTCCGAAACTTCGCTGAGCCATCCACGGACACCTCGGACGGCGTATTGGCACCTCCGGACCACACGGCGGTGGAGATGGGTGCCACCATCTTGTACCCCGCATGTGCCATGGAGTTCATTTTCGGCGTCCGGGGTGTCCGTAAATCCTGAAAATCAGGAGCGCCGGATATCTCGGACGGCATTTTCTAACTTCTGACGCGGGCGGACATAAACAACGGTACCTTTACCCCTGCACGACCGGGTGTGAGGAACCATGTGTCCGAGACGTCCGGTAGCAGCCCCATGCCGGACACTTCGGGCGGCATTTTACGACTCATGGATCTGTTGAGATAGTGAAAGAGGCCTCGACATGCTTACCGAAGGTGTACTGGTTTAGCAATCGTATAAATGAGTGTGAGCAAAACGGTGTCCGAAGTGTCCGGAAAACCTCTGCATTTTTTGGCCGTCACTACGCCCCGTCTCTATTGCCTAATCGCATCCACTAGTAGGCCCACAAAACTGGAATGGGCTATCGACCTTTTCTACCGTGAATTCGGTGCTGTTAAACACCCACGAAATGGATACGTTGCGCGCACGGATTTGAGCGTGACGGCGTTCATAAAATATTTATAAATATAGAACCCATGAGTACAGAATCAAAAAGCAGAGTCCTAATTTATAAACGCGCGGACTTTCTTACTAACGAAACGAGGACCCTTCAGGCCATTTTGGATGAGGCACTGAAAGCCTGCAAAAAGACGGGGCAGCGAGTACAGAAAGTGACTGGCGAGGAAGATGAAGTAAGGCGCGTGCTTAATGAGCATCGCAAAATTGGTTCCGCCATCGGTGGAGTGCTTTACCGTTACACCCCAGGACACCACCAAGTGGTGATGGCGCCCAACCCAGACGCGGCCGAGTGGTCGGTCGCCCAAGTACTACCACCGACTCTGAGCGATAAGCAGAAGGCCGAATTCGTAGAGGGGCTATTGTTTTTTCTGGTTTTCGAAAATCACATGATCGTTTCCCAGTCGGCTGCGCTGCGACTTGGCCAATTAGAAGACTACTTGAGTCATTTTCTGCGAGACATGGCCAAAGTGACGAATCAGAACGAAATAGTAATCCTCAAAGATGTCCCATCCGAGAAACTGCGCAAAGAAGGCCTCTCACATGTGCGAGCGGTTCGCTTTGGCGTGCCACTAGCAAAGAGTGTCTCGGAATCTCAATCTCCCTCAGCGGATACCCGTGAGCAAAAGAAAACGATTCGGCATATCCTCAACAACCAGCGGCTATCCCTGGTAGAAGCGACGCTGAAAGCTTTTGGCGTAGATATGCCTGCATCGGGATTGACGACCGATGATGCGGAGTCGGTTGAAGTCCTGATCGAATTGCGCGTTAGTGGCCGCCGTGTCGAAGACACCAATGAACTGCTAGACCAAGTAGGCAACCTCTTTGCAAATATGCCCGACCGGGACTATGAAGTTGAATTCGACGATGGGGCAAAATTGAAAGGCAGCGACCTGATGGTAAAAACGACTGCGAAAGTCGAAGCTGAAGGCGGCGTCCCGAAGACCAATTCGGTATGGAAGGAAATGGCCCGCTACCTAAAGGAGTTGCAAGAGTCTAAGACGATCATCGGATAGTGAAATTAGCCGGCATAGTTGCATGTGGCGTCTCCGGGGCTCTCGGAGCCTCCGTGGGTTATTTTGTGCCCGGCACGGTGGCATCAGGTTTCGCTATTGGTGCGTTGGCACTCGGCTTTGGCGCTGCAGACTTTGTCATCAAGGATTCGCTCAAGCTAGTCGATGATCGTATCAAGACTGAGTTGGACGACGTACGCACCGCTTTTCGCAGGGTGGTTTCGCTCGACTGCACCCGGCGTAGCCTTCTCCGACTGAACTTAGTTGCGATGATCTGCAAGGGACTCGCGGCAGCCGTCGCAGGGTTAGCAACCCAGGGTAAAGCCTCGCCGGTAATAATGGCTATCGGCTGCGGTGCGTTAGCTTTTGCCACCGTGCTAACCGGCGTTATTTTTGTATCCCATGAGCACTTGGTAACTGAGGCGAACCTGGATGCTGTTGAGCGCTCTGAAAACGCGGCGGCAAAGGATGCGGTAAGGCGACTCGGAACAATCAACACGTCCGCTGACGCTCCTGACCGACCTGTGATTTCTGTCGCTGTTGAAGAACAGAAACGCCAACCCAAAAAGGAATCGAAGAAATGAGCCGGCAGCGTAAAAATAATCGTTGCTACTGGTGAATGAATCGTGAGCGCTATGCCTCACATAGCATGATCCGATAAAGGATCATCCCGACGCACGCTTCGATCTCCTCGGCGTCTCACAGCTCAAGTGATGGCGTCGGCCCTGACTCGGGGCGTTGCACCGGTGGCACTACAGTCTGGCTCATGACCGGAACACCCAAGTGAAACATGGCTACAAATAGATTACCGTTCCAATCCTGCGGGCGGTACTCGGTCTCCTCGATGCTGGCGACTTGGTGCCGATAGATTTCAGGCCACGGTAGAAAATACTCTGGCGCTAAGGTCGTGAAGATGTTGGCCGTGCCGGATGCCAGTTTACTCGCAAGCACGGCGGCCATCAGGGCGTCTGCTTGTCCGTCCAGGGCTGTGACGCGGTAACTGCGGTCGCGAAATCCCAACACAAAGGTGTTGTTTGGGCGTCCGAGTCGTCCGAAAAAAGTTAGTTCGGAGCGCGAGAGATAGTCCTTGCTCGTCGCGGTCTCCAACAAGATGAGGTCGTCCGGCACGGGGCAGCATTCGGCAATCTGGTAGGCGTCTTTGTCGGGCAAGAAACCGGCGTTGATGTCGATGCGTTCAACACGCACACCCGTGCCTGCGCTACCGATTGAAACCGTGGTCAGATTTCCCGCGAGTAGGTCACGCACAAGAAAGACCATCCCCTGCCCCTTGATGCTGAGGCAGCCGTTCGCCAGTTGAATCTGCAATCGGTGCGCCCCTAGGCGTAAGAGGTCAGGAAAACCGATGACGTGGAGCGCATCGCCGGCTTGAAGCGTGTTTTGGCCGTAGCTCATCGGTGACCTCCCGCCATAATGCCGACCACGACGGCGAGCCCGAGTAGCATCGCTGCGAGTACTACCACGGCTTTTAAGAGGAAATCTGTCGTCTCCTCTTGTTGGTCCCGCATCGCTTTCACCTGCTCGCCCACCGTGGCAATAGCATCGCCCTGGGCGCCCACAACCGCCGTCAGGAGGTCTCTCGAGACCATGCGCTCCCTAATACCCTCCATTTTCGATTCGACGTTTTGCTGGTGTTGCCAGGCGGCTTTGTCGGCGTTGACCTGGTTGGCATTGAGGCGTGCCAGCACCGAAATCAATTTCTGAGCGGGTACGTTGGGCGTGTCGTCGTTGGGACATTTCGGAGCGGACGGCTCGGACGTTGATTTCAGGGCATCCAGGCGGCGGGCGATTTGGTTGCCTGCATCAGGGGTTTCATCGGCGGAAGGGGCGTTCATAAGGGAAAGGGGATAAATGGTTGCGGAGGGCGGTGACGTGAACGCACACGTCGTGAGTCATCGGCACTCGCCAAAATCAGATCCAGAAGTCCCAGCAGCCCAAGCGTACCGTACCGGCTCGCTTCGCTCAGGATTTCGACGAGGGCGGATGGTTGAGGCGCTGGCGCAGCATCTCGGCGGTCGTGAGCATGATTTCGATGAGCTTTTCGATATGCTGGTTCTGGCGCTGCAATTCCTGGCGCACCTGTGCCAGCTCGTTGTTCTGGGTGATAAGTTCGCTGCGGAGCTGTTCTTTCAGGGTGTCGAGCCAGAGTGGAAGCTGGGCCGCCTGGCGTAGTGATTCGGTCGGGTTCATGGCGGGAAAACTGTTCACGGACGGCTCGGACGGTGATGCCGGCATTCTTGCCGGTGATAGAGATGTCACCGCGTGCGTAAGAGGAGCCAGTGATGATGTCGTTCTCGATGCGCCAACGCACCGTGATACCGTGCCGGCTCAATTTCTGGGTGAAGTCCTCGGGGCTGTGTGAAATGGAAAGGACAGCTCGGACGGTTTCGGCCAACTCCATACGCGCCGGAATAGGTGTTGGAGATTTACCCTGCCGATGGAGCCGGTCGGCTTTCTCCAGTTCGGTTTTACTGATGCGCGGGGCGGTCGATTTGTCGGGCAGAATCCTCAGGGCGAATTGCTTCTCAAACCTGGTGCACAGAGCGCGCAGACGTTTGCGGTCGTTGCTCGTGCCCCACGCCTTCCCGTCCGCCTTGACCCGGTTCATGACCAGATGCGCGTTGATCTGTGGCGTGTCGTGATGCACTACACCGACGGCCTGCAGGCAACAAAACTCCTCAACGACGGCCGCGAAAAACTCTGCCCATTGCTCGGGAGAGAGCACTTCACCCGGTGCGAGTGAGAAGCAGAAGTGAGCGCACGGCTTTTCAACTCGCTTGGAGCGGCAAGCCACTGACTCCATTTCCTCAATCATACTCTCTACATCATCGGAATTGAGGGTATTGAAAACGAGTTCGGGTCGCTTGCTCTCTTTAAAATCGTAGCGAATGACGTTCGCGAATCGCTCCCGGTATGTTGCCCGTGAAATCATGCGGCCATTCTCTCCTCGCCGATAAGGGCATTCCGGATTTCTGTCAGTGTGCCCTGGAGCTGAATTATGCCGTCCAACACGTCCGCTGTATCGGCAATGCGCCCTTGGTTGATGGAGCGGGTGAGCTGATTGAGATTGGCGGCAAGGGGAGCAAGGGCACGCCACTGCTCAATAGCGATAGGGTCGATGTAGGGACGAGGATGAACCTCACCTTTAACGGCCACGTCGTGTATCATGCTGCTAACCGTGGTCCCACTTATCCGTGCAGCATGGCGGATGTTATCGGCTTCGGATTGCGAGAACTTCGATCCAAGGGAAACGGTACGGCTATTGGCGTGGTGAACCTTCATATCCCGTATTGTACGGGATCACAAGTGAGCGCGCCTTGTTAATTTAGTCGTATTTGTTTTCGGTTACATCGGCTGCTTAGAGAGAAGTAGAACTCTCCGGTTTAAGCTCATAAATTAACGCCGAACAACTGTGGCGCGCCGCAGGACATTCACCCGACGGCTGACTTCGTGCAGGCCGCCCATGTTCAAGTGTTCCGCCAGCCACCGGTTGCTTACGGTCGTCTTGGCCTTCAATGCTGCGGCGATCGCGAGCTTCCAGTCTGCCGACTTCGCGGCGGACGCAACGTCAGCCTTCGTCCTGCCGGCTCGCTTCAGCTGTGCAGACAACTCCTCCCGCCAGAGCGCTTCCCTCGTCTCCTGCAGGTCTGCGGCGGGACTTCGTCCGCGGTGATCCAGTTGCCGGTATTCCCGCAGCACTTCCTTTGCAAAGTCTCCCGAACCTATCACCCAGCCACGCGACATCTGCTCAAACCGCTGGGCCTTCCGGGCCGGCTCGTCTTCCGCCAGCCAGGCCAGGTACTCGAGGTAGTTGCGCCGTCCGGCTGGCGTGTCGGCCAGGCTGCCAGCGTGCGCCAACGCCGGTCGTGGATCATACCAAGCCGGCCGCTCTTTCGGGTGCATCAGCCACCGCAGGCTCGTCCAAGGGTACTCTGGCAATTCCGCTAACGGCCGCAGCTTGGCCCGGACCGGATTGAGGTAGATGCAGTGACACAGCGGCCCCAGCCCTGCGGCCGGATCCACGATCAGGCTCTTGTAGCGACCCTGAAACAAATGCCCTCGCTCACTGCGCAGCCGGTTGAACCGCGTCAAAAATCACTTCCAGCATGACCTCATTTTGCCTGCACTTCAATTTCTGCCTGTTAGTTTATAATTACGGACCAAAAAGAACGCCGTATCGCTTATATTTTTCTAGATATAAAT
>JAFEGO010000071.1 GCA_018239845.1 Verrucomicrobiota bacterium
GCCGCCGCAGTGGAAAAAATGAAAGGGAGGCTGCGGGTAGCGCCGGCATCTTGCCGGCAGGGGAAGGGATGGCCGGCAGGATGCCGGCGCTACGCTTCTGCGGCCGTGCGCGGAGGAGAGAAAGAGTAGCGCAGGCGTCCCGCCTGCATGCGGTGGGATGGCAGGCGGGACGCCTGCGCTACGTTTCGGGCTGGGCTTGGGTAGCGCCGGCAGTCGGGTGAGGGTTCGTCGAATGCAGAAACTCGGAACTCCGAACTTTACGACTCCGGCGCGTCGGGGTGCTCGGCGGGGATGGCGCCGGTGGCGCGGAGGCGGGCGAGTTCGTCGGCGGGCGGCACGAGGTTCATCCGCATCAGGCGGCGGGTGGCGTCGGCGAGCAGGGTGGCGTATTGCTCGACCATCGCGAGCGCGCGGTCAGGCGGCTGCTGGCGGAGGGCGATGAACTCGGCCACCACCCCGTCGCGGATGGCGGCGGGCGGGGCGGGCGCAAACTCCAGCGGAAACACGTCGTGGAGGTTGGGGCTGCAGGCCTGGCGCACGAGGGCTTCGTAGGCGGGAGGCAGGCGGCGGGCCATGAGGGCGTCGTCGGACAGCAGTTGCAGGATGCGGCGCATGCCCTGGCCGACGTCCTTCAGGAAGATGATGTCCTGCGCGAAGAAGAGGTCGATGCGGCCGCCGGGGCGGATCGCGAAGAAGGGCGCGGCGGGAAAGGCGAAGGGGAAAAGGAGATTGGGGTAGAGCTCGACGTGGAGGTAGCGGCGGGCGACGGCGGCGAAGGTGGGCCAGTCATCGACGTTGGTGTAGTCCACCTCGGCGATGGGCTGCCACTCGAGCTTGGGCTTGTCGGTCCACACGGTGTCGTTGGCGACGTCGATGTAGAGGTTGCCGAGTTGGACGGCGTTTTGAAAATAGCGGCCCTTCAGGAGAATGAAGACCTTCTTGAGGATGACGTCGCGGCCGAGGAGCGCCTGGAAGGCGGGGTCGGCAAGCGCGCGGTCCCAGACCTGGTCGCGGATGTGGCGGCAAAAACCGACGGGGTAGGTGGCGAGGGAGGGTTCGCCGATCTCGGGGCGGATGCCGGGCGGGAGGGCGGCGCGGCGGGCCGCCATGGCGCGGTCGATCGCGGCGCGGTGGCCGGCGAGGAGGGCCAGAATGGCGTCGATCGCGGGGAGCAGGCGGGTGCGGGTGACCTCGGCCTGCTCGGGGATGGCGCGCAGGTCCTGCGCGTAGGCGCGCGCGCTGGCGATTTCCAGCGCCACGGGATCAGCGCGCCGCGCGGCGGCGGCGCAGCCAAACGGCGAGGCCGGCGAGCACGCCGGCCGTGGCGGCGGTGGTGGCGGGCTCTGGTACGGGGGTGGCGCCGGCGGCGATGTCGGCGCCGTAGGTGGCCTGCCAGCCGGCGGAGTCGATCACGACATCGCCGTTGCCCGCGGTGAGGTCGAAGAGCACCCAGCCGGCAAAGCTCTGGCCGCCGCGCTGGAAATTCACGCCGACGTAGCCGGTGCTGCCGGTGAAGAGATCGAAGCCGAGCTCGGTGCTGGTGCCGCCGTTGGCGAAGATGGTGTCGCCGTTGGCGAAGAGCTGGAGGGTTTCGCCGACGCTGTTGTCGAAGACGGAGTAGACGGTGTTGGCGCCGTCGGTGGGCGCGAGGGTGGGCGTCGCGAAAGTCGTGTTTACCCAGAAGTCGTCCGTGCCGTCGCCATCGATGTCGAAGGAGCGGAGGTCGCTGTTCACGACGGTGACGTGGGAGATCGACGAGAGGGTGACCTGGGCGTGGGCCGAAGGCGCGAGCGAAAGGGCCGCCATGGCGGCGAGGGAACCGAGGGCCGGGCGCAGGGACGGATTCATGGCGGGGAGAATTATTTTGCGGGCGGGCGAGGCAAGGGAAAACGGCAGGCCGGAGAGCGGAGCCTGGGAGTGAGCGGAGGGGTTTGGATACGAGGGCGAGCGGCTGCACTCTGAATGTCGAACGCTGAACATTGAACTTCGAACCCTGAACCAGGAACTCGGAACCCGGAACCACAGCGGGCGCGGGCTTGACGGGCGGAGGCGGCGGCCTGCGAATGGCGGGCGATGTCAGACGGAATCAAACACGTGCAGAGTTTTGCTGAATTGGTAGAGACGCCGATGACGGGCGGCGTGAACGCGCTGTGTTGGGAGCGCACGTTGCACGGGGATTTTGCCGCGGTGGCGCGGGCGTTGGCACGTGGCGAGGAGATGATCGTGAAGCTTGATGCGGCGCGGTTGGGTGCGCTGACGTTGGATGGGGCGGGGCGCGAGGCGGCGGGCATGATGCTGGAGGATTTTGCCCGGCTGCGGGAGCTCGGGCTGCAGCCGGAATTGAATGCGATCTGGGATTATCCGCGCGATGCGGAGGGCATCGTGCCGACGGATGTGTTTTCGTGGCACGTCGATTCGGCGACGGAGCCGGCGGACACGTGGCTCTGCACGTACTTTGGCGCAGCGAGCGAAGGGTTGCCGAATGCGGCGGCGGTGCGGCGCGTGGACGTGGCGGAGACGCGGGCGGCGTTGCTCCGGGAGTTTGACGGCGACGAGGGCGCGGCGTTTGAGGAGTGGCTGGCGGAGAATTGCTATGACCTGCACTACGCGGCGCGGCCGGGGGCGCGGCCGTGGGCGTTTGGGGTGGGCCATTTCTGGCGTATCGCGGCGCAGTACGAAGGGGCGCCGGTGCCGCCGTGCATCCACCGCGCGCCGGCGACGGTGCCGGGCGCAGGACCACGGTTGCTGCTGATCAGCTGATAGCGCGGGTCGGATCAAGTAGCGCAGGCGTCCCGCCTGCATGGAGCGATAGCAGGCGAGGACGCCTGCGCTACTTGCCTACGGCTGAAAGCGGTAGGTGGTGTTGAAGATGAGCTGGATGTGCTTCGTGACGAAGACCCGGACCTTGATGTGGCCGGTGGTGGCATCGGTGGGCACGGCGCGGCCTTCGATATGGCGTTCTTCGCCGTCGGTGTTGCGGCCGTGGCCGGTGAAGGTGATCGGTTCGCCGCGGGCGAGCTGGCGCAGGGCGTCATCGGAGACGTCGATCGCGAGGGTGCCAGTCTCGTTGTAGAAAAAATAGGGGAAGACCTTGGCGGTGTACGCGGCAGTGTATGTGCCGGCGGCGCGGGTGAAGACCGGCATCGTCATCGTAACGCTGCCGATGTAGATAGAGGTCTTGGCCGGGGCGATCTCGACGCGGTTGTATTGGTTTAGGGATGACGTAAGCGTTTGCGCGCGTGCCGGGGTGAGGAAGGCGGCGAAGGCGCAGAAGATGAGGAGCCACGGACGGAGCATGCGGAGGACGGTGGGGGTTTGGGACAGAATGAACAGAATTTTACGGAATCAGGCGGGAGCTATTCTGCTCATTTTGTTTATTCTGTCTAAAGCAGCCAGGCGGTGAGGTCGGCGTCGGTGGAGAGGGCGGTGCCGTTTTGGTACTCGGGGGCGAGGAGGCCGGTGTAGCCTGGGTCGAGGAAACGGCGGCAGTGGAGGATCACGCGGGCTTGCTGGCCGGGGGCGCGCACGAGGCGGCCTAGGGCCTGGTTGACCTTGATCATGCCGGGGATCTGGTACACGCGGCGGAAGGACTCGTCGCGGGTGAGGCCGGTGCGGGTGGCTTCGGCGAGGCGGGCGCGCTGCACGGCGTTGACCTCGGGGAGCGCGGGGCCGACGACCATCGCGTGCGTGATGCGGCCGCCGAGGGCGTCGATACCCTCGGCGAAACTGGAGCCGAGAACGAGGAAGAGCGCGTCGGAGGCCGGGAGGGAGGACTCGACCCAGGCGGATTGGGCGGCGAGGTCGCGGAGCTTGGGCTGGAGGGAGACGCGGACGGTGGGAGCGAGGGCGGCGAGCTCGGCGCGGATCGATTCGGCGTAGGCGTAGGAGGGGAAGAAGACGGCGACCGGGGCGGGCTGGGCGGCGGAGGCCAGCGCGCGGATCGTGGCGGCGGTGGTGGTGTAGTGCTGCGAGCGGTGCTGGAAGGTGGTGTCCACGCGGGCATCGTAGGCGACGCGGTACGCACCGTCGCGCCAGGGGGTGATGGCGCGAATCAGGGCCGGCTGGGCGGCGGTGCGCGTTTCCTCGATACGTAGGAGTTCGGCGGCGCTGGTGAGCTGGCGGAAGAGTTTCTTGGTGTCGCGCTTGGTGAGGACGCCGAGTTTCGCGGGCGTATCGGTTTTGGGTGCGGGCGTTTCGGTCTTGGACGTTTCCAAGGCTAGCCCGCAGGCGGCAGAGAAGCCGTCCACGGGGGTGAGGGTGGCGCTGGCGAGGACGACGCCGCCGAATTCGCGGAGGGTGGCGCCGATGGCGGGGGCGGCGTCGAGGCAGGTGAGGTGGAGCTCGCCATCGCGGGGCGACCACCAGAGGCGGGGGAGATCGGTGGCGGTGAGTTCGTCGTGGAGCGAAGGAAGACGCCAGAGGAGGTCGGCGGCGACGGGGCCGAGCTCGGCGAGATCGAGGGGCGTGTTGGGGATCAGTTTGCCGAGGGCGGCGAGGAGGTGGCGGGCGTCGTCTTCGTCGCCGAGGGGCAGGGCGGAGGTGGCGCGAAGGTGGTTGAGAAAGTGGGCCCACTCGCCCCAGGCGGTAACGAGGTTGGTGGGGACGCGGAGCCGGTGGAGTTCGGTGAGGACGAGCTGGGCGTCGGTGGCGGTGAGGACGTGCGAGTAGGCGTCGGCGACGCGGGAGGGCAGGTTGTGCGCCTCGTCGAGGAGGAGGAGCGTTCGCGCGGGATCGTAGCCGGGTTGACCGGTGAAGAGCGTGCGGTTGGCGGGGGCGAAGACGTAGTTGTAGTCGCCGATCCAGACGTCGTTGAAGGCGAGGGCGGCGCGGGTGATTTCGTAGGGGCAGATGCGCGCAGCGCGGCCGGCGGCGCGCAGGGTGTCGAGGTCGCGGGCTTGTTTTTCGTCGAGGTAGAAACGCGCTAGTCCGCTCGTGGGCCAGCGCTCGGGGGCGCCGGCGAGAAAGTCGCACTGGTCGCGCACACAGTGGAAGACGGAGTTGATACAGTGCTCGGCCTTGTTGCGGGTGTGCCAGGCGGTAACCGGAGTTGAAGGTTGAGAGTTGAGCGTTGAGGGGTCGGGCACCGTCATTGCCTGTAGCGTGCGGACGACCTGGAGCTGGCCGGTGGATTTGCTCGTGAGATAAAGGGCGCGGTCGAAGTGGCCGGAGCGGAGCTGGCCGAGCGCGAACTCGAGGAGGACGCCGGTCTTGCCGAAGCCCGTGGGCGCCTCGAAGAGCACGAGCGGCTGGCGCTCGAAGAGCGCGGTGAGGTCGTGCTGCGTGGTCTCCTGGCCGGGCCGCAGGGTGGCGAAGGGTGAGCGGTAGGCGAGATGGCGGAGCCGCTCGCGGGCGCGCAAGCGGAGGTTGAGAAACTCGGCGACGCGCTCGAGTTGGACGCGGAAAAACGTGTCGTCGGCCGGCGTGAGCGTAACGGTCTGGGCGAGGCCGGAGCCCACCTCGACGAAGCAGAGTTCGCTGCGGACGAACGAACTTTGAACTTCGAACTTTGAACTTTGAACTTCGAACGTTGAAGGCGGAGTCGGGGAGCCGGAATTCTGACGCCAGAGGGCGGCATAGGTGGCGAGCTGGACGAAATAGGACGGGTAGTCACGGCGGAGTTCGGTCTCGTCGGCGGGGAGGGGGCGGGTGACGGTCTTGATCTCGCGGAGCGTGGCGGGGCTGCGCAGAAGCTGGTCGATGCGGCCGGTCAGCGTGATGGTCCAGCCTTGGTGAAAGATCTGGCCGGTGATCGGAATTTCAAACTCGGTGGCGGGTACGTCGGCGGTGGCCTGGGCGCGCAGCTCGTTGTGCCAGTGCGTACCGAGCTGGGCGCGCCAGATGCCCTGTGCGCCGCTGGCAGGGGTGTCGCGGGGGCCGGTCGAGAAATCGGAAAACTCGCCGACGCTCAGCGATGCGGTGCGTTGGTCGAGGGAGAAATCCATGCGGACGAAATCAATTTAACCACGGATGGACACGGATGCACACGGATGGGCAGAACTCAATCGAGGTGGAGTTCGGCGTGGCTGCGGAGGTAGGTGGCGAGGTGCGCGGCGAGCGACGCGGCCTCGGGGTGGGCGGATTTTTCGAGTTCGGCGAGCGGGGTGTGTAGGAGATGCGTGGCGGTGGTGCGGAGGTCAGCGGGGAGCGTGGGGAGCCACTGCTGCTTCACCGGATAACCCTCGTCGCGGGCGAAACTATAGAGGCTTTTCAGCCACACGACGGCGGGCGGGGCGCCGGCGGCGAGGGCGGCGAGCGCGGTGCGCAGCAGGGTGGCGACAGTGGCGCGGCCCTCCTCCTGGACGGCGTTGCGCGTGATGAGCTTGGCGAGGTCGGAGGCTGCGGCGAGCGTGGCGTAGCTGCGGCCGAGGCCGGCGTGCCGGGTGATCAGGCGGGCCTCCTTCACGAACCACGTCTGGCCCTGGTTGGAGCTTTCGAGGAGCAGGGAAACCTCGTCGAACAAGTCGAGGGCCACCGTGGTGGCGGAGTTTTTTTTCGGGACGCGATGGAGGATCAGGAGCGCGCCGTGCTCGACGGTGAAAACGGAGAAAGTCTGGAACGAATCGGTGGGCTGGCGTCGCGCGAGGACGAAGGCGTCGGTTTGCAGCGGGAGGGCGGGCACAGACGCAGTTGAGAGTTGAGGGCTGAGAGTTGAGGGCTGGAGGCCGCGGCTCAGGCGGTGGGCTTGGGCGCGGGCCAGGGCGGGACGACGGCGCCGCCGGAGATGATCATCTTCATGCCGTCGCCGACGGACATCTCGAGTTCGATGACCTCGTGGGGCGGGAACATCAGGAGGTAGCCGCCGGTGGGATTGGGCGTGGTGGGGACGAAGACCGTCCAGAGTTCGCCGGCGCCGGTCTTGAGCTGGGCCTCGCCCTGGGCCTTGTTGGTGAGGAAGCCGAGCGTCCACGCGCCCTGGCGGGGGAACTGCACGAGCACGACCTTGCTGAAGACATTGCGGTTCTGGGAGCCGAAGGTATCGACGATCTGCTTGACGGTGTTGTAAACGTGGCCGAGGCCCGGGATGCCGTGGATGATGCGCTCGCCGACCTCGAGGAAGTACTTGCCGAAGACGTAGCGGGACAAATAGCCGATCAGCGTGATGAGGCCGAGGACGACGATGGTGCTGAGGAAATCCCAGAGGAAGGGGATGCGCTGCAAGGAGTCCGGCAGCAGATGCTCATAGAGCGGGCGGAAGGTGCCGCCGAGCAGAGCGATGACTTGGAAGAACGCCCAGATGGTGACCCACAGCGGCGCGAGCAGCAGCAGGCCGGAGAAAAACGCCGTGCGGAAGCTGACGATGGGCGAGGCGTCGGAAGTGGGTACGGGAGTCGGTCGACCGGGCATGGGGACACGACATAGTGCAGCCCCTGCGCCAAAGGCACGGAAAAACGCAGGAAGAAGCTGAACGTGTCAGTTGCCGCCGGGCCGGTTGGACGGAACGGTGGTGGGGAGGGCGGTGAAGGGGATTTGAATGGTCGACGCCGGAACTTCATAAATCTCCAACAGCACATCGCCCGTGCCGCCATCCTTACTCGAAGCATGAACGGAATAAACGCCGGCTGGAAGGGTGACGACCGTGGCGGCGTCGTCCGACCCCGGAGGTAGAGGGAAGGCGCCGGTCGCCTGCTCAAATGCGGAATGGTAGGGGCTGCTTGAAGCCGGGATAAACACCGGGACCTCGGAGCCGTTGGCCCGGAAAAGATGGAGCGTGGGATGCAACAGAGGTTGGGCAACGCCGTGGGCCGCGAGCGAAGGGCCGACGGCGCGGATGAACAGCTGCTTGCTCTCGTTGAGCTGGCCCGGGCTCGCCGCGATGACAAAACCGCCGATCAGGTTGGGATTGGCGGGGCTGATCGTGGTGCGCGAGGAGAGGTTGAGCAGCTGCTGGCGCGGGGGATTGGTCACGCGGATGAGAATCCGATTGGTCGGCTTGACGACCCCGCCGATCGTCACCGCGGCCGAGTAATAGCCTGAGTCGGCTTCGGTGGCACTGGCGAAAGACAGGATATTAAACCCGACAGGAAGGTTTTGAATGGCGATATCGTTCTTGGTCCACTGGACCGATTCTATGGTCGCGTCATCATAGCCGGTGGTGATGGTCAGCCCGGAGCCAACCTGAACATTGACCGGCGGTGGCGGCGGGATGGCCATGATCGGTTGAATGCCGCTATAATCGGTGTAGCCCAGCGCGACGATGACCCGGCTGCCTCCGGGAATGGAGTTGCCGATTGGGACCGCGGGAGGTGTTCCTTGAGCTTGGGAGGAGGCCAACGAGGCGAAGGCGAGCAGGCCCGCCAGGGCAAGCAACCGAAGGAGCGAAGTTGACATGCTATTTTTGATACAAGCGGAAGGCGGGGAGGCAATCCGAATGAGCCTGTAACAATTTCATGGCGCGGGACTCGGCGCGGCGCATGGCGCGCTTCTTGACGGGCTGGAGATCGTCGTAGCCGGCGAGGTGGAGCCAGCCGTGAACGACGTAGAGGAGCAGCTCGGTGCTGAAGTCGCGGCCGTGGGCCTTGGCGTAGGTGGCGGCGGTGTCGGCAGAGACGCAGATCTCTCCGGCGGTGCCGAGCGCAGGGTCGCCCTCGAAGGTGATGACGTCGGTGGGCGTCGGGTCGGCGAGGAAATCGGCGTGGAGCTGCGTCTGGGCGGCGTCGGTCAGGAAGACGAGGGAGAGTTCGCCGGGGGGGCAGGTGAGGATTTTCGATTTTCGATTCTGAGTTTTCGATTTTTGAAAATCGGCGTCGAGCCGGTGGATGGCGCGGAGGAGGGCGCGACGGTCGAAGCGGAGGCGCGGGTGGCGGTTGGCGATGGCGATTTCGCGCGGAGAGGCGGGCATGGACGGGCGGACGAAAGGGCGGGAAAGCGGGCCGGGCTCAGCCCTTGGCGACGCTGGGGGTGAGGTCGGTGGAGGGGTAGGCGACGCGACCGTGGAGCATGTTGAGGAGGGTGTGCTGGAAACTGTGTTTCACGCGGGCCAGCTCGACGAAGGTCAGCGGAGACTCGTCGAGTTCGCCGGCCTCCACGCGGTCGTGCACGATGCGGTCGATGAGTTCGCCGAGCTGCTCGGCGCTGGTCTGGCGCAGGCTGCGCGTGGCGGCCTCGACGCCATCGGCGAGGGCGATGATGGCGCTCTCCTTGAACTGGGGCTTGGGGCCGTCGTAGCGGAAGGCGGATTCGTCCACCGCCGGGGCGAGCGGATCGGGCCGGGGGGCGAAGGGCGCGCGGGAAAGTTCGACGGCGCGTTGGTAGAAATAGCGGACAAGCGTGGTGCCGTGGTGCTGGCGGATGACGTCGATGACCGAGCGGGGGAGATTGTGCCGGAGGGCGAGGTCCACGCCGTCGGAGACGTGCTGCTTGATGATGCGGGCGGACTCGGCGGGGGCGAGCTGGTCGTGGGGGTTGGCGCGGTCGCGCTGGTTTTCCGTGAAGCAGGTGGGATTGGCGGTCTTGCCGATATCGTGGAAGAGGGCGCAGGTGCGGGCGAGGAGGGGATTGGCGCCGATGGCACTGGCGGCGTTTTCGGCGAGCTGGGCGACAATCAGGGAGTGGTGATAAGTGCCCGGAGCCTCAAGCTGCATGCGGCGGAGGAGCGGGTGGTTGTAGTCGGTGAGCTCGAGGAGGGTGATGTCGGTGGTGCGCTTGAAGAGGGATTCGAGGACGGGGAGGATGCCGACGACGGCCATGCCGGTGAGGAGGCCGGTGGCCAGGGCGGCGGCCATCTGGCGCAGGAGGGTGGCGACGGGCACGGAATCGGCGAAGCCGACAGGCAGCGCGTAGAGCGCGAGCGTGAGGCCGCCGGTGAGGGCGGCGCGCACCACGCGGCCGCGCTTGTGGACCTCGCGGCAGCCGAAGATGGCGACGAGCGAGGCGAGGAAGGTGAGGATGATCAGGTCGAGGCGGTTGCCGTAGATGAGGCCGGTGAAAATGGAGATCAGCAGCGCCATGAAGATGGCGGAGCCGGCGTCGATGAGGATGGCGACGATGAGCGGGGCGAGGGCGGTGGGCGCGACGTAGGGCAGGGTGCTGGCCCACGAGCCGTCGCGGATGAAGAAGTCGGCGCCGCCGAGCGAGTACACGAGGCGGACGAGGGCGAGGTTGACGATGACGACGAGGGCGAGGAGGCAGAGGCGGACGTTGCTCTGGAGCGTCTCGCGGTCCTCCAGGCGGATGTAGATGACGCTGGCGACGACCATCGCGAGCACGAGGAGGATGCGACCGAAGAGAGTGAGGTTTTCGTCGAGCTGCGTGTCGGTGTGCTCGAGCAAGTACTGGCGGTGGGCGAGGAACATCTCGTACTGCTCGGGGCTGACGCGCTGGCCGGGCTCGATGATGGTCTGGCCGCGGACGACGCTGCCCATGACGGGCTTGAGCTGGCTGACGGCGAGCTGCTCGCGCTGGTGCGTGGCGTCGCGGTCGAAGATGAGGTTGGCCGTGACGCCGTTGCGGAAGAGGCGGAAGAGGGCGCTGGTGACGGCGCGGGGCTGACCCTCGGTGACGAGGGTGACGCGGAGAAAGGTGAGGGCGTCCTCCAGCGACTGCACGGGGCGCTGGGTGACGGCGCCATCGGGCCGGGCGATCTGGAAAACGGTGATATTGTCGGGCCCGGCGTTGCGCAGGGCGTCGTCGTGCACGCCCTCGGTGGCGATGTCGCGGAGGGCGGCGAAACCGTTGTCGAAAAGGGCGGCGCGGGCCTTGGCATCGCCCGCGCCGTAGATCGTGGCGATGTCCTCGACGCTGACGTGGTAGCCGCCGCGGGCGTTGAAGGCATCGACAATGCCGTTGAGCGCGGCGAGGGGGACTCGGGGGTCGGAGGAAGGTGCCGAGTTGAAGATCGAGGTGCGGCCGGAGGGGCGGGTGTTGTCGAGGATCTCGAGCTGGGCAAGCAGGTCGCGCGCGGCGGTCTCGAAATTGCGCCACGGCTCGAAGTCGAGGCGGTAAACGGGCGGCACGCGGTCGATGAGCTGCTCCCGCGCGATGCGGGTGCGCTCATCGCTGGGGTAGGTGAAGGACGCGCTGGCGGTGACGCGCATCGTGGCGACCTGGTTGGGCAGCACCGGCACGCTGAGGGTCGAGAGACCCGCGGAGCTGATCAGCACAATGGCCGCGACCGTGAAGACGAAGATGAGGACGGCGATGAACCGGCTGCGATCCAGGAACTCCCGCGTGGCCGAGTGCGCCGTGGAAGTCGGCTGGCCGCTGCGGCGGCCGGAGAGGCCGCCGAGGAGGAGTCTGAGCTGGTTTTTAACGGACATGCGAAAAGAGTATTACAATGCTGGTCGCAGTGAATGTGAAGTAATTCGCTGATCAGCCGGATTGGCCGGATAGCTGGGCTTTATATTCCCAAAAAAAATCGAATGGGATTATGCCCGTCAGCTCGGCTCTGGTGAAATGGGCGCGAATATA
>JAFEGO010000072.1 GCA_018239845.1 Verrucomicrobiota bacterium
ACGCTCGGCGCGGGCCTCATGCCGGCCGCTGCGCAGGAAAGAAAAACCGTCACCCTGCCGCCACCGGTGCGCCACCCGCTGGCTGCACCACCGTCACTCGACTCCGCCGAGGCTGAAAGGGAGACGCCGCTGCTGGGGGCAAACTACCGCATCCTCATCAGCGCGACGGAAAAGGGCCGGAAGAGCGGCGAGCTCTCCGCGCAGACCTGCTCCGCCTCCTTCCAGATCAATGGCTGCCTGGCCATGCCCACGGCGGATGATCCCCACGGCGCCGACCTCTCCGTGCGCGGCGAACTCTCCGAGCTGGAGGGCGGCGGCCTGAGGCTGGGCTACTCCCTGGCCGTGACCACCCGCGTACCCAGCCAGACCTTTGGCATGCCGGGCTCAGGGCAGGCCGTGATGAGCACCTACAGCTTCAAGAAAAACGGCGCCACGGGCATGCTGCTGCTGCAGCCGGGGCGCAGCTACGAGCTCATGCAGATCTCCGGCGTGGTGTACTCCCTCAGCATCACCCCCATGGAGACCTGGCCTGCCGCCAAAGCCGCCGCACCCGCGCCTGCGGATGCCCCCAAAGACGCCGCTGCCGGGCCGGGAGAAAAGCCACCGGACGCCGCACCCCGCCGCGGCCCGACGGATGAGGACCGCAGACGCTACGAGAGTTTGTCTGACCGGGCCAGAGAGCAGTTTCGCGAAGCCTTGAGGCAGCACTTTGCGGACGAGAAATTCCGCAACTCCCCCGAGGAAGTGCGCCGCGCGAAGATCAAAGAACTCTTCGACAAGGCGGAGGCCGAGGACAAGGGCGGAAGCAGGTGATACCATGACCTGCCGAAAGCAATCAGGCAGCACAGCGCTCAGCCCGTAGGTTGGGTGTGTTTGGCGTCAAAAAAGGCGGCAGCATCCACCGCCCCCGCCGCCAAACCGCCCGACTGCGAGGACGTCCGTACGCCCATGCGCCTGCCGTACGCTGCCAGATGGGCGGGCTTGCGCCACACCCATCCCACGGCCCGGTCAGCACAGCGCTCAGGCCGTAGGTTGGGTGTGTTTGGCGTCGAAGGCCTGCCATGCTCCACCGCCCCCGCCGCCAAACCGCCCGACTGCGAGGACGTCCGTACGCCCATGCGCCTGCCGTACGCTGCCAGACGGGCCCATGCTTCGCACTTCCCCCCCCCCCTTCGCTCTGCGAGCTACGGAGGACAAGACGTGCTTCGAAGGGCTGACGCGCCTGCGCCACACCCATCCCACGACCGGGCAGCGCGGCACGCCCGACTTCATACCACACACTACCACGTTTATAGCAGCGTGCAGCAGCGGTGAACGCCGGATTTTGCACGTGGATGCAAAAGTTCGTTGACTTCTGAAAATCGGGACCCAATCCGTTATTGCATCCACATGCGCCGTCTTGCAGCAACACCGCAGGCCGTGCGTGCGGATGCCAGGATCCGCACCCCCTTCACGACCATGAAACCACGCGCCCTCCATGCCCCGCACGCCGCCCCCGGCCACACCGCCGCAACCGCGCCGGTCCAGCGCCCCGGCACAGGCTCCCCCGCCGGGAAAGCCCGCGTCTCTGAATACCACGTACTACCATTCTTTGGCATAAAGCCCACTCCGGAGGGGAACCAAGAACAAGGAACAACCCGCCTGCAGCGCGCTTTGATCGAGCACGAGTTCGATCCCGCGCGCCCTCATGCGCCGCGCCCCCTTCACCTTTGAGCCTTTCACTTTGAACCCTCCAGCCCGCCCGCACCATGAACACCACGCGACAGGCACACCACGACATACCAGCACTCAAGGAGCGGCTGCTCATCCCGGAGGTGTGGCAGAAGCTCGGGCTGGAGGGGCGGCCTGCGGAGAGCTGCCGCTCGCCCTTCCGCGAGGACAAGAACCCCTCCTTCTCCATCTCCAAGGACGGGAAGCGCTGGAAGGACTACGGCACCAGCCAGAACGGGGACGTGATCGACTTCATCGCCATGGCGCGGCAGCTCAGCAAGGGGGAGGCGTTCAAGGTGTTTCTGGAGATGGCCGGCGTGCGCCCGCAGGCACCGGGCCACGCGCCGCGCGCAGCCTCCGCACGCCGCGCCTCCTTCAAGGAGCAGGCCACCGCGCTGCTGCCGCCGCAGCCGGAGGAGCACCCGGACGGCATGCGCGTGCCCCTGCAGAGCGGCAGGCCGGAGGACCGGCTGCTGGTGGCGGAGACGCGCCGCCTCACGCCGGAGGCCGTGTCCCTGGCGCTGGCGCTGCGCACGCTCACCTTTGCCATCGTACAGGGCTACCGCTGCTGGCTGCTGACGGACGCCGCCAGCCGCATCGCCGAGGCGCGGCGGATCGATGGCATGCCCTTCCAGGAGTGCGGCCCGCTGGGCCGGCGCAAGGCGCACACCCTGCGCGGCTCCCGCAAGAGCTGGCCGCTGGCCGCTGGGCGCGGCGGTGCTGCGGCGCCTGCCGCAGTTCCGCACGCTGCTGCTGGTGGAGGGCGGGCCCGACTACCTGGCGGCGCTGCACTTTGCCCATGAGCTGGAACGCTGGGACGTGCTGCCCGTGACCATGCTGGGGCGCGGCACGGGCGCGAAGATGGATCCCGGGGCGCTGGAGCTCATGCGCGGCCGCCGCGTGCGCATCTACCCGCATGCCGATGCCGACGGCGGCGGTGTCAAAAGCGCCCGCAAGTGGGCCTTGCAGCTCGCTGAGGTGGGCTGCGCGGTGGACCTCTTCGATTTCAACCTGCTGCGCCGCACGGATGGCATGCCCGTCAAGGACCTCAACGACTGCACCACCGGCCTGGATGAAGAATCCACCGCCGGACTGCGAGAGGGCCTCTTCCCCAAACCCGATCTGGTGGTGCATCCGTCGTTTTAAATCCTGCTCGAACTCGTCCTCGATCACTGCGCCCCCTTTGGCCCTCAACATCAACGCAGAACCGAGAACAGCCGCTCTCGCCACTCCCAATGCCTCTGCTTTCGAAGCCATAGGATCGAGTAGGAGGACGAGGACGATTCCGCCAACCAAGAACCAGGAAACAGGAACAACGAACCGCAAGCCACCCGCAATTTTCAGTCAATACCACACCCTAACACATAGAACCACACACCATGAACCTAGCCACACCCTTCATACCCACCGCCGAAGAACTCGCCGAACGCGAGCGCCAGCGCGCACGCAGCGCGTTACCCGCGCAGGGCGCCACCCAGACGCACAGCACCGGCCTGCCCGCTGCGGCACCGCAGGTCCATGCCGGCAGCGCCTTGGGGCAGCCTGCCCCTGCGCAAGCGGTGCCGGGGCAGCCGCCGCCACGGCCGCCGCTGGCGCAGTTTGTCCTCACGGCAGAGCAGCTCGCGGCCCTTGTCATCCCGCCACGGCCCGCGCTGCTGGACCAGTGGCTCTGCCAGGGGGATCTGGGCTACATCTACGCCCCGCGCGGCGTGGGCAAGACCTGGCTGGCCATGGCCCTGCCCGGCGCCATCTCCTGCCGCCGCCCCCTGGGCCTGTGGAAGGCCGGTGAGCCCGCCCCCGCCCCATCTTCCTCCTCCTCCTCCTCTTCCTCCCCCTCAGGGCACGAACCCGCCTCTGCCACCCTTTCAGTCACCGCCGGGCTCGAGCTCGATCCTCCGCCTGCGCCCGCGCCGGATCACATCCCCGTGCTCTACGTCGATGGCGAGATGGCGCTGAAGCACACCCAGTACCGCGCCCGCGGGCTGGACCTCTCCAAGGTGCACCACCTCCACCACGAGCACCTCTTCAATCAAAACGGCACCTGCCTCAA
>JAFEGO010000073.1 GCA_018239845.1 Verrucomicrobiota bacterium
ATTTTGCTCACGGTCCGGACGCTGCTCGACGCGTAAGCACGGAGGCGAATTTTAGCCACAGATTACACAGATGGGCACAGATATCAGAAGCTTGGTATTCTATCTGTGCCCATCTGTGTAATCTGTGGCTAAAAAATCAGCCTATGAAAATCTTCCTCACCGGTGCCTCTGGCCTGGTCGGCGCAGCCTTCGCGAAAACCGCCGCGCAGCACGGCCATGAAGTGACCGGTATCGTGGGCCGACACGCCGGCGCCATCGCGGGCGTCGCGCACCAACGCTCGCTCGATCTCTCCGACGTCGCCGCGCTCGCGGCCGCCGTGCACGCGGCGACGCCCGCGGCCATCGTGAACTGCGCCGCCATCTCCGAGCCCGCGGCGTGCGACACCGATCCGGTCCGCTCGGAAGCGCTCAACGTCGCGCTGCCCGCCGAGCTCGCCCAACTCGCGCACCGCGTCGGCGCGCGTCTCATCCACATCTCCTCGGAGCAGGTCTTCGATGGCACGGATACAAAAGCGTATCGCCTCACCGACGCGGTGAATCCCATCAACCTCTACGGCCACCAAAAGCTCGCGAGCGAGCGCGCCGTACTCGCCGCCGCGGCCAACTCCGCCACCGTGCGCGCGCCGCTCCTGATGGGCGACAGCCCCGGCGGCAAACGCGGCCTGCACGAGCGCCTCTTCCTCGGCTGGTCCGAGGGCCGCCCCGCCAAGCTCTACACCGACGAGTACCGCCAGCCCTGCACCGCACAAAACCTCGCCGACGTCCTGCTCGAGCTGACCGCGCGGCCCGATCTCAGCGGCATCTTTCATTGGGCCGGCACCGAACTCGTCTCCCGCCACGAACTCGGCCGCCGCATCCGCGAGCATTTCAAACTTTCCGAAGCGCGCGCCCCGATCATCCCCGTCACGCGCGCCGAAACCCCCGAGATCGCGAAGGGCCGCCAAGCCTGCCTCGCCCTCGATCTCGCACCGCTGGCCGGCACCTTGCGGACCAAGCCGCAAAGCCTCGCCGAGCAACTTGCGACTTTGAAAGTCCCGCCGGCCCTGCATGCTTGGGCGCAAGGCAAGGGCTGAACTTATTTCCCCATGAACTGGCTCACCTGGTCGCTGCTCTCCGCTTTCTTCGCCGGCCTGACCGCGATTTTCGCCAAGCTCGGGGTGGCCAACATCGGCTCCAACCTCGCCACCGCGATCCGCACCTGCGTCGTGCTGGTGCTGGTCTGGGTCATCGCGTTTGCCACCAAGGAGTCCGCCGCGCTCACGACCCTGAGCAAGCGGCACTGGCTCTTCCTCATCCTCTCCGGGCTGGCGACGGGGCTCTCCTGGCTCTGCTATTTCCGCGCGCTGCAACTGGGCGAAGCCTCGCGCGTTGCGCCGATCGACAAGCTGAGCGTGGTCTTCGTGCTCCTCTTCGCCGCGCTGTTCCTGCACGAACCGATCACCTGGAAAAGCGCCTGCGGCATCTGCCTCATCGCCGGCGGCGGCATTTTGCTCGCGGTCAAGTAAGCTAGGGCTTCTGCGCGACGAAACGCAGGGTCGCGAGGATGCCGCGCGCGTGCATCGCGCGGAAGCGGACCATCTGCTCCGCGGTCGGCATGTCGCCGAAGGGCGCGAGCTCGGTGCCTTCGAGGTCGAAAGCGGGCGCACCGTACTCCTTCCACATGAGGGTCGGCAGACTGCCGCCGGTGCAGAAGAGCCGCGAGTGCGGGCCCGGCGTCGGGCCAGCCGCAGCCTCGACGTACACCTTGGCCACGTCCTCACACTTCTGCGTGTACGCGGCGTCGCCCGCGCTCGCGGTGGAGCGCACGAAGTCCGTGCCAGTCAGCGCGGCGACGCAGTGAAAGGAGAACAGCGCGAGGGGTTTGGTCTGCGCCACCAAGGCAGTAATCGCGACATCTTCGGGCTCCGAGACCGGACGCGGCCCGAAATACGTCGCGGCTTCGGGGTCGGCGCTGATCAGGCCGTAGGCGTAGGAGACCTCGCCCCAGAGGGCGGCAAAGTTGCGGTTGATGTCCACGCCGGCGGCATTTTTGCGCAGGTAGTAAGGATAGCCCTCGGCGAGCCGCTGGCGCTGGTCGATGTTGACGGTCGGCACGGCGACGATGCCGACCTCTCGCAGCACCTCGGGGTGCTCGGCAAGGATCCTCTCCAACGCGGGCACGATCAGCTCCGGGCCGGACTCGCCGGCGTGCACGGCGCCGACCAAGGCGATGCAGCGCTCGCGGTTGCCGATGCGCAGCGCGTGGATCGGCCGGCCCAGCACGGTGCGTCCGATCTCGCTCTCGGACACGAGCTGCGGATAGCGCGCAGCGAGCGCAGCCATGCGGCGCTCGGTCTCGTCCTGCGGCCAAAAGGTCTGCGGGTCGCGCACACGTGCGGCCTTCGGACCGGTCGGCGCGTCGCCCTGATCGGAGGAGACCCAATAGACATACGTGTGGCCGGGCTGCACGTGCTCGTCGGTGAACTCGTATTTGCGCTCGTTGATCGCGGGCAGCGGTCCATTCCAAATCAGGTCGGCGGCGACGGGCCGGAGGTCGTTGAGGATCTCCTCGTAATCAATGCCGAAGACGAGGCTCGGGACTTCCTTCCTGTAAATCCGCAGGACGAGCTTGGGGTCCTTGGCCTTGCCCGTCGGGCTCTGCCAGAAGCGCGTACTTTGGTAAAACGACACGCGGACCTTGCTGTCCCGCACCGTCGCGACGAGGTCCATAAAGAGCCCGCGCCCCGGCGGCGGCGGGACGGGCGTGGCGGCGAAAGCCATGACCGGAGCGAAGAGTGCGAGACCACCCAGCAGCGCAAGGACCGGCCGCCAGCGACGGAGAAAAGAGGGGAAGAGGAAGGCGGTCATGCGTCTGGCGTGCAGGGAATATGCCAAGGGGTCGAGTCCTGTTCACCCGGTACGCCTCCGCATCTCAGATCGTGCCTTTGCTTCCTGCGCAGCCTTGGTGTAATGGTCCGCGCGTCTTTTCATGAACCTGCATCTCCTTCCGATTCGCACCGCGGGCGCCGCGGAAAACATGGCGGTGGATTTTCTTTTGCTGCAGCGGTACCCGCAGGCGGACGTCCCGCGCTTCCGACACTACGGGTGGCGCGGGCCGGCATTTACCTTTGGCTACAGCCAGAAGATCGCCTTCGTGCAGAGCGCACTGCCACCGGGGGAAACCTTTGACCTGTGCCGGCGCGCGACGGGCGGCGGGATCGTCGATCACCGCGACGACTGGACGTACGCGCTCGTGATCCCCCGCGGGCATCCGCTGGAGGACGTGCGCGCGACGCAGAGCTACCGCGAGGTGCACGAGTGCATCGCGGCGGCGCTGCAGCGACAGGGCGTGCCCGCGGTGGCAAAGAAAACCACCGAGCCGACGGAGACCGCGGGACCGGAGGGCGTGTGCTTCCAGCGCGCGGAACTCTACGACGTGGTGCACACGGGCACGGGCGAAAAAATCGCCGGCGCGGCGCAGAAGCGCAACAAGCGCGGGCTGCTGTTCCAAGGCTCGCTCTGGCGGCCGGCGGTAGGGACGGCCGCAGGCGGCGCAGCGTTTGACTGGGATCGATTTTACGAGGACTTCACCGCGCTGCTCGGGACGCTGCTCGGCGCGGAGGCCACGGCGGTACCGTGGCCCGAGTTGAACGAAGACGAGGTCAGCGGGCTGACCGAACAGTACTCCGCGCCGGAGTGGATCGAGGCGCGGTGAATCAGGACCTTACTTCGCCGGCGCTGCCGCGGGCGCGGCGGGCGCCGTGGCCACGGGCGCGGACTGCCAGAAGTAGCGGCCGGTCTTCACGCGGTACCAGCGGATCACCACGGCGGCGGCGATGAGGAGTAGCACCACGAGCAGCAGCGCCTGGCGGCGGCGCTTCTTCGCTTCCTTGTCCTCGTAGGGATCCTCCAGCGAGCGCTGCGCGCCGGGGGGGAGCACCGCGAGATCGGTGAGCGCGGTGCCGAAGGGGATGTTGATCTTCACGCGGCCGTTCACGGCCCAGCCGTTGCCCTCGAGGATGGGGCCGAGCGTCCGCTGACGGAGCTTGAGCCACGCGATCGCCATCGAGGGCAGCGAGATCACAAGCATGAGCGCGATGAAGACGAGGGGCAGCTGCCAGGGGGCGAGCTTGGCGAGGCCGGTGACGACAGCGCCGACGGCACCACCGATCGCGCCGACGGCGACACCGAGGGCGGCGACCGTGCCGACGTCGATCTTCTTCGGGGCGGCGGCCGGCGCAGCGGGGGCGGCCTTGTCGGCGTTGGCGGTCAGCTCGGCGGCGGCGCTCAGGCGGTTGGTGGCCTCGGCGTCGGCGGCGGCCGCGCGCTTCGCGACCTGCTCCTCGACCATGCGGATGAATTTTTTGTACGGCGACCAGAACGCCTGACGGATGCTGATCGGGTTGTCGGCGATGCTGGTGATCACGGCGTCCCAGTCGCGGCCGGCGCGGTCGTAGAACACACCGTGGCGGCCGACGAAGAGGTAGTCGCTGTCGCCCTGCGTGAAGCAGGCGGCGAGGTTCATCGCCGGGCTGCCCGCGCGGGTGCACGAGCAGTAGGCGATGTACACCTTGCTCATGGCCGCGAGGGGATTGGGGCCGTCGACGCGGATGCAGAGCTCGGTGCTGCGGCTGTCGAGGAAGAGCGTGCCGGCCTGGAAGGAGGCGAGACGGTCGCGCGAGTACAGGTCGGCGAAGTTGACGAAGTTGTGCAGCAGGGTGCGCAGGTCGCGGTGGTAGCGCACGAGGCGCTCGACGTCGCTGATGGCCTTGAACTCGGGCTCGAGCTTCTTGTCGAGGCCGACGAGCCGCGCGAGTTCGGCGCGGCCGGTGCTCGCGAGGATTTCGCGAATGCGGGGCAGCCCGAGTTTCTCAACCGCGCCGCCGGCCTTGCCACCGAGCCACGTCTCGCACGCGGCGAAGCGGGCGTTGAGGTCGGTCCACTCGGCGGCGGTGAGGGTGGCCTTGTCCGCGCCGTAGAGGGGCGCGACGGCCTGCGCGTGAAACGCGGTGAGCGCGGCGGCCCACGCGGGGTTGACGCCCTCGAGGAGCGGGAGGGGTTTGCCGGCGGCGATGGCGGCGAGCGGGAAGACGGCGACTTCCTCGGCCGTGATCTTCATGTCCTTCGCGGCGATGGCGAGGTACTCGGTCTCGCTGCGGTTGAGGGCGCCGAGGGCGCGGCCGTCGAAGGCGGCGAGCTTGGTGCGCGCGAAATAGTCGTCGACCTTGGCGCGGACGGCCTTGAGGGCCGTGACGGCGGCGGCGGTGCCGTCGCCGAGGATGGCGATTTCCTTGCCCGCGCTCTGCTCGACCCACGCGACGTAGGCGGCGAGGTCGGCGAAGAACTTGTCGATCTGCTCCGAGGTCACGCCGATGGAGCCGGTGCGGTCCGCGGTGCCGCCGACGCAGGCGATGATGTCCTTGATGAGCGCCTGCACGCCGGCCTGGTCGGTGGCCTCGGGCGGGATGACGCCGTCGCCATTGAGCGGGCTGGCGGAAAAGATCTTCGCGGTGTCGGCTGCATCGGCGACGGTGATCGCGGCGGCGTCCTTCTTGCCGAGGTTGATGAGGATCTGCTTCGCGGAGGAAACGAGGATGGCGCCCTCGGGCGTCGTGCCATTGATCGCGGCGATGGGCAGGGCGGCGTCGCCCCGGAGGAGATCGCCGGCGTCGTTGAGGCGCGCTGCGGCCCACTTCACGGCGGCGAGCAGCTCCGGTACGCGGATACGGCCGTCGGCGTCGGAGTCGATCAGTGCGAGCGTCTTCTCATCGAGCTCGAGACCTTTGACGGGGCAGCTGAGGGCGACCCAGAGCTTCTGGTCGAGCGTATCCAGCGCGAGGAGATCGGCACCGGTGGTGAGGGAAACCTGGTCGAGGCCGCCGGTGCGGAAGAATTTCCAAGGGTGCGTGCCGGATGAAGCTTTGGAGAACATGGAATAAGTCGAATTTACTAAATAGGGTTAAAACCCTATTCATCAACCTTGTTTTTGTAGCGTGAGGACGCACTCCAGATGGCGGGTCTGGGGGAAAAGGTCAAAGGGTTGTGCGGCGGTGAGCGCGTAGCCCGCGGCGAGGAAGTGCCGGAGGTCGCGCATCTGCGTGGCGGGGTCGCACGAGACGTACACGACCGCGCGGGGGCCGAAGGCGAAGAGCTGGTCGAGGAACGACTGGTCGCAGCCCTTGCGCGGCGGGTCGATGATGACCGCGGTGTCGGCCGGCGGAAACGTGAGGCCCGCGAAGATCGCGGAGGCGTCGCCCGCGAGAAACGTGGCATTGGCGATATTGTTCGCCGCGGCGTTTTCGCGGGCGAAACGCACGGAGGTCTCGCTGATCTCGACGCCCGCCACGCGCTCGAAGGCGGGTGCGGCCGTGAGTGCAAAGAGCCCGCTGCCGCAGTACGCATCGACGAGGAAACGCGCCCCACTCGCGGCGGCCTGCGCGCGCACGTAGCCGGTGAAGGCGGGGAGGATGAAGGGATTATTCTGGAAAAAATCGCGCGCGAGGAAGTGCAGCTTCAGGTCGCCCACGACCTCGGTGATGATGGCGTCGTAATCGGTGATCACACCCTCCTGCGCGTGGCGGAGGAGCAGCGTGGCGTCGCGCTTGTACTCGCCGGCGGCGAGGCGCGCGCGGGTCTTGGCGCGGACCTCGGTGAGCTTCGCGTTGATCTCCGGCGTCGCGATGTCGCAGTGCGGCACGTCGAGGATGTCGAAACGCGTGCCCTGCTTCAGAAAACCGATGGCGGGCTCGCGGCCCGCGGCGCGGTCGGCCTCGCGCTGCTCCGCGTGGAAGTGCGGCGTGATCTTCGAACGGTAGCCGTACTCGCGCGGCGAGCCGATCACCGGCGACACGGGATACTCGACGCCCGCCATGTACTTGAGGAGCTCCTCGACCTGCTGGCGTTTCCACTTGAGCTGCTCGGCGTAGGTGAGGTGCTGGTATTGGCAGCCGCCGCAGCGGCCGAAGAGCGGGCAGCGCGGATCGGTGCGGTGCGGCGACGGCGTGACGACCGCGACGAGGTCTGCCTCGGAGAAATTCTTGTGGTTGCGGAAGACGCGCGCGCGGACCTTTTCGCCGGGCAGCGTGAACGGCACCATCACGACCCACTGGCCCTCGCCGAGCGGCACGCGGCCGAGGCCCACGCCGAGATTGGTGAGCGTCGAGATCTCGAGCTCCAACTCATGATGGTAGGGAAACGGCTGGTCGTTGAATTTCTTTTTGCCCACGGAACACACGGAATACACGGAAGCAGGCGAAAGAAAAAGGATTTTGAAGTATCCCGATTCCGTGTGTTCCGTGTGTTCCGTGGGCACACCCGAAAAGATCTCCAGTCTCCAGAATCCGCGCGTGAAGCAGCTCGTGAAGCTGCGTGACCGGCGTCCGCGCGACGAGGCGGGCGTCTTCCTCGTCGAGGGTTACCGCGAGATCCGTCGTGCCCTCGAAAAGGGCGTGGCCCTGCAGGAAATCTATTTTTCTCCCGAGTGGTTTCTCGGCGAAAACGAGCCGGCCCTGATCGCGCAGGCCCAGGCGGCGGGCGCGCAGGCGTTTGAGCTGACGAAGGACGCCTTCGCGAAGGTGGCCTACCGCGAACGCCCCGACGGCCTGCTCGCCGTGGCTCCGCAGTGGAAACGCTCGCTCGACGGCCTCAAGCTGCCTGCCGCGCCCTTCCTCCTCGTGGTCGAGGCCATCGAAAAGCCGGGCAACCTCGGCACGATCCTGCGCAGCGCCGACGCCGCGGGTTGCGACGCCGTGATCGTGTGCGACCCGGTGACGGATATTTTTAATCCCAACGTCGTCCGCGCCTCGACCGGCGTGCTCTTCTCCGTGCCGCTCGTGGTGTCGGAAAGCCGGGAGGTCCACGCCTGGCTGAAGGCCAAGGGTATCCGCACGGCCGCGACGACTCCGCACACCACCAATATCTACACGCAGACCGACCTGCGCGGCCCGCTGGCGGTAGTGATGGGCAGCGAGCAGTACGGCCTGAGCGAATTCTGGATGAAGAGCGCCGACACCCTAGTGCGCATTCCCATGGCCGGCCAGGCCGACTCGCTGAACGTCGCCATGGCGACGATCATCACACTCTTCGAAGCTGTGCGGCAGCGAAGCTGATTAGCGGGCTTTGCCCTTCAGCGATTCCACCAGCTCGGCGGTGCCGGCGGCCATCGTGATCCGGGGGGTGTAGCCGAGGTCGCGGCGGGCGGCGGTGAGGTCGAACCAGTGGTCCTTGGCCAGCTCGGCGGCGATGAAGCGGGTCATGGGCGGCTCACCGTTCAGGGGGAGCATGCGCCAGAGGGTTTCGCAGACGGCACCGGCGGCGGATGCGGCGCGGAGGGAAATCTTTTTCGTCACGGGCGGCTCGCCGAGTGCCTTGAGGAGACCGTTGATCCAGTCCCAGAGGACGACGGGCTCGCCGTTGGTGATGAAGTAGGCGCGGCCCGCGGCCGATCGTTTGTCATCTATTAGATGACAAACGGTGAGGGCCTGCTCCGCGAGGAGGTGGGCGTCGACGGCGTTTTCGACGTGGACCATGTCCACGCGGTTTTGGCCGGTGCCGACGATGCGGAGGCGGCCGGCGCGGGCGCGCGCGAGCACGCGGGGGATCAGGTGCGGGTCGCCCACGCCCCAGATCAGGTGCGGGCGGAGGGCGATGGTGCGAAGGGTGTCGCTGTGGGCGGCGAGGACTTCGCGTTCGGCGAGGGCCTTGGTGAGCGGATACGGGCTCGGGCAGGCGGTCGTGAGCGGGAGGGATTCGTCGGCACCGGCGAGGTCGCGGCCGTTGTACACCACGCTCGGCGTGCTCGTGTACACGAGGCGCGGGACGCCGTGCGCGCGGCAGCCGGCAAGGATCGCACGGGTGCCGAGTACGTTGGTGCGGTAAAAATCGTCGTAGCGGCCCCACACGCCGACCTTGGCGGCGGTGTGAAAGACTGTGTCCATGCCCGCGCAGGCGGCGGTGACGGCGGGCGCGTCGTCCAGTGAGGCGGTGATGAAGCGTACGCCGCGTTTTTCGAGGTCGGCAGAGGAATGGCGGGCGAGAATCGTGACGGAGCGGCCCTCGGCGAGCAGGCGCTCGACGAGGCGCCGGCCGAGAAAGCCGGTGCCACCGGTGACGAGGACGGAGGAGGTGCCCACGGAACACACGGAATACACGGAAGAACGCGGAGGGAAATTATTTCGGCAGAAGTAGCGCAGGCGTCCCGCCTGCAAAAGGAAGGATGGCAGGCGAGGACGCCTGCGCTACTTAAGCGGTGCACTTCTCGTCACAGATCCTGCGGCGGGGACGCCGCAGCCACTAAACGCCCCTACGTTTTAGCGCTTGGGGTCGGACTCGTAGCCTTTGGCGGTGGCGGCCCAGCGCGCGAGGGTGAGGCGGTGGATCTTGGCGTTGTGGCGGACGTCGACCGGGAAATGCGGGCGGAAATAATACGTTTTGATCGCGGCGGTGTGCGGGTGCTCGCGGGCCAGGGCCCGGAGTTCGCGGGCGAGCGTGCGGGCTTCCTTGGAGTCGGCCACGGCGGTCTCGACCACGAGCGCGGGGCGCTGCTCGCCCAGCGTCCCGAGGCCGATGAGGGCGCAGCGCGCGGCACGCGGGTGGACGCGGAAAACCTGTTCGCAGGGCTCGGTGTAGAGCGTGGTGCCCGAACCACTCACGACGCGCTCGGCCTTGCGCCCGCAAAACCAGAGACGGCCGTCGGTGTCGAGGTAGCCGCAGTCCCCCATGCGGTGCCAGACGCTGCCGCCCGCGGCGGCAGCGGGTTGAGAGTTGAAAGTTGAGGGTTGAGAGTCGGAAATCTTCGCGGCGGCGGTGGCCGCGGGGAGCGCGTCGTAGGTTTTGGTGACGACGGGGCCGCGGACGATGATCTCGCCGATTTCGCCGGCGGGGAGTTCGCGGGCGTCGGTGAGCGTGGCAATCGGCGTGTCGGTGATCGCGATGATTTTGATTTCGATCTCGCGGACGGGACGGCCAACGCAGGCGCCTGCATGATTTCGGATCGCGGATTGCGGATTGCGGATTTCCTCGGAGGAGACGCTTGCAATTGGGAGGGCTTCGGTAGCGCCGTAAGGGCTGTGGAGCTGGCCGTGGGGGAGGAAAGAATGAGAACTCTCCCAGAGGGCGGCGGGGACGGGAGCGCCGGCGCAAAGGACGCGGCGGAGCGTGGGCAAAGTGATTTTATTTTCGCGGCAATGATCGCCGATTTTTTTCCAGAGCGTGGGCGAGCCGAAGGAATTGGTGACGTTTTCCTGGCGGATGGCCTGCACGATCCGCGCGGGATCGACGGCGGCGGGGCGGCGCGGGTCGATCTCGGGGACGATGGTCGTCATACCGAGCGCGGGATTGAAGAGCGCGAAGATCGGGAGCATCGGCAGATCGATCTCGCCGGGCTGGATATCGTAAGTGTCGCGGATGAGCCGGACCTGCACCTCAAACATGCCGTGCTCGTAGCACACGCCCTTGGGTGCGCCGGTGGAGCCGGAGGTGAAGAGGATGGCGGCCAGTTCGTTGGACGAACTGGCGTGGGTTCCGAGTTCGGGGTTGCGGGTTCCGGGTTGGGCCAGGCGGAAAGTGAGCGAAGAACTCGCGGAGACGCGGATGGCGACGGTGGAAAACTTACCCCAAAAGACGCGGCTCAGAATTTGGGACAGCGGGATGCCGACGAGGGCGCGGGGGCGGGAGCGCTCGACGCAGGCGAGGAAGTTTTTCAGGCCCATGCCGGGGTCGATGACGACGGGCACGGCGCCGAGCCGGAAGAGCGCGAAGGCCGCGGCGATGAGCGGGAGGCCCTGCCGCACCATGACGAGCGTGCGGTCGCCGGGGCGGATGCCGGCGGCGGCGAGGCGCGATTGCCAGGCGGTGACCTCGGAATCGAGTTCGGCGAAGGTGAGCGAGAGGTAGTCGATGTCGCCGGCCGGCGTCCGACCGCGGGGAATCTTCAGGGCCGCCCGCGTGGGGTGGGTGGCGGCCATGAGACCGAGGTGGCGCGCGATGTTGGCGGAAGCAGAACCGGCGGGCATGGATGTACCCGGAAATTCACATGCGCAGCCGGTGCTCGCAATCAAATAGGGGTGATACCCCGGTTTTAGGGCAGTTTTTACAACAAGATTGCGAAACGGGCATGTATTGGCGGTCGGGTACGGCGCTGCTCGGCCAAAGCATGGCCCTCACTCAACTCCCGCTCACTTCTCGTTCAACGAGGGCTCTTTGCGCAGGAGGTCGGCCTGCCAGGGGAGGAGCAGGGTATCGAGCTTGCGGGGGGCGCGGGCGATTTGGGCGAGCTGGGCGCGGTTGGCGATGAGCGTGGGCTCGATGCCGATGGCTTTCGCGACGCGGTCGCGGTCGGTCTTGATGCGCTCAAGGTGCTCGATCTCGGCCTGCGTGAGCGAGACGTGATTCGGGTCGCGGCCGCGACGGCGGGGCAGCGAGGCGGGGTCGCGCTCAAAGCCGGCGTGCAGCGCGGCGGTGAGCGAAGGCAGGAGGCGGTCGTGGCGTTTGCCCAGGTTGATCTGCGCGAGGATAGCGGCCTCGGCCTCGCCCTCCTCGGCGGCATAGGCGATCTTGGTGAGGAGGTCGTTGCTGCAGACCTTGAAAGGCGGGACGTCGATGCGCTCGGCGGTCTGCTGGCGCCAGTACCAGAGGGCATGGAGGACGCTCAGACCCCGGCCGCGGAGACGCTCGCTGCGGCCGATGCGCCAGTCGTTCTCGTCGGGGGCGGCAAAGCCCTCGAGGCCGGACTCGATCTGTGCGCGGCACTGCTGGTCGAGCCAGTCGAGGCGCTTGAGCTGGGCGAGTTCCTTCGTGAGGAGGTCGCGCAGCGCGGGGAGGTACCAGACGTCGAGCGCGGCGTAATCGAGCATCTTCTGCGTGAGAGGGCGGCGCGACCAGTTGGCCTTCTGCGAATCCTTCGAGAGTTTTACGCCAAAATTATCCTCGAGCAGCGCGGCGAGGCCGACGCGCGAGCGGTTGAGAAGCTGGGCGGCGAGCATCGTGTCAAAGATGCTCTTCGGGCGGAAGCGGCAGAAATCGTGCAGCAGGCGGATATCGAAATCGCTGCCGTGCATGACGAGGTGTTTCTTCGCGAGGCGCTCCCAGAGCGGCTCGAACTTGATCGGCGCGAGGGCGTCGACGAGGAAGATTTCCTTGCCGACCAAAAACTGCAGCAGGCAGACGCGCGTGCGGAAGTGGAACATGTTGTCCGCCTCCGTATCGAGGCAGACCTCGTCAACGCGATCGAGGGCTTTGAGCAAGGGCTCGAGCTGACCGGGTCGGTCGATGAGCTGATAGGCGGGAGCGGGCCCGGGAGCAACGATAGCGGGCGGATGCGCGGGAGCCTTGGTCTTGGCGGCGGATGCGGAGGCCGACTTGCCGCCGAGGAGACGGCGGACACCGGCGGGAATAAAACGGGAAATCATGCGTGCAACCGAGGATTTACCCTTCCCAGCCGGAAAGGAAAGCATCGATCAATACCGGCAAATCATCCGCATAACCGCCTTCCAGGATGGCGGCGGCGGGGATTTTGACGGCGGCCAGCCAGCGGCCGAGCGTGGCAAAGTCCTCAGCCTCAAGGGTCATGGCCGTGATGGGGTCGCGGGCGTAGGCGTCGAAGCCGGCGGAAACGAGGATAAGGTCGGGCCGGAAGGCGACGACCGTGTCGAGCGAGGCGCGGAGATCGGCCATGTGCTCGGCGCGCGGGGTGTGGGGCGCGACGGGCCAGTTGTGGCAGTTGTCGAAGGACTCCGTGCCGGTGCCGGGATAGCCGGGGTACTGGTGGACGGAAGCAAAGAGCAGACCGGGGCGGCCGCGGAGGATGGCCTCGGTGCCGTTGCCGTGATGGGCGTCGAAATCCCAGACGGCGATGCGGCGCGGGGTGGCGGGAGCACCGACGGTCTGGGCGTGGAGCGCGGCGATGGCGATCTGGTTGAGGTAGCAAAAACCCATGGCCTCGCCCGCGGTGGCATGGTGACCGGGCGGGCGCATCAGCGAAAAGACGGGCATGCGGTGCGCAAGCGCGTGGTCGGCGGCGGCCAGCGCGGCGGAGACCCCGCGCCGGGCGTGGTCGGCGATGCCGGGGAAAAAGGGCGTGTCGCCGTCGAAGTCACGGGGTTGGGCGAGCCGCCGGAGGTGCGCGGCGGTGTGGGCGAGCTGGAGGGTGTCGGCCGGGACGGAACTGGCGGGAGGCGGCACGCGGAATTCCCAACCGGGATGCGCGGCGCGGAGATGGGCGGCGCTGCGGATGACGCGGGCGGGCTGCTCCGGGCGCATCGAGGAGCCGTAGGCGGCGCATTGCGGGTCGTGAAGAATCAGCATGGGCGGCGCGGACATAGGAAAACGAGATGACGATGAGAACGAGAACGATTTTGCGTATCGCGGGCAGGCGCGTTTGGCTGGGGGCATGAACGTAGTCGTGCTTTGCTCGGGTGGGATGGATTCCGTGACGGCGCTCCATTGGGCGCGGCGCGAGCATGCCGTGACAGCGGCGGTGAGCTTTGACTACGGCGCGAAGCACAACCACCGCGAGATCCCGCTCGCCGCGGAGCACGCGGCGGCGCTCGGCGTGCGGCACGAAGTGATCACGATGGACTTTGTGGAGCGGCTCTTCGCGTCGGATCTGTTGAAGAGCGGCGGCGCGGTGCCGGACGGGCACTACGAGGAAAAAGTGATGAAGCAGACCGTCGTGCCGTTTCGGAATGCGATCATGCTGTCGATCGCGTGCGGGTTTGCGGAGAGCATCAATGCCGAGGGCCTCGTGATCGCCGCGCACGGCGGCGACCACGCGATCTATCCGGACTGCCGCGAGGATTTCATGCGCGCGATGGGCGATGCGATGCGGCTCGGCACCTACGCGGGCGTGCAGCTGCTGCGGCCCTTCATCGCGCTGAACAAGGGCGAGATCGCCGCCGCCGGCGCGAAGCTCGGCGTGGATTTTTCGCGCACCTGGTCGTGCTACAAGGGCGGCGCCGTGCACTGCGGCACCTGCGGCACCTGCGTGGAGCGCCGCGAGGCATTCATCGAAGCGGGCGTGCCCGACCCGACGGAGTACGCTTCGCTCGCACCGCTGCCGGCCAAGCCGGGGAAGGCCTAAAACCGATGCTGATTTCAGAAATATTCTATTCGCTGCAGGGCGAGGGTGAGCTGACGGGGATGCCGTCGGTGTTTGTGCGCACGAGCGGGTGCAACCTCCGCTGCAACTGGTGCGACACGCCGTACGCCTCGTGGAACGCCGAGGGTCAGACGCGCACCGTCGCGCAGATTTTAAGCGAGATCGAGGACAAGCCGGCGCGTCACGTGGTGCTCACCGGCGGCGAGCCGATGCTCGCCAAGGACCTGCCCGCGCTCGCGGCGGAGATCAGGAAAACGGGCCGCCACATCACGATCGAGACCGCCGCGACGATCCGACCCGACGGCATCGCCTGCGACCTCGCCTCGCTCTCCCCGAAGCTGCTCAACTCCGCGCCGGACGACCGCCTGAGCATGACGTGGCGCAAGAAACACGAGTCGCTGCGCTGGCAGCCCGACGTGGTGCGCGCGTGGATCGATGCGTACCCGTACCAGTTCAAATTCGTCGTGGCGCAGCCGGCGGACGTGGACGAGATCGAGGGCATGCTCGCCTCGCTCGGCCGCGAGATCCCGCGGCACAAGGTGCTGCTGATGCCGGAGGGCATCACGCTCGAGGCGATCCGCGCGAAGTCGGGCTGGCTCGGCGAACTGTGCAAGGCGCGCGGCTATCGCTACGCGCACCGGCTGCATCTCGAACTTTACGGCAACAAACGCGGGACCTGAGCGGTCGTCTGTCCCTGATGACGTCCCCCTCCCCTGCCCCGGCTTCGGCCCCCGCCGATCCGCTGCGGAAATTTTCCAACGAGCTGCACGCGCTGGCGGAGCAGTTTCGCGAGCGGGCGGTGACCCTCCGTGAGGTGATGGACACACTGGGCACGCGGGCCTCGGGGCTGCTGATCGTGATCCTCGCCCTGCCCTTCTGCGCGCCGATCTCGATCCCGGGACTCTCGGTGCCGTTTGGCGCGGTGATCCTCGTGCTCGCAGGCTGCTATGCGCTCGGACTCCCGCCATGGCTGCCGGCGCGCCTGCTGGCGGTGAAGCTGCCGCCGCGGTTTTTCCGCGCGGTGCTGGAGGGCGCGAGCAAGTTCATCGGCTGGATCGAGCGGCAGCTGCGCCCGCGCTGGCCCTGGCTCACGAGCAGCCCGGCACGGCTGAGGCTGCATGCGCTCGCGGTGTGCGCCGGGGCCTTTCTGCTGCTCCTGCCGCTGGGCGGTATCCCTTTTACCAACACGTTGCCGGCGCTCGTCGTGGTGCTCGGCACGCTCGGCATGATGGAGCGCGACGGCGTGGCGGTGACGGCGGCCTACGGCCTGCTGACGGCGACAGTGGCATACTTCGCGACCTTCGCCGGCCTCATGCTGCAGCTGCTGGACCGCGCCAAAGCGTGGATCGTGGGCTGAGCGAGGCTCAGGCGGACGGCGACTTCTGCTGGAAAGGGTATTTGAACTGGCGGACGTAGCCCTGCGGGACGGGGTGACCGGAGATGCCGTAGCCCTCGGGCCATTTTTCCTGCGGCAGGTGATGCGTGCCGAAGAGACGGTCGAGCAGCGGGAAGTGGATCGCGAAATTCACGTCGATCGCCTCCTTTTCGATGCCGTGGTGCCAATGGTGGAAGCGCGGCGTGACGAGAATCTTTTCCAAGCGAGGGAAGCGCCAGCTGAGGTTGGCGTGGACGAACGTGGAGTAAATGTAAACGAGGAGGATGTACGCGTTCATCGCCGTGGCGCTGAAGCCGAGGACGAACATCGGGATCACGGTGGTGCTGCGCAGCGCGACGATCTCGAAGAAATGCATGCGGGCGCCGGCCATCCAGTCCATGCTCTTCGCCGAGTGATGCACGGCGTGGAAGTGCCAGAGCCACGGCACGCGGTGGAAGGCGCGGTGGACCCAGTACTGCACGAGGTCGGTGAGGAACATGATCGCGACGAACTGCACCACAAAGGGCAGCGAGCCAACCCATGCACGCACCCCAGCCAGCGGGGCAAAGGCGACGATGGACTTCGCAGGCGCGAAGGAAAGGTACGTCAGCACCTGTACGAGGAGGCTGCTGACGAGGTAGTAGAACAGATCCTCGCGCCACTCCTCGCGGAAAACCGGCTGCTCGCCGCGGTGCGGGAAGATCCGCTCGACGGGGATAAAGAGGAAACCGGTGAAGAGGACGTTGAGGACGAAGAAATCGAGGCCGAGGAACATCGGCGTGGGATCGGCGGCAAGCGCGTTTGCCGTCGAGCCGCCGAGCAGCGCCGCGATGAGCGTGACGACGACACCCACGGTGCCGAGCACCCGTTCGGCGCGGAGGGCGAGGCTCAGGGCGGAGCAGACAAAGCCCGCGAGCAGGATGACGTGCAGCACGACGCGGAACCAAGCGTGGGTGTGGAGCGCACGGATCTCCGGCATCGAGAACTCGCCCGGCAGGCGCAGCGAGAGGACGAGCAGCAGGCCGGCGACACCGAGCACAAGGCCGAGGACGCCGCTGATCCAGCCGCTGCCGAAACGGCGGAGGACGGGCGGGGCTTCCAACTCAGCGCGGATTTTTTGGCGGACGGGATGCATGGGGGTTGGTGTGGGGGATGGAGCGGCGAGAGCAGTAAGACGAAAAGGGGCATTAACCACGGATTTCACCCATGGCACAGCTATAAAGGGAAAACGCGCCGGGTGGCGCGTCTCCATTTCTAACCTACTGGAAAAACCGATGTAAACTCAGTCGTAGCGCTGCCAGGCGAGCTTGTTGGCGTCGATCCAGCGGTAGTGGTCGGCGTACTGGAGGCCGGAGGCGGAGGATTCGTCGACGATGACAGTCGCGCGCGGGTGGAGCTGGAGCGCGGAGGCGGGGCAGATGGCGGCGAGCGGACCCTCGATCATGCGCTCGACGGCGCGGGTTTTGGCGGGGCCGAAGGCGAGGAGGAGGCAGCGGCGCGCCTCGAGGATCGTGCCGATGCCCATCGTGATCGCGTGGCGCGGCATCGCGGCGAGGGAGCCGAAGACGTCGCTGTTGTCGCGGAGGGTCTGCTCGGAGAGGATCTTGATCCACGTGCGCGAGTAGAGAGAGCCGGAGGGCTCGTTGAAGCCGATGTGGCCGTTGCGGCCGAGGCCGAGGAGCTGCAGATCGATGCCGCCGGCGGCGACGATGCGCTTCTCGTAGGCCCGGCACTCGGCATGGAGGTCGGGCGCGGTACCGTCGGGCACATGGGTGCGCGACTGGTCGATGTTGATGTGGTTGAAAAGATTCTCCCGCATGAAGTACCGGTACGACTGGTCGTGCGTCGCGGGGAGGCCGACGTATTCGTCGAGGTTGAAGGTCGTGACGTGGCGGAAATCGAGGCCCTCGTCGCGGTGCATGCGGATGAGCTCCTGGTACAGCCGCAGCGGGGTGCGGCCGGTGGCGAGGCCGAGGACGGCGTCGGGCTTTTCGCGGACGAGCTTGGCGATGACCTTGGCGCCGAGCACGCAGCCGGCGTCAGCATTGGGGCGGATGATGACTTCCATGGGGAGTGCGCCAGCCTAGGGCCGGAAGGGCCGGGCTTGGCAAGGGCGGAGCGTGTCGCGCAACAAAATGCCAAGGTTGTTAAGGGAGCGGATGACATGCAGGCTCGGAGAATCATGAACTCCCCTGCCCCGGCGACGTTTGGACTTTCGGAGATTGGCCAGGTCGCGCTCACGGTGAGCGATGTGGCGGCAGGCACGGCGTACTACCGCGATGTGCTGGGATTGAAGTTTCTGTTTCAGGCGCCGCCGGCGCTGGCGTTTTTCATGGCGGGGAGCGTGCGGCTGATGCTCACGCTGCCGGAGAAGGACGGCGGCACGAGGGCCGGGGCGAACTCTGTGCTCTACTTCAAGGTGCCGGACGTGAACGCGGCGTTTGCGGCGCTACAGGCGCGCGGAGCCAACTTTGTGGATACGCCGCACCTGGTGGCGCGCATGCCGGACCACGAGCTGTGGATGGTCTTCCTGCGCGACCCGGATCAGAACCTGATCGGGCTGATGGAGGAGCGACGCTAAACCTTAGGCCGCGCGGCGGCGGCGCAGGAACACGAAGCCGAGGGCGGCGACGCCGGCGAGCGCAGCGTAGGTCGAGGGCTCGGGGACGGGGGTGGAGGGACCTAGATCGCGGAGCTGAAAGCCGTTGATCAAAGGAAGGTTGTTGGTGCTCTCGAACTGGATGGCCATTGTGGTATCCGTCGCTATGAAAGCGCCCAGGCCGTACTGACCCAAACCACCGGCGTCGGCCGTGAGCGTGAGGCCGCCGGTCGCGGTGGTGTCGCCAAACGAGCCGGGGATGCTCGCGTCGCTGGACCACCATTGAAATGCATAGATGTTTCCGATTTCCAGGGAGTCCATCGTCAGCGTGATCGTGCCGGGCAGCGCCGCGAAGGCACCGTCCATCAGCAGCGTCTGGTATCCGTCGGAAAGCGAGGCAAACACTATGTCAAAGCGGCCTGCGTTATTAATCTGCATCGAGCTCAGGTAGCCCGGGTCCTCGGCGAAGGTGTAGGTGCCGAAGGGAACCGACTGAGTCGAAAAATCCGAGGGTACGCCGACGGCGTCAAAGGTGAGGCTGCCGATGGTCGCGGCCGTGGCGGCCGGAGTGCCGATATTGTACGCTTGGACGATCGTACCACCCGTGAACACATCGCTATCGTCGATGATGTCCTGCGCGCCCCCGGACCACATGATGTTAACGAGGGTCTGCGCGTGCGCCGCCGGCGAAAACGACAAGGCGGCCAAAGAGAACAAACCGGCGAGGAGACGTTTCATGTTTGCATTATGAAACTAACCCGCGGCCGCGGTAAAGCCAAAGGAGCAGGAACAACCTGAAATCCAATTAATTGCGAAACGGCGTATCGCTCTGACGTTACGCGCTCAGCGGGTCCGCTTGAGCTGGGCCTGCAGTCTTTTCACCTCGGGGCTGACCGCGCCGCAATCGCCGCCGCAGCCGCCGGATTTCTTCTTCGCGAGCGAGCGGCGGGCGAGCCAAAGCGCGGCGACGGCCACGATGGCGAAGGCGATGAAGGTTTGAAGATTGTCGCTCATGTTGCCTCAGAGGCCGAAGGCCCGGCCCACCTGGTACACAATGAAGCACACGATCCACGCCGTGCCAGTCAGGTACGCAGTTTGGAAGAGCGGCCACTTCCAGCTCGCGGTCTCCTGGCGCACGACCGCGAGGGTGCTCATGCACTGCATCGCGAAGACGTAAAAGATCATCAGGTTGATGCACACGAGCGGGGTGAAGAGCAGGCGGCCGTCGGGCCAGCGGGCCTTGCCCATCGCCTCGCGCAGCGGCTCGGTGTTGTCGTCGCTCGACTCGGCGCTGAAGACGATGCCCATCGTGCCGACAAAGACCTCGCGCGCCGCGAACGACGAGATGAGGCCGATGCCGATCTGCCAGTCGAAGCCGAGGGGCTTGATCACCGGCTCGAGTAGGTGGCCGGCCTGGCCGGCGTAGCTGTGCTGGAGCTCCTGCGTGGGCGGCGTGCCCGGCGGCGCCTTGGGATAGGCCGACAAAAACCACAGCACGATAGCCACGCCGAGGATCACCGTGCCGGCCTGGCGGAGAAACGACCACGCGCGCTCCCACATGTGCAGCGCCACATCGCGGATCCTGGGCAGCTGGTACGGCGGCAGCTCCATCATCATCGGCGGTGCCTCGCCCTTGAGGAAGGTGCGCTTGAAGAGCCACGCGAAGCCAAAGGCGCTCAACGTGCCGAGCGCGTACATGCCAACCATGATGCCGGCCTTGGCAAAGACGGACACTTTTCCGCCCGGCAGCAGCGCCGCGATCATCAGCAGGTAAACCGGCAGGCGCGCCGAGCAGCTCATGAGCGGCGCGACGAGGATCGTGACGAGCCGGTCGCGCGGCGCCTCGATCGTGCGCGTGGCCATGATGCCGGGGATCGCGCAGGCGTAGGAGCTGAGGAGCGGGATGAAGCTTTTGCCGTTGAGGCCCACGCGGCCCATGAAGCCGTCCATCATGAACGCCGCGCGCGCCATGTAGCCCGTGCTCTCGAGGAGGCCGACGAAGAAAAACAAAATCAAAATCTGCGGGAGGAACTTCACCACGCCGCCCACGCCGGCGATCACGCCGTCGGTGAGGAGGCTGCGCAGGTCGCCGGCGGCCATCACCGACTTCACCCAACCGGCGAGCGCGGCGGTGCGGTCGTCGATCCAGTTCATCGGCGGCTCGGCGAGGGAGAAGATGCTGATGAAGAGCAGCGCCATCACGCCCACGAGCACGACCCAGCCCCAGACGCGGTGCGTGATGAAGGCATCGATCCGGTCCGAGGCGCTGGGTCCGGCGTCCCCGGCCTTCAGGACGACTTCCTCGGTCACGCGCTTGATCGCATCGTAGCGCGCGTGCACCAGGCTCGCAGCCCAGTCGGTGCCCTCGGCGGCCCAGCGTTTCTGCCAGGCCTGGAGCGTATCGGTCGTGCGGGTACTGAGGGGCGTGGAGCCCGCGACGCGCACGGTGTCCTGGTCGGTGAGGAGGAGGAGCGCCTCGGCGCGGGCGCTGAGCGGGGACTTGTGGTCGCTGACAGTGAGGCAGGCCTGCAGCTCGGCGACGGCGGGGGCGATCGGCGCGGGGATATCCCACGCGTGGCGCGCGAGCGGCAGGTCGGCGCGGCTCATGGCGAGCCGGAGGTCGATCAGGCCCTTGTTGTTGGCGGCCTCGCAGGGGATGACCGGGATGCCGAGCTCGCGCTCGAGGCGGGCGATGCGGACGTTGAGCCCGGCCTTCACCGCGAGGTCCATCATGTTGAGGACCAGGATCACGGGGCGCCCCAGATCGAGGATCTGGTGCACGAGGTAGAGGTTTCGCTCGAGGTTCGTCGCATCGACGATGCAGAGGATGCGGTCGGGCGCCGGCGTGTCGGAGCGGCGGCCGAGGAGCACGTCGCGCGTGACCGCCTCGTCGGGCGAGCGCGCGGCGAGGGAGTACGTGCCGGGCAGGTCGATGACCGTGATCGGCTGGCCGTGCTGGGAAAACGTGGTGCCGACCTTCTTCTCGACGGTGACGCCGGGGTAGTTGCCGACCTTCTGCTTCAGGCCGGTGAGGGCGTTGAAGAGCGTGGTCTTGCCGCAATTCGGATTGCCGACGAGGGCGTAAACCGGGAGGCGCGCCGGGCCGGCGGCGACCGGGGCCGGCGAGGCCTTGAGGTGGGACGGCAGCGCCATGGCTAGCCCGCGGCTTAGCGGCGGAGCGGCTCGACGAGGATGGCTTTCGCCGCGCCGTGGCTGAGGGCGATGCGGGTGCGGTTGACCTGGACCACGAAGGGGCCGGTGCCGGAAATCTTCGTCACAAAAGTGGACTCGCCGAAACCCATCTCACGCACCCGCTGGCAAAACTGCGCATCGCCCACGATCTCGCGCACGCGGCCCACCTCACCGGAGGGGAGCTGACAGAGGGCCAGGGTAACGCAGTGGGGCGCTTGATTCATGATCAGGGGTAAGAATTGAGACTCGGTTTCAGCAGATATGCAAGAAAAAGGCCCGGAATGCGATTCCGGGCCTTGATGGGAAATGACTTAGCGACGGCGACGCTTCACCGCGAGCTGCGTGCCGCTGTAGCGGATCAGCGTCTGGAGGTGCTCGTACTGCTGGGGATCGATGTCTTTGGCGGCCTTGAGCTCGTCCTCGGCGCGCTTGAGGGCGGCCTCGACGGCGTGCTCATCGATCTTCTCCTCGGTGATGGCGTGCTCGGCGAGGACGTGGACGCGGTCGCCCTCGACCTCGGCAAAGCCACCGCTCACAGCGAGCCAGGTGGTCACGTTGCCCTTCGTCACGCGCAGCTCGCCGTGCTCGACCTGGGTGAGCAGCGGGATGTGGCCGGGCAGAATGCCGACCTCACCGGTCGTCGTCGGGATGACGACGGTGTCGATGGTGTCGGAATAAACCCGGGCTTCCGGGGTGACGATTTCAAGGGTGAGAGGCATTTTGATTTTGGCCCACGGAACACACGGGAGACACGGAAATCACCGAAGCTAATTTTTCTTCCGTGTTTTCCGTGTATTCCGTGGGCAAAAAGGTTCGAGGTTACTTCTTCTGCGAGGCGGCGATGACTTCGTCGATGCCACCCTTCATGTAGAAGTCGCCTTCGGCGATGTGGTCGAGCTCGCCATCGAGGATCATCTTGAAGCCGCGGACGGTCTCCTTGACGGGGACGTACTTGCCGGGCGTGCCGGTGAACACCTCGGCAACCGCGAACGGCTGCGAGAGGAGACGCTGGATCTTGCGGGCGCGGTAAACGGTCTGCTTGTCCTCGGGGGAAAGCTCGTCGAGACCGAGAATCGCGATGATGTCCTGGAGATCCTTGTAGCGCTGGAGGACGCGCTGGACTTCGCGGGCGACGCGGTAGTGCTCGTCACCGACGATGTCGGCCTGGAGGGCCTTCGAGACGGAGGCGAGCGGGTCGACGGCGGGATAGATGCCGAGCTCGGCGATGGAGCGCTCCAACACGATGGTGGAGTCCAAGTGCGCGAAGGTGTTGGCGGGCGCCGGGTCGGTCAAATCGTCCGCGGGCACGTACACGGCCTGCACGGAGGTGATGGAGCCCTTCTTCGTGGAGGTGATGCGCTCCTGGAGCTGGCCCATCTCGTTGGACAGCGTGGGCTGGTAACCGACGGCGGAGGGCGAGCGGCCGAGGAGGGCGGACACCTCGGAACCGGCCTGCGAGAAACGGAAGATGTTGTCGACGAAGAGGAGCACGTCCTGGTTCTTCTCGTCGCGGAAGTACTCGGTCATCGCGAGCGCCGAGAGGGCGACGCGCATACGGGCACCCGGGGGCTCGTTCATCTGGCCGAACACGAGCGCGACCTTGGACTTGGAGAGGTCCTTCTGGTCGATGACGCCCGCCTCGGACATTTCGTGATAAAGGTCGTTGCCCTCACGGGAACGCTCACCGACGCCGGCGAACACGGACATACCGCCGTGGGCCTTCGCGATGTTGTTGATCAGCTCGAGAATGACGACGGTCTTGCCGACGCCGGCGCCGCCGAAGGCGCCCGCCTTGCCGCCCTTGATGAAGGGGCAGATCAGGTCGATGACCTTGATGCCGGTCTCGAGGATCTCGGCCTTGGTGTTCTGCTCGGTGAGGGCGGGAGCGGCGCGGTGGATCGGGTACTTCTTCTCGAAGGCGACCGGGCCCTTGCCGTCCACGGGATTGCCGGTGACGTCGAAGATGCGGCCGAGCACGCCGTTGCCGACGGGGACGGAGATGGGGGCGCCGGTATCCTTGACGGCCATACCGCGCACGAGGCCCTCGGAGGAGGACATGGCGATGGCGCGGGCGACGCCGCCACCGAGGTGCTGCTGGATCTCAAGCGTGAGCGTCTCGGCCTTGCCGCCGACGGTGAAGTCGATCGTGAGCGCCTGGTAGATGGGCGGGATGGCGTTTTCCGCGAACTGGACGTCAACGACGGGGCCGATGACTTGGACGATTTTGCCTTGGTTGCTCATTTGAGAAAAGAGGACGGGGGTGGACGGGTTGGTTGTTTAAAGGGAGGGGGATCAGGCGGCGTACTGGGCGGCGGCGATCTCGAGGATTTCCTGCGTGATGCCGGCCTGGCGGGCCTTGTTGTACTCGAGGGTGAGGTCGCCGAGGAGCTTCGTGGCGTTGTCCTTGGCGGTCTTCATGGCGACCATGCGGGCGCTGTGCTCGGAGGCCTTGGCGTCCAGCGCGTGCTGATACACCTCGCGGTTGACGTAGAGGGGCAGGAGCGCGTCGAGGACGCTGGCCGCGTCGGGCTCGAAGAGCATCTGGTTTTCCGCGGCCGGCGCGGCGGGCGCCGTGAGGCCCGCATCGGAGCGGAGGTCGGCGAGCACGTCCTTCACGCTGGAGAGCGGGAGGAGCGGCATGAGCGTGGGGACCTGCGTGAGCGTGTTGCGGAAGCGGGGCCAGATGACCTCGACGGTGTCGACGTGGCCCTCGAGGAACTGCTTCACCATGAACTCGGCGACGACCTTGATGTCGGCGAACGACGTGCGGTCGTTGGCCGGGAAGTCGGCGAGGAGGTCGCGGTGCGTGCGGGCGATGAACTGCGCGCCCTTGCGGCCGATGACGGCGTACTTCGCCGGCGTCTTGATCTCGGTGACGAGCTTGAAGACGTTCGTATTGAGCGGACCGCAGAGGCCCTTGTCCGACGTGATGAGGATGATGCCGCGGGTGCGGACCTCGCGCTTGGCGAGGAACGCGTGCTGCGACTCCTCGACGCGGTCGGCGAGCGCGCCGAGCATCTGGGCCATGAGCTCGGCGTAGGCGCGGCCCGCGAGGGCGGCGGCCTGCGCCTTCTTCATCTTCGAGGCGGCCACCAACTCCATCGCCTTGGTGATCTGGCGGGTGTTTTTGACCGACTTGATGCGGCGGCGGATATCGCGGGTAGAAGCCATGGGTTAGTTGCAGCCCTTAAGATTTTCTGTCCTTCGGTTCTTCAGCCGATCAGGCGGAGAACGTCGGCTTCCACTCGTCGCAGGCGGCCTGGAGCTTGGCCTCGAGGTCCTTGTCGAGGGCGGCCTTGGTGCGGATTTCCGTGAGGAGCGCGTCCTTGCGGGTGGTGAAGAACTCCTTCAGCGAGGTGGCGGCCGCGACGACCTTCTTGGTGTCGATCGCGTCGAAGAAATTCTTCTGCATCGCGAAGAGGACGGCGACCTGGAGCTCGATGGGCAGCGGCGCGTAGGCGGGCTGCTTGAAGAGCTCGACGATGCGGGCGCCACGCTCGAGCTGGGCCTTGGTCTTGGCGTCGAGGTCGGAGCCGAACTGCGCAAAGGCCGCGAGTTCGCGGAACTGGGCGAGCTCGCCCTTGAGCTTACCGCCGACCTGCTTGGTGGCCTTGATCTGCGCGGAGGAACCGACGCGGGAGACGGAGAGACCGACCGACACGGCGGGACGGATACCCTGGTTGAAGAGATCGGTCTCGAGGAAGATCTGGCCGTCGGTGATGGAGATGACGTTCGTCGGGATGTAGGCGGATACGTCGCCGGCCTGCGTCTCGATGATCGGGAGCGCGGTGAGCGAGCCCTTGCCGTCGAGGCGCGCGGCGCGCTCGAGGAGGCGGGAGTGGAGATAGAACACGTCGCCCGGGTAAGCCTCGCGGCCGGAGGGGCGCTTCAGGATGAGCGAGATCTGGCGGTAGGCGACGGCGTGCTTGGAGAGATCATCATAAACGATGAGGGCATCCATGCCGTTTTCCATGAACCACTCGCCCATCGCGGCGCCGGAGAACGGGGCGAGGTACTGGTTGGCGGGATTGTCGGCGGCGGGAGCGGCGACGATGATCGTGTACTCGAGCGCACCGGCGGCCTCGAGGGCGGACATGGTGCGGACGATGTTGGAATTCTTCTGACCGACCGCGACGTAGATCGAGTAAACGGGGCGGAACTTCGGGTCCTTGCTGGCCAGGCCGACCTTGTTGATCTTGGCCTGGTTGATGATCGTATCGATGCAGATCGTGGTCTTGCCGGTGCCGCGGTCGCCGATGATCAGCTCGCGCTGGCCACGGCCGACGGGGATCATGGAGTCGATCGCCATGATGCCGGTGAAGAGGGGCTGGTTGACGGACTTGCGCGCCATGATGCCGGGCGCGATCTTCTCGACGGGATAGGACTCGGTGGCGGCGATGGGACCCTTGCCGTCCACAGGATTGCCGAGGGCGTCAACCGCGCGGCCGAGGAGGGCCTTGCCGACGGGGACGGAGAGGAGCTTGCCGGTGGTCTGGACCTCGTCGCCTTCCTTCAGCTTGGAGACGTCGCCGAGGACGACGCAGCCGACCTCGTCTTCCTCAAGATTCAGGGCGATGCCGATGGCGCCGCCGGGGAACTGCACCATCTCGTTGTACATGACCTCGGAGAGGCCGTCGATCTTGGCGACACCGTCGGCGACGGTGCGGATGGTGCCGGTGTTCTTCTTGACGGCCTTGCTGGAGAGCTTGGCGATCTGCTGTTCGATTTGGTCGAGGACGGTGCTCATCGGATGTCGGAAAAGTTAGGAGTTCGGGGGCGTGTAGTTGAAAATCTTAGACAGAGGCGGCAAGCGTCGCGAGCTGGCCGGCGACGGAGGACTCGTAGGTGTCGTCGCCGACGCGGACGCGGAGGCCGGCGAGGAGCGCGGCGTTGGGCTTCGCGACGACGGAGACGGGACGGCTGTACTTCTTGGTCATCGCGGCGGCGATGGAGGCGAGGACGGCCTCGCTGACGGCGCCGGCGTGCTCCACCACGGCCTGGCCGCGGGCAAACTCGGCGGCGACGAGGCGCTGGTAGGCCTTGAGGACGGCGAGCGTGTTCGCGGGGCGGTGCTTCTCGACGTACTCAAGGACGCCGGCGACGCGCTCGGCGGACAGCGAGCCGTTCACGACGCTCAGCTTGAAGAACTGGCGGGCGAGGAGCTGGACTTGTTTTTTGCCGGAGGCCATCGAGCGAGTTGAGAGTTGAGAGCTGAGAGTTGAGAGACCGGCGCGACTTAGACGTTGGTGAGCTCGCGGCTGGCGGCGTCGTTGTAGGCGGCGCGATCGGCGTCGGAGAGCTTCTTGGCGAGGACGCGCTCGGTGGTGGTGACCACGAGGCGGGCGATCTCGGCGCGGGCGTCGGCGAGCATCTTCTTGTGCTCGAGCTCGATCGCCTGCTGGGCCTTGGCGAGGGTGTCGGCGGCGCGCGCGATGGCGTCGGCCTGCTGCTTGTCGGAGAAATCCTTCGCGGACTTGCGGGCGTCGTCGATGATGCGGGTGGCCTCGGTCTGGGCCTTCTTGATGAGCGCGGCGGTCTCCTGCGCGGTGGCCGCGAGCTTGGCCTGCATCTGCTCGGCGTACTCGAGGCCGGAGCCGATCTTCTTGTTGCGCTCCTCCATCGCCGCGATGGTGGGCTTGATGCCGAACTTGTAGAGGACGCCGAAGAGGATCAGGAAGCTGATGATCTGCATCACCAGGAACTTCGGCTCCACGCCGAAGTGCACGAGGGTGTCCTTCATCCCGTCGACGGGATTGGAAGAGGCGACATGGGCAACGGGTTCGGCGGCGGCGAGCAGGAGATTCAGCATGGCGGGGAAAAGGGAGTTGGCGGCGCGCGAGTCGCGAGACTGCGCGCCGCCGGTTCAGAAAAACTGGCGGTGTATCTTAGTGAGCGAGGAACAGCGCGAGAATGCCGAGACCTTCGGCGAGCGCCATACCGATGATGGCCTGCACGAGGACTTTGCCGGAAGCGGCGGGATTGCGACCGACGGCTTCAGCGGCCTTCTGGCCGATGAGACCGACGCCGATAGCGGCGCCGAAGAGACCGATAGCAGAGGCGATGTTGCCCGTGATTTCAGCGAGGATCATGTGATGTGGTGGGTTGTTTTGTTGTTGGATTTCCGCCGTGCGCACGCTTGGCACGCTCCCGGCGGTAAAGTTTAAATCTTAATGATGGCCGTCGGCGGCGGGCGCATGCTTGTCGTCGTGCGCGTGGTCGTGGTCGTCGCCGTGGTTGCAGATCAGGCCGATGTACACCGAGGAGAGCAGCGTAAAGACAGTCGCCTGGATCAGGCCGACGAGCAGCTCCATGAAATAGAAGACAAAGATGAAACCGGTGCCGTGCAGCAGATTCTCGCCGCCGAAGACATTGCCGAAGAGACGGACGGACAGGGTGAACGGGCGGATCAGGATGGAGAACACCTCGATGCAGCCGACGACCAAGAAGACGAGGGAGAGGAACGGATACAGCCAGCCGGGCGTATCGTTTTTGTCGGCCTTGTTGCCGAAGAGATCCCAAAGGATGAGCTTAGGGCCGGCGTACTTGAAGATGATGATGAGGTACGCGCCGAACGAAACGAGCGCGAGGGCGATGGTGCCGTTGAAGTCGGAGTTGAAGGGACGGATCCACGGAATGAACTCATGGTGACCGTCGGGATAAATCTTCTCCGTGCCGAGGGTGCCGACACCGGGGAGGAGGCCCATCCAGTTGTGGATGAGAATAAAGATAAACAGGGTGACCAGCAGGGGGAACGCGGCGGGGAACGCTTTTTTGCCGATGATCGGCTCGAAGAGCTCGCGCAGCGCCTCGAGCATCGACTCGAAGACGGCCTGGCGCTTGGTCGGCATGATCTGCGGACGGCGGACGGCCCAGAGGATGACGGCCACGAGCAGCGCGGAGACCACCCAGCCGGTGAGCATGCTGTTGGTGATCGCCCAGCCGCCGCCGAGGTCAAAGAGCTTGGTCGCGCCGGGCGCGACGCCTTCGCCTTCATTGGCCCACGCGGAGGTGGCGGCGATGAAGGGAGCAAAAATTGCGGCGAGTTTGATGGCTCGGGACATGCGGCGAGAAACGGTTATGGCGAACGACAAAAGGCAGAAGAAAGGCTACTGGCCAGTAGGCCGTCAACCTCTGAAATGGGGGTTCGCAAGAGTGTGGGTGACAAATTAGCGGCGGCGAGTTTTTCCGGCGGCGATCTTATGCGGGGTGGGGAGCGGATTTTTTAGCCACAGATTACACAGATGGGCACTGATAAGATAAGGTCAGGATCGGCGCTTCGTGGGTATTCGTGACATTCGTGTAAGACATCTGGGTGGGACACGAATCACACGAATGAGGCACGAATTGGGATACCCGGCCTCAGTCATCTGTGCCCATCTGTGTAATCTGTGGCTAAACCCCACCCTACTCTTTTCGCGGCTTGGCGATCAGGGAATGGTAGGTTTCGGCGCGGGCTTGGAAGACCGTTTCTTGCTCATAGGGCCACGGCTCCGCGCGTATATCCGACGCTATTGCGTTAGGATTTGAGGGTACGAGTGGCACTAACTCCCAGTTTGCGTGAGAGTTAAACACGATTTCGGTGTCTTTGTAATATGGCGTGAAATCGGTGCGAAAATAGAGGCGCGCCCCCTGCCCTGCCCGTTTGGCCGCGTCGGTCAGAAAATCGGGCTGCATGATGCGGTGTTTGTGGTGCCGGGCCTTGGGCCAGGGGTCGGGGAAGAGCACGAAGAGCCGCGAGAAGGTCACGCCGGCGGGCAAGGTCGCGAGAAACAGCCGGGCCTCGGCGTGGATGAAGTGGAGGTTGGCGAGCTTGGCGCGGTCGCGCTTGCGCGTGGCGCGCTCGATGCGGTCGCTCATGATATCGACGCCGATGCAGATCTCATCGGGGTGCGCCTTGGCGTAGGCGGTCAGGAAATGCCCGTGGCCGCAGCCAATCTCCCAGGTAAAGACGGTGGGGCCGCCGGCGGAGAAAATCGCGTCGAAGCGACCGCGAAGGTCGCTCTGGCGCGAGGCGATGAGAGCGCGGTACTGGTCGGTGCGGTCGGTACGGTCGGCGTTATCCACGGATTAACGGCTGACGGTGGCAGCGTGCGCAAGGTGGACAAGGCACATTTTAACCACGGATGGACGCGGATGAACACGGATCAATCCTTCCATATCCGTGTTCATCCGCGTCCATCCGTGGTTAAAAAATCGCTCAGTCCCCTCCCCTGCCCTTTTCACGGCCGGCTTCCAGCATGATCATCAAAAGGCTTACATCCGAGGGATTTACACCACTCACGCGGCTGGCTTGGCCGAGAGTCAAGGGCTTGATTTCGTTGAGTTTGAGCGCACTTTCGCGGCGCAATCCCCTCACCTCCAGATAGTTAAGATCGGCGGGCAGGCGGATCTTGTCCACGTGGGCGAGTTTCTCGACGTGGCGCTGTTCTCGGGCTAGATAGCCTTGATAACCAATGCGATACGATACCTCATCGCGGATGACAGCCGGCGCGGCCAGGAAGTCGGGCGGTAGCACCGCGGCCTCCTTCTCGCGGCGGATGGCCTCGGCCCAGGTGCCGCCCTTGGTGCGGCCGGACTCCAGTTTGGCGACCCAGGCTTGGATATCGGCGGCCTTCTGCTCGATGCGCGCGAGGCGGCTCGGCGAGAGCAGCCCGTGGGCCTTGGCGTGGTGCAGGAGGCGGAGCTCGGCGCTGCCGTGGTTGAAGAGCAGGCGGTGCTCGGCCCGGCTGGTGAACATGCGGTACGGCTCATTCGTGCCCTTGGTGACGAGGTCGTCGATCAGGACGCCGATGTAGGCCTCATGGCGCTGCAGAATCAGCGGTTCCCCTCCCCTCACCTTGTTGACCGCATTGACGCCCGCCACCAGGCCCTGGGCGGCGGCCTCCTCGTAGCCGGAGGTGCCGTTGATCTGGCCGGCGAAGAAGAGGTTTTCGACCTTCTTGGACTCCAGGGACGCGTAGAGCTGCGTGGGCGGCGCGAAGTCGTACTCCACGGCGTAGGCCGGGCGCAGGAGCCGGGCATTCTCGAGGCCCGGGATGCTGTGCACCATGTCGAGCTGGACGTCGAACGGCAGACTTGTTGACAAGCCATTCACATAAAATTCGTTGGTCGCCCTCCCCTCTGGTTCGAGGAAAAGCAGGTGCCGCGGCTTGTCGGCAAAGCGCACGAATTTGTCCTCAATACTTGGGCAATACCTTGGTCCTACGCCCTCTATCTCGCCGCTGTACATGGCGGACTTGTGGAGATTGTCCCGGACGAGCCGCGCGGTCTCATCCGTGGTGTAGGTCATCCAGCACGAAACTTGTTCACAACCGGGCGCCCAGCCGAGGCGGCGTTCCCCGGTGTGTTCCACGTGGAACAATTCGGCCTCATCGCGGGTGTCGTGGAACGCAAAGAGCGTCGGCGTGGCATCGCCTTTCTGCTCCTCCATCTTGCTGAAATCGAGGCTGCGGCCCAGCAAGCGCGGCGGCGTACCGGTCTTAAGCCGGCGGAGCTCGATTCCAGCCTCCAGGAAGCTCGCGGAAAGCGTCTTGGCGCTAAAGTCGCCCAACCGGCCACCTTCGTTCTTATTCTGGCCGATATGCATCAGGCCGCGCAGAAACGTGCCCGTGGTGACCACCACCGTACGCCCATGGAAATCGAGGTCCAGATTGGTCCGGCAGCCGATAACCTTGCCGTGGCTGAAAATCAGGCCCGTAACGGTGGCTTGGAAGATCTCCAGATTGGGCTGGAGCTCCAGGGTGTGCTTGAGGCGGAATTGGTAGGCTTTCTTGTCGCATTGGGCCCGGGGCGACTGGACGGCCGGGCCCTTGGACTCATTGAGCAGGCGGAACTGGATGCCGGTGACATCGGTATTGATGGCCATCTCACCGCCGAGGGCGTCGATTTCGCGCACCATCTGGCCCTTGGCGAGGCCGCCAATAGCCGGATTGCAGCTCATCTGGGCAATGGTGTCGATATTGCCGGTCAGGAGCAGGGTGCGGGCGCCCATGCGGGCGGCGGCCAGGGCGGCCTCGACACCGGCATGACCGGCACCGCAGACGATGACATCGTAACTGGAAGACATGAAAGATAAGGGCAGGGGAGTAATCGCAGCGATCACTTGCCGATGCAGAAGGTGGCGAAGAGAGCGTCGAGCATGCGCTCGTTATCGACCTTGCCGGAGATCTCGCCGTAAGCGGCGAGGATGCCGCGGAGATCGCTGGCGAGGAGCTCAACCGGGGCGTTGGTGGTGAGCTTGGCTTGGGCATCGGCGAGGCCTTGGCGAGCCTGGGTGAGGGCGTGCGCGTGACGGGCGTTGATGGCGATTTGATCGTTGCCGGCGTCGAGTTGAAAACGGTCGGCGCAGCGGATAATCGCCGCGGTCAATTCCTCGAATCCGGCGCCCGTCAAAGCGGAGATTTGGAGGGTAGGGGAGGGCGAGTTTCGAGCGATTTTACTATTATGTAAGTCGCTCTTATTAAATATATTTATGGAATTTTCTGCGGTGACCCGAGAGGCGAAGGCAGGGGGGAGGGGAGGCGGCGAAAAACCGGGCTCCGCGGCGTCGTAAACGAAAAGAAAAAGGTCGGCTTCGGCGGCGCGCTCGAGGGTCTTTTCGATGCCGAGTTTTTCGAGCGGCTGGGGGGTCGGATTGAGGCCGGCGGTGTCGATGATCCGGAGGCAGTGCGGACCGACAATGATGCGCTCTTCGATGAAATCGCGGGTGGTGCCGGCCTCCGGGCTGACCAGCGCGCGATCTCGGCCGACGAGGCGGTTGAGGAGGCTGCTTTTGCCGACGTTGGGGGCGCCGAGGATGACGGTCTTAATGCCGTCGCGGAGGAGTTCGCCGTAGTGGCGGGTGGCGAGCAGGCGGTCGGTCTCGCGGGCGAGCCGGGCGAGTTCGTCAGCGACAATCTTACGGTCCTCAGTCGGCAGGTCCTCGTCCGGGAAGTCGATATAGGCCTCCACGCGGGCCAGGATTTGCAGGAGGGAGCCGATCAGGGCATCCATCTGGCGGCCTAGGGAGCCGCGAAGCTGTTGATTGGCAGAGGCTAACGCGCGTTCGCTGCGGGCGTGAATCAGATCCATCACCGCCTCGGCGCGGCTGAGGTCCATGCGATGGTTGAGAAAGGCGCGCTGGGTGAACTCGCCGGGCTCGGCCGGACGGCAACCGCGGGCGCACAGGTCCTCCAGGAGGCGTTGGGCGATGTAGGGGTTGCCGTGGCAGGCGATTTCTAGGGAGTCCTCCCCAGTGTACGAGGCCGGGCCTTGGAAAAAGGTAAAAACGACATCATCGACCAGCACGCCAGCCGCATCCCGGTAGTCGCCGTGGGTGGCGTGACGGGGAACAAGCGCCTTCCCGCCAAGCGCGGTCGCGAGTGCGGCTGCCGCCGGGCCGCTGACGCGCAACATCGCAATGGCCGACGTCCCGGTGGGCGTGGCGATGGCGGCGATGGTATCGGAAAGCGGAAGCATGGCTCAGCCTAAGCCATTTCCCGCGAAAATAGGAAAGGAAAAGACGTTTGTGTCCGATAGTGTCCGATTACGGCGGCGTCCGCCGGCGACCCTACAAACGAACCGCGCGCAAAATTTTCACCGGCGGCGTGAGTTTCTGGCGCTCGGCTGGAGCCTGCTGGATCGCGCGAACCACGTCCATGCCCCGTACAACCCGGCCGAATACAGCGAAGCCCTGGCCGTCGGCGTTGCGCTTGCCGCCGAAGTCGAGCTCGGGCTGGGCGCCGACGCAGATGAAGAAATCCGAGGTCGCGGTGTCGGGGCCATCGCGCGCCATCGAGATCGCGCCGTCGATGTGTCTGAGGCCGGTGTCGCGCGTACGCTCGAGCGCGATCTTCGGGCCGTCTTCCTTGAGGTGCGCGGGGTTGATGCCGGCCTGGACGACCTCTATCTTGACCGGCGTGGTGCCCTGGTTGTCGGGCTTCACCGTGCGATGAAAGACGCCCCCGTTGTAAAAGCCGCGGTCCAGGTAGCGCAGGAAGTTGGCCGTCGTCGCCGGGGCGTGCACGGGATCCAGCGCGAGCTCGATCTCACCGCGGTCCGTCGTGAGGAGCACACGAACCGGCGCGGCAGGCTCGGCGGAAAATAGCGTAACTGAAAATAAAATACCGAATAGGGTGAGAAGGCGGCGAGGGAAGTTCATCATAAAGAAAGGGCTGATTTTTTACACGAATCGCACGAATGGATCACGAATTCATTCTTCGTGAAAAATTCGCGGAATTCGTGTCTTTCGCCGCGGGCCTCTTACGAGGGCAGGGGAGGGTGGAGGCGGAGCGTGCCGCCGGCTTCCTCGAGGGGGAAGAAGCGCGGGTGCTCGGGCGCAGGGCTGTTGGGTTGGTGTAGCGTGAGGTACTGCACGCCGTCGAAACCGTTGAAAATCATCGCGTGACCACCGTCAGTGTCGAAGAACGGTTTTTCGTCGAAAACCCACGGGCCGTGCAGCGCACCCGATGGCGAGCGGGCGAGGCCGGTGGCATAGCCGGTCGCGGTCCAGCTGGAGAAGAGCAGAGCGAGCGTGCCGTCGCGCAGACGGAAGGGCCACGCGCCGTCGGCGACGTAACAGGGCGGCAGATTTTCTTTCACGCGCTCGGCTTGCCACGGTGGTGTCTTCACCCATGGCGCGGCGTTGACGGGGAAGACCTCGATGGCCTCGCCCGCTGCGGCGGAGAAATCCTCGCGCAGCGGCACGGCGGAGTAGCGGCCGACGGTGACCTGCGGCCAGTCGCGGGAAAAGATCATCCACGGCCGGCCGTCGGGGGCGACGTGGAGCGTGCCATCGAGGCACTCGCAGTCGGCGGGGGTGACCGGCCCGGCGCTGTGCGGACGGAAAGGCCCGAGCGGATGATCCGCGACGAGGATCTGCGTACCGCGGTGGACGGTCGGCGACGCAAAGGTCGCGAACATGTAAAACCGCCCGCGCCACGCGTGCACCTCCGGCGCCCAGAACTCATACGGTGCCCAGAAATCCGCCGGTGGCCGGAAGGCTGGGAAGGGGCCTTCCCAATGGATCAGATCATGGCTGCGGTACGTGTCGAAGCCCACGCCGGGATGTGAATTCCACGGATTCGTATCCGTCGTACCATACAGATAATAAAAACCATCGGCGGCGTGCGGCAGCACGAAAGGGTCGCGGATCTGGATGTCGTTCGCGCGGAGGAGGGGCATGGGGCGGATAAAAAAGAAAACCGACGTTCACGCACAGGGCGCAAGCGTCGGTTTTATCTGCGAGAGGTTATTCGCCTCGCTCAGGCTTTCGCGTCTTCGGGGAGAGCGGCGGCGCCGAGGGCGCCGGCTTTCTCGAGGACGGCGGCGGTGATCTTCTCGGCGAGCTCGGGCTTTTCCTTGAGCGCGGCCTTGGCGGCGTCGCGGCCCTGGCCGACGAGCGCGCCTTCGTAGGCGATCCAGGCGCCTTTCTTCTCAAGGACCTTGTGCTCGATGCCGAGGTCGATGAGGGAGCCGGTCTTCGAGATGCCCTCGTCGTACATGATGTCGAACTCGACCTCGGTGAACGGGGGGGCGATCTTGTTCTTCACGACCTTGATCTTGGTGCGGTTGCCGATGACCTTGCCCTCGGGGGTCTTGATCTGGTCCTTGCGGCGGATGTCGATGCGGACGGAGGCGAAGAACTTCAGCGCGCGGCCGCCGGAGGTGGTCTCGGGGCTGCCAAACATGACGCCGATCTTTTCGCGGATCTGGTTGGTGAAGATGCACACGCAGTTCGTCTTGCTGACGACGGCGGTGAGGCGGCGCATGGCCTGCGACATCAGGCGGGCCTGGCTGCCCATCGTCATGTCGCCCATCTGGCCGTCGAGCTCGGCCTTGGTGATGAGGGCGGCCACGGAGTCGAGGACGATGACGTCGATCGAGTTGGAGCGGATGAGCGTCTCCATGATGTTGAGCGCGTCCTCGCCGGAGTCGGGCTGGGAGACTAGGAGGTCATCGAGCTTCACGCCGACGACCTTGGCGTACTTCGGGTCGAGCGCGTGCTCGACGTCGATGAAGGCCGCGAGGCCGCCGCGCTTCTGGGCCTCGGCGATGACACTGAGACAGAAAGTGGTCTTACCGGAGGACTCCGGACCGTAGATTTCAACAATGCGGCCCTTGGGCAGGCCGCCGACGCCGAGGGCGAGGTCGATCGCGAGGGAGCCGGTCGTGAGCACCTCGACCTTCATCTTCTGGTTGCTGCCGAGGCGCATGATCGAGCCCTCGCCGAACTGCTTCGTGATGGAGGAGAGCGCGAGCTCGATGTTTTTCTCGCGCGCGGCGGTGGCGGGAGCGGCGGCAGGGGCTTTGGTCGGAGCGGCTTTGGACATGGGACAGGTAGGTTGGATTTAAGGGAGCAACAGAGTAGGCGAAGGGTGTGACAACCCTGTGTCAGGAGACTTTTCGCGCCGCCGGGGTGGAGGCAAGCCCGGCGTGGCGAATTCGTTCTCCTGTTGACTTTCAACAGGAACTCCTGTTGGCAAACCACATGAATCCCGCCGACCGCATCGAGTTCCTGCAGGGAACGCTCGATCTCCTTGTGCTCCAGACGCTCGCCAGCCTGGGCGCGCTCCACGGCTTTGGCATCGCCCGCCGCATCGAGCAGGTCTCGGGCGACACCGTGCTGGTCAACCAGGGCACGATCTACCCGGCGCTGGTGCGGCTGGAGGAGCAGGGCTGGATCAGCTCGGAGTGGGGCGTGAGCGAGAACAACCGCCGCGCGCGCTTCTACTCCATCACCGCCGCCGGCCGCAAACAGCTGAAGGGCGAGATCGCCAACTGGCAGCGGGTCGCCGCGCTGGTCAACGCCGTCCTCGCCGGAGCCTGAGCCATGAGCCGCCTCGCCCAAAAGATCCGCCACCTCTTCCAGCGCCGGGCGCGGGTGCGCCGGCTCGAGGAGGAGATGCAGACCCACATCGACCTCCTCACCGAGGAAGGCGTGCGGCAGGGCCTCGACCGCCCCGAGGCGCGCCGCCGGGCGCACCTCGCCTTTGGCAACGTTCTATCGACGCGCGAAGAGACCGAGGACGCCCTTGGCTGGCCGGCGCTGGAGTCGCTCGCGCACGACGTGCGGATCGCGTTTCGCAGCCTGGTGCGCCGGCCGGCGTTTTCATTCAGCTTAATCCTGATTCTCGCGCTCGGCATCGGCGCGACCACCTCGATTTTCACCCTCGTGCGCGGCATGTTGTGGACGCCGCTGCCCGTGCCCGCGCCGCAGGAGCTGCGCGCGGCGCTGAACAACGAGCAGCGCCAGTTCCGGTTTTCCGCCCCCACCGTGCGCCGCCTCGAGGCCAGCACCGGACTCCGCGGGCGGGTCGCGGCCTACACGGATGTCAACCGGCTCATCCTCCGCCGCGGGGATGCGTCGGCCGAGACGTTCATGGCGCAATTCGTCAACGGCGCATTCTTCTCCTCCCTCCAGCTCAGCGCCGCCCAAGGCCGCCTGCTCACACCCGCCGATGACAACGAGAATCATCCCAACCCCGTCGCGGTGATTTCGTGGACGTGGTGGCAGCGCAAGCTCGGCGGCGATCCCGCCATCATCGGCCAGACCCTGCGGCTCAACGGCGTGGACGTCACCGTCGTCGGCGTGGCTGCGGCGAATTTCGCCAGCGTAATGATCGGGGACGCACCCGATGCTTGGGTGCCGCTGAGCCTGGTGGCGACCGTGCGGGCGCAACCCTCGGCCTCGATTGTCTCGCGCAAGGACTCGCCCGGGCTCGCCGACTGGGTTCGCGTGGACAACGTCTTCTGGCTGCACGTGCTCCTGCGGGAGCGGGCCGGCGCCCCCGCCGCCCAAGGCGTGCTCGAGGCCGCCTGGCAGCCGCAACTCGACGCCGCCCTCGCCGAGATGGACGATGCCACGGATCGCACCGAATTTGCGCGCGACCGGCCGCGCCTCGTGCCCAGCCCCGGCGGCTACTCTTCAACGCGGAAAAGCTTCCGCACCGTCGGCCTCACCCTCTCGTTGCTTGTGGGCGCGGTCGTGCTCGTCACCGCGGCCAACTCCTCGACGCTCCTGCTGCTGCGCCAGCTCGCGCGCAGCCGCGAACTCGGCGTGCGTCTCGCGCTCGGGGCGGGCCCGTGGCGGCTGGCGCGCGCGGCGCTGATGGAGGGCCTCGTGCTCTCGCTCGGCGGCGCAGTGGCCGGCGGCGTGCTCGCCCTGTGGCTGACGCCGCTCCTCGCCGGCTGGCTCGTGCCCGACGCGGTCGACTCGCTCCCCGGGATCGATCCCACGCTGCTCCTGAGCCTCGGCGGACTGGCTGTGGCACTCGGCCTCGCACTCGGCGCGGCGCCGGCCTGGCTCAGCGCGCACCTCTCGCCCCAGACCATCATCCAACAGCGCGGCGCGATGGCCGGCGGCTCCCTGCGGCTCGGCCGGATCCTGATTGTGGTGCAGCTCGCGCTCTCCGTGCTGCTCGTGGCCGTGGCGGTGTCGCTCGCGCGCGACCTCCGCCACGTGCTGCACTCCGAACTCGGTTATTCCCGCCAGAGCGTGGTGACGACCTTCTTCGATCTCTCCGCCTCGGGCATCGCGCCGGAGCGGCAGGAGGCCACCGCGCGCCGCCTCCGGGCGGCCGCCGCGGCGCTTCCCGGGGTGCAGTCCGTCGGCTTCGCGCAAGCCGGCGTGCTGAGCGGCAGCAGCACGAGCAGCGGGATCTATTTCCGCGGCGAAGGCGTGAACCAGCCGAAGGACAGCGTCCAGACCGAGAGCATCGACGAAGGCTATCTCAGCACCCTCGGCCTCGGCCTGCTGCGGGGCCGCGGCATCTCTATGGACGACCGGGCCAACCGCCCGCGCGTCGCGGTGCTGAGCCAGGCCCTCGCCAAGCAGGTCTATGGCTCCGCGGATCCCATCGGGCGGCGCTTCGGCTTCGGCCCGATCGCGGACCAGGATGACTGGGAAATCGTCGGGGTCGTCGCCGATGCACGCGTCAACGACGTCCGCGAGGCACCCACGCCCCTGATCTACATGTCGCTGCTCCAGTGGCAGAGCGCCCCGCACTGCCTCGCGATCCGCGTCGCCGGCGACGCTGCCGCCGTGCGCGAGACCATCCGCAAGCAAATCTCCGCGGCCGAGCCCAACGTGATGTTCAGCCGCTGGGCTACGATCGAGGAGCGCATCGACCAGTGGACCAGCCACGACCGAGCGGCGGTGCGGCTGACGGCAGGCTTCGGCGCACTGGCGACGCTGCTGGCCGGCCTCGGCGTCTTCGGCGCGCTCGGCTACCTCGTGGCTAGCCGCTCGCGCGACATCGCGGTGCGCCTCGCCATCGGCGCCGAGCCGGGCCTCATCTGGCGCGGCATCGTGAAGGAGGCGTTCATCCTCGGCCTCGCGGGCGCCGGGCTCGGATTATTTTTCGCCGCGGTGCTACCGCGCTGGCTGAGCGCGTGGATGATGACAGGGCTGCACACCGACTGGCTGGCCATCACCCTCGCAGTGATCGCCGGCCTCGCCGCCGCCGTGTTGGGCGGGTTGATACCCGCCCGCCGCGCCGCCAAGGTCGATCCACTGAAGCTGCTGCGGGCGGAGTAGACGACGCGGCGCCCGCGACCGCCGGAGGAAAATGGCTCGAAGCGCGGCCGGCGTCGGCTTTAACTCGATGCGTGCTGATCATGGTTTTCCGGCGATTCCCTTTGCGGACGGCGATCCTAGTGCTGTGCGCGGCGGCGTTCGCCGCCCGCCTGAACGCCGCGGCGGTGAAGCCGGATTATTACGCCGCGCGCGGGTTTGCCGTGGAACTCCAGCAGGACTTCAACGAGCGCAACTGCATCGCCCTGTTCGACCGGCTGGACCGCGATGCGCTGCGCCACCGCATCTTCCGTCCGCTGGGCGAAGCAATCGAGCAGGATCAGGAAACCCAAACCGTCTGGACGTCGTCGATCCTGCCCTCGATCGAGAATGACCTGCAGCGTCTCGACCACATGACCAGCCTCGCCGTGGGCCGCGTCATTTTGCTCGGCGATGGCGACCGCGCGGTCGAGTGCATCTTTTTCGGCGACAAGGACGCGTTCCAGCTGATCACCCTCCGCCTGCATGAAGCGGCGGACGGCCACATCGGGATATCCGACCTGCAGTTCCTGGGCTCACCGCTGGATATTTCCCATCGTATCCGCCAGAGCCTGTTGCTGGGCGGGTTGAGAAGCCACGACCTGCTTCCCGACGATGAACTGGCCTTGCAACACATGGTGGAAGGCTCGGACCGGCCGCAAATCAACCAGACCCTGTATCTGCTGCAGCAGGGCAAGGCCGACGAAGCCTACCGCACCTGGCTCAATGTGTCGGAAGACCTGCAGCAATCCGCCATCGGGAACGACATGCGCGCCCGCCTGGCCGGGCGCGGCAGCAAGCAAGCGGCCGAGGACATGCGGGCCGCGTGGCGGGCCAACCCCGCCACCAATCCCTTCGCCGCCTACAGCCTCGCCCTCACCGAGCAGGACCTGCCGCGGGCCCTCGCCACCTTGGACCTCGTATTGCAGGAAACGCAGCAGCTCGCCTTCCTGCGCGGCATCAAAGCCGGCCTGCTGCTCAAACTTGGACGGGCCGAGGAAGCCCTCCAGCTGTCCCAGGATGTCTGCGAACTCACTCCGATCAACGGCGTGAGTTACATGGTCGGCGTCGCCGCCGCCGCCGAGTTGCAGCGGCCTCAGGTTGCGCTGGAGCTGATCCAACGCTGGCACCACGTGAGCACCACCGAGAGCATCGACCTCAGCCTGAAAGGCGAGGACCGGACGCTTACCAAGCTCACCGCCTTCCTCCAATCCTCCGCCTATCAGGACTGGCTGACCGAGGCGAAGAAGGCGGACCAGGCCATCACGAAGAAGCCGGCGGATTGACCGCCGCCTTCGCGGACGGGCCGGCCGGCTTGGCCGGTTCCTTCGCACCTTTGTGCAGGCTGGTCGACATCGCGCCCAGGATTTCGTCCACCGCGTCGCAGAAGGAACCCATGTGCTCCGGCGGCACGTAGTCGCCGGTGAAACGCAGGTCGTGCTCGGCGACGAACCGTTTGCCGGCGAGGCCCTTCTCCACGCGGTACTCGATCCCATCGGTGCGGATGGTCTGCGGCTGCTGTTCATAGGGCAGGTCGAAGGGCAGATCCATCTCGATGCGGTGGCGGACAAAGCGGTCGGAGGGGAGGGCGTAGGGCCAGTGGCGGCGGCGGGTCTCCGGCGGATCGAGCAGCGTGCGGAGCGCGTAGGCGTAGGTCGAGATGACCGTGTTGCCGTCTTCGGTCGCCATGAAGCCGGGGATGCGGTAGCGGGCGGTCATCACAATGCGGTTGGCCACCGGATCGTCGCGCACCACGGGCGGATCGACCTCCTCGATTTTTTTATAGAACCGCCCGAGGTAGTTGAACCAGTGGGTGCTCCGCACCTCGGGCGTCGTGGTTTCCATGCTCTGCCGGAAAAAATCCGCCTGCAAATCCCGCACGGTCACCTCCGTCGTCAGCGTGGCCGTGCCCGTGGCCGCATCAATGGTGATGCGGTCGCAGGTGACCATGTCCGGCTCCTTCTCGTCGTCGGACGGCACGACGGAGAGGTCCGTCGTCTCGGGCCGCACGATGAGCGCGCGCCGGTAGGGCGGCACAGCCCAGCGGCCAATCGGACCCTGCTGGTGCTTGAGCGTCGCATCCAGCCAGCGCAGCTGGCCCTCGAACTGGTAGGCGACGATCGCGTGGTTGAACGCCACCGGGCTCGGCCCGTATTCGTCGAGGCGATCGCGCAGCTCGGTGTTCACGAGCGCCGGCCAGGCCTCGAAGCCCAGTTCGCGCAGGATCGTCGTGAGCAGCATGGCCTTGTCCTTACAGTCGCCAAAGCGCGTCGAGCAGACGTCGGCCAGCGGACGGGGCCGGAGGTTGTGTTCGCCGACCGCCATGGAGAAATAGCGGATGTCGTCCTGCACCCAGCGGACCGCGGCCTTGAGCCGGTCGGCCGGGGTGGGCAGGTCCTTTTTCCACTTCTCCACCATCCGGTGCGCATCCGCGGGCAGTTCGCCCGCGCTGGCAAAGAGCGGCACGGCCCAGTCGGCCACCTCGCCCCAGGCGCGGATGGAGCTGCACCGCAGCATGGGCCAGTAGGGTGACGCACACGTGGGGATGCCGCCCTCAAACGTGATCGCCGGCAGATCCGCGGCCTCCCAACGATAGACGCGGCCCGCGGCCGTTGACTTGTCCTCCAGGGCACTGCGCAACGCCGCGTGGCGGAACAACGCCTCCGGCAGCCCGTGGGTGGCGGGCGGGATGAAATAGTTCCAGGCTGGCGCCGGTGCATCCGCCGGCACATGCACCGTGATCACCTCGCGCCGCACCGGGCACATCGAGCCCAGGTAGTGCCGCGCCCCGAGGATGCCCCGCAGCGCGGGGTTGTCCGAGCGCAGCGTATAGGCCGTCTCGATCACATCGCCCACGCGCACATCCTCCAATACCGCCGCGGCGGTCACGAGCCCGGTGAAGAGCTGGTTCTCGAGTTCCAGCTCGCGTTGCAGGCGGGTGAATTTCACGCCGGGCAGCCGGTTCACGACGCGGCCGTCGCGCGTGATCTTCAGCGTGTGCCAGGTGACATTCTCATAGGCCGGGGAAAACTCGTTCGTCTGGCGCGAGTATTCGCGCACGCCGGCCGCGGTGAGCAGGCGCACCACGGTGTGGAAATAGTATTCGCTGCTACCGGCCGTGAGCGAATCCTGGGCGTCGATGAGCAGTACCTCGGCGGGGAATCCGCCGGGGCCATCACCCACCGGCAGCGTCCATGACTCCGGCTGCACCCACGCCGGCGCCGCGCCGATCTGTACGACCGGACTGGTATCAGCAGTCGCCACCGGCTCGGCGGCGCGGACGGTCAGCACTGCCACGATCAGCCAAAGGGGAAGAAGAAGCCGGCGCATGGCTCTCACGCTGGGAATCCGCCGTATCCATGGCGAGCGCGTTGTGCGCGCGGTGAGCCAAACCGCGCCCGCCCCGGGCTCAGTGCCCGGAGGCGCCGCCGGTCTTGTTGAAGGCCGTGGCGAAGTACACCGCGAGGAGGATGAGGCCGAAGCTCACGGCGTAGTTCCACTTGAGCTTTTCGCCCAGCACGAGCCACGCGAAGCAGACGAAGACGCCGAGTGTGATCACCTCCTGCAGGATCTTGAGCTGATAGCCCGACATACCCTGCGCATAGCCGCTGCGGTTGGCCGGCACCATCAGGCAGTATTCGAAAAACGCGATCGTCCACGACATCAGGATCACGGTCCAGACCGCCTTGCCCTCGAAGATCTTGAGCTTCAGCTGACCGTACCAGGCGAAGGTCATGAAGATGTTGGAGCCGACGAGGAGGAGAATGGTTTTCACGGAAAAGTGAGTTTGGATCAGAGCTTGTAGTAACCGCGGAACCACTCGGCGAAGCGGCGCAGGCCTTCCTCAAGGGGGATCTTGGGCGCGAAGGCAATGGCCGACTGGATCCGCGTGAGGTCGGCGCAGGTCTCCAGCATGTCGCCGGGCTGCGGCGGGAGGAGCTCGGTGATCGCCGGGCGGCCGAGGAGCTGCTCGAGCATCTGCACGAAGAGCAGCGTCTCCACCGGGCGGTGGTGGCCGAGGTTGTAGATGCGCACCGTGCGGGCCGCGGTCTCCTCGGCGTCGCGCTGAGGCGGGTAGAGGAGGATCTTCACGACGCCATCGACGATGTCATCCACGTAGGTGAAATCGCGGAGGTTTTTCCCGTGGTTGAAGAGCTTCAGCGGGCGGCCCTCGCAGATGGCGCGCGCGAAGATCGTCGGCGCCATGTCAGGCCGGCCCCACGGGCCGTAAACGGTGAAGAAGCGCAGGCCCGTCACGTGCAGGCCGTGGACGTGCGCGTAGCCCTGCGCCATGACCTCGTTGGCCTTCTTCGTCGCGCCGTAGTAGGAGACGGGGTGGTCGGTGTTATCGTCCTCGCGGTAGGGCGGCTTGGCGCTCGCCCCGTACACGCTGCTGCTGGAGGCAAAGACGAGGTGTTTGACCCGCGTGCGGCGGCAGGCCTCGAGGACATTGGCGAAACCCACGAGGTTGCTCTGCGTGTAGACCGCGGGGTTTTCCATGCTGTAGCGCACGCCGGGCTGGGCGCCGAGGTGGACGACGTAGTCGGGTTTGAAGTGCGCGACGAGCGCCGTGAATTTCTCCGCGTCCGCGAAGTCAGCCTGCACGAAGCGAAAGTCCTTGAGCTCGCCGAGCTGCGCGAGGCGGGCGCGCTTGAGGTCCACATCGTAGTAGTCCCCCAGGTTGTCCACGCCCAGCACCTCGCAACGGTTCGTCGCCGCGAGCCGGCGGGCGACATGGTAGCCAATAAAGCCGGCGGTGCCGGTCACGAGGACTTTCATCCGGCGTGTGATAAACGTCGGTACGGGACGGCGCTAGGAAAAAGGGGAGCCGTGCGGCGATCGCCAGCGAACCGGCAAAACGCTCGCCGCACCTAAATCGTTCAGCAGGTGACGTTCTTACCCTCGGAGCCGAAATTCTTCAGGCGGTTTTCCTTCGGCTCCTTCGTGACGTCGGCCGGCGCGTAGTGGAACTGCAGCGCGCGGCGGCGCTTCGGCGAGGAGTTGTGCGGCGTGCCGTGCGGGAGCATGCCGTCGAAGAAGAGCAGGCCACCCGGCTTGAGCGGGGCGGCGACAGACTTCGTGCCCAAAATGGTGTTGTCGCAGATCTGCCAGTCGCGGCGCTGGAAGTGGAGGATCGGGCCTTCCTTGTGGCGGCCGGGGAGGAGCTGCATGCAGCCGTTGGCCACTGTCGCCTCGTCGAGCGCGATCCACACGCCGACGACCGGCGTGTTGATAGGGTACTCGAAATAGGCCTTGTCCTGGTGCCACGGTTTTTCGCGGCCGAGGAGCGGCGGCTTGATCAGCGCCATGTCCTGAAACATCCCGGGCTTGGCCCCGCCCATGAGGCGCTGCACGACATCCATCATCGCCGGGTGGTGCGAGATGGCCTTCAGCCGCGCGTCGAACTCGACGAAGTCGCCGATCTTGCGCACGGCGTCCTGGCGCTGGTCGGCGTTGAGGGTGGGGAGGATGTCGCGGGCCTTGCCCTCGAAATAGATATGGGTGAAGTCGGGCCGCTTGCCCATGATCAGATCCACGAGGCCGTCGATCCCGGCCTGCACCTCGGCGGGCGTGAACGCCTGGCGCACGATCAGGTAGCCCTGTTCATGATAGAAGGCGATTTCCTTGGGCCCGATGTCGCTGAAGTGCTCGACCCCCTGGCCGATGGCCTCGGGTTGGTAGAGCTCGGGCGCGTGCATGTCGGCCACGACGTCAAAAAGGGGAGCAGCTTGGGTACTCATATTTAGGGTAGGGCATTGTGCCCTAAATGGGGTTGCCGCGCAATGCATCAGCCCGATATCTTTTTGCACTTATCCGCTCCATGGAACTCCTCGGCCGCCCCTGCCTGGTCCAGCCCAACCCCTCCGGCCGCGTGCGTTGCGAGCCCGGCTGGCACCTCGGGTCCGACTGGGCGCGCGGGCTGAAGGACTACGACCTGTGGTTTGTGTGGGCGGGGCGCGGCCGCATGCGGACCGACTCAGGCGAGACCGAGCTCGCCCCCGGCAGCTGCATCTGGATGCGCCCTGGCGGCCGCTACGAGGCGGAGCAGGACCAGACGGACCGCCTCGGCGTGAACTACATCCATTTCAACCTGCTGCGCCCAGGCGGCCGTTTGCCTTTATCCGACTTCACCCCGCCGTTTGAAATCATGCACACGCGGCAGCCAGACTTCGCCGACGCGCTGATGCGACGCGTGATCGAGCTGCACACCGAGCCCGCCTCCAGCGCGGTGGCGGCGGAGTTGCTCGGCGCATTATTAATGGAGCTCGCGCGCGAACAAGCCAGCGATGCCGCCGGCGGGGAAGCGGCCGGCCTCGACCGACACCACCGCGAGCTGATCCTGCGCACCGCGGCGCGCATCCGCGAGAGTCCGGCGCACGCCCCTTCGGTCGAGGAGCTCGCGCGCACCGCGGGCTACAGCCCGAGCCATTTCTCGCGCGTGTTTTTGAAAGTCACCGGCGTACGGCCGCAGGATTACATTATCAATGCGCGCATCGAGCGCGCGCGCCAGCTGCTCGCGGAATCGGATCTCACCGTCGGCATGATCGCCGATGCGCTGGGCTTCCAGGACATCTTCTTTTTCTCGCGGCAATTCCGCCAGCGCACGGGCCGCACGCCGACGGAATTTCGCCGCGGCCGCCGCGACTCATAAGATTAGCGGGCGTTATGCCAAAGATTTCCTAAAGTTCATCTTGCTCGCTGGAAATCGCGCCCTATACCTTGCGCGGTTTTTCGTCTGCTTCATCGTATCGCATGCACATCAAAGCGTATCTCAAACCCTCTTGCGGCTGGTCCAATGGCGTCCGCGCCATTATGCGCAAGTACAGCCTGCCCTACGAGGACATCGACATCATCAACAACCGCGCCAACTACGCGGAGATGGTCCAGAAGTCCGGTCAGCCCCTCTCGCCTTGCGTTGAAATCGACGGCGTCATGCTGGCCGATATCTCCGGCGAGGAAGTCGAGAACTACCTGCTCAGCAACGATCTCATCAAGCCCGTCGATCTCGCCGCGGATTCCCCGACGAACGCCGGCTGCTCCGACGAGGAACACGCCAAAATGGCCACTAAAACTGTCCGATTCTTCTAACGCTGAGAGCTCTCCGCATTAAAACGCTCCGGGCCGGCTCTCGCGAATCGCGACCGGCCTTTTTTTTGCCCAATTCCCAGACCCTTCCAGCCGAGGCCTTGACCACCCCGGCACAAAACCAGCTCCCCCCGACCTAACTGACCGCACGACTTTGAACGCCAAGCCGACCCTTTCCATGTCCAGCACGTCCTCGTCCTCCCCCCTGAAGCAGTCTCCCGGCCGGCCCGCCAAGCAGGGCCTCTACGATCCTTGGTTCGAGCACGATGCCTGTGGCGTCGGCTTCGTCGCGGACATGCACGGCCGCAAGACCCACGCGATCCTCCAGCAGGCGCTGCAGGTGCTGACCAATCTCGACCATCGTGGTGCCGCCGGCAGCGAGCCCAACACCGGCGACGGCGCCGGCGTGCTCCTCCAGATGCCGCACAAGTTCATGCAGGAGGCCGCCAAGAAGGCGAAGTTCAGCCTCCCCGACGCCGGCCACTACGGCTGCGGCATCGTCTTCCTCCCGAAGAACCCCACTGTCCGCCGCAAGATCGAGGAAAAGGTCGCGCAGATCATCCAGTCCGAAGGCCAGGTCCTCCTCGGCTGGCGCACCGTCCCCACCGACAACTCCTCCCTCGGCGAGTCCGCCAAGGCCTGCGAGCCGTTCATGCGTCAGGTCTTCATCGGCCGCGGCGCCGGCGTCACCGAGGACCAGGCGTTTGAGCGCGCGCTCTATATTATCCGCAAGCGCACCTACAGCGAGATCCGCACCTCCACGATGGCGGGCGCCGAGCAGTGGTACGTCTGCAGCCTCTCCAGCCGCACCATCGTGTACAAGGGCATGCTCCTCACGGACCAGCTCGCGAAGTACTTCCCCGATCTCAGCAACCCCACGATGGAGACCGCGATCGGCCTCGTCCACTCGCGCTTCTCGACCAACACCTTCCCCAGCTGGGACCGCGCGCATCCGTACCGCTACGTCGCGCACAACGGCGAGATCAACACCCTCCGCGGCAACATCAACTGGATGCACGCCCGCGAAGCCCTCTTCGAGTCCGAGGTCTTCGGCGAGGACATCAAGAAGGCCCTGCCCATCGTCAATCCGAACGGCAGCGACTCCGCGATGTTCGACAACACGCTCGAGCTCCTCGTCCTCGCCGGCCGCCCCCTGGCGCATGCGGTCATGATGATGATCCCCGAGCCGTGGTCCGGCGACCAGCACATGGACCCGGCCCGCCGCGCGTTCTACCAGTATCACGCGTGTCTCATGGAGCCGTGGGACGGCCCCGCCGCCATCGCCTTCACCGATGGCCGCCAGATCGGCGCCATCCTTGACCGCAACGGCCTGCGCCCCTCGCGCTTCTGCGTCACCACCGACGGCCTCGTCATCATGGCCTCGGAGTCCGGTGTCCTTCCCATTCCGCCGGAGAACGTCGTCCGCAAGGGCCGTCTCCAGCCCGGCCGTCTGTTTTTGGTGGATACCGAGCAGGGCCGCATCATCGAGGACGAGGAGATCAAGCAGCAGCTCGCCAGCGAGCGCCCGTACGAGGCCTGGATCAAGGAGCACCTCGTGCACCTCGAGGACCTGCCCGACGCGCCTTCCGTCCCCGCGCCCGACCACGAGACGCTCCTCCAGCGCCAGATCGCCTTCGGCTACACGCACGAGGACGAGCGCATCCTCATCGCCCCGATGGCCCGCTCCGGCGTCGAGGCCATCGGCTCCATGGGCAACGACGGCGCCCTTGCCGTCCTCTCCAACAAGCCCCGCCTCCTCTACGATTACTTCAAGCAGCTCTTCGCGCAGGTCACGAATCCCCCGATCGACTCGATCCGCGAGGAAATCGTCATCTCCGCCGAGACGCGCCTCGGCTCCGAGGGCAACCTGCTTAATCCCCAGCCCACGGCCTGCCGCCGCGTCGAGCTGAAGTACCCGGTCCTGACGAACGAAGAGTTCGCCAAGATCCGCCGCACCGATCTGCCCGGCCTCAAGGTCGGCGTGCTCCCGTCCCTCTTCCGCATCGCGCGTGGCGAAAAGGGCCTCGCGAAGTCGATGGAGGAGATCTGCATGATGGCCCGCCGCATGATCGAGGAAGAGGAAATGAACGTCCTCATCCTCAGCGACCGCGGCGTGAACCGCGAGTACGCGCCCATCCCCGCGCTCCTCGCCGTCGCCGGCCTCCACCACTATCTGATCCGCGAGGGTCTCCGCACCAAGGTGTCGCTCGTCCTCGAGACGGGCGAGGCCCGCGAGGTGCACCACTTCTCGCTGCTCATCGGCTACGGCGTCAGCGCCGTGAATCCCTACGTCGCGTTCGAGACGATCGACGACATGATTCACGAGGGCACGCTCACCGACATCGACCACAAGACCGCCTGCAAGAACTTCGTGAAAGCCGCGTCGAAGGGCGTGATCAAGGTCATGTCCAAGATGGGCATCTCCGCCATCCAGTCCTACCGCGGCGCCCAGGTGTTCGAGGCGCTCGGCCTCCGCCAGGACGTCATCGACCACTACTTCACCTGGACCGCCTCCCGCGTCGGCGGCATCGGTCTCGATGTCATCGCGCAGGAAGTCCTCGCTCGCCACCACGCCGCGTATCCGGACCGCCAGGTCGACGGCCACGTGCTGCCGGTCGGCGGCATCTACCAGTGGCGCGCCGAGGGCGAGGCCCACCTGTTCACGCCCGAGTCGATCCACCACCTGCAGAAGGCCACACGCTCCGGCAGCTACGCCGCGTTCAAGAACTTCTCCAAGCTCATCAACGAGCAGGGCAAGAACCTCTGCACGCTCCGCAGCCTCCTCGACTTCAAGCCCGCCACCGCGATCCCGATCGAGGAGGTCGAGTCCATCGAGAAGATCATGAAGCGCTTCAAGACCGGCGCCATGTCCTACGGCTCCATCTCGAAGGAGGCCCACGAGACACTCGCCATCGCCATGAACCGCATCGGCGGCAAGTCCAACACCGGCGAAGGCGGCGAGGACCCCGAGCGCTTCACCTGGACCAACGAGCAGGGCGACTCCAAGAACTCCGCCATCAAGCAGGTCGCCTCCGGCCGCTTCGGTGTCACCGCGGAGTACCTGGCCAACGCCCGCGAGCTCCAGATCAAGATGGCGCAGGGTGCCAAGCCCGGCGAGGGCGGCCAGCTCCCCGGCACCAAGGTCTATCCTTGGGTCGCCAAGACGCGTCACTCCACGCCCGGTGTCGGCCTCATCTCGCCGCCGCCCCACCACGACATCTACTCCATCGAGGACCTCGCGGAGCTCATCCACGACCTCAAGAACAGCAACCGCCACGCCCGCGTGAGCGTGAAGCTCGTCTCCGAGGTCGGCGTCGGCACCATCGCCGCCGGCGTCGCCAAGGCCCACGCCGACGTCGTCCTGATTTCCGGATACGACGGCGGCACCGGCGCCTCGCCGATGACCTCGCTCCAGCACGCCGGCCTCCCCTGGGAGCTCGGCCTCGCCGAGACGCACCAGACCCTCGTCCTCAACAACCTCCGCTCCCGCATCGCGGTCGAGACCGACGGCCAGCTCAAGACCGGCCGCGACGTCGTCATCGCCGCGCTGCTCGGCGCCGAGGAGTTCGGCTTCGCCACCGCGCCGCTCGTCGCCACGGGCTGCATCATGATGCGCGTCTGCCATCTCAACACCTGCCCCGCGGGCGTTGCGACGCAGGACCCGCGCCTCCGCGCCAAGTACACCGGCAAGCCGGAGCACGTGGTGAACTTCATGAAGTTCATCGCCGAGGAGGTCCGCGAGCTCATGGCCCAGCTTGGTTTCCGCACCATCGAGGAGATGGTCGGCCAGGTCGGCGCCCTCGAGCCCAAGCAGGCCGTCGAGCACTGGAAGGCCAAGGGCCTCGACTTCTCCAACATCCTCTACTCGCCCGAGGTCGGACCCGAGATCGGCCGCTACTGCCAGACCACGCAGGACCATGGCCTCGACAAGTCCCTCGACCTCACGACGCTCGTCGGCCTCTGCGAACCCGCCATCAAGCGCGGCGAGAAGGTCGTCGCCGAACTCCCGATCCGCAACGTCAACCGCGTCGTCGGCACCATCACGAGCCACGAGGTCACCAAGGTCCACGGGGCCAAGGGTCTCCCGGCCGACACGATCCGCATCCGCTTCAAGGGTTCGGCCGGCCAGAGCTTCGGCGCCTTCATGACCAAGGGCATGACGTTCTCCATCGAGGGCGACGCCAACGACTATGTCGGCAAGGGCCTCTCGGGCGGCAAGATCATCATCTACCCGTCTCCCGCCGCGACCTTCAAGGCTGAGGAAAACATGATCATCGGCAACGTCGCCCTCTACGGCGCGACCGCCGGCGAGGTGTACTTCCGCGGCATGGCCGGCGAGCGTTTCGCCGTCCGCAACTCCGGCGTCGATGCCGTGGTTGAAGGCGTCGGTGACAACGGCTGCGAATACATGACTGGCGGCAATGTCGTCGTCCTCGGCCAGACCGGCCGCAACTTCGGCGCCGGCATGTCCGGCGGTATCGCCTACGTCCTCGACGAGGCCGGTGACTTCGCCCAGCGCATCAACAGCCAGATGGTCGGCCTCGAGAAGATCGAGACCGCCGCCGAGCTGGACAAGCTGCGCGGCTTCATCGAGCGCCACGCCGACTACACGAAGAGCGAGCGCGCCAAGGCCATCCTCGCCGACTGGGCCAAGTACTCGGCCAAGTTCGTCAAGGTCATGCCCAAGGACTACAAGCGCATGCTGGCCTGTATCGACCGCGCCAAGGCCCAGGGCCTGACCGGCGACGAGGCCATCATGGCCGCCTTCGAGGAAAACGCCCGCGACACGTCGCGCGTCGGCGGCAACTAAACCCGCGCTCCACTCCACAATCTCAGCTCTCAGCTAAAATCCACCCATGGGCAAACCCACCGGCTTCATCGAATACCTCCGCGAGCTTCCCGTCGACCGCCCGCCGCTTGAGCGCGTGCGCGACTGGAAGGAGTTCCATCACCACATGGAGCCCAAGAAACTGCGCAACCAGGGCGCGCGCTGCATGGATTGCGGCGTGCCCTTCTGCCACACCGGCAAGCTCATCAGCGGCATGGCCAGCGGTTGCCCGATCAACAACCTGATCCCGGAGTGGAACGACCTCGTCTACCGCAACCAGTGGAAGGAGGCCCTCGGCCGCCTGCACAAGACGAACAACTTCCCCGAGTTCACCGGCCGCGTGTGCCCCGCTCCGTGCGAAGGCTCCTGCGTCCTCGGCATCAACAATCCGCCCGTCACGATCAAGAACATCGAGGCCGCCATCACGGATCGCGGCTGGGATGAGGGCTGGGTGCTCCCGTCGGCCCCGAAGGTCCGCACCGGCAAGAAGGTCGCCGTCATCGGCTCCGGCCCCGCCGGCCTCTCCGCCGCCGCGCAGCTCAACCTCGCCGGCCACACCGTCACCGTCTTCGAGCGCGCCGACCGTCCGGGCGGCCTCCTCATGTATGGCATCCCCAACATGAAGCTCGATAAGAAGGAAGTCGTCCTGCGCCGCATCAAGCTGATGGAGCAGGAGGGCATCAAGTTCATCTGCAACGCCAACGTCGGCGAAAACGTCGAGCCCCAGATCTTCCTCAAGGAGTACGACGCCACCGTCATCTGCACCGGCGCCACCCAGCCGCGCGACCTCCCCATCGAGGGCCGCTCGCTCAAGGGCGTGCACTTCGCGATGGAGTTCCTCACCGCCAATACCAAGGCCGTGCTCGCCGGCGAGACCGCGCCGATCAACGCCGCGGGCAAGGACGTCATCGTCATCGGCGGTGGCGACACCGGCACCGACTGCGTCGGCACCTCCATGCGCCACGGCTGCAAGAGCATCGTGCAGATCGAGATCCTGCCGAAGCCCCCGATGGAGCGCACCGCCGACAATCCCTGGCCCGAGTGGCCCAAGGTTTACAAGATGGACTACGGCCAGGAGGAGGCTGCCGCGAAGTTCGGCGCCGACCCCCGCGTGTACGTCACCACCGTGAAGAAGTTCGTCGGCGACGCCGCCGGCAACCTCAAGGAACTCGTCACCGTCGAGATCAAGTGGGAGAAGAACGACAAGGGCCAGTTCGTGCCGAAGGAACAGCCCGGCACGGAAAAGACGCGCCCCGCGCAGCTCGTCCTCCTCGCCATGGGTTTCCTCGGGCCGGAGCAGGCGCTCCTCAAGGAGATCAACGTCGAGACCGATCCCCGCAGCAACGTGAAGGCCGACCACGGCAAGTTCACGACGAGCATCCCCGGTGTCTTCGCTGCCGGCGATTGCCGCCGCGGCCAGAGCCTCGTGGTCTGGGCCATCAACGAAGGCCGCGGCGCCGCCCGCGAGTGCGATCGCTACCTGATGGGCTCGACCGACCTGCCGTAATTCGCCGAGAGCTCATTTCACTTAGAGGCGGGTCTCTGACCCGCCTCTTTTTTTCGCTCACCGATCTCCGATTATATTTCAGATTCGTGCGCCATTCGTGGAATTCGTGTAAAAAGATCGGGCATCCGACACGAATTGCACGAATAGATCAGGGTGCGTCCGCCTCGGGTACGAGCCGGATGACGGCACCGGGCCGGCCGACGCGTTCGAGCGCAATGTAGATCAGGCCGTCGGGGCCGGTCTTGATATCGCGGATGCGGCCGATGTTCTTGAAGAGAATTTCCTCGTGGGTCACTTGGTCGTTATCGATCACGAAGCGGTAGAGGGTCTGCTCAGCGAGGGAGCCGAGGAAGAGGTTGTTTTTCCACTGCGGGAAACGGTCGCCGGTGTAGAATTCGATTTCGCTCGTGGCAATCGAGGGCGTCCAGTGCTTCACCGGGGGCTCCATGCCGGGGGCTTCCGTCTTATCCGAGATGGGTGTACCATCGTAGTTGATACCGTAAGTCACCAAGGGCCATCCGTAGTTTGCGCCGCGCTTGATCACATTGAGCTCGTCGCCACCGCGCGGGCCGTGCTCGCTTTCCCAGAGGTGGCCGGTGCGTGGATCGACGGCGAGGCCCTGGGGATTGCGCACGCCGCGGGCCCAGATCGAGGGCCATGCGCCGGGTTGGTCGACGAAGGGATTGTCGGGCGGTATTCTGCCGTCGCGGAAGACCCGGTGGATCTTACCCATCGGCACGGTCAAATCCTGCGCGTGCAGGCTGACATCCGTCTCCATGCCACGCACGCCGACGGAGAAGAAGAGATAGTCGCCCTGAAACACGAGGCGGCTGCCGAAGAGCACGTAACTCTTCTGATACTGCTCACGGGGCAGCGCGAAGATGGTCTGCTGGTCCACCAGTGCGTTGCCGCGCAGACGCGCGCGGATGAGCTTTGTCATCGCCGTGCCTTCCTCGTCGCCGGGATCGCTAAATGAAAGGTACACCCACGGATCGCGCGCAAAATCCGGATCGGCCACCACCGACATCAGGCCCGCTTCGTCGCGCACCGCCACCTTGGGCACGCCGGTGATGGGCTCGGGCTTAAGCTTACCGTTTTCGATGAGGCGCAGGCGGCCTTCGCGCTCGGTGACGAGGATACCGCCGTCGGGGAGAAACGAAATCGACCACGGTACAAGGAGCCCTTCCGCCACTGCCTCGATGCGGTAGGCGTGCTCCTCGCTGTGCTGCGTGCCGGTGGGCAGGGGATGCGAAGCCTGCAGGTGAGGATCGACCGCGCGGGTCGCCGCCTCGTGCAGGTAAGCGACCATACCGCGAAGCTCCGCCTCACTGAAGGTCTTGGCAAAGGCCGGCATGCCGTTCGACGGATACCCGTCGCGAATCCCACGCAACATCGCCTCGTCATCACGGCCGTGTTTCAACTGGTCCGTCCGCAGGCTGGGCGCCTTGGCCCCTTCGAGCTGAGCGCCGTGGCAGTTCGCGCAGAGCTGTGCGTAGAGGGCGCCGGCGTCGCGGCCGGGCTTCACCGGCTCTGCGGCATACGCTCCGACGCCGGCCGCCAGCATAAGACAAAAGGAAGTGCGCAACATGGTCGGACCGGTGGCCAATGACGTCACGGACCGAGCATCGCCTGCGGCGTTCCCGGATGAATCGCGTTTTTTTTCGAGGATTTTTGTCCCGGCAAGCGGGCACCGTATGGCCCCGGAGTTGTCCATCGCGCCCGTGATGATCAGATGGCTGTTGTTATTGGGGGCGGGGATCGGGGTGGTGCGCGCGGAAGTGGAGCGCGTGGAGATCAACCATGCCTATGTGCAGGGCGTGGCCGAAAAACTCGCGGCCTCGCCCTACAAGTCACGCCAGCCGGAGCAACCGGAGTTCCTGAAGTCGATGACCTACGACAACTACCAGCGCATCCGGTTCATCCCGGAAAAATCCCTCTGGCGCACGGACAACCTGCCGTTCCAGGCGCAGTTCTTCCATCTCGGCTACGTCCATCTCACGCCGGTCGCCATTAACGAATACTCCGACGCCTACGTGCAGCGGGTGCCGTTCGTGCGGACCTTTTTCGATTACCAAGACCTGAAGAATATCCCGCTGCGCCTGCCGCCCTCGCTGGAGTATGCCGGCGTCCGGTTCGTGTACCCGCTCAACCACCCCGACAGCTGGGACGAAATCGTGGCCTTCCTCGGCGCGAGTTATTTCCGCGGGCTGGGGCGCGACCAACGCTACGGTCTTTCCGCGCGTGGGCTCGCGATCAACTCCGGCGGGCCCGGCACGGAGGAGTTTCCCTCCTTCGTGGAATTCTGGATCGGCAAGCCCGCCGCCGACGCCAAGTCCCTCACCGTGCACGCGCTCCTCGACAGCCCGAGCGTGACCGGGGCCTACACCTTCGTGATCACGCCCGGCGTCGATACCAAGATGGACGTGCAGGCCACGCTCTTCTTCCGCGAACGCGTGGAGAACCTCGGGCTGGCACCCGTCACCAGCATGTTCTGGTTCGGGGAAAACAGCGCCGACCGTTTCGGCGACTTCCGCCCCGAGGTGCACGACTCCGACGGCCTGCTCGTCGCCCCCGACAAGGAGAGCCGCCTGTGGCGTCCGCTGGTCAACCGCCGCGGCGTACACCATGAAACCTTCGACGCCCCCGCGCCCCAAGGCTACGGCCTGCTGCAGCGCGACCGCGATTTCCGCAGCTACGAGGACACGGAGGCCCGCTACGAAAAGCGCCCCGGTCTCTGGGTGGAGCCCATCGGACCCTGGCCCGCCGGCGGCGTGCGCCTCGTGGAGTTGTCCACCGGGAATGAATACAGCGACAACATCGTGGCCTTCTGGTCGCCCAAGGAACAACCCGCCGCGCACACCAAGCTCGATTTCTCCTACCGCCTCCATTGGAGCAATGCGCCGGTCTTCGGCGGTCCGCCGGGCTGGGTGAAGGCCACGCGCCAGACCGTGCACGTGGACCGCAACCACCCGGAGCGCAGCCGGTTCGTCGTGGATTTCGACTCGGCCAGCCTGCGTACCGTGCCCGCCAGCGCCGCCATGAGCGCCGAGATCACCCTGCCGCCCGGCGTCACCGTCACCGACCAGCAGGTCTTCCGCAACGAGGTGGACGGCTCGTGGCGCCTTGCGCTGGTGGTGGATGCGCCGCCCGGGACACCGCCGGTGGAATTGCGCGCGCGTCTTTTGCTCGAGAAGAAACCCGTCACGGAAACCTGGGTCGGTTTATGGGAACGATGAGCGCAACCCTCCACCAACCCGATCCCACCCTCTGGCACGACGCCTACAAGCGCGTGGAAGACCACCTGCTGGCCTATCGTGTGACCAACCGTGCGCTGCTGACCCAGCTCGGCCAGCGCATCATCGAGCACGCGGCCGCCCGCCATGAACTCGAGCCGCACCGTTCGCCCGTCGAACTCGCGGGCGAGGAGGTCGAGCGGCTGATCGCCGAGTGGATCGACCGGCTGATCGGCCCCTCCGACGAGACACCCGCGCGGCGTTTCGCGCGTGGCCGCGCTGCCATCCATCTCGCCAATCTTCCCGAGCTGTGGCCCTCCGCCTTTCTCGATGTGCGCGACCCGCCGCCGGGCCTCCTGCAGGACCTCCGGTCCACGTACCTCGAGGCCGGGCCGGACCTGGAGTTTTCCAATATGGTGCCGCGTCCGCTCGACTATGGTCCGATCTCGGAGACCGCCGGCAGGACCTGGCGCACCTTCTCCAAGCTGCCGGTCCTCGGCGGCGTCATGATCTGGATGCTCTTCGTGAGCATGCTCAGCACCGCCTTCTATCTCACCCGCTTCTGAGTGCCGCCGCCGTGACCACACCCTTCCTGCCTGATGCCGCGATGATCACCCGCGTAACCAGACGGCGGATGCGCCTGCTCACGCTGGTGGTCTTCGCCACCGGCACCGCCACCCTGATGATGGCCGACCTCATCTGGGGCATGCCGATGCGCGGGTGGAATGGCATCGTGCTCACGCTCTTCGCGGTGCTCTTCGCCGCGGTGGCCTTCGGTGCCATGCAGGCCTTCTTCGGCTTTGCCGTGCGCTGCCAGGGCGGCGACGCCCGCCGGATCGACCGGAGCGTCACGCCCGCCGAGGAGGCCGCGATCGACCTCGCGCCCACCGCGATCGTCATCGCCGTCTGCAACGAGGAGGTGGCGCGTGTGTACGCCGGCCTCCGTGCAATCTACCGGTCGCTGGAGGCCACCGGCCAGCTGCGTCACTTCGACTTCTTCATCCTCAGCGACTCCACCGACCCCGACCGCTGGATTGAGGAGGAGATGGGCTGGGCCCAGCTGAGCAACGAGCTCGATGCGCACGGCCGCATTTTCTACCGCAAGCGCCGGGTGAACACCAACAAGAAGGCAGGCAACATCGCCGACTTCTGCCGCCGCTGGGGCCGTCGCTACCGCTACATGGTCGTGCTCGACGCCGACAGCTTCATGACGGGCGGCACGCTCGTTCGCATGGTGCGCCTCATGGAGGCCAACTCCGGCGTCGCGCTGATCCAGACCGCGCCTCGCCTCTTCGGCGCCGAGACGCTCTTCGCGCGCCTGCAGCAGTTTTCCGCCGCGCTCTACGGCCCCATCTTCGTCGCCGGCGCGAACTACTGGCAGCAGGGCGAGGCCAACTACTGGGGCCACAACGCCATCATCCGCCTCGCGCCCTTCATCGACCACTGCTCCCTGCCCAAGCTCCCCGGCCACGAGCCATGGGGTGGCAAGATCCTGAGCCACGATTTTGTCGAGGCCGCCTTGCTCCGCCGCGCCGGCTGGGGCGTGTGGTTGCTGACGGATGCGCATGGCAGCTACGAGGAAGGTCCGCCCACGCTGATCGACACGCTGAAGCGCGACCGCCGTTGGTGCCAGGGCAACATCCAGCATATCTGGCTGCTCTTCTCCCGCGGCCTCTACCCGGTCAGCCGGTTTCACTTTTTTCTCGGCGTCTTCTCCTATGCGGCCTCGCTGCTGTGGCTGCTGTTCCTCGTGCTCGGCACGCTGCTCGCGATTGGCTTCGACCGCACCGGACTCAGCTGGGTGCCGACCCCCGGTCTCGCAACCACCGTCGGCGTGAGCCCCGAGGCGCAGTTCGCCATCCTCACCGTGCTGACGTTCGGCCTGCTCTTCAGCCCGAAGATCCTGGCCGTGATCGATCTCTTTCGGCAGCCCGGCGGTCCCGCCAGCTATGGCGGCCGCGCCAAGGTGATCGCGAGCGTAGGGTTGGAGATGATCTTCTCCGCCGCCCTCGCGCCGGTGCTCATGCTGTTCCACGCGAAGTTCGTCGTGCTCTCGCTCTTCGGCGAAGGCGTGCACTGGGGCACGCAGCGCCGCGCCTCGGATGACCGCGCGGACTGGCCTGCGGCCCTGCGCGTGCACGGCGGGCCCACGCTGCTCGGTCTGGTCTGGATGGCGGCCATCGTGTACTTCGCGCCGCAGCTCATCGTGTGGATGGCGTTTGTCCTCGTCGGTATCATCTTCTCCATCCCCCTGTCTGCGCTGACGGGCCGCACAAAGTACGGCCGCATCACCCGCGAGCTGGGCCTCTTCTGCACCCCGGAGGAGAGCACACCGCCCGCCGGCGACCTACAAACCCCGGAGACCGCCACCCTTGCCGTCCGCTCCGACCTCGGACTCACCCGCGCCGTAGTCGATCCCTACGTCAACGCCGTGCACGTCTGCCTGCTGCGCGAACGCACCGGCCAGGCCGACGAAGTGCGCCAGTATTTCGAGTATATCCGGGAAAAGCTGCTGCGCGACGGCCCGGCGGCCCTGCAGCCGAAGGACAAGTTTGCCGTGCTCTCCGACGCCGAATCCATGGACTGGCTGCACACCGAGGTCTGGCGCCGCCCGGCGGCGGACCTCGCTCCTTGGTGGCGCGGTGCCCTGCACCAGGATCACCCGGCGCCGGCGCTGTAAAAAACAAAGGGCGCGGATAATCCGCGCCCCATGAAACTAAAGCGCCCGCAGGCGCAACCTCAGCTCTCCTTGATCGCCGGCGTGTCGATGCCGAGCGCCGTAGCGAGTTCAGTCAGGTGATCCTGCTCCTGCACGATGATCTTGCGCAGCACTTCGCTGAGGGCGAATTCGCCCATTTCCTCAGCCTGGCGGATCCGCTCCCGGTAGAAACCAATCGTATCGCGCTCGTTCTCCAGGTCGAAGCGGAGCATGTCCTCGGGATTTTCCGACATCCGGACTTTCTTCGGCTCCGTGATCGGCGTGCCATTGAAATAGTCGATCTGCTTTGAGATGAGCAGCGCGTGACTGAGCTCCTCGGCGGCATGTTTCTCGAGCTCCTTGGCGATGTGCTGGTACTTGGCGCCCTTGATGACTTGGCTGTAGATGACGTAGCTGATGATCGCCTGGTACTCGCGAGCCAGGTCCTCGTTGAGCAGCTTGATCATTTCTTTACGGGTGAGAGGTGAGGATTTTTTCATGGGGAAGCCTTGTGGCCGGATAATCCATGGTGCCGGTTCGCGGCCGCTTGTTCCGCAGGGTCCCCCGCTAATGCGCCTCAGTTAATTTCCTGTCTCAATCCGACGTGGTGCTCGCGCGGAATACGCCTTGCTCTACACTGGCCTCGTTATGGCCTACAAAAAAATCGTCATGGAGCTGGATAAGAAAATCGCCCTCGTCGCGCACGACAACAAGAAGCGCGACCTGATCGAGTGGGCGAAGTTCAACCGCGACCTCCTCGCACACCACAAGGTGTACGCCACCGGCACGACGGGGCTGCTGCTCGAGAAGGAGCTGAAGTTCCCGATTGCGAAGCTTCAGAGCGGCCCGCTCGGCGGCGACCAGCAGATCGGCGCCAAGATCGTCGAGGGCGAGATCGATTTCCTGATCTTCTTCTGGGACCCGCTCGAGCCGCAGCCGCACGATCCCGACGTGAAAGCGCTCCTGCGCATGGCCGTGGTGTGGAACATCCCGATCGCCTGCGACCGCGCCTCGGCGGACTTCATGATCTCGTCGCCGCTGATGGACAAGCCGTACTCGCGCCTCGTCCCCGACTACGACGTGTACCGCACGCGCCCGATCCCCGACACCGAGCCGGCCCCCGCACCGCTGCTCACCACCGCGCCGGTGAAGAAGTCGGCCTGACCACCAGGATAGGGCGGTATTAACTGTGGGTCCGGGGTAAAGCCCGACGCACATAAAACCCTCGCGCCCTGCGGGTCTTCACCGCCGAGACGTTGACTTACTTTTAGCCGCATCCAGTCTGCCAATATGAGCAGGCCTTGGATCAGCTTTTGCCGATGAATCTTCGGCTGATCTTAAAACGGACCGGACTGGTCCTGCTCGGCATCGCGGTGGGTGTCGCAGGCGGTCGATACGGACCGGCCGCGGTCTCCTACCTCCTCATCCCGCCCGAGCACGGGGTGTTTCGTTATTATCAAACGTACAGCTCTTCCGTCAGGCCTTACTGGGAATACTGGTCCGTGGAGGACGGTTGCCTTGTGTCTCAGGATTTTCGCAGGAACGACTTCCGTGAAACTTGGGAAATTGTGCACGGAGACTCCTCCCGCTTCTACCTCTACGACAATCGCAACGAACATGATGGAGAAGTCATCTTCACGCGCACGGAAATGATCGTGCGCCAACTGTCGGGCCGAGAATATCATTATCCACGCGTGCTCGATCTCTGGGAAATCTGGCGGGAAAAATACGGATTTTACGCCGGAATAGATGGTCTGGGCCCAGTTCACTACGAACGCCTCGCGCCGGAACGCGCAGCCTACGATGCGACCATCGCACGCCGGATGAAACAACAGGGGCTCACTGTTTCTCCCGCCGTCAACGCGCGCCGGCGGCCACCTTTGCCAAGCGCGGCCTATGTGGAGCCACCTTCCCACGCCAAGCCTGTGTTCGCCGTGATGGAATGGGGCGCATGGAATCAGACCGGCACCGTGTTTGCCCTTTACGCCGACGGAACGGCGATTGCCCGCACTTTATCGGAAATGGGGAAGAGGAGGGAAGATACCCAGCTCTCCTATCACTGGGTCGATCCGGCAGATGCCTCCCGGCTGTCCGATGCGATCAGTGCACCCGATCTAACCAATTTGTCGGAGCATTACCGTCTTTCGTACGCCACCGATCAAGTTACCACCACCCTGTGGATTTCGGGAAAACAGATCGAAATCTACGGACCGTGGCGTGAGCCTGCTCCGCCGCCCGAGGACGAGGAAGAAGTGTCCGAAGCTTGGAAAAGAAGAGAGGAGGAGGAACGGAAGATCCGGGCCACCTTGCCGGATGCATTACGGCAGATCTTGTTGAAAATTGATCGAATGAGGCAGGCAGCGGGTCGCGAGTGGCTGCCGGCCAAGATCGAAGTCTCATTCAATGACTATGAGCATTCGCGCGATAAACCGATCCTCTGGCCGCGGGAGTGGCCGGGATTGTACGACGCCACTTCGCGGAAAAATGGCTTCGGGCATTATAGTGTGTTTGTACCGTCTTCGGAATGGCCGAAACTCCGCGCCTTTCTCGCTACCCGGCCTGAACGGGGTGCCGTGATGATCGATCTCAATCTGATGGCTCCCACGGTGCGTTTTCCTTTCCCCGGTGAAAGCGCGTGGCTGAAGTGACCTATGGACATAAAAAAGCCGCGGCTCTGATGGAGCCGCGGCTTTGTTTTGAGTAATTGTTTCCCGATTACGCCGGGAGCTGCGGGCGGGAGGCCTCGGGCCAGTCGACGTGGAAGAACTTGCCGCGGGGCTGGTCCACGCGCTCGTAGGTGTGTGCGCCGAAGTAGTCGCGCTGCGCCTGGAGCAGGTTGGCCGGGAGGCGGGCCGAGCGGTAGCTGTCGTAGTAGCTCAGCGCCGAGCTGAAGGTCGGGGCCGCCACACCGCACTCGGCGGCGAGCGAGACAACCTTGCGCCAGTTTTCCTGGGCCTTCTTCACCGTCTTGTTGAAGTACGGGTCGAGGAGGAGGTTCGCGAGGTTCGGGTTGCGGGCGTAGGCCTCGGTGATCTTCTGCAGGAACGCGGCGCGGATGATGCAGCCGCCGCGCCAGATCTGGGCGATCTCACCGAAGTTGAGCTTCCAGTTGTACTCCTTCTGGGCCTGGCGCATGAGCTGGAAGCCCTGCGCGTAGGAGCAGATCTTGGAGCAGTACAGGGCGTCGTGGATCGCGGCGACGAGCGCCTTCTTCGAGCCTTTGTACTTCTTGCCGGGGCCCTTGAGGATCTTCGAGGCGGCGACGCGCTCTTCCTTGATAGCGGAGATGCAGCGGGCGAAGACGGCCTCGGCGATCGTCGGGGCGGGCACGCCCATGTCGAGGGCGTTGGTCGAGGTCCACTTGCCGGTGCCTTTCTGGCCGGCGGTGTCGAGGACGACGTCGACGAAGGCCTTCTTCTTCGTGGCGGGGTCCTTCTGCTTGAGGATGTCGGCCGTGATCTCGATGAGGAAGCTGTCGAGCGCGCCGGTGTTCCACTCGGAGAAGATCTCGCCCATCTCGGCGGACTTGAGGCCGAGGAGGCCCGACATGAGGGCGTAGGCCTCACAGATCATCTGCATGTCGCCATACTCGATGCCGTTGTGAACCATCTTCACGTAGTGGCCCGCGCCGTTCTCACCGATGTAGGTGGTGCAGGGCACGCCGCCGGAAACGGGTTTGCCGGGGAGGGCGCCGGGGATGGGCTTGCCGGTCTTGGCGTCGACCTTGGCGGCGACGGCTTCCCAGATGGGCTTGAGCTCTTTCCACGCGGCGAACTCGCCACCGGGCATCAGCGACGGGCCGAAACGCGCGCCCTCTTCGCCGCCGGACACGCCGGAGCCGATGAAGCGGAGGTTCTTTTCGCGCAGGGCCTTCTCGCGGCGGATGGTGTCGGTCCAGAGGGCGTTTCCGCCGTCGATCACGATGTCACCGGCTTCGAGGAGCGGCACGAGGCCGTCGATGACGGCGTCGGTGGCTTTGCCGGCCTGCACGAGGATGATCATCTTGCGGGGCTTGGCGAGGGAGGCGACGAACTCCTGGAGGGTCTTCGTGCCAACGACACCGCCGGGCGTGGAGGGATTGTCCGCGACAAACTTGTCGGTCTTCTCGGTCGTGCGGTTATAGACCGAGATCTGGAAACCGTGATCGGCGATGTTGAGGGCGAGATTCTGACCCATCACGGCGAGGCCGATGAGTCCGATGTCGGAGAGTTGTTTGGCCATAAAGCGAGCCCAAGGCCTACCGCCGATGCGGCGTAAAAACCACTCTGTTTTGCGACCTAAGGGTAAAAATCAGGTCTCTTTGTTGCCCAAAACCCGGGTTTTGGGGAGCCGAGCGGGGTCCGTCAGGGCTTCGCGGGGTCGTGATTCTTATTCTGCGTGCCCTTGGTGGGGAAGAAACCGGCGAGTTTTTCGACGACCGGGGTAGCCCAGGCCGGCTCGCTGCGCTCGTAAATCCAGTTGAAACCAATCGCGCTCAGGATGATCAGGCCGACCACAGCGAGGATCACCTTGTTGGTGCCGGCGAGCTTGCGCACGACGATGACCGCCACCACGAGGGCCAGCACGGCGATTCCGACCTTCATCCAGAAGGCGGGCGGGATCTGTTTCAGTTTGTCGAGCGCCGTGGGCGCCGCGGCAGCCACAAGGAGGAGCATGGGGACAGGATAGGGGCGCGGGCGGTTGAAACGAGCTGAAAGGGGAGCGAGACGGGATTTCGGAGTTTTTTAACCGGCCGCAACGCAGGCAGAGACGCCAGCCGACCACCGCGGTTTCAGCGCGTGGCGCAGTTGATCCAGGCCGAGGCGCCGCTGGCGTAGTGTTCCTTTTTCCAGACGGGCACGCGGGCCTTCAGCTCGTCGATAATGTAGCGGCAGGCGTCGAAGGCGGCACCGCGGTGCGCAGCCGTCACGCCCACCCACACAGCTGCCTCGCCGATCTGCAGGTGGCCGACACGATGCACCGCGGCGACGCCGAGCAGGGCGAATTTTTCGCGTGCCTCGGCGAGGATGCGCTCGCCCTCCTTTTCCGCGAGCGGGGCGAAGGCCTCGTATTCGAGCGAGAGCACAGGCTGGCCGTCGTTGGCATTGCGCACCCAGCCGCAGAAGGTGACGCACGCCCCGGCGCGCGCGTCGGTCAGCGCGGCCTCAAGGGTTGCGGGATCGATGGAGTCGGTGGAGATGCGGAACATGCGATCAGCCGCCGGCGACAGGCGGGATGAAGACAACCGTGTCGCCGGCTCGGAGCGCAGCGGTGGCGGCGGCGAACTCGCCATTGATCGCGGCTCGCACGCGGTCAGCCGGGAGCGTGAAAGCGTGGCGCGCACGCAGCTCCTCGTAGAGCGCGGCCGGCGTGGGCGCGGTGGTCTCAAGGGTTTCCTGAGTCAGCCCGCGCTGTTCGCGCAGGAGGGCGAAGTATTGCACCGTCACCTTCATGGCTGGGCCTGATAGTCGCTCTTGCCGCCGGTTTTTTCGAGCAGCTTGACCTCACGGATCACGATGCCGTGCGAGACGGCCTTGCCCATGTCGTAGAGCGTGAGCGCGGCGACCGTCGCACCAGTGAGCGCCTCCATCTCAACCCCGGTGCGCGCGTGGGTCTGCGCGCGGCAGTGGATCGTCACTTCGCGTCCGCCATCGGCCGTGCTGATCTCGATCTGGCAATCATCGAGCGGCAGCGGGTGGCAGAGCGGGATGAGGTCGCTGGTTTTCTTTGCCCCCATCACGCCGGCGAGGATCGCGGTTTGAAACACCGCGCCCTTTTTCGTCGCGATGTCGCCGTCACGGAGCAGCGCGGCGAGCTCGGCGGGCAGGGAGACGCGGGCGACTGCGTGCGCGGTGCGGCGGGTGACGGGCTTTTCGCCGACGTTCACCATCGCCGGCCGGCCTTGCGCATCGAGGTGGGAGAGCATGGGAGGAAACTTGCCCAAAGGCCGCGCGGCGCAAATCAAACCCACGCCCAAAATGGCGCGATGAAACCAGCGGGAAACTCCGTCTGCCCAGCCGGCAGCTCGACAAAGCCATCGGTGCCGACGAGGCCGGCGAAGTCACCGCTGGTGTTGGCGGGATCGGGTGTCGCGAGCAGCTCAGCACGCGGCCCGCTGCTGAGTTTCACCGGCAGGAGAAAGGCGAGGGCGGGGCGGAACGTCACCGGCGCCGCCAGCGCGACCAAGCGCGGCGCAGCCGGTGCAGCGCCACTCGCGCAGGCGAGCGCGGGGAGCACGTAGCGGTGCAGACAGGTGTACGCGGAGACGGGATTGCCCGGCAGCGCGAAGACCGGCGCGCGCCGCGGGCTCACCCCGAACCAAAACGGCTTGCCCGGACGCTGCGCGACGCCGTGGAAGATTTTCTTCACGCCCTGGCGCTCAAGCTCGGCGGGAAGGAAATCGAATTTCCCCTTGGAGACGCCGCCGGTGAGCAACACCACGTCGTACTCCGCGAGCAGACGCACCAGGCCGCGCTCGATTTCGGCACGGTCATCGGAAAAATGATACCGCTCGACCTGCGGGTAGCCGGCGGCTACGAGCGCGGCGCGCAACGCGTGGTCGTTGCTGCGGCGGATCTGATGCGGCGCGACAGCGGCCTCGGTCTCGACCAGCTCGTCGCCGGTGGCGACGACGGCGATTTTCGGCAGCTTAGAAACGGAGATGCTTGCCACACCGATGGCGGCGGCCACGGCGATCTCGCGGCCAGTAAGCCGCGTGCCGGCCGACACGATCAGCGCCCCCGCACGGTGGTCGCTACCCTTGGCGTGGATTGCGTTTCCCACGGGAAACACGCCGCGGATCGTGATCGGTCCGGCAGGATCAGAGCGGCTCGTCTCTTCGTATGGCACGACGCAATCCGCACCCTCGGGCAGCACGGCGCCGGTCATCACTTCGACGCAAGCGTTGGCTTCCGCACCCAGCGCACGGGTGGGTTTGCCCGCAGCCTGCACGCCGCCGCTGTGAAATTCGCGGATGCCGGCAACAAGGGACAAAGCACTCAGCGCATAGCCGTCCATCGTCACCCGGTTGAAGGGGGGGAGATCACGATCTGCGCGCAGTTCACCGCGCAGCACGCGACCGTGTGCGGCGGCAAGCGGGCAGGCCTCGGCCGGAAAAGGCGCGAGGTGGTCGAGGATGAGTTTTTCCGCGGCGGCAGGCGTGAGCATCGAGAGATCGGTAGGAGCGGCTTTACGCCGGGCCTAAATGAGCATCCTATTAAACCTTCGCGGCGTAAAGCCGCTCCTCCATGTCCGTTGTCCGCGACCAATTTCACCGCCCCCTGCACGACCTGCGCATCTCGGTCACCGACCGTTGCAATTTCCGCTGCCCGTACTGCATGCCCAAGGAGGTCTTCGGCGCGAATCACGCTTTCCTGAAGGACCCGCAGCTGATGAGCCTGGCGGAGCTGACCCGCATCGCCCGCGCCTTCCGCACGCTTGGCGTGGAGAAAATCCGGCTGACCGGCGGCGAGCCCCTGCTGCGCGCCGACGTGCCCGACCTCGTGCGCGCGCTGAAACATGACCTCGGCGTGCCCGACATCGCGCTCACCACCAACGGCTGGCTGCTGGAAAAATACGCTGTCGCCCTGCGCGACGCCGGCCTCGACCGCGTCAACGTGTCGGTCGATTCGCTCGATGACGCCACCGCCGGGCGCATGAACGGCCTCGGTTTCAAGGTGGACCGCGTGCTGCGCGGCATCGATGCGGCGGCCGCGGCCGGCCTGCGCGTGAAGATCAACTGCGTGGTGCAGCGCGGCGTGAACGACGGCGAGCTCCTCGCCATCGCTGAATACTTCCGCACGCGCGGCCACCCGCTGCGCTACATCGAGTTCATGGACGTGGGCAACACCAACCACTGGTCGCCCGACCGCGTGGTGCCGGCGAAAGAGATCGTCGCCCTGATCAACGCGCGCTGGCCGCTGGAGCCCACCGTGCCGGCCTACCGCGGCGAAGTCGCGGCGCGGTACCGCTACACCGATGGACGCGGCGAGATCGGCCTGATCAGCTCGGTGACAGAGCCCTTCTGCAAGGACTGCCATCGCGCGCGGCTATCCGCCGACGGGAAGTTTTTCACCTGCCTCTTTGCGGCCAAGGGCTCCGACGTGCTCGGCCGACTGCGCAGCGGGGCCAGCGATGCGGAGCTATCCGAGTATCTTGCGAATATCTGGGCCGGACGCGCTGACCGCTACAGCGACGAGCGCGCGGGCCTCATCGCGCGGCACGAATCGCGCCCGAAGGTGGAGATGAGCTATATCGGAGGGTGAGTAGCGCCGGCATCTTGCCGGCCGTCATTTTGCAGGCGGGACGCCTGCGCTACTTTACTCGTACCGCAAGGAGCGGCCGAGATAGTTGAGCATCCAGAATTCCTTCCACACGCGGTAGCGGCCCTCGTGGGTGATCTTGCCGAGGTCCTCGCGCTCTGCGTGCGGGTGCAGGAAACCGAGCTCCGTGTTGAGGCGGTCGAGCTCGGACTGCGAGGCGTTGAAATCCGTCAGCGGATCGGTAGTGAAGGCGACGGTCTCGACGCCGGCCCGCTTGAGGCGGGCGCGGTGGCGGGCCAGCAGCTTCGGCAGTGCGCGGCACCAAGGCGAGCGCTCGACAAACCACTCCTCGGGATAAAAGCCGGCGAAGGGCACGTAAACGTTGTCCGTCACATAACGCGTGCCGTCGGCGGTGACCGAGGTAAGCGCGTAACAGATGGTGATGGTGCCGTTGGCCTGCGGGACGAAGGTGATCTGTACGCGGACGGTGGCGTCGGCGCTCTCATACACCGAGACGCGCAGGTAGATGCCGCCGCCGACCTCAGCCTTGAGCGCCTGCACCTGCTTGAAATCCTGCGCGCGCAACCAGTCGCGCACCTTGAGCAGGCGCGGCTGCGTGGGCCACTCATCGCCGCCTTGGTTAAGCACGTAGCGCGGGAAAAGCGGGAGCGGGCTCACACTCAGCGCGTGGATGCGGAGCCAGGTCATCAGCGTCTCACCGAGGAACCACGTGAGGCACGCCACTACCACGAGCACCCAGTACGGCCGGTTGATCAGGTCGAAATCGAGGCACACCTGCGCCGCGCCGAAACTGAACACGATCCAGCGCAGCCAGCGGTCCACGATCGCGAGCAGCGGCGAGGCCAGCCGCTGGTTGATTTGCATCAACACCAGCGCGACCACCATCACCGCGAGAACCATATATGGGATATCCACGATAGAAACGAAGGGTCAGAATCAACGATCCCACGCCCGCCGCGCAAACGGAAAGTAGGGCGCATCCAGCCCCAGAGCGAACTCCGCGCAAAGGGCGGGTCAGAGACCCGCCCTACTTCATCACCTTAGCTCAGCCGCACGGGCATGATGACGCAGATGAAATTATCGAGCGTCTTGAAGACGCCGGGGCTCACCTCGTCCTTCACCTCGAAGAAGATCTCGTCCTTCGCCAAGGCCTTGAGCGGATCCATGATGAAGGCGGGGTTGAAGGCGACCTGGAGGTCCGGGCCGCTGTAGCCGATCGCCATCGACTCGTGTGCCTCGCCGAAATCCGGGCTCTGCGCGGTGATCTCGAGAAGGTTGCTGGTGAGCTTGATCTTCACCGAGTTGGACTTCTCGGAGCAGACGAGCGCGGCGCGGTGCACGCACTGGAGGAAGAGCTCCCGCTCGAGCTTGATGCGCTGGTGCGTCTCCTTGGGGATGACCTGCTGGTAATTCGGGTAGTTGCCCTCGACGACCTTGGAGTAGAGGTACACGTGGTCCACGAGGCCGCTGTTGTCCTTGTCGGTCGCGATCTGGAAGGCGGCGCGGCGGTCGTTGAAGTTGATCTTCAGCTTCTCGCCCTTGTCGAGCATGCGCGTGAGCTCGGAGACGGTCTTGGCCGGGAGGATGATCGCACCGGCGCTGGCCGCAGGGACCTCCATCTCCTTCGAGGTGAGGGCGAGGCGGCGGCCGTCGGTGGCGACGAGCGTGAGCTTGGCATCGCGGAAATTGAAATACACGCCGTTGAGGATGTAGCGCGTCTCATCGGTAGACTGCGCATAAGCCACGCTCTTGAGCATGGTGGTCAGCTCGGACTGCTCGAGGGTATAGGCCTTCTCGTCGCCAAACTCCGGCAGCGGGGGAAACTCTTCCTTGCCGATGCCCATGATGCGGAAATTCGAGCCGCCGGACGCGATCTTGGTCGAGTGGTTGGGCGCCGTGTCGACACTGACATCGACGTTGGGCAGCTCGCGCACGATCGTGGCGAGGCGCTTAACCGGGAGGGTGACGGCGCCGGTCTCCTTCACCTCGGCCTTGATCTTGCAGCGGATGCCGAGGTCGAGGTTCGTCGTGGTGAGGGAAATCTGGTCCTTCTCCGCCTCGATCAGCACGTTGCTGAGGATGGGCATCGTGGCCTTGGAGCCGACCACGTTGAGCACCTGGGCCAGGCCGTTGGCGAAGTGATCGCGATTGATTTTGAATTTCATGAAGGGGCGGGAAGGAGCGAACTCTTGGAGAAGCTAACAAAGGCTAAAGGAATAGGAGATCAATTAGGAATTATATCCATATTCATATGCCTGCGAACAACTCCATCAACCGGGCGTTTCCCCGGGTAAAACGGGGCATTTGGGGCTGTGAAAAACTTTTCCGACCGAGCCAGCAAACCGCCGGTTGTTCACACGGCAAAACTTGTTGGCGGATAACCGGCAGGTTGTTCACAAGGAATTAGTCGCGTGGGGGACGACGTGCTTCGGCCGGCGCGCCCGGCGCAAATGGCGGAAGAGCCCGAAGAAGATGTAGCCGAGGCAGAGGACCAGCATGCCGATCTCCTTGTAGAAGACGATGAGCGCACCGATGCCGAGCACGGCGACAAAGGTGCGCATGCGGGTCTTGGTCTGCAGGTCGATCTGCTTGCCGCTGGGATAGCGGACCGTGCTGACCATGAGAAAGGCGATCAGCAGCATGAGAAATGGCAGCGCAAGTGCCCACGCCTGCAACGACTTATCATTTTCAGCTAGCTTGAGGAGGAAAAGCATCAGCGACGCCACGGTCGCGGCGGCGGCGGGCACGGGCAGGCCGACGAAATCCTTGCTCGATTCCTTTTTGCCGCGGTGGAGCAGGGGGTTGGTGATGACGTTGAAGCGCGCCAGGCGGATCGCGGCGCAGAGCAAAAAGGAGAAGCCAACGAACCACCCGATGCTGCGGAACCACGGGATACCCTGGCTGGGCGAGAGGATGAAGAAAAACATCATCAGCGTCGGGGCAAAGCCGAAGGAGACGACGTCCGCGAGGGAGTCGAACTCGGCGCCGAAGAGCGACTCGCGGCCACCCATGCGCGCGAGGCGGCCGTCGAGCGTGTCGAAGGCCGCGGCGCCGAGGATGAACCAGACGGCGGCACGGTAATGGTCGGCCGGCGAGGCATCGAGGTACTGGCCGCTGAGGGCGGTCTCCGCGAGGCGGGCGTGGATGCAGTTCACCACGGCCATGAAGCCGCAGAAGAGGTTGCCCGCCGTCATCAGGTTGGGCAGGAAGAAAATCCGGCTGGCCTGCGTGACGTTGTAGGGATCTTCGCGCTTTTCGAGGTCGGCGTTCATTTCGTGAGGCTCTCGAGGTATTTCCAGAACTTGGAGTGCTGTTCGACCAGCTGCTGTTCGGAGACGGGGAGCTTGTTACGCAGGAGGAAGTCCTCCAGCGAGTTTTTGTGGAGGATGTAGTGCGTGTGCAGCGTATCCCCATGGACCGTGAAATAGAAGCGGTGTTCGCCGGCGCGCAGGCGGTAGAACACGTCCTTGCCGCGGGCGAATTTCCCTAGGGGCTCGCGCGGGTGGGCGAGGTCGTCGGGCTTGAGGCTCGAGATCGGGTCGATGACGTCGAGCTGCGTCAGCTTGTCGAGCTTGTTGAGCTCGTGCATGCTTTGGGCGGAAAAGGTGACCTGGTACATGGTGGAAAATCAGGCGCGAAGACCATTGGCAGGGTCGCCGCCGCCCGCCGGCGCGGCAACGCTATTATCGCTTTCTGATTCGCCCCGGGCCGGCGGTGGGCTAGACCTGCCCCATGACAGTCACAATTGCTGATATCCGCGCCGCGCGCCGCCGGATCGCCGATGGGATCATCGTCTCGCCCTGCCCTGAGTCGATTCCGCTCTCCGAGATCACCGGGGCGCGCATCGTGTGCAAACTCGACAACTTCCAGCGCACCGGATCGTTCAAGGAGCGCGGCGCACGCAACGCCCTGCTGCGCCTCACGCCCGCGGCGCGCCAGCGCGGCGTCATCGCCGCCAGCGCGGGTAACCACGCGCTCGGCCTCGCCTACCACGGCAAGCTCCTCGGCATCCCCGTCACGGTCGTGATGCCCGACTACGCGCCGCTCATCAAGATCACCACCTGCCAGCGCCTCGGCGCGACGGTCGTGATGCACGGCCGCGATTTCGCCGAGGCCCGCGCGCAGGCCGACCGCATCGCAGCCGAGCACGGCTCCACCTACATCCATGGCTTCGATGCGCCCGACATCATCGCCGGTCAGGGCACGATGGGCCTCGAGATCCTCGACCAAGTGCGCGACGTCGATGCGATCGTGTGCCCGGTCGGCGGCGGCGGCTTGATCGCCGGCCTCTCGCTCGCGGTGAAAAGCGTGCGCAAAAAAGTCCGGGTGATCGGCGTCGAGAGCACGGCCACGGAAAATTTCTCTGCCGCGCTCCGCGCGGGCCGGCCGGTGCCCCGGCCCCGCCGCGCCACGCTCGCCGACGGTCTCGCCACCCTCACCGTGGGCAGCAACGCCTTTGAAATTGCGCGGCGCCACGTGGACAAGGTTGTGCACGTCGGCGAAAACTGGATCGCGCTCGCCATCCTCCGTATGCTCGAGCTGGAGAAGACGGTCGTCGAAGGCGCCGCGGCTACGCCGCTCGCGGCGATGATGGCCGGCTGCCTGCCCGAGCTGCAGGGCAAGAAGGTCGTGCTCGTCACCTGCGGCGGCAACATCGACCCGGCCGTGCTCAGCCGCGTGATTGAAAAAGGTCTCGTGCATGATGGCCGTCTCACGCGCTTCACTGTCGAGATCAGCGACCGTCCGGGCGGCCTTGCGGCGCTCGCGCGCGTGATCGCGGAGAGCGGCGCGAGCATCAAGGACATCGAGCACGACCGCGCCTTCAGCGGACCCGACGTGAGCGCTGTCCTGGCCGTGTGCACGGTGGAGACACGCGACCGCGCGCACATCGCCGCGCTGCACCGCGCGCTGAAGAAAAACGGCTTTCCGCTCGTGAGGAAATGAAGACGGGCCTGATCGGGCTGCTGGCGGTCCTGCTCCTCCTCACCGCCTGTCACACGCGTCCGCCGGAACCGCGGCGCGGTGACGAGATCGTCGTGGCCGGGCAATTTTTCCACACCGGTGCGCGCGTGCTCACGTGGATGGATCCGGGCGGCTTCAACGCGTATCCGGGCGATGGGCGGAATTACAATCCCCGCCGCGACCTTGCCTTGCGCACCCTGCCCGCGCTCCAAAAACGAGTGGACCAGTTTGTAATCCACTATGACGACTGCGGGCTGAGCTCGATCAGCTTCGCCATCCTGCAAAAACGCCGGCTCAGCGTGCACTTCCTCATCGATGTAGACGGTACGATCTACCAGACGCTCGATCTCGTGGACGCCGCGCAGCACGCCACCATCGCCAACAGCCGCTCCGTCGGCGTCGAGCTGGCCGGCATCGGCGCGCAGCCGCCAGGGCAGCACAAGGTGTTCGATCAATGGTATCAGCGCGACGCGACCGGCCGGACGCTGCTGCGCCTGCCGGCGCACGCACCGCTCACCTACACCGGCGGACCGATCCGGCCGGACCTCGTGCGCGGCGAGGTGCAGGGCAAGACGCTCGAGCAATATGATTTCACCCCGGAGCAATACGCCGCCCTCGCGAAACTCACCGCAGCCCTCTGCCGCGCGCTGCCGCTGATCGCCTGCGATTATCCGCGCGATGCGGCCGGTCGGCTTATGGTGGAAAAAATTCCCGACGCCGCGTACGAGAAATTCCACGGCGTACTCGGCCACTATCACATCCAGGAAAACAAGATCGATCCCGGCCCCGCCTTCCAGTGGGACAAAGTGATCAGCGAGGCACGGGCGCTGCTGAAATCCAAGGCACCCTGATCAGGCCTTGGCTTCCTTGCCGTAGTGCGGATCGACCTTCGGCCAGATCGCTGCGGTGGCGACGATCGAGGGCAGCGTGGCCAGGCAGACCCAGATAAAAAAGCCCAGGTAACTGAGCTGGCTCTGGATTTTTCCGGCAAACATCCCGGGCAGCATCATGCCGAGCGCCATGAAGCCGGTGCAGATCGCGTAGTGCGCCGTCCGCAGCGGACCGTCGGCAATCATCATCATGTAGACCACGAAGGACGTGAAACCAAAGCCGTAGCCAAATTGCTCGACCGACACCGCCGCGCCGATCAGCCACGGGTCCGACGGCTGGGTGTACGCGAGCCATACGTAGGCGAGATTGGGCGCGTGGATGGCGGCGAGCATCGGCCAGAGCATTTTTTTAAGGCCGTAGCGCGACACCAGCCAGCCGCCGAGCAGGCCGCCGAGCGTCAGAGAAATCAGACCGGCCATCCCGTAGATGATGCCGACTTCCTTGGTCCCCACGCCGAGGCCGCCCACCGAGCGCGGATCGAGCAGGAAGGGCTGCACGAGCTTGACCAGCTGTGCCTCGCCGAGGCGGTAGAGCAAAATGAAAAGGACCGCCACGAGGATGCCCGGCTTGCGGAAAAACGCCGCGAACGCCGCGACCCAGTCCGCGAGCGCTCCGGCGCCAACGGTGGCACTCGCCGGACCGTCATCCGCCGGCCGCGGCAGAAACACTTGGTGATAGATCGCTACTCCAAAAAACACGACGGCCGGCGGCACGAAGATCAGTGCCCACGCGAGCGGGATGTTGCCCGTGGAGGTTTCCAAATAACCCGCGAGCCAGACGAGGCCGCCTTGCCCGGCGATGTTGGCGAAGCGGAAAAACGTGCTGCGGATACCGACGAAGGACGCCTGTTGATGCGGCGGCAGGGCCAGCAGGTAAAACCCGTCCGACGCGATGTCGTGGGTCGCGGCGCTGAAGGCCAGCAACCAAAATACGACGAGCGTCCAGCGGAAGAAATCCGGCCCCGGTATCACGAGGGCGAGGGCGGCGAGCCCGGCGCCGATGAAGAATTGCAGCGCCACGATCCACCAGCGCTTCGTGTGAAACCGCTCCACGAAGGGAGCCCAGAGCGGCTTGATGACCCACGGCAGGTAGAGCCAGCTCGTGTAGAACGCGAGGTCGGCATTCGACACCCCGAGCCGCTTGTACATCGGGATCGAAAGCGTCACGACCGCGACGTAGGGCACCGCCTGGCAGAAATAGAGCGAGGGGACCCAGCGCCACGGATGCGCGGAGGTTGCAGGCGGTTTATCCATCAGTGCCCGCGGACCGTGAGGCCCGGGGCCACTAGGCGCAACCGCGGAGCGCGCCAAAAACCTGTGGTTGTTATTGCTGGACCGTCGGAGCGGAGGCCGGCGGGTGGGCCGAGCTATTGGACGGGGAGACGAAGGCGGTGATGACGCCGACGAGCACGACAAGGAGGAGGACAGGCAGGAATGAATCGCGTTTCATGGTCATGGATGAGTGAGTAAACAGGAAGACGCGGCCCGCCCGCCCGGTGGTTGCAGGGCGCACCGAAATTTACTCCGTGATAGTTCTGCGCCGCGTGTAACCGCGGGCGCGTCGCGCCGTCCGCGCCGAAAATCTGGCCTTACGGCGCCGCGTTGAAGCGCACCTTCTCCTCGTCGCGGTCGAGGTAGGGGATGCCTTTTTCCAGCCATGCGGGGGCGGGGGCACCGCGGAGGAAGTGGTCGAAGAATTGCCACATGCGCTTGCTGTAGTCCTTGCGGTTGGCGAGGCGCTGCAGGCCGTGGCCTTCGTCGCGGTAGTTGAAAAACCAGACCGGTTTGTTGTGCCGGCGTAACGAGAGGTAGAACTCCACGGCTTGTCCGAAGGGCACGGCGCCATCGCGGTCGTTGTGCAGGAGCAGGAACGGCGCGCGGGCATTTTTCACCGCGAAGAGCGGCGAATTTTCCAGGTAGAGCTCCGGAGCGTCGGAGAGCGGCGGCCCGATGCGGCTCTGCGACTGCTCGTACTGGAAGAGCCGGGCTTGGCCGGAGTAGTTGCGGATACCGCCATAGGCGCTGGTCATGTTGCTGACGATCGCGCCGCCGGAGAGCGCGGCGAAGCGGTCGCTGTGTGTGAGCAGGTACGCGGCGGTGTAGCCGCCCCACGAGGAGCCTTGGAAGCCGATGGCCTTTTCGTTGACGAAGCCGCGGGCCTCCACGGCGTCGAGCGCGGCGTTGATGCAGTCGAGCGCGCAGGCGCCGGGGTGGCCGTCGGTGTAGGCGAGGTCGGCCAGCATGATGATGTAGCCGTTGCTCGCGTAGATGGGGAAGGAGATGTTGGAGCCGGCGGTGGGGCCGAAGAAGCGGTGCACGATCTGCGACAGCCGCTCATAGGTGTACACGATCAGCGGATACTTTTTGTGCGGATCGAAGTCCGGCGGCAGAAAGAGCGCGGCTTGCAGCGGCACGCCGGCGGAGTTTTTGTAGGAGATCAGCTCACCATGGCCCCATTTGAAGGGCTTGAGCTGGGCCTGGCCGTCGGTGATGCGCCGCGGCGGGGCGAACGCGGAGTCGGTCACCCACACATCGGGAAATTCGTCGAAGCGTGTGGCGGTGAGCATCAGCCGGTCGGCAGCCGGGGCGCGGCCAGCATAGGTGTAGTTGCAATCACGCCAGAGGAGTTTCCTGGGCTCGCCGGCACCCTCGAAGCGCAGGAAGCCGGTGGCGCGCGTCGTCTCTTCCTCGCCGCGCACGATGAAAGGTGCCGTGAGATTTACCCCGCGGGGCAGGTCGTCGTCCTCGCGCACGGAAAAATCCTGCAGGCGCAGGACCATCCGGTGCGCGCGGCCGTAGCCGTGGGTGAGATTCTGCGCGGGACGGTCGTCGAGGAAAACCTGCCAGAGATCGTAACGGTCGTAGAGCAGCACGGACTGGTTGTCGGCGGCCCAGCCGCCAAAGCCGGCGGCGGTGGCCGGCTCGGGCTCGTCGTGCAGCTCGTTGTAAAACGCCACGGGCAGGCGGTCGGTGAGGGTGCGGGTCTCGCCCGTGCCGAGGTCGAGCACGTGCCATTGTTTTTCCTGGTAATAGGTCGCCCAATGGCCGTCGGTGGAGAGCTGAAGCGACACTTCGCCTTCATCGCCGGTGCCGCCGCGGAGCTGGGTTAGGACCCGCCGGGACCCGCCGTTGGCGAGGTCGAGGAGGTAGACATCGCCATACGTGCCGGAGTAATCGCGCATCCGATAGTAGGGCCGGTAATCGATGGCGAGGGCGCGGGTCGCGTCGCTGGAGACCAGGACGTCGGGCATCGCAGCGGTGCCGATCTGCGTGTAGGCGCCGGAGGCGAGGTCCACCACGGCGCGGTAGGAGCGGTCGCGATCGAGGCCCGCGCGCACTTCCTGACGCGGCTGGATCAAGTCGTCGCCGGCGCTCCAAAGATCGGCCGACACGCGGTCCTCCGGATCAACGGGCGGCGTGAATTTTTTCGGCGGTGGCGGGGCCACGCCGAGCAGCAGCTTTTTGCCATCAGGGGTGAAGGCGAGGGCAGCCTTGTCGCTCACGATCAGGCCGGCCGGCACGCCGGCGGTGCCGGGACCGACGAGCGCGCGGACGGTTTTTTCGCCGCGACGCCAAAGCTGGATATTGCGGTGGGGCGGCTGGTCCCCGGTGCCGCTCTCCTCGCTGAGGTAAACAATCTGGGTCTGCGTGCGGTCCCACGTCAGCTTGCTCAATTTGGTTTTGCCGGTGGCGAGAACGACCGGGACGGATTTCTGCGTGGGATCGAGCGCGCCCAGGGTCCCCGGGCTGGCATCTTTGGCCGGCACGACAAACACCAAGGTGCGGCCATCGCGGCTCAGCGTGTAGTCGGCCACATGGGGGAGGGTTTGCTGAAGACCGCCGGCGAGATCGTGCACGAGCAGCGAATCCTCCGCGGTGGCCTTGGCGTCCTTCTTCTCGGCCGGTGCGGCCTCGACGAGGCAGGCCAGCACCGCGCCCGCCCGCGCGGAGAGCTGGTAGGATTTTACGCGGGCGATCTCCTGGACTTTGCCGGTGGCCAGATCGAGCACGCGGAGGATGCGGGTCGGCTTCGGCTTGGCGGGATCGATGCGGGCCGCGGCCTGTTCGGCGGCCGTGGTCTGGGCATGGACGATCAGGAAACGGCCATCGCCGGTGAAACTGAAAGCTGGGTGCGCGGCTGCCGGAGGTTTCTCATTGGGCGAGGAGGCACGGGGAAAAGCCGGCGGCGGCGTGCAGCCGGCGGGCACACGCCAGACACGGTCGGATTCGATCGCGCGGACGACCACCTCGCCGTTGCCCTCCTGCGGCATCTCCAGGACCGCGAGCCAGCGGCCATCGCGCGAGAGGGTGGGATTCAGATAATCGCGGAAGGCCGCGGCATCCGCGTAGGTGAGCGTCCGGGGCGCAGGCGCATCGGCGGCGAAGCTGCGGGCGGAGCCGGCGAAACCAAGGAGGAGCGAGGCGGCAAAAAACGTACGGAGCGAAGGAAGGCGCATAGACGGGGACAAAGGGGAGACGGAGGCGAAGTTTGACGGTTTCAAAACTCCGCAAACAAGGGCAAAAGCCAGCCAGCCCCGCCCGCTGTCGCTTAGTTCCCTTGGCTGGCTGCGAGCACGGCCCGGGCGGCCTCGGCGTCCTCATCCTCTACCTGCACCTTCACGCCGGAGGAAAGCAGGGCGGGCGGAAAGTTCTGCGCGGTGAATTCGTCCGGCAGGTGGGCGGTGATACCGCTGCTCTCAAGCAGCGATTTGAAGAAGAGGGCTTCCTGGATGTTGTCGGTCTGGGCGACGGTCGTCATGGGCCTCCTTGTGTTTTCCGGGTTGGGCGCGGCCGGTGGTCGGCTAGCCTCTTGGATCGCAGCGTATCCGCGTGGGAGGATTTGGAAAGGGGCGATTACAAAAAATCTTTCGACGGGTCTTGATTTTTCGAGTCGTTGGTCCGTTTCTCCTCCTGAGCACGTTTATACCCCCTTTCCCGCTATGACGAAATACACCCCCCAGCAATCCGATCGACTCTGCGTCGCTGCTGCCCGCGTGTCCCGTCATGCCTACGCTATGCGCGCGATTTCGACCGGTTTTGTCGCCGTCTGGAATCCTGACCATGGAAGTGGTGTCAATTAAACGAGGAAAATCCTCCCGATCCATTGACCCACTTCCCCCCGGAAGTGGGTTTTTTGTTGATCTGAATAGAACACTTCCGGGAGCCGACACCCCTGCTCCCATGACCTCTGCACCGCCTGAATCTCAACTCACCGACACGCTGTCCGTCGTGGACAGCGTCCTCCGGCACGTCGGTCGCCGCCTGCCCGCGCATGTCGCGCGGGACGATCTCGCGAGCGCCGGGAAACTCGCCCTTGTCGAAGCGCTCCTGCGCTTCACGGGACCGCCCACCGAGGCGCGCGCGTACTGTTATGCGCGCGTCCGGGGCGCGGTCTTTGACGAGCTGCGCCGGCTCGACCCGCTCTCGCGGCGCACCCGCGCGCGGGTCAACGCCGTCGCGCGTGCCACGAGCGAGCTGACCGGCGAACTCGGCCGCGAGCCCGCGGACTACGAGGTCGCCGAGGCCACGGGCCTCTCCGTCGCCTCGGTCCGCGAAGCCACGCGGCTCGTCCTCACCGACCCGTATCCGCTGGACGGCAGCGCCGACGGCGCGGCCTTCGAGCTGCCCGACGCGGCGGCGCCGTGCCCGGCCGAGTCGGCCGCGGCCGACGACACCGCGACCTCGCTCCAGGAGGCGCTCGACCGCCTGCTGCCCAACCAAGCGCTCGCGCTCCGGCGCTACTATCTCGAAGAGGCCACGCTGGACGATATCGCCGCCGAGCTGGGCGTGTCGCGCGAACGCGCGCGGCAGGTCCGCGAGGCCGGAGAGAAACGTCTCCGGGCCGACTTCATCGTGCTTGCGCTGTGGCAGTCCTACCTCGTCCGGCGCTGATACAAAACCACAACCCGGCCGCCCCGCCTCCCGCCATAGGGTGGGGCGGCCGGAAAAATCCCGCCACTCCGCCGCGGTGCTGACCGCAACGCCTCAACTCCTTTAAAAAATGAAAACCTATCTTCGTCTGCTCCTGCGCCGGCTGGGCCGGAAACTGCGCCGTCTCGTGCGGCGCGACCGTCCTGCGGCTGGGCCGCCGGCCAATCCCAAAGATTTCAGCGCCGACGGGGAGCGGCTGCGCCGGCGGCCCCGGCGTTATCTCCCCGTCTGGGTCGGTAGCCAGATCCTGGCCTTGCCGCTCATCGAGGATCAGCGGCCCGACCCGGTGCGCGATTTCTACGAGGATACGTGAGGACAAGGTAGCGACGGTCGCCTCCGAGCGTCGCTACCTTATTTTCTCACTCCGTCGCCACCCACGTGCCGGTGCGCATCGACTCGATGATCGCTCCGAGCACACGTTGCGCGCGCAGACCGTCGGCGAAGGTGGGGAATTCCACCTTCGCCCCGCGGATCGCGGGCACGATCGCGCCGGGCGTGGTGGGGCCGCCGGCCCCCGCGTAGTCGGTCGGGATCTTCTGCAGTGGGATGTCCGTCCGCCACGTCGCGTGGTGGGTGAGCAGGCCGCCGGTGCGCAGCCATAGCTCGTCCGCGTGGTCGGAATGCACGGCGAGCGTGCCGCGCTCGCCGGAGACCTCGATGCGGAAGAAGTTGCCGTAGCCCGGCGCGACCTGGCTGGTCTCGAAGGTCGCGATCACGCCGCCCGTCAGCTCGGTGAGGAACGCGGCGTTGGTATCCGTGGTAATGGCACGATTGACGCCGGCGGCGTCCGGCTTTTCCGGGATCAGGATCTGCGCGAGGCCGACGGCGCGGCGGTAGTCGAGGCCGGTCAGCCAGCGGACGCCGTCGATCATGTGGATGCCGAGGTCACCGAGGGCGCCGAAGCCGGCGAGGCTGGCGTCGTTGCGCCACGAGTGCAGCGTGGCGGGGGCGCCGAGGAAACTCTGGAGGTACACGCAGTTCACGCGCAGCACCCGGCCGAGCTCGCCGCGGGCGATCAGCTCACGCGCGAAGCGGAAGGAGGTGACGTTGCGGTATGAGAAGTTGATGCCGCCGAGCTTGCCCGCCGCGGCCCGCGCGGCCTCCATCTCAGCCGCCTCGGCGACGGTCATCGCGAGCGGCTTTTCACAGGCGACGTGCGCGCCGTGCCGCAGCGCGAGCAGGGTGAAGCCGTGATGGAACTTGTTGGGCGTGCAGATCGAGACGAGGTCCGGCTGCGTCTCGCGGAGCATCTTCTCCGCGTCCTGGTAGCGCGGCACGGCGGTGTGCTCGGCGGGAATTTTCCAGCGGGCGGGATCAGCGGGATCGGCGAGGCCGACGACGGTGACGCCAGGCTGGCTGCCGATGTCGCGCAGGTGGATCGCAGCGATGCTGCCGACGCCGATGACGGCGTGGCGCACAGGGATGTTTTGCATGGGGAAAAGGGAGAGAGGCCCGATGGTTTATTGGATCGATTCGATCCAGTCGGTGAGGGTCTTGACCTCGGCGTCGCTCAGCTGCGCGTCGCGATGAATGAGGGTGTAGGAGCGCAGCGGCATGCCGCGCTCATGGAGCTCATCAAGGATCTCCTCGAGTTTGCGGGCCGCGCGTTTTTCCGAGTAGGCGCCGAACTGGGAGAAATTGAGGGCCGACTTGCCCTCGCTGATGTGATGGTCGAGCCACCACGCGACGGGCTGCACCGAGGCATACCACGGGTAGCGCGTGGTGTCGGAGTGGCAGTCATAGCAGGCCTTCGCGAGGATCGTGCGCACGGCGGGGGGCGCCGCATGGAGCGTGGCGAGATCGTTGGGCTGGGGCCCGGGTGGTGCGACGTTGGGTGCGGGGTGGATGAACTGGATCGCGATGAACGCGACCGCGAGGACCCCGGCGCTGAGCTTGGCAGTGCGCTTGAGTTTCATGGTAAGACTGGGGTCACGCGCCGCCGACGGCTTCGCGCACGAGCGCGCCGATGGCAGGCAGTAGATCGAGCGCGAGGGCGAGTGCTTGGGCCCGGGGGCTCATTTTGCGCCAGGTTTTTCTCAGGATATCGACGAATTTTTCGCGCGGATAGTCGGCGTGCTGCGCGGCGAAGGCGCCGATTTCGTTTTCCAAGAACACGAGGCAGGCGGCGTCCTCCAGGGCCTGCGTGCCGGGGTTGGTCTTGAGCGCGGTCTTGGCGACCCAGGTGGCGGCGTCGTCGGCCTCGGCGGCGGACAGGCCGGCCTCAAGCAGCAAGGCACGGGCGCGCTCGGCCTGCTTGGTGTAGAGCGAGCGACGCCAGTTGAGATAGCCGACCTTGCCCTCGGGAAAGCTCGCGCGCGGCACGTTCCAGCGTTCGAGATGCTGGCAGCGCGCGGCGAGGCGGAGGAGAGGCGGAGCATCGTCGGTGACGCGCGCGACCCACGCTTCCATGCGGTCGGCGTACACGAGCTCGGCGGGCCGGCCGTCGGCGGTCTTGGCCGGGTCGGCGGCGTGGGCGGCATCGATGAGCGCGCGGGCTAGGGCGTAGGCATCCATGGGCGGAGTGGAAACCGTTACGCGCCTCTCGGCAAGTTCAGCGAAGGTAGTAGCCGCCGGAAACCATTGCCAGCGGCGTGCCCGAGGCCAGATTGGCGGATTCATGGAATCCGCCCCGCTTCCAAACGCCGACTGTCTGCACTGTGGTGTCTGCTGCCACTCCGAGTCGCATGAGTACGTCTGGGTCACCGGCTACGACTGGGACCTGCTCGGCCCCGACGCCGAGCGGCTCGCGCATTTCATCGGCAACCGGGCGTTCATGAAGATGAGCGAGGGCCACTGCGCCGCGCTCGACATCCGCCGCGCGGCCGACGGGGGCATCGAGTATTTTTGCACGGTTTACGAGCGGCGCCCGACGATCTGCCACGCCCTCGGCCGCGGCTCGCCCGAGTGCCTCGGCGAGCTGGAGACGAAAACCGCCGCCGTCGCCCTCAGCACGCAACAAAAGCTCGCGGCCGGGGACAAACCAGCGCCTCCGCGCATGTGACGGACTCTGCCGTTGCCTTTCTCCCCGGGTATTTTCAATAACCGACCTTTTATTTCATGTCTGCTGCCTCCTCCGCCCGAACCATCCGCCCCATCCAGAAGCTCATGGCCGCCAACCGCGGCGAGATCGCCGTCCGCATTTTCCGCGCCGGCACCGAGCTCGGTCACCGCACCGTGGCGGTTTACGCGGAGGAGGATCGCTTCTGCATCCACCGGTATAAGGCCGACGAGGCCTACCAGGTCGGTCACGGCAAGGGCCCGGTCGCGGCTTACCTCGACATCGAGAGCATCGTCGGTACCGCCAAGGAAAAGGGCGTGCAGGCCATCCATCCCGGCTACGGTTTCCTCTCGGAAAACGCCGCGCTCGCCCGCGCCTGCGAAAAGGCCGGCATCATCTGGGTCGGCCCCCGCCCCGAGCTGCTTGAGATGATGGGCGACAAGACCGCCGCCCGCGCCCTCGCGAAGAAGATCAAGGTCCCCGTGCTCCCCGGCACCGAGGAGCCCGTCAGCGACCGCGCCGTCGCGCTCAAGATCGCGAAGGAGATCGGCTTCCCCCTCATCATCAAGGCTGCCTTCGGCGGTGGCGGCCGCGGCATGCGCGTCGTCAAAAAGGCCGAGGACCTCTCCGCTCTCCTCGACGAGGCCCAGGGCGAGGCCGAGCGCGCCTTCGGCAATCCCGCAGTATTCCTCGAAAAATACATCGCCAACGCGAAGCACATCGAGGTGCAGATCCTCGGCGACCAGCACGGCAACGTCATCCACCTCCACGAGCGCGACTGCTCCGTGCAGCGCCGCCACCAGAAGGTCGTCGAGGTCGCGCCGAGCTACGGCCTGCCGAAGCATGTCGTCTCCGAGCTTTGCGAGGCCGCCGCCCGCATGGCCCGCGAGGTGCGCTACGACAACGCCGGCACCATCGAATTCCTCTACGATCTCGACCGCCACGAGTGGTTCTTCATCGAGATGAACCCGCGCATCCAGGTCGAGCACACCGTCACCGAGGTCGTCACCGGCCTCGATCTCGTGCGTGCCCAGATCCTCATCGCGCAGGGTCACGCCCTGCACTCCGCCGAGGTCGGCATGCCGCAGCAGGCCGACGTGGTCTGCCACGGCTACGCCATCCAGTGCCGCATCACGACGGAGGATCCCGAGAACAAATTCGTCCCCGACTACGGCCGCATCATCGCCTACCGCTCGCCCGGCGGCTTTGGCGTGCGCCTCGACGGCGGCATGGGCTACGCCGGCGCCGTCATCACGCCCTTCTACGACTCGATGCTCGTGAAGGTCATCACCAGCGGCCAGACCTACGACATCGCCCTCGCCCGCTCGCGCCGCGTGCTCAGCGAGTTCCGTATCCGTGGTGTCAAGACCAACATCCCGTTCCTCGAGAACGTCATCGCGCATCCGCTCTTCCGCTCCGGCCAGGCCACGACGACGCTGATCGACACCACGCCCGAGCTCTTCGCTTTCAAGCCCCGCCGCGACCGCGCGTCGAAGCTCCTCGCCTTCCTCGGTAACGTCACGGTCAACGGCAACCCCCACGCCAAGGGTTACCGCCCGGCCAAGCCGCTCCCCGTCGTCGCCGCCCCCGGCCGCGACGAGCGCGGCCCGCTCCAGCCCGGCACGCGCGACCTCCTGCTCAAGCTCGGCGCGAAGAAATTCGCCGAGTGGACGCTCAAGCAGAAGCGCCTGCTCATCACCGACACGACCTTCCGCGATGCGCACCAATCGCTCATGGCCACGCGCGTGCGCGGCTACGACATGCTGGCGAGCGCCGGCTTCATCGCGCGCCACGCGCCCGAGCTCTACTCGCTCGAGATGTGGGGCGGCGCCACGTTCGACACCGCGATGCGCTTCCTCAACGAGGATCCGTGGGAGCGACTGCGCCAGCTCCGCGCCAAGGTGCCGAATATCTGTTTCCAGATGCTCTTCCGCGGCGCCAACGCCGTCGGCTACAGCAACTACCCCGCCTCCGTCGTCGCCGGCTTTGTGAAGCACTCCGCGGCCAACGGCATGGATATCTTCCGCATCTTCGATTCGCTGAACTACCTGCCCAACCTCCGCGTGGCGATGGACGCCGTGCAGGAGACGCACGCCGTCTGCGAGGCCGCCCTCTGCTACTCGGGCGACATCCTCGACGAGAAGCGCGACAAGTTCACGCTGAAGTACTACGTGAAGATGGCGAAGGAGCTCGAGCGCATGGGCGCGCACGTCCTCGCGATCAAGGACATGGCCGGCCTCTGCCGCCCGCAGGCCGCCTACAAGCTCGTGAAGGCGCTGAAGGAAGAGGTCGGCCTGCCGATCCACTTCCACACGCACGACACCAGCGGCGTCAACGCCGCCTCCGTCCTCCGCGCCGCCGACGCCGGCGTGGACATCGTCGATCTCGCCACCGCCTCGATGTCGGGCAGCACCGCGCAGCCCAATCTCAACTCCACCGTCGCTGCGCTCCAGCACACGCCCCGCGATACCGGACTCGACCTCGCGGCGCTCGACAAGTTCTCCGACTACTGGGAGCAGGTCCGCGAGTACTACCGCCCCTTCGACACCGCCCCGAAAACCGGTAGCGCCGAGGTGTATCTCCACGAGATGCCCGGCGGCCAGTACACCAACCTCAAGGAGCAGGCCGCCTCGATGGGCGTCGCCCACCGTTGGCCCGAGATCGCGCGCACCTACGCCGAGGTCAACCAGCTCTTCGGCGACATCATCAAGGTCACGCCCTCCTCGAAGGTCGTGGGCGACATGGCGCTCTTCCTCTTCTCGCGCGGCATCAAGCCCGCCGACGTCGTCAACCTGCCCCCGGGCGAGACGCCCTTCCCCGAGAGCGTGATCGACATGCTCACCGGCGGCCTCGGCTGGCCCGAAGGCGGCTGGCCCGTCGCCATGTGGCGCGCCGTCCTCGGCGAAAAGAAATTCAAGGACGCCCAGGCCAAGTACCAGGCGGCCGTCGCCGCCGAGAAAAAGCAGGCCGCGAAAAAATCGAAGCCGGCTGACGCCACTGTTGCCGCGGCCGAGCTCGCCGCGCTCAAGAAAGCCCTGGCGGAAAAACTCCGCCGCGAGCCGAGCGACGACGAGCTTTACTCGCACCTGATGTACCCGCAGGTCTTCGCGGACTTCGCGAAGCACCAGCGCGAGTTTGGCGATGTGAGCGTGCTGCCGACGCCCGCGTTCTTCTACGGCCTCAAGCCGCGCGAGGAAATCTCCGTCGAGATCGAGGAAGGCAAGGTCCTCATCATCCGCCTCGTGAGCGTCGGCGAAGCCGACAAGGACGGCCGCCGTCCGGTCACGTACGAGCTCAACGGCATCACCCGCGAAGTCTTCATCGCCGACAAGAGCGTGGCCGCCACGGCCAAGTCGCGCCCCAAGGCCGACCTCGCCGACCCGCTGCAGGTCGCCGCACCGATCCCCGGCCTCATCGTCACCCTCAGCGCCTCCGTGGGCGCCAAGGTCGCGAAGGGCGACAAGCTCTTCATGATGGAAGCGATGAAGATGCAGACGACGATCTACGCCCCCGTGGACGGCATCGTCGCCGAGCTCAACGCCGCCGTCGGCGACACCGTCGAGTCCAAGGACCTCATCGTGAAACTCCGCGCCGCGACGGCGTGAGGTAGAACCAACAGGCCGAGTCTCGCTCATCCCGTTTTACCACGGGATGAGCTACGTTTGAGAATTCACTTTCTCGACGTATCCGGATAGTGAGGCGACATAACTATGGCCGCCCATGATTCGATCCACTTCGGGATGAAGAAACTGACGATCAATAATTGGTGTCAGCCTGAAGTCCCTGAGCATTTTCTTATTAAGGAAGAAGATTGGGTTTTCAGGGTTATGGAACCGCAATTGGCCGCGGTCGTACCAGAAGAAGTTATCCGCATGTTCGAAGTTGCGCGCGGATCAATTCTCTATGGCTGGTTCTTTTATCCCCTTCTGACATTGGCTGGTGAGCAACTTCACCGTGTGCAAGAAGCGGCGGTGCGTGAACGATGCAAACTTGCAGGCATTCCCATCACGGAAGGGAAGACTGTAAAACATCGGCCTCGGACATTTTCAAAGCTAATTACTGAACTCAGTGCGCGAGGAATTATCCCACAGGATAGCTTACCCGAGTGGGAAGCAGTGCGATCGCTGCGAAACATATCATCTCATCCAGAGAAGCAATCCATCCACACGCCCGGGTCTGTTGCCGGTGGGATCGCCGTGACGGTGCGCCACATTAATCAGCTCTTCGCCTCTAATCCCGACTATTTCAGTGTATTGGGCGAGCGTGTCCGACGGGCAACAGGGCTCGGTGATGATGTACGAGAGATGCCTATGGTAGTTGGGATCGATGTGGGAGGGACCGAAAAAGGTTATCACTTGGTGGCGATGCATGGCGGTGCTGTTGCGGAAACAAAACACACACGAGATCCAAATGAAGCAGCTCAGTGGTGCCGTGAGAAAGGAGCGGTCTTTGTGGCCGTGGATAGTCCCTGCGGATGGCGACGTGATGGAAACCGCGGATGCAGAGAAGCGGAAGAAATGCTCTCCAGGCACGGCTATTCTTCATTCTCAACACCCACGCGGGAAGCGGCGCTCACGAACCCATTTTACGAATGGATGCTTAATGGAGAGCAACTTTATCAGGCCCTTCGTGCTGAATATCCGCTCTACAGTCAGGAGGACAATCATGCGTCATTTTGTTTTGAAACGTATCCTTACCTTGCCGCGTGTGCCTATGCGGGCCGTGGACTCCAAGCGCGTGACAAGAAGCGAGACCGCCGGGAGATCATCCGTGCTGCGGGCATAGACGATCAGTCCTTACGTAATATCGACTACATTGACGCAGCAATTTGCGCGTTAGTCGCATGCTCGGTGAGCATCGAAAATGCCACGGTGCTGGGGAACGCCGACGAAGGCTTCATTATTTCCCCTCCGTTTCCTTAATTATCGGTGCGACAAGAGGGTTGTGCTCCCGCTGGCAATTTTCCGGCTCCTGCGCAGGTTGGGGCATGGTTCCGTTTTCGATACTTGATCTGGCGCCGATTCACCAGGGCGGCACGGCGGGCGAGGCGTTGCAGCGCTCGCTGGACATGGCGCGGCTCGCGGAGCGCTTGGGTTTTCAAAGATATTGGGTCGCCGAGCACCACAACATGCCCGGTATCGCCAGCGCGGCGACTTCGGTCGTCATCGGGTACCTCGCGGCGGGCACCAAGACCATTCGCGTCGGCTCCGGCGGCGTGATGCTGCCCAACCATGCGCCGCTCGTCATCGCGGAGCAGTTTGGCACGCTCGCGGCGCTATTTCCCGGGCGCATCGACCTCGGGCTCGGCCGCGCGCCTGGTACGGACCAGCTCACGATGCGGGCCCTGCGGCGCGGGAAGGGCGAGGGCGTCGATACGTTTCCGCAGGATGTGATCGAGCTGCAGCGCTATTTCCAACCACTGGTTGGCGGCCAGCCCGTGCAGGCGGTACCGGGCGTTGGCGAGAACGTGCCGATCTGGCTGCTGGGCTCCAGTTTGTTCGGGGCGCAGCTGGCTGCGCGCATGGGTCTGCCCTTTGCTTTCGCTTCCCACTTCGCGCCCGATCTGCTGGAGGAGGCGTTGCAGCTTTACCGGGCCAATTTCCGCGCCTCACCCACGCTGGCAAAGCCCTACGCCATGGCGGCCATCGGCGTCTATGCGGCCGACACCGATGAGGCGGCCCAGCGGCTCTTCACCTCGCAGCAGCAGGCCTTTCTCAACCTGCGGCGCGGCGTGCCGGGCCCGCTGCCACCGCCGGTGGACGACATGGAGCAGCTCTGGTCGCCCCCGGAGGCGGCGATGATCAACTCGGCGTTTCGCGAGGCGGTGGTCGGCGCACCGGCCACGGTGCGGCGCGGGCTGGAAAATTTTCTAAAGCGCACGCAGGTGGATGAGCTGATGGTGACCTCCGCGATCTACGATCACGCCGCGCGCCGTCATTCGCTGGAACTGATTGCGCAGGTGCGGGACGGTCTTTGATGACGGATTTCACCGACGATGCGGATGGTTCTGCCGTGGTAAAAATCCACCGGCCTTGATTTGCTCCGGCGCGGAGGCATATCCCTAGGCGAATGAAGCAAACCCCGCGCGTCGCCCAGACACCCTTGCCGGCGGTGTCGCCCGGACTGCGGCGATTTCTTTATGCGACGGCGGCGGTGACGGGCGCCGCGGTCATGATCGTCGAGATCCTCGGTGCGCGCATGCTCTCGCCCTACATCGGCACCTCGCACTTTGTGTGGACGGCGCAGATCGCCGTGACCCTCGTGGCGCTGGCCTGTGGCTACTATGTCGGCGGACGACTGGCGGACCGGTCGCAAAACCTCTCCGTGCTCTATTGGAGCCTGTTCGCCGCGGCACTCTGGCTGGTCGCGCTCGTAAAGTTTTGTGAGCCGGTCTCGTACTGGTGCCTCGATTTCAACCTCGTGGCGGGCTCGCTGCTGGCGGCGGCGCTCCTGTTTTTTGTGCCGCTGGCGCTGCTGGCGATGACCGGCCCGTTTCTCGTGCGCATCCTCACGGCGGATGTCGATGGGGTCGGCGGTCAGGTCGGCCGGCTCACGGCGGTGGGCACGCTGGGCAGCTTTGTCGGCACGATGCTCATCGGTTACGTCATGCTGCCGCTGCTGCCCAACTCGCGCTCGATGCAGCTGACCGCGCTCGCGCTCGGGTTGCTGGGCGCGGTTTATTTTCTGGTCTTTCGCCGCCGCGCTGCGGCGGCAGCCGTGACGGTGATCGCCTTGGGCGGTGCGACGTGGCTGGCCGGCCGCGCGGGCCCGCCCGTGCATGCGCACGCGACGGAGATATTCAGCGGCAACTCGCCCTTCGGCGAAATCAAGGTCTTCGACTACAACCCGAGCTTTCGCCTCTACGCCAACGACAACCTCACGCAGAACGTGTACGACCCCACGCGCAGGCAGAGCGCGTACCTCTTCACGCACATGCTCGCCGGTCTCGCCCGGGCCTACACCCTGGACGTGCGCGACGTGCTCTGCATCGGGCTCGGCGTCGGCCTGGTGCCGATGGATTTCGTGCAGGACGGCGCGCGCGTCGATGCGGTGGAGATCAACCCTGCGATCGTGCCCGTGGCGGAAAAATTCTTCGGCCTCGAACCCGCGAAGATGGCGATCACCATCGACGACGGACGGCATTTTTTAAACCGCTGTGAGCGGCAGTACGATGTGGTTGTGCTCGATGCGTTCCTCGGCGACTCGTCGCCCTCGCACCTGATGACGCGCGAGGCGTTTCAGGCCGTGCGGCGCGTGCTGCGCCCGGGCGGCACGCTCGTGATCAACCTCTACCCGGCGCGCCTGGAGCCTGGGCGGGATTTTTTCCCGGCGTCGCTGGTAGATACCCTGCGGACGGTTTTCCCCGGCGTGCGCGTGCACGAGGGCGCGAATCAGCTCTTCATCGCGGCGACAGACCGGGCGCAGCCGGAATTTGTGCATGCGCCGGATTTCGCGCGCATGCACCCGGCCATCGTGGGCGAGGCGCGCGCCGCCTTCGCCAACCGCATCTACCTCGAGCCGGGCCACGGGCAGGTGCTCACGGATGACTTCAACCCCGTGGAATTTTACGACGCGCGCAACCGCGAGGAAGCCCGCCGCGAGCTGCTCCGCTGGGCGAAGACGCTGTGAGGCCCGAACGCGTCTAAGTTTTTCAGCTCGCGCTCATCATAGGCCGGGTAGAGCGTGTATCCATCCCGACACCCCTACCATCCGTCGGGTCCACTTCAACCACACCCCATGAAAATCCGCCTGCCTCTGCTCGCTCTCTGCCTTGGCCTCCTGACCCTCGGTGCTCCGCTGCAAACCTTCGCCAAGGACGCGAAGGGCGAAGCGGCTGAGACCGAAGGTAAGAAAAACATCACAGTCATCGTCCTCACGGCCAAGCCCGAGGCGATCCATGCAGCCGCCCTGCAGGCGCTGGCCGGCATCGGTTGCGAAGTGAAGAAGGACACTCCGACCGCCATTGAGGGCAAGCGCTCCAACAAGATGGGCCTCGCGGTGGGCTCTGGTGGGGAAAAGCTTTTTGTCGACCTTAAGGACAAGGGTGATGGCAAGACCGAGGTGCGCGTCACCACGAAGAAGACCATGCTCGGCTACGTCGGGCAGAAGCTCTGGAACGAGGAAGTCGCCAAGCAGATCAGCGATGCCGTCGCGGCGAAATAAGCTGGCTGGCGGGCTGCTGGCGCTCGCGCTGGCCGCCGGCCTGACCGGATGTCAATCGGTCCAGCCCACGGCTTTTCCCGTCGGCACCCGACACCCTGCGCCCAAGCCGCCGCAGGCGGTGATCCAGTTCTTCCAAGATACCAAGCCCGCGCGGCATTACGAAGTCGTTGCCAAACTCAACGTACACTTCGAGAAGACTTTTTTCATCCCAACCTCGATGGATGAAGCCCGGCCGCAGCTGGAGAAGCTTGCCCGCGAACAGGGTGCGGATGCGTTGATCGATATCGTGGAAAAAAAGTCCCGGCTCAACGAGACCTTCATCTACAACGTCACGGCCAATGCCGTGGTGTTCACGAATTGAGGCTGCGCGGGCTTGTCATTCTGCGTTGGCCGGTAGCAGATGACGGCACCTTCTCCGCGCATGCCGACGATCAACCCCGACGAACTGCTCCGGCACCTGCGCCACCTGACGGAAAAGATCGGGGTGCGCCTGGCGGGCACCGCGGGTGAAGCCGCGGCGGCGGACTATGTGGCGGCGGAGTTCGAGCGGGTGGGTGCGCGGGTGCACCGCGAGATGTTTCCAATCAATGCGCGCGAGGTGAGCGAGCAGCAGCTCCAGGTTTTTTACGACGGCGCGTGGCACGACGCGGGGTGTTCGCTCTTCGCCAACACGCCCGGGACCTTCGGCGCGTGGATCGAGGCGCCGCTGGTGTTTTTCGAAGGGCCGACGGGGTATCAGCAGGCGGACCTCGGGCCGCTGCTGCGTGAGAATATCGTGCTGCACCTCGGCTGCCACATCGAGTCGCGCGAAAACTACCGGCGGCTTGTCGCCGCGCGGCCGGCCGGCGTGCTCATGGTCGATGTACGGTACCCGGGGGCGACGCCGCTTGCGGACGCTATCTTCCCCGCCTATGTCGCGAGCTGTGGCGCGGTGCCGGCGCTCAACGTGGCGTACCTTGATGCCTGGCGCTGGCGCGAGCGCGGGGCGAACCGTGCGCGCTTCCGCGTGGTGGGCGGACCGCGTCCGGCGGAGTCGGCCAACATCATCGCTGAACTTCCGGGCTCTGATCCGGCCGCAGGCGTGCTCTTCCTCGGCGGCCACCACGACACGCAGGCCGACTCCGTCGGCGCGGATGACAACGGATCGGCGACCGCCGGCCTGATCGAGCTGGCGCGTGTGCTCGCACCCTTACCGCGGCGACGCACGATACGGTTGATCTCCTTTGGCGCAGAGGAGCAGCTCTCCGTTGGCAGCGCGGCGTATGTGCGGCGGCACCGCGCGGCGCTCGCGCGCGAGGCGCGCTGCATGTTTAACCTCGACAGCTTCGGCTCGCTGCTCGGCTGGAACGTGCTGTACGGCAGCGCACCCACCGAACTCGATGCGTTGCTACCGGCGTATTTCCAACGGTTCGGCCAGCAGGTGCGGCGCGAGCACGGGGTGCTGCCGTACGCGGACCATTTCCCCTTCGTGGCGGCGGGGGTGCCGGGCCTCACGCTGATGCGCCCGAACTGCGCCGCGGGCCGCTTCTTCCACCACCGGCCCGACGACGACCTCACCCGCGTCTCGCCAGCGGTGATGGCAGCCTCGCTCGGCGCCGTGGCGGATTTCACGGCGGATATGGCGGCGGCGGATACGCTGCCCTTCGCCGCGGAAGTCCCCTTGGAGGAGTGCGTGGCCGTGGCCGGCTGCTGGGAAGACCTGTTCGGCGGGTGGAGCGGCCGGTAATGACCGTCGTTACGAGCCGATGTCGCGGTAGCCGGCGTAGCCGTCGATGCTAAGGCGGTTTTTTTGGCCGCGGTACTCGTGGAGGCCGGCGGGCGTTTTCCGGTCAGCCCACTGGTCGAGGACCGTGCGATGCTCCATGAAGGTCATCAAGGGCACCGCATAGCCGCAGGAGTCCGAAATGCGGGTCACCGTCACGCGGATCACCGCGCGGGCCCCGGTGTAGGCGGGAAAGTGCGCGATGAGCGCCGCGTAGCCCGGGTCGGCCGGATAGACGACCTCGCCCTGGCCGTGGAGGCGCACGATTTTCGGCGCGCCCTCGAACGCGCAAAACATCAGGACGATCCGGCGGTTTTCCTGGAGGTGCGCGATCGTCTCGATGCCGCTGCCCGTGAGATCGAGGTAGGCGACCTCGCGCTCGCCGAGGATGCGGAACGTGTCGCCACCCTTCGGCGAACAGTTGACGTGGCCCGAGGCGGCGAGCGGGGCGGTCGCGACGAAGAACATTTTCTGGTGACCCAGCCACGCCTGCAACTCGGGGTTCAGGATATCATAGGTCTTGCCCATGGCGTGATGATCGCGGCGACGGGGGCGAGTGGCGAGCGTGGAGATGGATTAGCGCGGGCCACGCGACCAGAGGTCGGCGTGGAGCAGGCCCCACTCGCTGGTCTGGCGGCCGGTGAGGGTGAAGCCTTCGGCGGTGAGGAGGGGATCGGGCTCGGTCAGGCGCGCGGCGCGGAGGCCGGTCACCACGCGGAAGAAAACATACATGAGCGCGTGCACGAAACGCGCGCGGAGACGGGCGAGGCCGCGCGGTGGGACGGTGAAATCCGAGATCACCCAGCGGGCCTCCGGCGCGGCAGCGGTGGCGAGGCGGTGGACGACGGCGCTTAGTTCCTCGCCGGAAAAACAATCGAGGAAGAAGTTGGTGACGATGGCGTCGTACTCCCCGGCGGGCGGCTGCCAGGCGGGCAGGGCCGCGTGGATGAAGGTGAGACGCGTGGGGTCGAGGCCATCGCGGTGGACGCGGGCCTCGGCGGCGGCGAGCATGCCGGCGCTCGCATCGACGCAGGTAAAGTGCGCGGCGGGGCAGCGGACGGTCAGCGCTTGCAGCTCGGGGGCGTGGCCCACGCCGACGATCAAAATGCGGCGGGCTCCGGCGAGCTGGTCGAACCACTGCGTGCGGCAGCGCTGGAGGCGCGGACCGGCGAGAAATTTTTCCATCCAGCCATAGTGCGGCGCGAGGCGGTCGAAACCGGTGCGGCCCGCAAAGGTCCACCACACGCCCGCGACGAGGGCGCCGCTGGCGTAGGCCACGACATCCATCCAGTCGCCGACGGCGGTTTTGAAGATAAACGGCGCCACACCTTCGGCGGCGACGGACCAGACGGCGAAGTTTATCCCGATCTCCGGCCAGTCGGGATACCGGTCGTGGCTACGGAGGCCGAGCTGGCGCTGGACCCAGAGCAGCAGCGGCAGCGCCGCCGGGATGAAGAGGCAGTCGGTCGAGTAGCCATGCCAGAAGAGCCCCGTCCAGTGCGGACGGATCACCCAGCGGCAGACGGCATAGGCCACGCACGCGCCGACGCAGAGCGGATCGAGCGCGTAGCGGAACCGCTTCACAGCAGGCCGGCGATCAGGAGCCCGGTGCCGAAGGCGAGGGCGATGCGCAGGAGGAAGTTGGTGCGAGGATGCAGGGAGTTGAACACGTTGAACATAAATTTATATCGTATTACGATGTAACTGAACCTGACGCCAATGTAACGCCAAGAGTTACCGGGAACCACCCTGTTTTCGCGGTGTGAAGCGCGGGTAATGCGGCCGTGCAGCGGAGGCGATGGGCCGGGAAGTCGCTGGGGTGGAGCATTTTTTCAGCGACGGAGTGCACGGATATCGCTCATGACGCTGACGGGGCCGGGTCGGTATCCGTGTCATGCGTGAAAACCGCGGTTTAAAAAGTAACGCCAGCATCCTGCCGGCCAATTGAGCGAGGGCCGGCAAGATGCCGGCGCTACTTCGTTACTCCAGGATGCGGCGGAGGCTGTCGAGGTCGAGGACGCTGGCGAGGGATTCTTCCTGCACGACGGCGGCGGCGAGGGTGGCCTTGTCCTTCTGCAGGGCGCGGATCTTTTCCTCGACGGTGCCGGCGGCGAGCAGGCGGTAGGCGGTCACGGGGCGCGTCTGGCCGATGCGGTGCGTGCGGTCGATGGCCTGCGCCTCGACGGCGGGATTCCACCATGGATCGTAGATGAAGGCGTAGCTCGCGGCGGTGAGGTTGAGGCCGAAGCCCGCGGCCTTGAGCGAGAGGAGGAAGACGGTCTTCGACTTGTCGGTCTGGAATTCATCGACGAGTTCGGCGCGGTTTTCCGTGGCGCCGGTGAGCATGAGGTGGCCGATGCCGGCGGTGGTGAGGCGCGTGCGGATGAGCTCCAACATCTCGACGAACTGGCTGAAGACGAGGACCTGGTGGCCCTCGTCGCGCAGCTCCTCGAGGTGCTCGAGCAGGGCATCGAGCTTGGCGCTGGGGAGATCTTTGTGTGCGGGATCGACGAGCGCGGGGTGGCAGCAGATCTGGCGCAGGCGGAGGAGGCTGGAGAGGACGTTGAAGCGGACGGCGGCGAGGGCGGAGTTAGTGTCAATGCCGAGGAGCTGGGCGCGCGCGCGCTTGAGCTCGGCGTCGTAGAGCTTGCGCTGCGCGGGCTCGAGCTCGACGACAAGGTCGTCCTCGGTGCGCGTCGGCAGGTCGGGCGCCGCCTGGGCCTTGGTGCGGCGGAGGAGGAAGTGGCGCACGCGGCGGTGCAGGCGGGCAAGCGCGGGGGCGTCGGCCTGGTCGTGCTGGCGGCGGAAGGCGCCCTGCGTGCCGAGGAGGCCGGGCTGCGCGAAGGCAAAAAGGCTCCAGAGATCGGTGAGGCGGTTTTCGACCGGCGTGCCGGTGAGCACGAGCCGGTGCGGAGAAACAAGGGAACGCGCGGCGGTGGCGACCTGGCTGCCAGGGTTTTTGATGAACTGGCCCTCGTCGAGGATCAGGGCGTCCCACGTCTGCGCGCGGAACCACGCGGCATTGATGCGCAGCTGGGAGTAGTTGGCGACGAGGAGCTGCGGCGCGGCCGCTAGGGGGTTGAGCGAAGCCGTGCCGAGCCGGAGGGGATTGAAGGCGGTGGCCTCGAGGGACGGCGTGAAGCGCGTGGTCTCGTGGAGCCAGCCGTGGACGACGCTCTTGGGGCAGACGACGAGGGCGCGGAAGGGTTTGCCGGCGGGCGCGGTCTGCGCGAGGTGCAGCAGCCACGCGAGGGTCTGCACCGTTTTGCCGAGGCCCATGTCGTCGGCGAGGATGCCGCCGAGGCCGAGCGCGGAGAGGTGCGCGAGAAATTGAAAACCCTCCGCCTGATAGGGGCGCAGCGTGGCGCGGAGGCCGGCCGGCAGCACGGCGGGCGGCACGGAGGCGATGGCGTGGGCGCGCTCGCGGATGGCGGCGGCCATCTTGGCATCGCGCGCCTCGAGCAGGTCGGCCTCGGCGGCGAGCTGGAGCGCGTGCACGCGGTGCACGGCAGGGCGGCCGTCGACGAGCACATCGGCGGCATCGAGGCCGAGACGGTCGAGCGCGGCGGTGGCCGCGGCATCGGCGCCATCGACCTCGAGGCGCTGCCAGCCGTGCTTGGGCAGGCTGACCCACTTGCCGCGGGCCTTGAGGAGCAGCGCGATCTCCTCGGCGCTGAGCTTCGTGTCGGCGACGCGGAGCTTGGCGGTGAGGTTGAACCAGTCTCGGCCGGCGGACTCAGGCGCAGGCGTGGCGGTGAACTCCACGTGCGCGTGCAACGGCGGGCCGAGGAGATTGGACAGGCCGGGCGACGCCTCGACGGCGAGGCCGGGCGGCAGCGAGGCATGCCAGTCGATGAACTCCTCCGGGAAATCCTGCGTCATCGGACGCACCCACTCGGCGGCCCACGACTGCCAGTCGAGGTGGAAGTCCGCGATGCGCGCGGCGGCGGCCGACGCATCGGAGAGGTCGAACTCCAGCAACGGGTCCGTGGTCTTGCGCGGCGGCGGGGCGCCCTGGGTGGTCCAGTGCCAGCCGGTGTTGGTCCACTGCTGCTCGTAGGGCGCGCCATCGGCCCGCGCGAAGAGCTGCGCGTGAAACTCCAGCGAATCCTCGTCGTCGGGCGCGGGCGCGAGCCAGCAGCGCAGGTGCGGCGTCAACGGCAGCCGGCGGACGTTTTTCTCCAGCGTGGCGGGCAGACGCAGACCGGCGGCGCGGAGCTGGGAGAGGAGCTTGGTGTTTTCGAGCGCGGTGAGGGGCAGGGTCTCCTCCGGCAGCGGCGGCGGACCGGGCCAGATGCGGCCGTCGAACAAATACAACGGCTTGGGCCGCGCGGTGAGCAGCACGGCGTCGGTGGCATCGCGGCCGCTCGGTGTGACGAGCCGCAGGTCGAGGCGGTCGGCGGTCTCGCGGGAAACACTCGCGTCGAGCAGGAGCGGCTCGGCGGAAACCACGAGCGGCGCGCCATCGGGCAGCACGAAGGCCTCGCGCGCGGCGCGGGTGCGGAAGAGATGCGCGGTGACGTCAGCGGGGAGCGGGCGGCGGGCGTTGGGCGGCTCGAAGCCCGCGCGGCTCTCCGCAGCGAGGGCTTGGCCGAGGACGGCCTCTGCAGCGGTGAGATGCTCGAAGTCCACCGGGCGCGTCGAGGCGAGCGCGGTGTACCAGTTTTTCCCCGGCGTCTTCCACGCCTTGCTCGACGGGGAACGCACCTCGATGACCACGCCGCCGGCCGGGTGGACGCGGGCGCGCAGGCCGCCGACGTCGGCCAGAGCCGGATGTATTTCGGTATTCGAAATATTATTACCTGACATGGCGCGCTGCCAGGCGTCGAGCTCGCGGTGGGCGAGGCGTTCCTCGATCACGGAGCGGATCGGCGCGGTGTTGGTGAGCGGTCGGAAGACCGCAGGGATCTCGCGGCCGGCGAGCTCGTAGTCGTAAGCGATGTACTGCCAGAGCGCCCACGGATCGGCGGGCACCGTACTCTGGTCCCACCAGCCGACGTAGGCAGGGTGATAGAGCGGCGCGCCGGGCGGCGGCGTGTACTCGAAACCGTGGCGGAGGAGCACGCCGGGGTAGAGCGTGCCGTGGGACTGGGAAAACTCGTCGAAGAGCGCGGCCAGTTCGTCGAGCGAGCGGCCCTCGGCGGCGTTGAGCACGCGGCCGAGCTTCGAGGAGATCACGGGCGTCCACTGCTGGCGGAAGGTGAGGGCGCTTTTCCCGGGCTCCTCGGGCGGCGGGGCGTTGGGCGAGATGCTCGTAGGGTCCACACCGTCGATCGAGCCCTTGCGCACCTCGTCGAGCCATGCGAGGCCGGCGGCGTAGGCGTGCTTGCAGTTCTCGCGCACGTCGCAGGTGCAGGCGGAGGACCAGCGGTCGCGCGTGTAGAAGAGCGTGGTGGTGTACAGCTGCTGCCCGAGCACCTTGGCCTCGACGTAGTGGTCGGCGGCGGCGCGGATCGACTGCACGCGGCCGTCGGCGTGGTAAACGGTGCCGCGCTCGCGCTTGCTCTCGCCGAAGGTCTCGAGCCACGCGCGCAGCGCCGCCAAGGCGTCAGGCGTCCTGACGCTGCGCACGACGGGCAGGCGGAATTTGGCGGACATGTTTAAAGTAGCGCCGGCATCCTGCCGGCAAACGGGACGGGTGCAGGCGGGACGCCTGCGCTACTTAATACACCTGTTCTTCCAACAGTGCAAAAAGCTCGGCCTCGGTGATGCGGCGCTGGGCCATGGAGTCGCGCTCGCGGAGGGTGAAGGTGTCGCCGGGCTTCTCGATCGTGTCGAAGTCGATCGTCACGCACCACGGCGTGCCGATCTCGTCCTGGCGGCGGTAGCGTTTGCCGATGTTGCCGCTGTCGTCGTAGAACACCGCGTAGCGGCGCTTCAGCTTGGCGTAGAGTTCGCGGGCGCGGCCGACGAGCTGCTCCTTGTTCTTGATGAGCGGGAGCACGGCGACCTTCACCGGCGCGACGCGCGGGCTGAGGCGAAGGACGGTGCGCTTCTCGGTGTTGCCCTTCTCATCCGTGACATCCTCCTCGGCGTAACCGGCGCAGAGGATGGCGAGGAAGATGCGGTCCACGCCCACGGCGGGCTCGATGACGTGCGGCACGAATTTCTTCTTCGTGGCCTCGTCGAAGAGCTCCTGCGGCTTGCCGCTGGCCTGCGCGTGCTGGTTGAGATCGTAGTTACCGCGGGCGGCGATGCCCCAGAGTTCCTGCACGCCGAACGGGTACTTGAACATGATGTCCACCGTGCCCTTGGAGTAGAACGCGAGCTTCTCCTTCGGGTGCGCGTACAGCGAGAGGTGCGACTCGGGCAGGCCGACGGTGATGAGCCACTGGCGGCACCATTCGATCCACTCCTGATGGCACTTGGCCCAGTCGGCGTCCTCGTGGATGAAATATTCCATCTCCATCTGCTCGAACTCGCGGGAGCGGAAGATGAAGTTGCGCGGCGTGATCTCGTTGCGGAACGACTTGCCGATCTGGGCGATGCCGAAGGGCAGCTTCACGCGGCCGGTGTCCACGACGTTCTTGAAGTCGACGAACATGCCCTGCGCCGTCTCGGGCCGCAGGTAGGCGACGGCCGAGGAGTCGCGCATCGGGCCGACGTAGGTCTCGAACATCATGTTGAACGCGCGCGGCGGCGTGAGGCTGCCGGGCTCGCCGGTGGCGGGCGAAGGGATGAGCGCGATCTCGTCGGGCTGCGCCTCGGTCATGTCCTTGGCGGCGACGGGCGCGAGCGCGCCCTGCACGGCCTTCTTGCGCTTGAGCGCCTCGGCGGCGGCCTGCAGGTCCTCGACGGTCTTCTCGCTCTCGAGCGCGGAGACGTAGCCGATGGTCTTGCCATCAACGACGACGGCCGCGAAGAAAAGCTGGTCGGCGCGGTAGCGCTGCTTGCTCACCTTGCAGTCCACGAGCGGGTCGGAGAAGCCGGCGACGTGACCGGAGGCCTCCCAGACCTTGGGGTGCATGATGATGGAGCTCTCGAGGCCCACGACATCCTCGCGGCGGCGGACCATGTCGTTCCACCAGCAGTCGCGGATGTTCTTCTTCAGCTCCACGCCGAGCGGACCGTAGTCGAAGAAACCGTTGAGGCCGCCGTAGATTTCGGAGGACTGGAAGACAAAGCCGCGGCGCTTCGCGAGCGAAACGACGGCTTCCATAAGGTTTTCAGGGGCGGACGACGTGGACATAAGGGGGCTACATTAGCGAACCCGCCCCCGAGCGGTCAATGGCGCGGTGGCCGGGCGCTTCACTTCCGCACCGGCGTGAGGGCGAGGCGGAGTCCGGTACCGGGGCCGGTGAAGGACAGGACCGAGCGGTAGCGGGCGCCGGAGTACAGCTGGCCGGCGGTGCTGCCAAAGGAGCCGCCGCGGAGGATGCGCGCCATCGCCGCGGAGGGGCCCTCGTAGCCGTTCATCGGGTCCGCGACGCGGCCGCCCGGGTAGCCGTTGTAGCCGTCGAGGCACCACTCCCAGACGTTGCCGTGCATGTCGTAGAAGCCCCAGGCATTGGGTTTTTTCTGCGCGACCGGATGGGTCTGGTTGCCGCCGTTGGGCTCGTACCAGGCCATTTCCGGGAGATTGCCGGCGTGCGGGCCGGTGGTGCCGGCGCGGCAGGCGTACTCCCACTGGGCCTCGGTGGGCAGGGTGTATTCATAACCCGGAGGCAGGCGGCCGGCGGCGCGCTCGCGGTCGTTGACCTTGCGGCAGAACTCCATGGCGATGTTCCACGCGATGTTTTCCACCGGACGGTCGGAGCCCTTGAAGAAGCTGGGCGAAGGCAGGTTTTCCATGACGGCGCGCCACTGCTCCTGGGTGACTTCGGTGCGGCCGAGCCAGTAGCCGCGGGTGAGGACGACCTCGGTGTCGTCGTCGCTGCCCACGGGGTCGGCCATCAGGAATTCGCCGGGTGCGACCCAGAGCATCGCGATCCCGGCGGTCGCGACGGTGAAGCCGGCGCCGGCGACCGGCTCGTGGCCGGGGATCGGCGCGGGCCCGCCGAGGCGCGGGGGCAGCCGCGCGGGATCGTCCTTGGACTCCGCGATGAGCTGCTCCAGGCGCGCCCGGAGCGCGTGCAGGCGCGGATCGTCGGGGTATCGCTGCAGGTGCTGATCGACGATGCGGACGGCGATCCCATAGCTGCCGGTGTCGGTGACCTGGCGCAGGATGGTGAAATTCGGGTCGAGCGCCGGTTCGGCGGCGGACAGGATCAGGGGCAGGGCGGCCAGCGCGGCCCAGCGGGCACGGAGGAGCGGATTCACGGGCGGGTGAATTCATTGCGGCGGAAAGCGGGGCTTGCGCCAAGTCCAATTCCCGCGACGCTGCCCGCGGCGGTGGCGACGATTTCCCCCATGCGTCCCGGTTGCGTGCTTTTTCTCCTCCTCTGCGCGGGGCTACCCGGTGCGGCGCGGCTGCGCGCGGCCGGGGAGGAGATCGGCCGCCCGCTGGTGCGGCACTACACGCCCGGCGAGTACCTGCGCCACCTCGACTGCCAGCTCGTCACGCAGGATGCCACGGGCACCATGATCTTCGCCAACGTCGTCGACCTGCTGGCGTTCGACGGCGCGCGCTGGACGCCGATCTTCCTCCCCACCGATTCCGCGGGCATCCGGCAGCTCACGCAGACGGCGGATGGCACGATCTACGTGGCCGGAGCCGGGGCGATCGGTCGGCTGCAGGGCCGGGGCGCAGAGGCGCGTTACGTTTCGCTGGCCCCGCTGCTGCCGCCGGAGGCCGCCAACATCGACGAGCTGCGCGCGGCGGTCGCCTGCGGACGCACCGTGTGGTTTGCCAGCGACGACCATCTCCTGCGCTGGCGCGACGGGGCGTTTACCGCGATCCCCTATCCGACGCCGCCGGGCTCGCACGGCGCGCGGCTCCACCGGGTGGGCGACGAGGTCTATGTCACGGCGCTGGGCCACCCGTTGGGACGGCTGCGCGAGGCCGACGCCACGGTCGATCCGGTGGCGGACGACCCCGTGGTGCGGGACAACAAAATCATCCTGCTGGAGGCGGGCGCGGGCGGGTCGCTGGTGCTGCTGACGGCGGAGCGCGGGTTCTTCGTCCGGCGGCCCGGCAGTCGCATCGTGCCGATGGATACGCCAATGAACCGCTGGCTGCGGGGCAAGCGCGTGTTCTGCGCCGCGCGGCTGCCCGACGGCTCGCACGTGGCGGGCTTCTCCGCGGTGAGCGGCGACGGCGGGGTGCGCTTCGCGCCCGACGGCCGCTACCTCGGCCCCATCGACACGAGCCTCGGGCTGTGGGTGAAGCAGGTGCGCGATTTCTTCCCCGACCGCGAGGGCGGGCTCTGGCTCGGCACCGACACCGGCGTGGCGCGGCTGGAGTGGCCCTCGCCGCTCTCGCTCTTCGACGCCACCAACGGCCTCGGGCAGGGCGCGGTGGCGGCGGCCGGCCGCGAAGGCGGCATGCTGCACATCGCCACGGGCGAGGGCCTCTTCCGCCTCGTGCCGCAGGATGACGCCGGCCGCATGGCGCACGCCGAGCGCCTCGCGGGCCGGGAGTTTTTCGCGCTCGCCGAGCATCCCGCCGGGCTGCTCGCGCTAAGCGACGGGCAGCTCAGCGTCGTGCGGGCGGGCCGGGTCGCGCCCGTGCTCGCGCTGCCGCTCGGGGGCGGGGCCCTGCGCCGCTCGGCGGTCCGGCCCGACCGCGTGTGGGTGGGCACGACGCAGGGTATCCGCGCGGTGCGCGCCACGGACGGGATGTGGCAGGAGGAGGGCGAGGTGCCGCGCTTCCACGAGGCGGTGGAGGCCCTGGCGGAGGCCGCGGACGGCACGCTGTGGGTGGCCACGCCCGAGCGCGTCCTTTACCGGCTCAGCTTCACCGATGCGGGCCTCGCGCCGGCGCGGGTGGAGCGCTTTGCCCGGGGCAAAGGCTGGCCCGAGGCGCTCGGCAACCTGCGCCTGGTCCAGCTCGCAGGTGATGTGGTTTTCCTCGCCGACGGGGATGGCGCGGTGCGGCGCTATCGACCACAGAGCCGGACCTTCGAAGCCGCGGCGTCCGATCCGGTATCGCCGGAGCCGGCCGGCGAGGTCGAGCAGGCGGCGCCCGGGGCGGACGGGGCGCTGTGGGTGGCGCGAGGCGCGACCTTGTGCCGGATCGGACCCGGCGCGCGCGAGTTGCCCCATTTTGTGAAGACTGCGGTGGGCCGCGTGAGCTGGCTGCGCGAGGAAGACGGCGGCCAGGTGCTGTGGGTGGGCGGCGAAAAAGGCCTGGCCCGCGTGGACCTGACGAAGGCCTTTCCCCCGCCCGCGCCGTTTGCCGTGCAGCTCCGGGCGCAAGGCGTCACCGAGGGGGCGCGGCTCCCGCCGGAGCCGGGGCCGGTGGCGTTCAGCTTCGTGGCCCCGCGGCAGCGGCCGACGAGCGCAGTGGCCTACCAGTCTCGGCTCGACGGCTGGGAACGCGGCTGGACCGAGTGGTCCTCGCGCCGCGAACGCAGCTTCGCCAACTTGCGCTCCGGCCGCTACCGCTTCGAGGTGCGGGCGCGCGATGCGGAGGGCGTGGTCGCGACGCCGGCGGAGTTGAGCTTCGACGTGCTCGCGCCGTGGTGGCTGACGGGCTGGGCCATCGCGGCCTACATCCTCGCCGGTGCGGGGTCGGTGGCGGGCATCGTGTGGCTCCGCACGCGGACACTGCACCGCCGCGCGGAATATCTGGAGGGCGTGGTGGCCGAGCGCACCGCTGAGCTGGCGCGGCAGAACGCCGAGCTCGTGCGCCTCAATCAACTCGAGCTCGACGAAAAGATCTCCGCGCGCCTCGCCGAGGAGAAGGCGCGCCTCGAGGTGCTTCGCTACCAGCTCAACCCGCACTTCCTCTTCAACACCCTGGCCTCGATCAGCGCGTCGCTGCCGGCGGGGCCGACCACGGCGCGGACCATGGTGGAGCGGCTGGCGGAGTTTTGCCGGATGACGCTGCACCGCGCGGACGAGCGCGACTGGACGACGCTCGGCGGCGAGCTGCAGCTGCTGCGGGCCTACCTCGACATCGAGCGCTCGCGCTGGGGCGAGCTGCTCGACGTGGAGATCGCCATCGCGGACGGAGTAGAGCAGGAGCGGCTGCCGCACTTTCTCCTGCTGCCGCTGGTGGAAAACGCGCTCAAGTACGGCCGCGCCACGAGCCCCGACCGCGTGGGCGTGAAGCTCACCGCGACCCGCGCCGCAGACGGCGCGCTGGTGCTCGCGGTGGCCAACACCGGCGAGTGGATCGAGCCGCAGGAAAAGAAACAGGTCTCCTCCCTCGGCATCGGCCTCGACAACCTGCGCGAGCGCCTCGCACGGCACTACCCGCGCGCACACACGCTGGAGATCACCCACGGCCGGGGCTGGGTCACCGTGACGTTGCGTATCTGGGCGCCGTCCGCTTTGTAACTTGGCACGATGACGCACGCCCTGCTGATCGAGGATGAGGCGACCGCGCGGGCCGACCTGCGCGCCAAGCTCGCCGCGCATCCCGACATCGCGATCATCGATGAGGCGGCGACGCTGCGCAGCGCCCGCGCCCGCCTCGCGCAGCATGACTACGAACTCGTGTTCATGGACATCCAGCTGGTCGGCGGCTGCTCGTTCGACCTTGTGCCCGACGTGCGGCCGGGCGCGCGCATCATCTTCGTGACGGCCTATGATGCGTACGCCCTACGGGCCTTCGAGGTGAATGCCCTCGACTACCTGCTGAAACCCGTTGCGCCCGCGCGGCTCGCGGAGGCGCTCCGGCGCTTCGCCGCGGCGGGGCCGGCGACCGATCACGACCTGCCGCCCGGGCCCGCGCTGCGGCTGGAGGATACGGTGTTTCTCCGCTCGGGCCTGCGCGGCCGTTTCGCCCCGGTGCGCAGCATCAGCCTCATCGGCGCGCGCGACAATTACTCCGAGGTGCAGCTCGCCGACGGCACCAAGGTCTTTCTGCGCAAGAGCCTCAAGGCTTGGGAGGACACGCTGCCGGCCACGCATTTCATGCGCGTGCACCGCACGCAGATCGTGAACCTCGCGCACGTGGTCCGCTACGAACGCGACAGCGACGAGCACACGCGGCTCTACCTGGAAAACATCGCCGAGCCCGTGCTCGCCAGCCGCGACCGCTGGGCCGAGCTGCGCGAACGGCTGACGGCCTTGCGCCCGACCCCGTAGGAAAAAATTCCGCCGGCTCCGCTGTTCGCCACAGCCGCCCCGCGATTCACCACAAGCGGGTGGACGGGCGGGCCCAGTCCGTGGTGTTACCGTGATACGCCGGTGCGGCTCCAACGGGGCCGCGCAACCGGAAATCCATCCCGCTCCAACCTATGAAACCGCTCCTTCGTGCCCTCCGCCGCCCCTTCCCCTGCCTCCTAGTCAGCCTCGGCCTGCTGGCCGGCGCCGGCCGTGCTTCGGCCCAGATGGTGTATCTCACCTTCTCCGGCGGCAACGGCACCGGCCAGGTCACGGTCTCCTGGAGCTCGCCCATCACCTATACGATCGACACCACCAGCGTCATCTCCGGGGTGAATCCCATCTTCGTCTTCCACGGTATCCCTGACATGCAGGCGATCTTTCCCACCCAGGCCCCGGTGGGCCCCGGTGCGCCGACCTACACCAGCACGGGCGCGGGCAGCACCGACGGCGTACAGACGGTCAACCGTCTCACAACGCCGAATACGTTCAACAGCGTCACTGCCGGGGACCTGGTGTTTTTCTCCAACACGGACACTGCCCCCACCATCCTGACCGCCGGCGACATCATCACGCTGAGCGCGGGCTCGCTCCGCTACGACGGCAGCCCCACCTCCAACTCCGGCTACTCGCTCCCCCTGCCGGCCGACGGCTACTACAGCACCTTTGTCACGGACGGGGCCGACACGTACTACACGAACCTCGGGGCCGGCACCGCGACGGCGGTGCCGGAGCCCGCGACCTACGCGATACTCGCGGGCCTTGGCGCGCTGGGCCTCGCGGCCTGGCGCCGCCGGCGGTCAGCGGCCTGAGCCGAGGAGAGCGGGCCCGCCCGCCACTGGCCACAGCCACCCCGCGGTTCGCCCCAAATAGGTCGCCTCGCCCGCGCGGCCCTGAGCCTAACTGGGCGCGCAAATCGTCTGCACGACGAAGCTCGGCGACCAATCCACCCCCATGAAACCTTCCCGCTCTGACCGGCCGGCCCGCCGGAATCTAATCCCCATCCTCGGTGGGGCCCTGCTGTGCCTGGCGCTTTCCCTCCCTCCGGTCCTGGCCCAGAGCGCCACCTGGTCGGCGGACCCCGGCACCGGGGATTGGAACACGGCCGCCAACTGGTCCACGGTCGCGACTTTTCCCAACGGCTCGGGCGACACCGCGACCTTTGACCTCTCGTCCGTGACCGCGATCTCCCTCTCGGCCAACACCGAGGTGGACGGCCTCGCCTTCAACTCCGGGGCGGATGCCTTCACGATCACGATTGCGCCCACCTTCACGCTGACGATCAGCGGCGCAGGCGTCGCCAACCAGTCGGCGGGCACGCAGCACTTTGTCACCGATACCTACCCGGGATTTCTCTACGGGTCGGGGACCCTCTCCTTTTCGAACACGGCGACCGCGGGGGACAACACGACGTACACCAACCACGGTTCCACCAACGGCGAAAACGGCGACACCACCCCCTATTCATCGTTCGGCGGCGGCATCACACAGTTCTTCAATACGGCGCAGGCGGGCAGCGCCACCTTCACCAACCAAGGCGGCAGCGACAGCTCCAATGCGGGCGGCGGCACCACGGTCTTCCACGATAGCTCGAGTGCGGGCACCGCCACGATCACGAACGAAGGCAGCCAGACGGTCGCCGCCTTCGGCGGTGTGACGGTGTTCAACGACACCTCGAGCGCGGGCAGCGCGCAGGTCACCAACCAGAGCGGCTCCACCGATTCCACCCGCGGCGGCTACACGGTCTTCAACAACTCGGCGGATGCGGACACCGGCACCTTCATCAGCGATGGCGGCGTCGCCAGCGGCACGATGGGCGTCACGCTCTTTAACAACGATGCGACCGCCGGCAGCGCGCACTTCACCGCCAATGGCGCGGTGGCCTCGGGCGCCAGCGGCGGCTATGTGATTTTCAACGACAACGCCTCCGCGGTCACCGCCGATTTCACGGCGGAGGGCGGCACGGCCAGCGGCGCGGAGGGCGGCAACATTGAGTTCTATGCCGGCACGACGGCGGATCAGGCGACCTTCACGGTCAATGGCGGCTCGGTCGAGGGCGCCGGTGGCGGCCGGGTTTACTTCACCGACTACGTGGCAGGCTATGGCAGCCAGGGGACCGGGGCGACGGCCGGCACCGCCAGCTTCACGATCAACGGCGGCTCGGCCAACCAGGCCGGCGGCGGCTACGTCTCATTTGAGGGCAGCGCCACGCCGGGCCAGGCCACCTTTGTCGCCAACGGCGGCAGCGCCGGCGGCGCGGAGGGCGGCAGCGTCAGGTTCTACTCCGGGGCCACGGCGGACCACGCCACCATCACCGCCAACGGCGGCACGGCCAACGATGAAAACGGCGCGGCGGGCGGCGGTCTCGTCCTGTTCAACCAGGATGCGACGGCCGGGGACAGCACGCTGATCGCCAACGGCGGCACGAACGGCGGCGCCGGCGGCTCCATCCAGTTCTTCGACTCGGCGGACGGCGGCAACGCCGTCGTCAAAGTCTATGGCAACGGCAATTTGGATATCAGCCCGGTGAATCTCTACAACGGCCAGGTGACGGTCGGCATCGGTTCGCTCGAAGGCAGCGGCAACGTCTTTCTCGGCAACAACAACCTGAGCGTGGGCGGCAACGGGGTGAGCACGACCTTCTCCGGCGTGCTGCAGGATTCCGGGCGGTATGGCTCCGGCGGCAACGGCGCGCTGACGAAGGTCGGCGCCGGCACGCTCACGCTCTCCGGCACGAGCACCAATACGGGCACCGTCACCGTCAACGCCGGCACGCTCAACGTCACGGGCTCCATCGCCACGAGCAGCCTCACGACGGTGAATGACACGGCCACGCTGACCGGCACCGGCACCGTCGGCGGGCTCACCCTTGCGAACGGCGGCACGCTGGCGCCCGGCGATGGGATCGGCACGCTCTTCGCCGGCAGCACCACGCTCGAAGGCGGCGGCAAGCTGCAATGGCAGATCAACAGCGTGGGCACCGGCAACAACCTGCTCGGTCAGAACCCGGGCTGGGATCTGCTGAGCATCAACGGCACCCTCGACCTGGCGGCCACCGAGGGCAGCAAGTTCACGATCAACCTCACCTCGCTCACCACCGGCGGGGCCGCGGGAGCGGTCGCGGATTTTGATCCCAACGCGAATTACTTTTTCACATTCGCGCAAACCACCGACGGGATTCAAAATTTCGATGCGAGCGCCTTCGCGCTCAACTTCGACGGCTTTGCGAACAGCTTTACGGGCACCTGGTCCGTCGCGGTCGATGGCAACAACCTCGATCTTGTCTATGCCTCCGGCACCCCGGTCCCGGAGCCCGCGACGTACGCGGTGCTCGCCGGCCTCGGTGTGCTCGGCTTCGCGGCCTGGCGCCGACGGCGGGTGGCGTAAGCAAACCGGGCGCGCACAAGGCGCGCCCCTACGAAGCGCTCTCGATCCTGTAGGGGCGCGCCTCGTGCGCGCCCGGTTCGAGCTCAGCCTTCCTCCCGGTACGCCCGCGGGCTGCGGGACCAGGCGCGTTTGAAGGCCACGCTGAAGGCGAAAGGGTCGCTGAAGCCCACGCGCTGGCCGATCGCAGCCACCTTGTCGGGCGTGTGGCGCAGCAGGTCGGCCGCGCGGCGCAGGCGGCGGTGCGCCACTTCGCGCAGCGGGCTGCGGCCCGTCTCCGCGAGGCAGGCGCGGCGGAAGGATTCGCGGTTGAGCCCGGCGCGCTGCGCGAGTTCGGCCAGGGTCCACGGGTGCGCGAGATCGGCGTCCACCGCGCTCCAGAGGGCCGCGAGACGCGGGTCCTGCGCGGTCGCGGGGGCCAGCGCGGCCTGCATGTGCTGGTGGAGCAGGCGCGTCCAGAGCTCGCGCTCGGACTGCGGCGCGCGGTGCGCGACGGCTTCGCACAGGCCCTCGACGGCGAGGGCGAGGGGCCGGGGATTCAGCGGCAGCACGACGGGCGCGCGCGGCGCGAAGCGCGGGGCCCGGGGCGCGGCCGCCGGATAGGTCAGCCAGCACAGCGACCAGAGGCCGCGGGCCTTGGCGCGGTAGGCATGCGGCACGCCGGCGGGCGTGTAGTAGGCCTCGCCGGCGGTGAGGTCGCGCCAGCGGCCGTCGAGCCAGACCTCGCCGCGGCCGCCGGTGCAGACGAGCAGCTGCCGCATGTCCGGGGTGGGGCGGTAAAAATTGAAACCGGCGCGGGCGAGGGAGCTGCCGGCGAGCGCGAGGCCGCAGTCGGCGAAGGCCGCCACTTCGCGGTCCGAGGCCATGCGCTCTCGGGTGCGGGCACCGATGTGTTGCATTTCAACAAGGTTATTTGGCAGGCCACCCATGGAACGAGGCCGGGCAATCTGGTATTTTTCACAAGTCATGGCGACGTCTAAAAATACCCTGCCCCGCTCCGAATATCCGCGTCCGCAGTTCGTGCGACGCGACTGGCTCTGCCTCAACGGCCCCTGGGAGTTTGAGATCGACCAGGGCGACAGCGGCCTCGACCGCGGGTTGGTGGGCCGGCGGCTGAAGCAAAAGATCACCGTGCCCTTCTGCCCGGAGTCTAAGCTCTCGGGCATCGCCAACACCGACTACCTCAACGCCGTGTGGTACCGCCGCGAGGTCGCGATCCCGGCGGCGTGGAAGGGCCGGCGGATCTTGCTCCATTTCCAGGCGAGCGACTACGACACCTTCGTGTGGGCCGACGGCAAGGAAGTGGGTCGCCACCGCGGCGGCATGACGCCCTTCAGCGTCGATCTCACCGACCACGCCACGCCGGGCAAGAAAGTCACGCTCACCGTCCGCGCGCGCGACAACGCCCGCGAGTCGATGCCCAGCGGCAAGCAGTCGTGGATGTACGCCAACAGCGGCTGCCACTACACGCGCACCACCGGCCTCTGGCAGACCGTGTGGCTCGAGCCTGTGCCGCAGCGCGCGAGCCTGCTCCGCCCCAAGATCACGCCCGACGTGGCGAACCGCCGTTTTTCCATCGAGCAGCCGGTCGCCGGCGCGCAGGCGGGCCTCGTTTTCCGCGCGCGGCTCAAGGACAGGAGCGGCGTCATCGCCCAGGCGGAGACGAAGTGCGGCGTTAATTTTTATCCCCGCCTCGATCTCCTCGTGCCCGACGAGCGCACGCGCCTCTGGTCGCCGGCGGACCCTCATCTCTACGACATTGAGCTGGAGCTGGTCGATGCGGCCACCGGCACGATCGTGGACACAGCGCAGAGCTACGCCGGCCTGCGCGCCGTATCCATCGACGGGTACGCGATCAAGCTCAACGGCCAGGCCGTCTTCCAGCGCCTCGTGCTCGACCAGGGTTATTACGAGGACGGCATTCTCACCGCGCCGACCGACGCCGCGCTGATCAAGGACATCAAACTCTCCATCGAGGCCGGTTTCAACGGTGCGCGCCTGCACCAGAAGGTGTTTGAGGAGCGCTTCCTCTATCACTGCGACCGTCTAGGCTACCTCGTGTGGGGCGAGTTCAGCGACTGGGGCCTCGGCGGCAGCGAGCCTGTGCGCGGCTGGTGGAAGAACGACGACGGCACCATCGTGCGCGGCGGCAACCACAACGGCTCCGACTACCCCGCGACCCACATCACGCAGTGGCTCGAGGCGCTGCAGCGCGACTACAACCACCCGAGCATCGTCGGCTGGTGTCCGCTCAACGAGTCGCTCCGCCGCATCGACGAACGCATCAAGAACCACGACGACGTGATGCGCGCCATGTGGCTGGCTACGAAGTTCGCCGATCCGACGCGGCCGGTCCTCGATATCTCCGGCTACGCGCATACGGTGGCGGAGAGCGACGTCACGGATTCGCACGACTACGACCAGGATCCGAAAACCTTCAAGGCGCGCCACGACGGGCTGCTGCGTGACCAGCCCTACATGGTGGATAATTTCTGGCACAGCTCGATCCCCTGGCGGAAGGGCCAGCCGTACTTCGTCAGCGAGTTCGGCGGCATCCGCTGGAATCCGCGCGAGAAGGCCGGCAGCGCCTCCTGGGGCTACGGCAACGCACCGAAGACCCTTGAGGAATTTTACACGCGCTTCGAGGGCCTCTGCGCCGCGCTGCTGGATAACCCGCGGATGTTCGGCTACTGCTACACGCAGCTCACGGACGTGTTTCAGGAGCAGAACGGTATCTACTTCTTCGACCGCAAAAAGAAGTACGACCTCAAGCGCATCCACGCCGCCCAGACCCGCGTGGCGGCGATCGAGAAGATCTGAGAGGCAGGACGGGCGCGGGCGAGCCGCGCCCCTACAAAGCCAACGCAGCCTCAGCGGTAGGGGCGCGCCTTGCGCGCGCCCTGCTTGGGTTTTTTCAGCCGCAGCAGATCCGTGGAAGCAAAAGACACGTTTGCTGGCCTCAGGGGGCGTCGTAGATTTCGATCAGGACGACGCCGGCCTCGGCGGCCGACCCGCTGAATGCGTGCACGGAGTAAACCCCGGGCGGAAAACGGTAGACCACCGCGGCGTCGCGGCTACCCAGGGCGAGGGGGAAGGCGCCGGTTTGGGCGGCCACTGTGGCGCACGTCGTGGTGCTCTCGGGCGTGGCGCACCAATCGTCGTTGGCGATGACCTCGGCCGAGTCGCGCACGATCTTCAGGCGGGGATTGGGTATCGCCTCGGTGAGGCCCATCGCGGCCAGGCCCGGACCGACCGCGCGGATGAGCAGCCGCTTGGGCTCTGTGCCGGTGACGACGAATCCCTGGATGGCGGTTTCGCCCGGACCCAACGCCAGGCGGCTGGAAAGATTGACGATACTGGTCGAGTCATCCGTCCCATCATCGTAGGTCTCGATCAAGGCCTCGCCCGGGCTGGCGCCGTTGGGCACGGAGACATGCGCGCTGTAAACGCCGGGCGGCAGCGTCAACAAGGCCGCCGCATCGTGGCTGCCCGCCTTGAGCGGAAAGGCGCCCAGCCGGTCGAAGGCGGTGCTGAGCACACCGGCATCGGCGCCCCATCCGTCGTTCTCCGCGACAATCCGGCCATCCGAGTTGAAGATCCGCAGCGCCGGGGTGGCGAGCGCATTGGGCACGCCCTTGTCCACCAAGCCGGGGCCAACCGCCCGCAGGAGGACGCGGCGCGGCCGGCTGCCGTTCAGGACGAGACCCGCGATCAAGGTCCGGTCGCCGGTGCCGGCGAGGGAGCGGATGGATAGGTTGACGAGGCTGGCGGCGGCGCGGGCGGTGCTCTCCCTCAAGCCCAGGAAGGGCCCGTTGGGATAGGTGCCGCAGGTCACGGTATCGCCGCTCGCACTGAAGGTGAGTCCGGAGAAATTAAGCGGAAAGAGGCTGGTGAATTTGTAGCCATCGTACCCGAAGGCCCGGACCTGGTCGTCGGCCGTCACGAAAATCCAGAGTTCGCCGCCGGGGATCTTGCAGCGGTAGAAACCCTCGTGCTTCCGGTTGGAAGCGCGCCAAAGTGAAGCCTGCATGGTCTGACCTGCGCTGGGCCCGAGGTAAGCGAGCATCGCACCTTCGCCGTAAATCTGGCCCGACAAGGGGAACCGGTCATCAGGCGCCAAGGGCTGCTGGTCGGAGACCACCCGCAGCGCCTGTGGCAGGGTGAAGCCGCCGCTCCGGTCGATCGTCGTCTCGCCAAACCAGCCGAGCTTGGCGCCGTCGGCGACCGCCGCCACCATGGCGGTGCGGTTGGCCCGCACGTAAACCGCCCCGCGATCATGCAGGTACACGCCGGGCTGCAGGGCGACGGGGACGGCCCCGCCCGAGGTGGAGGCCGAGACCACGGCCGGGGCGGAGACGAGGGCACCGTTGTCCGCATAGACCCGTGCCGTATAGGTGCCCGGCACATTGGTGGTGAGACTGTTGCCGTAAGGGTTGTCCGTGGTGCCGACCGTGGTGAGGAATTCCTGGCCGTCGCGGAACCAGGTGGCCATGTATCCATAAAATGATGAGGTATTGAGCTTCACCGACAGCACGGCGCTCCCGTTGTCCAGCGAGGCGTCCTGCGGCTGGGTGACGATCCGGGTGGCCTCGAGCACCGTGAGGCGCCAGGAGGAGGTGCGGGTGCCAAACGCCCCCTGGGCCGTCATTTCATAATCCCCGGCATCGGCCGGCGTGACGTGGTTCAGGGGGAGGCGAAACCCGGACTGGCCGGGCATGACCACCCCGTCTTTCTTCCACGTGACCGCATCCACCGGCGGGGCGTATTCGGCCAGAAATTCTCCGCTCTCGCCCTCCACCATCGTGCCGGGGCCGCCATAGCGTGTGCGGGTGCCGGCGGGCCAGGGGCCGCTGATCACCTCAAAGATGCCGTTGATGCCCGACGCTGCGTCGCTGATATCGTTGGTCCAGACGGAAGGGAAAAACCGGGCGGAGGCGCCCGTCACAGGATAGCTCACGGAGGTGAGATCCACGCCCTGCGCCGACCAGGTCGGTTCGGCCGAGCTGATCTGCCAGTGATACGTTATGCCGGAATAGCCTTCGACGCCGCCGAGCTTGAGATCGAGGGTCTCGCCGGCCGTCAGCTTGCCTTCCGACGGGGACAGCCAGGCATGGTAGATCCGGCTGAAGGGTCGGTAAAGGTTGAGCGCGCCGGCGGGATACTCAACGAGTTTCTGGCCGCTGCCATCCGTGTAAGAGAAGCGGTAGTAGCCGGCATCGCTGGCCTGGAAGGAACTGATGACCAATTCCGGTCCATTGGCCCCGGGAATGGTGACCCCGTCCTTGGACCAGGAAAAATCGCTGTACGGGGCGGGTTGGTTGACAGGGTCGAAGCGGAGCACCACGCGATCTCCGGCCAGCGCCACAGTGTACCGCCCTTCCCGGCCGGTGACGGGCGGCAGGACCAGCAGTGTGCGGGCGGACGTGGTGACCTGGCCGCCGGGACCGCTGACCACGCAGGAGTAGGCTCCGGCATCGCCGGCCTTGACGGGCTGCAAGGTCCAGATCGGGCTGGTCGCGCCCGGAACGGGGACACCATCCCTGCACCATTGGAAGGTGAGCGGCCCCGAGCCCTCGGCCGTGACGTAAAAAGTCGTGCTGCCATTTTCCCGGGCGGCCCCGATGCCGGCCGGCTGGTTGCGGACCGTCGGCGGCACGAGTACGGCCAGCGTCCCCGTGGCACTCATGGCGTAGCCCGTGGGATAGGTGACGGTGACCGTGTACGAGCCGCTTTGGTAGGCCGCCACATTGGGAAATGGGATGGAGAGCGCGTTTGGCTGGGAGATGACCCCGGTCCAGTTCACCGTGATGCCGGTGGAGTCGGAGACGGCCGCGCTGAGCTCGGCGGCCTCTCCGATCCGGGCCACGACCGCCCCCGGCACCTTGGTGAAAGAGGGGGCGCGCACCGCGAGGACAAAATGGGAGCCGGCCGCCAGGGCCGCGGTGGCCTTCAGGTCGGCCGGGACCTGGGTCGGCGCACCGGTCTGCCCCCACACGACCACGGAGGCGTTGGTTTGCACGGCGATGAAGTCGGCGCCAGCCACGATCTGGCGCGCACCCGTCGCCGCCGGGGGCGGCACGAGATTGCTCTCGGCGCCGTGGCCCCAGACCACGATCACCCCGTCCACGCGCAGCGCGGCGCTGAAATCCCGGCCGGCGGCAATGGCGGCAACCTGGCGGGACGCCGCCTCCGGCACCGTGGCCTGGCCGTAATCGTTTTTTCCCCACGCGACCACGGAACCGTCGGATTTGAGGGCCAGGGCATGGCCATCGCCGGCGGCGATCGCCGTGACGGCCGCTTGGGCAGCCTTCGGCACGCTGGTCTGGCCATAGGCGTTGCCGCCGGCGGCGAGGACGGCGCCGGACGCGTTGATGGCCAGGTTGAAATCGCCACCGGCGGCGATCGCCCTGACCGAGGTGGTGGCGGGCACGGCGGTGACGTCGCCCCAGCTCATCAGGCCGGCGCCGGTCGAGGCCAGGGAGTGCCGGGACCCTGCGGCGATGGCGAAGACCCGGGGGCCGGTCGGCCCGAATGGCACTTTGGTCTGCCCGGCGTCGTTGCGCCCCCACGCGGCCACCGTGCCATCGGCGAACAGGGCCAGGGCGTGGCCATCCCCGGCGGCGACCTGGGCGACGGGAGACGTACCGGCACGCACGGCAAGCTGCCCCGAGGAGTTGTCGCCCCATGCGGCGATGGTAAACGCGGCGGACTGGGCCGCCGCCGCCGGGACGAGGCACAAGGTTGCGATCACAGAGCTGAAGCGCGACAGCGCGTGGAAGAATCCTGTCATGAGGCACAGCCAATGACCGCCTTCCGCCGGTTCAACGGTGTAATTCAAAATTTAAATACACCGCGTCCGGCCGCGGTGGGGAAGCAGCAAGGCACCGGCGGTCGCGGGCAGGCTGCGACCGGCTTGGAAACACCGGGAGGATTTCCCGCGCGTCCGGTAGGACTTGAAGGGGATGCGCCGGCCCGCGATCCTCGCCGGCCATGAATCCGCTTCAGGAATACGTCCCGGTGTCGTACGCCGGCTACCGCGCCGACCGGCGGGGCGCGAGCGTCTGGCCGCAGGCGACACCCAGGTACCGATGGGAGGAGCTGACGGCGATCCGCACGGCGCGGCGGGCGGATCGGAGCGGTTTTGAGACGCTCCTGGTCTTTCAGGCGGGGCGGAAGTGGCAGCTGGGCGGAGCGAGGGCCTTCAGCTTCGGCCACAGCCTGGGGCGCTACGCGGAAGTGCTCGCCCTGGCCTGCGCGGGCGCGCCGGCCTCGGCAAAAATCGACGAACTGACGCGTGAGATTGCCGAGTGGGGGCCGCGCGCGGTGCGCACCCGGCTCAGGGCGGAGGCCGGCCGGCTGTATTCCGCCGATGACCTCATGCAGCAGGCGCGCAACCATCGCGCCTGGCTGGAGCCAAACAAGGCGCTCAAGGCCACCGAGGCGGCCTTGCAACGCGAGCCCGGCCACCGGGCCGCCCTGAAACTGCGGCTGCAGCTGCTGCTGGAATCGGCGTCCGGCCGGGACAAGCCGCTCGCGGCGGCCCGTCGGTGGCTTGAGGCCAGCCCGCAGGAGGCGGAGGCGCAGAGCGTTATTTTTGGCCTTGGCTTGGATGCAAACGATCCCGCGACAGCCGAGCCGGCCTTCGCGTGGCTGAGGGAACATCCGGACGATCTCCGGCTGGCCTTCGCTCTTTCCGGATTTCATTTCCGGCGCAAGGCGTACGCGCAGGCTGTGGCCGCCTTGGAAAGCGCCCGGCCCGCCGCAGATGATGCCGATGCCCCGGAGGCGTTGCGCCGGCAGATTGAGTTTATCCGACGCTACGCCGCGGGCGGGCGATACCGCGCCTGGTATCAGACAAAAAAGTGGACCCTCTTGGTGCTGCCATGGGTCTTCCTCGCCCTCTTCGTGGCGATCAAGCTCGCGGCGGCTTATCACTGGTGGGAGCGCCGCCATCCGGCGCCGCCCACCCCGGCGCTGCGGGAGGAATTAGGCCGGGTGCGGGAAAAACTGGCCGCCATGGAGCGCGAGATGCAGGAGTTGACCGGCTTGGTCTCCGGGGAATTTCCTGCCTTGAAGAAACGCGCCGACGCAGGTGAGGCGGCGGCGCAATATACGGTAGCGGATCGCTATTTCGATGGCAGTTTAGGCGCGCCCAAGGATGAAGCTGCCGGCCTCCGGTACCTCGAACTGGCAGCCGCACAGCATTACCTCCATGCGGTCCGCGATCTGGCGGACCGGCTCGATGAATCCATCCAGGCCGACGACCGGGCGCGCGCGATCCGCTTGTATGAGGAGGCGGCCCGGCTCGGTTCAGGGCGGGCCGCCGCGCTTCTGGCGCGACGTTACCATGAAGGGAAAGGCGTGGAGAAGAATCCGGCCAAGGGCTTCGCGTGGTCCGAGCAAGGCGCGGCGAACGGAAACGTGGATGCCATGGAACTGGCCGGCTGGGCCCTGGAAAGGGGCGAAGGCGTGGAGAAAAACCGGCCGCGGGCCCTGGAGTACTATCGGCGGGCCGCAGCCAAAAACAGCGCCTGGGCTGCGGAGCGGCTGGTGGCGGGGCTGTACCGGCCGAACGCGACTGGCGATGAACTGAACGAGTGTTGGAAATGGACCCTGGCGGGGGCGAAGGACGGCTCGAAGGAACTGCGCCGGTTCATGGCGGGGGGCATCATCGTAGCGGGCAACATTGTCACCGAGCAGGAACGGCGGCAGGCGTTTGAGTGGACGCGTGAATCCGCCGAAGCGGGAGAGGCTGAAGGCGAGGGCTGGCTCAGCCAGTTTTACTGGCTGGGAATCGCCGTGCCCCAGGACCAGCGCAAAGCCGTCGAGTGGCTCGCCAAGGCGGCGGCGCAGAAACATGCCCCGTCGCTGCAACTGCTCGCCGAGTGCCAGGCCTTTGGGGTCGCCGTGCCGCAGGATCTGACGGCGGCGCGCGCCAACCGGGCCGTGCTGGCCGCCGAGTTGAAAGGGGAGGAGAAACGCCTGGGCGAACTGGATCAGCTGCTGGAGATCGCGGCCAAGCCCTCGCCACCGGTGAAACCCGGCGGGGATCAGCCGGCCCGCGCGATCTGGCGGCGGGGCCCGCGGTATCCCGAGGTGCTCCGGCGGGAGGGGGTGACGGGCGAGGCCGTGGTGGAGTTTTACGTGAATGAGGACGGCTTCACCCGCGACCTGAAGGTCGTGCGCGCCAGCCGCCCGGAGTTCGGGTACGCGGCGGTCAACGCGCTGTCCTTCTGGCGGTTTGAGCCGGCGGTGGAGCAGGGCGTGCGCGTCAGGCGGCTCCACCAGCAGTTGCTGACCTTCACCCTCAACGATGATCCCGAGCCGGCGGCGAAGCAGGCCCCGGCCGGGAAAAATGGTAATTAAAGCATAACTACGATCGATGGTCGGCCACTTGCTTCCTCTGCAGCAGATCCCAGCGGTTGCCGTAGAGGTCTTCGAAGACGACGACGGTCGCGTAGTCTTCCTCGCGGGGTGACTCGACGAAGCGGACGCCGCGCCCGGCGTAGGTGCGGTAGTCGCGCCAGAAATCATCGGTGTGCAGGAAGAGAAAAACACGTCCGCCGGTCTGGTGCCCGATGGCGGCGCGCTCGGTTTCGTTCTTGGCCTGGGCGAGCAGCAGGCGGGTTTCCTGCGCGCCCGGCGGGGCGACGAGCACCCAGCGTTTGCCCGGGCCGCGCGGGGAATCCTCGATCAGGGTGAAGCCGAGCACGCCGGTGTAGTAGGCGATGGCTTCATCATAGTCGCGGACGACGAGGGCGACGGCACCGAGGGTCTGCATGGTGGAGGCGTGACGGATTCAATACCGCCAGCCGATTTTTTTATAGATCAGGCTCAGCAGCCAGGCGGGGCCGATGAGGAGGAATTGCACGTCCTTGAGGAAGGAGGGTTTTTTGCCCTCGATCTGGTGGCCGATGAACTGGCCGATCCACGCCAGCACGAAGAGCGCGAGGCAGATCTGCCAGACGGGCCACCGGGCGTGCTCGGCCAGCGCCAGCATGATCTCGTGGCAGAGAAACATGAAGGCGAGCAGGCCGAGGCTCAGCGGCGGGGAAAGCCGCACGTAGAAGGCAAAGGCGAGCAGCATGGCCGGGTACGACCAGTCGAACCACGGCAGGTAGTCCGCGATGACCGTGGGGAGCGGGATCGATCCGATGAGGCCGAGCACGCAGAAAAAAATCACCGGCACGCAGATCCAGTGGATCGTCTCGTTGGTGTGATCCTGGTGGCTTTCGCCATACTCGGCGAACCACTGGTCGGCGGTCTTGGGCATGATCTAAATTCTTTAAAATCTGATGGATACGAATAAACGCGAATGAAGAAGAGAGGCGGTCAACGGGGTGTTTTGTTCGCTTTTGTTCGATTTTCAGAGTTTTGCCACGGCGATCTTCTCGAGAGTCTTCAAGTCGACGTCGTAGCCGAGGCCGGGGGCGGCGGGGGCGCGGACCTTGGCGTCGGGGCCGATGCTGGGCTCGACCACGATGGGGTTGGCCTTGATGAGGGTCTCGTAGTAGTGGTTGTTGCGGATCGCGAGGCAGAGGTGGGTGTTCTCCACGCCCATGCCATGGACCTCGGCGCTGAGCTGAAACGAGTCGGCGAGGTGCGCCACGCGGAGCGCGCCGGTGATGCCGCCCTTGTAGAACCAGCTCGTGCGCACCATGTCGGCCGCGCCCTGCTGGATGAAGTCGGCGACGTTGTAATGGCAGCCGTCGGAGGTCTCGGCGGCGAGCACGGGGATGTCGAGCTGGTCGCAGAGCCGGCGATACGCGCCGATGCTGAACTCGCGCATCGGCTCCTCGTACCAGAGATAGTCCGCCTCCTCGAGCGCACGGCCGAGGTAGAGCGCGTCGTAGGGGTCGAAGCCCGCGGAGCCGTCGTACATCAGCGCGATGTCGGGGCCGACGTGCTTACGCAGGGCCTGGCAGAGGGCGGCGTCCTTGCGCGCGTCGCCCCACGCGTGGAGCTTGATGGCGCGGAAGCCCCGCGCGAGACACTGGTCGGCCACATCGAGAAACTCCGCGGTCGTCGCGTACGTGACGGTGCTCGCGTAGGCCTCGATCTCGTGGCGGTAACCGCCGAGCAGCTGGTAGAGCGGGAGCTTGGCGGCCTTGGCCGTGATGTCCCACAGCGCGGCGTCCACCACGCCCATCATGTACATCGGAAATTCCTCGATGCGGTCGAGCTCCCACAGCTCGTGCCAGAGGAGCTCCTTCATCAGCGGGTCCTTGCCGATCAGCCAGTCCTTGAGCCGGCGGTTGATGAGGTCGAGCGCGATCGCGCCGCGCACCGCGCAGCTCCAGCCCTCGATGCCGGCGTCGGTGACGAGGCGCAGCCACGTGACCTCGGTGAACGGGTCGTTGCCGGGCAGGCCTTGGCGCCAGACAAACGGAATTTCGGTTTTCGCCCGCGTGGAGTAGGCGTGGACAGCGATGATCTTCATGGGGTGGGGTTGAAGGGTGTGGCCCACGGAATACACGGAAGACACGGAAAACCAATCCGCGTTTTTTCCGTGTCTTCCGCGTATTCCGTGGGCAAAGCTTCGCGTCCTATGTTCAACCTCACAGGCAAGACCGCCCTTGTCACCGGTGCGGGTTCCGGCATCGGCCGCGCCATCGCGCAGCGTTTCGCCGCCGCGGGCGCGCAGGTCTGCGTCGCCGACCTCGATGCGAAGGGCGGCGCCGAGACCGTCGCGCTGATCACGGCCGCAGGCGGGCGCGCGGAGTTCGTCGCGCTCGATGTGGCGGACGAGGAGGCCGTGGGCGCGCTCGTCTGGCGGCTCGGCGCGTTGGATATCTTGGTGAACAACGCGGGCATCGGCCACGTCGGCACGATTTTGCAAACGACGGGTGCGGACCTCGACCGCCTTTACCGCGTGAATGTCCGCGGTGTGTTTAACGTCACCAAGGCGTTTCTTCCCACGATGCTCGCGCGAAAAAAAGGCAGCGTGATCAACATCGCCTCGATCGGCGGCATCGTCGCGGTGCGCGACCGCTTCGCGTACGTGACGACGAAGTTCGCGGTCGTGGGCATCACGAAGCAGCTCGCGCTCGACCACTCGGCTGAGGGCGTGCGGTTCAACTGCATCTGTCCCGGCCGCGTGGAGACGCCCTTTGTGCAAAACCGCCTGAAGGAGTACGCCGACCCCGAGAAAGCCTACCGCGAGATGAGCGCCACGCAGCTCATCGGCCGGATGGGCCGGCCGGAAGAGATCGCCGCCGCGGCGCATTACCTCGCCAGCGACGAGTCGGAGCTGGTCACGGGCGCGTCGCTGATGGCTGACGGCGGCTGGAGCGTCGGGAAGTAAATCCATGCCCGACCACCCCACCGGGCCGACCCGACTGGCAGCCTTCAGCCCTTCCGCCAAACTCGCTGCGCTTGGTCTCGGCGACAGCCGCATGGCGCTCGGGCTCGCCGGCCTCGGCGGTGCGTGGGGGCCGGTCGATGAGGGTGAATCGCTGGAGACCCTGCTGCACGCGATGGCGGAGGGCGTGACGGTGTTTGATGTCGCGCCGGCGTACGCTCAGGCGGAGCCGCTGCTCGGGCGCGCGCTCGCGCGATGGCGCGGGCCGCGGCCGATCGTGAGTACCAAGGTCGGCCGCCTCGCCGGTCCCAATGCCTTGCGCGGCAGCTACGACTATTCGCCGCGCGCCATCCGCGACAGCCTGCGTGCGAGCCTCGACCGGATGGGCCTCGCGGCGGTGGATCTCGTTTTCCTGCACGAGCCCGACCAGGTGCCGCCCGCCGACCGTCCGCGCGTCGCGGCGACGCTGTGCGAGCTCCAGACGGAGGGACTGGCGCGGCGCATCGGCCTCGGCGGCGGCTGCGGAGCGGATTGGAGCGAGTATGTCGCCACCGGCGTGGTGGATGTGGCGATGGGCTTCAACCGCCTCAATGCCCTCAACTCCGCTGCGCTCACCGAAGATCTGCCCGCGCTGCGGCCCAGTGCGGCGTATTATGCGGCGAGCCCGCTCGCGATGGGCATCCTCAGTGCGCGACCCGACCGCTGGCGTGCGGCCCTCCCGCCCTGGCTCACCCCGCGCGTGTGGCCGCAGCGCGAGCAGCTCTTCGGGCTCGCGACAGAGCAGGGGATCCCGCTGACGGCACTGGCGCTCCGTTATCTCTTCGGCGTCGCCGAGGCCGACCGCGTAGTGCTCGGCGCGGCCAACGCTGCGGAGCTGGCCGATGCGCTCGCCGCGTGGCGCGCGGGCCCGCTGCCGCCGGAGGTGTTTGCGGCAGTGGTGGCGACGCAGATGTAGGCCTGGCCGCTGGCCGGGCTCCCAATCCGCCCTTGCGCCGCTGCGGCGGAGGGCGTCTGGTGGCGCGCATGAAAGTCTCCTTCACCACCAAGGAATACGCGCGCCTCCTCGAACTCGTGCATCTCGGCCTCTGGGTCGCGGGCGCGCGGCCCGACGATCCCGCGACGATGCCCGAGCGCTACGCGGATCTCACGCAGAAAGTCCTCGGGCTGGCCGAGCCCTTCGGTTGCGCGGACCTCGTGGAGGCCGACGTGAACGGCGAGTATTTCCTCAACGAAAAACTCACCGGCGGCGTGGCGCAGGAGAAGCTCGACGCCTACGCCGAGGATGTCTTCTGGGGCGAACTCGTGGCGCGCCTCGCGGGCCGCGACCTGCGCGCCGAGATCGGCGCCGAGGCCGCCGAGGCGGAGGAGCTGGAGCCGCAGCACGAAGTCGCTCTGACGGAACACGAGGACACCTACTGGCGCGAGTTCGAAGCCCACGGTATCGACCACCTCGTCGTACTGCGCGGCGGACGGGGTTGAGCGGCGTATCCAAATCCCGGTGTGGTAAACGCTCCGATTGACCCGGAGCACGGCGCTGGTTGGCTCGACGGATGCATTCCCCCTCCCTGGTCCGGCGCGGTGGCTTGATGGTGTTTTTTCTTGGTACGCTGCTGCGTCTCGCTGCACAGGATGCCGTGGTGGCGCCCCTGGTATGGCTGAAGCCGCAGGATGCGCCGGATACGCTGCCGGTGCTGCAAAAGGTGCCGAGCTTCTCCTTCCCCTCGGAATTGGCGCAGACCAAGGAAATCGGCTACGCGTTCGCCGTTACGTATATAGACGAAACGGGCAAGCGCCTCGGTTTCGCCCCGTTCGCCAACTTGGAAGCTTATGTCGACCCCGCTTACGACGGCATAGAGCAAATGAGCTTCGCCCCCGGCCGGCGCGCGGGTCAGCCGGTCCTGACCGGCACGCAGCTGGCGGTCATCTTCAACCCTAAGTCAGCCGCCGTCGATGCGCCTGACGCCACGCCGCGGTTGCTGGCCGTGACGGCCGTTCGCATTAAAAAACCTGATACGGATGATGCCTTGGGGGGCTACGGGAAGTGGGTTTATGCCGATGTTTCCGTAGATGAAATCGGTCGTGTGACGGCCGTGAGGAATGTGGCGCCCGAATGGGCGGAGGCCTTCCTCAAGACCGCCCGCGAATGGCGTTTTGCTCCGGCGCGGCGCGCGGGGCACCCGCTGGCAGCGGAGGTTCACGTGCCTTTTCTGCTGGCCGACTGGGGTGATTGGATCTCCGGCACAGGCAAGGAGAGTCCACCTGAGGCCATTTCTAAGATCTCGCCGGTCTACCCCCTGTCCATGGAGCGAACAGGTATAACCGGGGCGGTCGATATCACCTTCACCGTGGACCGGGAAGGGCGCCCAAAAGACATGTGCATAAAACGTTCGCTGAATGCCGCCTTTGACGATGCCGCGGTGGATGGGCTCCGGCTCTGGAAATTTAAACCGGCCTTGCAGGACGGCGTGCCGGTGGAACGGCGCATGAGCCAGAGACTGACCTTCGGAATGCAATATGCCGCCGCCCGCCGCAAAGCTGGGCTGGATCTATCGGCCAAGGGCAATGCCGGCCTCGGGCTTCCGGGGCCGCGCAGCCAAGCGGCCCCGGCTTATCCCCGGGAGGTGCTGGGCGAGGAGGTGAAGGGCGATGTCACGGCTCCGCAGATGGTTGGCCACGCGACCCCGGTTTATCCTTATGCGCTTTTGCGCGACCGGGAGACGGGCAAGGCCAGGGTCAGATGCGTCATCGGCGAGACGGGCGAGATCGTCTCATCGCAGGTGGTTGAGGCCACCCGGCCGGAGTTCGGCCAGGCCTTGCAAGCCGCGGCGGAGATTTTCGAGTACCGGCCGGCGCTCAAGGCCGGCCGGCCGATGCCGGTGGAAATCACCTTTGAGCAGAAGTTTTCCCTGAACGACCTCTATGAAGTGGTGACGTCGGCGGACAAGGATATGCTCAAGCGGGAAAGCAAGCATCCCGACACCATCCTCACGCCGGAGCGGCTCGATAAGCCGTTGAATCGGATCGTCCGTCGGTCCGTCCAGTTGCCGACGTCGATGGATCAAAGGACCGCGAGGGGCGAGGCCGTGGTGGAGATCCTCATTGATGAGGGCGGACATGTGCGCCTGCCGCGGGTCGTCTCCGCGAGCCAGGAGGCCTTGGGCTATGCGGCCGTGCAAGCCGTGACCAGCTGGAGGTATGCGCCGCCCAAGGCGCAGGGGAAACCCGCCGTGGTACGCTTGCGCGTGCCGTTTGTCTTCCAATCGTCTGTGCCGATTCCGGCAGATATTTGAAGATAATCATCCAGCGCGCCGGGCAGCGCGCGGCCGACATTGAGCGGGCGTATCCAGCCGGTGACGAACGCGCCGGTTGACGCGTGGCGAGCCGCTGGTTGTCTCACTGCCATGCTTTTCCCCTCCCTGATCCGGCGCGGTGGTTTGCCGGCGGTTTTTATCGGCATGGTCCTGCGGCTCGCGGCGCAGGATGCGACCTTGGCTCCGCTCGATTGGCTGGAGGCAAAAGATGCGCCGGACACCCTGCCGGCTTTGCGGAACGCACCGAAGTTTTCCTTTCCCTCGGAATTGAAGCAAACGAAGGAGATCGGCTACGCGATCGCCGACACCTATCTCGATGAAGCTGGCAAACGGCTTGGTTTCTACCCGGTGGCCAACCTGCCGGTTTACGAGGAGCCTGCCTATGCGGGTATCAAGGAATTGAAATTTTCGCCCGCCAAACGGGCCGGTCAGCCGGTCAATGCCGCCATCCAGCTGGCTGTGATATACAATCCCAAGTCCGCCGCCGTGGACGGGCCCGACACCACTCCGCGCTTGCTGGCCGTGACAGTCGTGCGGGTCAAATTCTCCGACGCCTTGAAAAACGGCGTGCAAAAATGGGTTTACGCGGACGTCACCGTGGATGAGGGCGGACGCGTGACGGCCGTGAAGAATGTGGCGCCGGAGTGGTCGGAGGCTTTTTTTAACGCGGCCCGGGAGTGGCGGTTTGCCCCGGCGCGGCGCGCGGGCCAGCCGGTCGCGGCAGAGGTGCATGTGCCTTTTCTCCTGACCACCCGTGGCTCTGTGCTCGGGCAGGTCCCCGGCAAGGGCAAGACCGTGCCGCCGGAAGTGACTTCGCAGACTGCGCCGACCTATCCCGAGGAGATGCGCCGGTCGGGCCTGCGCGGGGATGTCGTGATCGAATTCACGATCGACCGGGAGGGCCGGCTGATCGATCCCCTCGTGAAAAGTTCGTTGCACCCCGCCTTTGAAGGGCCGGCGCTCGATGCCTTGCGGCGGTGGAAATTCAAGCCGGGCTGGCGGGACGGCATACCGGCGGACACGCGCATGGTCCAAGCCTTCAGTTTCAGGATGGAGGAGTTTGGCGGCGGCGATACCGGCTTCAGCGTCAAGGCCGACAAAAAAACCGGCATCACGCCCCCGGGGCCGATCGCCCGGATGGTCCCGGTCTATCCCTATGCGCTGCTGCGCGACAAGGTGAAGGGCAAGGCCAAGGTCGTCATGGTGGTGGGGGAAAACGGCAAGGTGGTCTCATCGCGCGTGGTGGAGGCCAGCCGGCCGGAATTCGGCCTGGCCCTCCAGGCGGCCACCGAGGTTTTCGAATTTTCCCCGGCGCTCAAGGATGGCCGGCCGGTCCCGGTCGAGCTCACCCATGAGCAGGATTTCTCCCTGAGTTATATGGATGAGGTGGTGACGGAGGCGGACCAGGATATGGTCAAGCGGGAGGGCAAGCAGCCCGGCACGATCCTCATGGCGAAGCAGCTCGGTGCGCCGCTGCATCCCATCGTCCGCCGGGCCCCGCGGTTTCCGACGTCGGTGGATGAAAAGATCACCGCGGGCGAAGCCCTCGTGGAAATCATCATCGATGAGGAGGGCCACGTGCGGCTGCCCCGGATCGTCTCCGCGAGTCAGGAGGCCTTCGGCTATGCGGCGGCTCAGGCGGTGGCCGCCTGGCGGTTTGATCCGCCAAAAGCCCTGCTGGGCCGCACCGTCGCGGTGCGCGTCCGCGTGCCCTTTGTTTTTAAGCAGACCACGTCGGTCCCGGCCGACACCAAAAAATGATCACCCTCCGCGAAGTCACCCTCCACGCCCAGCCGCTCAAGGCGCGCATGCCGTTTCGCTACGGCATCGCCACGATGACTGAGGTCACGCACATCATCGTGCGCGGCACCTGGGAAATCGATGGCCAGACCCATGAGGGCCTCGCCGCCGACCACCTGCCGCCGAAGTGGTTTACCAAGGACCCCGACCGGCCGCTCGGCGAAGAGGTCGAGGAGATGCTCGCGGTCATCCGCGCGGCGATCGCCCACGCCCGGCAGATCAAGGCGGCGACGCCCTTTGCCTTCTGGCGCGAACTCTACGCCGCCCAGGGTGCCTGGGGCGCTGCACAAAAGCTGCCGCCGCTGCTCGTGCACTTTGGCACGTCGCTCGTTGAGCGCTCGCTGGTCGATGCGTTTTGCCGGGCGAAGGGCACGGCGTTTCCCGCGGCGCTGCGGGAGAATCTCTTCGGCCTTGAGCTCGGCGCGGTGCACGCGCCGCTCGCGGGCTCGGTTCCGCGCGACTGGCTGCCGGCCGTGCCGCCGGCCGAGGTGTTTGCGCGGCACACCGTGGGGTTGTCCGACTATCTCACGGACGCTGAAATCCCCGCCGACGAGCGCGTGGCCGACGGGCTGCCGCAGTCGCTCGTGGCGTGCATCCGGTTTTATGGGCTCCGGCATTTTAAACTGAAAATCAACGGCGACGAGCCTCGCGACCGCGCGCGGCTCGCGCAGATGGCGCGCATCTTCGCGGCGGAGTGCGGCGGCGACTACGCGTTTTCGCTCGATGGCAACGAGAGCTTCAAGGCCGTCGCGGTCTTCGCCGACTACGTGCGCGGCCTGCGCGCGGGAGCGGGCGACGCAGCCTTCTGGGCGAAGTTGCTTTTCATCGAGCAGCCGTGGCACCGCAGCGTGGCGCTCTCGCCGGCCATCGGCGAGCTGGCGCGCGCGTGGCCCGACCGGCCGCCGGTCATCATCGACGAATCCGACGGCGAGATTTCCAGCCTGCCGACCGCCCTCGCGCTCGGCTACGCGGGCACGAGCCACAAGAACTGCAAGGGCATCTTCAAGGGCATCGCCAACGCCTGCCTGCTCGCGCAGCGCCGTGCGGCCGGCCTGCCTGCGATGCTGAGCGGTGAGGACCTGAGCAACGTCGGCCCCGTGGCCGTGACGCAGGATCTCGCGGTGGCGGCGACGCTCGGCGCGACCAGCATCGAGCGCAACGGCCACCATTACTTCGCGGGTCTCGCGCAGTTCCCCGCCGCGGTGCAGGCGCATATGCTCGCCCACCATGGCGATCTCTTCACGCCCAGCGCGGCCGGCTGGCCGCGCCTGGATGTGCGCGGCGGCCGGCTGCATCTCGGCTCCGTGCTGCGCGCGCCCTTCGGCTGCGCGGCGGGGCTGGATCTCTCCGGCCTTGCGACGGTACCGGTGGGTTAGGATGGAAGACACCGGGATCGCGCTGCCGGCGGAGGCCGATCCCGCCGCGGTGGCGCGGTCCGTATCGTGACGAAGACAGGGATTGATCCGGAGCTGCGGCCTGTATCAATTTTTACATGCTGTTTCCTCTGCTCCCCCGACGACATGCAACGGTTTTTCTGGCCGCCCTGCTGGCGGTGGCCGGCGGGCCCCGGGCAATGGGGGCTGATCCGGCTCCGGCCAAGATCGTGGCGGACGGCCCGGCGATGTTGCGCACCTGGGAGCCGCCGGCGCTGCCCGCCGGGATGGCGAAAGACGAGCTCCCGCCGTCGCCGGTTGTGCGCGCCATCATTGATGCGACCGGAAAAGTCACCGCGGCCCGGATACCCGAGCCGGGTGAGGCCCGGTTTGACGATGCGGCGCTGGCAGCGGTGAAGACCTGGATCTTCGCCCCGGCGCTCGCCGATGGCCAGCCGGTGCCCTGCTGCCTCGACATCGAGGTGAAGTTTGCCGACCAAAAGGCGCGGAAAAAAGGGCAGCTTCAGATGCCAATGTTCGATCTTTCGCCGCGCACGGCTTCGGCCGAGCCGCTGAATTCACCCGCGGGCGACTATCCGGCGGTGCTCACCGAGCGGAAGCTGCCCGGCATCGTGCGGTTCCGTTGCGTGGTGACACCGGAAGGCAGGGCGTTGAACCCCCGCATCAGGGGTGCTTCGCACGCAGACTTCGTACTCCCGGCACTGGAGGCGTTGAAGCAGTGGACCTTTTCCCCGGCCATGGAGGGTGACCTTGCGGTCCGGGCCGATATGGAGGCGCAGATGACGTTCGACATCATCGGCAGCGTCCCCAGCCGGGCCGAGCTTCTGGCGACCAACGGACTGACTTCCCCCGATGGTACTGCGCCGGAGGATACTCCGGGACTACTCACCATGGCGGATCCGGTCCAGCCATTCGACCTCTTGCTCGCGGGCGAGGGTGGCTCGGCCACGGTGGAGTTCACCGTCGGCAGCCAGGGCCAGGTGACGGACATCAAGGTGATCGAGGCCACGCAGCCAGCCTATGGCGCAGCCCTCGTCGCCGCCGCCGGTACATGGGAATTCCAGCCGGCGCTCAAGGACGGCCGGGCGATCAACGTGACGCTGAGGAAGAAGATGGCTTTTCCCGCCCTGCCAAAGGAGACGGCGGAAGGCGCCGCGGGAGAGGCCCGGCTCATAGCTCTGCTCCGGTCGGGGTCAAACATCGGCTCGGCGCGCGGCCTCGATGGCAAGCTGGAGCCGCTCTATCAGGTCCCCGCTGTTTACCCGTCGAGCTTGCGGGGTGCCAGCCGGCCCGCCGGCCGCGCGATGATCGATATTGTGATCGACCGCGACGGCCGCGCCCGCCTGCCGAAAGTCGCCTCGGCCTCGCAGGAGGAGTTTGGCTGGGCGGCGGCCACGGCGGCGGCCCAGTGGGTCTTCAAGCCCGTTACGCGCGGCGGCCAGCCCGCGGAAGCGAAGGTGCGCATCCCCTTCGAGTTTGCGGCGCCGGAGGAGTGAGGCGTCGGGTCGGAGTGGCAAAGAGGCTTGACAATAGTTAGAATTCTAACTTTCTCGGCCCGCATGCAATCGGATGCGGACCTGGGCCGGCTTACCAATGCGATCGTCACCACGGGCAACGCCCTGCTGCGTGAGGCGGGCCGCCTCTTCAAGCCCCACGGGATCACGGCGGTTCAGTTCAACGTCCTCATGCTGCTGGCTGACGAGGCCGACGGCCTCCGCCCTTCCGCGCTCACCGAGGCCATGGTGGTCGAGGCCTCGAGCACGACCTACGTGCTCGACCGCATGGAGGCCCTCGGCTGGCTGAAGCGCGTGGCCGACGAGGCGGACCGCCGCGCGATGCGCATCGTGCTCACCAAGTCCGGCCGCAACCTGTACGCCCGGGTGGCGCCGCTCTACGTCGCGGCGCTCCGCGGGATGCTCGCCAGCCTCGATCCGAAGACGGTCGCCCCGCTCGCCGACACCCTCGCGGGCGTGCAGGCCGCCGCACATGATGCCGTGGACCGCGTGCTCACCGCAGCCGCGGCCAAAAAACCGGCGCGCCGCAAAGCTTGATTTCCCCATGCACCCGACCCCTTCCGCTCCCGCGCCGCGGAATTATCCGCTGCTGCTGACCGGCCAGTTTCTCGGCGCCTTTGGCGACAACTTTCTCCTCGCGGCCATCCTCGGCCCGCTGACCTATGCGATTAACACGGGCCGCATCACCGAGGCAAAGGTCAATGGCGAGAACGCGCTCTTCGGCCTCGTCTTCACGCTGCCCTTCATCGTGCTCGCGCCGCTCGCCGGGTACCTCAACGACCGCATGTCGAAGACCCTCTGGCTCACCGGCGGCAACGTGCTCAAACTCCTCGGCACGTTCACCGGCCTCGCCGCCGTGTACGCCTATCCCGGCGACGCCAGCCACACGCTCCAGGTCATCGGCTACACCATCGTGGGGTTCGGCGCCTGCATCTACTCGCCGGCGAAGTACGGCATTTTACCCGAGATCCTGCCGCGCGAGCGCCTGGTGAAGGCCAACGGCACCGTGGAGATGCTCACGCTGGTCGCCATCGTCGGCGGCTTGGCGGGCGGTGGTATTTTATATGACAATACACTTTCGCTGCCCCTTTGCTACACGGTGAGTGCGGGGCTCTACCTCGCCGCGCTCGTCTGCAACGCCGCCATGACGCGCACGCCCGGCAACACCTCCGCCCACTTTGGCCGGAGTGTGCGGGAGTTCGCCGCGACGTTCGTCGCCATCGTGCGCAGCCCGCGGCTCGGGCGCATCCTGCTCGGTTCGGCGCTCTTCTGGTTCGCCGGCTCGACGCTCAAGACGGCGCTCCAAGGCTGGGGCCTGATGGTCTACACCGAGGCGGGTGTCACAAATGTCACCAACCTCAAGCTCGTGCTGCTGAAGCTCGGACTGGTCGCCGGCATCGTGGCCGGCTCAGTGCTCGCCGGCCAGCTGCACAAGATCGGCGACCTCTCCTGGGCGCGGCGCTACGGCACGTTCATGGCGGCGGGCTTCCTCGGCCTCGGCCTGCTTGGCGGGCACCACGGCCTTACGCTCGTCGTGCTCGTGCTCATCCTGACGGGTGCGGCCGCCGGCCTGCTCATCGTGCCGGTCAACGCCGCGCTGCAATCCGAGAGCGACCCGACGACGGTGGGCAAGACGGTGGCCATCCAGAATTTCGCCGACTGCATCGGCATCGCGGTCGGCGCCGCCTTCCTCGGCTTCCTCACGAAGCAAGGCCTCAACCCGCACCAAAGCCTGATGGTCCTCGGCGGCATCGTCGCCGCGATCACCCTCGCCCTGCGCGTCGTGGGCTTCGACCAGCGCAAGGCGTGACAGCAGTTAGACGACGAGGATGCCTTTGCGCTCGGCGACGCTGATCTCGACTTTAGCCCCCGAGTTGAACTCGAGGAAGTCCGCCTCGATGCCGTCGCTGAAGATGACGCCACGTTCCGGCATGTGGGACTCGATCCGCAGGGGATGATCCGGCGAGACGCGGCCGAAGACCAGGCTCACCCCCGTGGTCTTGCTCGGGAACGGTTCGCGTACCGTGAAGAAGAGATGGCCCGCATCCCACGGAAACCGGATTTTCTTACCTTTCGGGGTACCTTCCTCTTTGCCGTTCAGGAAGGTCCGCTGGCCATCCGAGGTCGTGAAGGTGAACTTGGCGTTCAAGGCCGAGGTGACACCCCGGGCGCCGGCCACGAGACTGCTGAACCAGCCGGTCGAGCCCAGGCCGGTCGAAACGATGATGCCGCTCGATGAGTGGCGTTCCGAGTCGCCGCCGTGGTTGATGGTGTAGCGGGCCGATCCATGGGACTTGGGCCCGATGAAGAGATCATTTACCGCATGGATGGTCTGGCCGTTGTTCAAAGCGGCCAGCGCCATTGTGACGGACTTCGTCGGGCGGGCCCGGCGAAACACCTCGGGGATGATTTTCGCGAGGTCCTTCACCAGAAAAGGCAGGAGCTGGCCGTCGTACCGGTGCGGATCCGGATTCACGCCGACGAGCGGCTGCCCGTTCAGGTATTTCAGGGTGTTGGCGACGAGACCGTCCTGACCCACGGCGACCGCGATGTCGTCCGGCCCGAAGATGAAATTCGGGACGAAGCTGCGATGAACCACCTGCACCCGGCCCAATAGGCCGAGCTGCTGCTGGGCCTCGGACACGGCCTGCCGGTAGGCCGTGTCCTCCTGCTCGTAGTCGGCGAAGTTACCGCCGAGCTGCTCCACGTAAAACCGCGCCTGGCTCACCGTGTTGAAACGCGCCTTGAGTTCCTCAAGGCGCGTCTCGCGCACGACCAGCACGATCTTGTTCTCGGTGAGCCGTTCCACGTCAGGCCTCCTTCTTGCCCATCAGCTCGCGGAGCAGATCGGGCGAGATGTTAAGCTGACCGATCTTGTCGGCCTTGCCCGCGATCTCCTGGAAGGCCACGGCGATAAGCTGCTCCGGCTTCATCCCCGCGTTGGCGAGGGCGGTGAGGATGCGCGAGTCGCCGGTGCCGAGGGCCTTCATCGTGGCCTCGATGCCGTAGGCGCGCGCGTCCGCCTCGGCGCGGGTGTTCTGCGCGGTCAGGGTGACCAGTTCCTTTTTCTTCTGCTCGAGGGTTACGCTGGCGGCCATCTCCGCCTCACGCAGCAGGCGCTGCTTTTCCTGGATCGCGCGTTCGGCGTCCATTTTCGTTTCACGGATTTGGCGCTTCTTCAGCTCGACGGCATTCTCCGTGTTGAGCTCGTTCTCCTTGATTGCGCGCTCGGTTTCGACAGCGGCGTTGCGTCGGCGAAAAATCGCCTCGTCGGCTTCCTTGAGGAGCTGTTCGCGGGTCTCGGCCTCGAGGGCGCGGGCCGTCTCCGGCGCCGGCTTGATGGCGAGGATCGAAAAGCCGAGGATTTCCAAGCCCAGCGCGCGGACTTCCGGCGAGTCCACGAGCTTGGGGCGCAAGGTTTCGACCAGGACGTCCGACTCACGCACCGCCTGGCGCAGGGGCAGTCGTTGGATCTGAGCGCGGGCCTGCACATTCACGATGTTGATCAGGCGCTGCGGCAGCTTGTCCGGATCGTCCGAGGCGTAGGCCTGGCCGTTGGGGAGGAGCGTGAAGTTCATCAGCTCGGCGAGTTTCTTCGGTTCGGCGACCCGATAGGTGATCTGGCCCTGGATCGTCACCAACTGAAAATCAGAGGTCGTTTCCTCGAAGATGAAGGGGACCTCGGTGCTCGCGGTGGGAATGGTCACGAGCGAAGTGGTCGGTCCGTAGTAGAAAAACGCCTGGCCGGTGCCCTCGCGGACGATGCGGCCCTTGGCGTACTGCAGGAGGTAGGTGGTCGGGGGGACCTTGATGTAGCGGATGCCTAGCATGGTGGTGTGGGTTGGAGGTTGGACGGGAGGGAAAATCAGAGTTCGAAATTGAAGCCGCGTTTCTTGAGCTGCTCGTAGCGGGCGCGGTTGAAGCGGTAGTATTGTGCGGCGCGGTGGGCGACGTCCTGCTGGTACTCGTCGAGCGCGTCGAGCAGCTCTGTGCCGAGGATTTTTTTGCGGAAGTTGCGCTTGTCGACGGGCTGCTCGAGCACAGCCTCATAGAGGCGTTGTAATTCGCCGAGGGTGAATTTTTCCGGCAGCAGCTCGAAGCCGATGGGTTCGTAGCGCACCTTCGCCTTCAGCCGCTTGAGAGCGACCTCGACGATCTTTTCGTGATCGAAGGCGAGCTTGGGCAATTCGGCCACGGGAAACCAAGCCACATCCACGGCATCGCTCGCCGCCCGGAGGTTGTGGTCCGCGAGCTTCACCAGCGCATAGTGGGCGACGCTGATGACCCGCTCGCGCGGATCGCGCCCGGGTTCGCCAAACGTGTAAAGCTGCTCCAGATACAGGCGGGTGAGGCCGGTCTCCTCGATGAGCTCGCGACGGGCCGCCTGCTCGAGGCTTTCCTCCGGCTGGACGAAGCCGCCGGGAAGCGCCCACCTGCCCTTGAATGGCTCCACGTCGCGCTGGATCAACAGCAGCTTTAGGTCGGCTTCGTCCAAGCCAAAGACCACGCAGTCGACGGTCACAGCCGGGTGGGGATGTTTGTAAGTGTAGCTCATGGCGTTTGTCCGTGCAAAGTAGTGTTAAATTAACACTAAGGGTCAAGCATTAAAGTGTAATTTAAACACTAACTAAGCGCTCCCTTGACCTAACCGGCCCATGCGTCGAAAACAGGCGCACTGCGCGGGCCTATAGCTCAATGGTCAGAGCAGGGGACTCATAATCCCTTGGTTCTGGGTTCGAATCCCAGTGGGCCCACCAGTCTAGAAACGAGCTTCGCGCAAATCTGTGCTCCGTGCCCTTCTCACACTTTTCTCACACATTTGCCCTCCGTCTGCGCCGGAACTCCGGAATTATCTCTGCTGAAACAGGCTATTATATCGAAGGAGAAACCGATTGGCTGCTGTTGGCAGATTTGTTCTCGAGTAACGCAGACAATCAAATCCAAACCGGCGAACCGGTTAGTCAACCGAGCGAAACGTCAAAAACTAAAAAGATGGAGCGGCGGTCTAAACTACAGACACCGCGCCCAGCTATTCTTGGAGTCTTCCAAACTTCGCTGATAGTGATGAGTCAATAGTCGCAGCAATTGAGCCCCTAAGCGTAGCGGCGGAAGGTGGAAACTGGTTTAGTGGTCACACCGCGCACATGTCGTGTCGCGAGTCCCCCCCAACCTCCGTCCGGTAGATGCGGACGGAACCCAGACAAGGACGACCTCATCATGAATGCCACCGATGGAGAGCTGAACGATGCCAACAGCGGCGTAAACCGCGGGTGCTTGATCACCCGCTTCGAACAGGATCGAAAGACCACCTCCATCAGCAGCTGGGGCCGGCTGATTCTGATCGGTGCCATCGCGCTGGGGCTCGCAGCCGTGCGGGCCGAGGCGACGAATCTCGTTGCCAACGGGTCGCTCGATACCTGGTCCTCCGGGTTGCCGACCAGCTGGTCGCATACGACGGACCCCACCAATGGCGTCACCTCGACCGTCACCGCGGACACCGATGTCGGGGGCGCAGCCGGCGCCTATTCCGCCAAGATCAACTGCACGGTGTATCCGGCACCGGGCTCGGTCACTTCTACCAGTCATGCCGATCTCTTTCAGACGGGGATCGGCTTTAAGGCGGGCACGACTTACAAAGTATCCTTCTACGCGAAGGGTGGCATCAACAACCAGAACGCTCGGGTGGCGATCTTCAACACGGCGACGTGGGCCTATTCTCCTTTGTATCAGTACATGTCGCTGGGCACGGGTTGGCAGCGCTACGTCTATTATGTGAATGTCACTCAGGACGTGCCCTCGGGCTCGAGCTTGCTCTGGTTCACCTTGGACGAAGTTGGCACGCTTTGGCTGGATGATGTTGAGATCGTTGAGACGAACCTTGTGGCCAACGGTTCGTTTGAAACCTGGGCGAGCGGCCTGCCGACCAGCTGGTCGCACACCGTCGATCCGGGCAACGGCGTCACCTCGACCGTCACCTCCGACACCGGTTATATGGGCACGCTGTCGGCTAAGATCAATTGCACGGTTTACCCGACCGGCGGAGGTATCACGAGCACCAGCCATGCGGATCTTTATCAGACGGGTTTCAGCCTGACTGGTGGTCTCACCTACACGGTTTCATTCTGGGCCAAAGGCAGCGCGGGCAGCCCGGCCTTGCGGGCGATGATCTACGACACATCGACTTGGGCGAGCCCACCGCTCTACCAGAGCATAGCCTTGGGCACCTCGTGGACGTTTTATACCTTTAATGTCACCCCAGCCCAAACGATCGCCTCGGGCAACATGCTGCTTTGGCTGACGCTCGACCAAGTCGGAACCGTCTGGTTGGACGGCGTGCAGGTCATGCTGGCTCAACCATCCTATAATTCCACCATCCCCGCCATCGGTTCGACCAACCTCATTCCGAACAGCGGCTTTGAGGCGGGCAAAGGCGGCTGGGGCACACTGGGTCTGACGGCGGGTTGGGGCGGGAACCCAGTCGGGCTGATTGGCACGCTCGACACCTCGTCGCCGCATGGTGGCAGTTCCTCCCTGCGCATCGACTTGGGCTCGGGTAACACTAAGAGCATTTATTATGATGTCTGGCCTTCGTCGGTGCAGGCGCAGGTCCTGCCTCAGGCGACGACGCTGGGTTGGATGGAAGTGGATCCTTCGCAGTCGGTGACCCTGTCCGCGTATTTGAAGGCCAGTCAGGCAAATACGCCGGTACGGCTGAGCTTGCGGACGGGCCTCGATCCGACCGACGGGGCCAGCCCCGGGGTGGTGTACACCACGGTGAATGCGGGGACTTCGTGGCAGCGATACACCTTTACGGCCAACGTACCCAACCATCAGGTATACGCCGCCATCGGTCCCGATCTCACCGCCAATCCCACGGGCACGGTTTCATTGTGGATCGACGACGTGCAGCTCGAGCAGGGCACGTCGGCCACCACGTATCAGGCGCGCGAGCCCGTCGAGGTGGAAATCTCCGGCAATGCCTTCGGCAATATCTACACGAGCGCGCAGACGCCGAGCTTCACCGTCGCCGGACGCAACAACACGGGTTCGTCGACGACCGTGTCGGTCACGGTCGCGCTGAAGGATTATTTCGGCGCCGCGCTGACCCCGCAGTCGACCAGCCTCACGATCGGCGCCAATTCCTCCGCGACCGGGACCTTCACTCCGACGCTCGCGAAGAAAGGCTACTACCGGCTGACATTCAGCTGGACGGCGAACAGCCGGACTCACTCCCGCGATATGATTCTGGCCTATGTCGACGGCTATTCCGGATCGGACTCGCCCTTCGGCATCAATCACGCGCCCGGCACGAGCGAATTATGCCAGGCGCTGAAACTGGCGGGTGTTACCTGGGCCCGCGACTGGTCGCTGGTCTGGGGCAATCTGGAGCCGACCAGTGGCAGTCTCAACTTCGCCGCTTCGGATACACAGATACAGCGAGAGATCGCGGAGAATATGAATGTGCTCGCGCTGGTGCCGTTGCCGTCGACCAACTGGTCCTCCGCGGCGCCGGTCGGGGTGCAACCCTACCAGGCGCCGAGCTACGCCGGCTGGGCCCGCATGTCGTATGCGCCCACGACGACAAGCCAGCTGACCGGGTTTATCCAGTCGGCCATCACACACTACGCGAGTTCCAATCCGGGCAAGGTGAAGACCTGGGAATTTCTCAACGAGCCGGTGTGGACGGCCTTCAGCTTGCCGGGATCGGCCTACGGCTATCCGTCACCCAGTTACGCGCCGGCCGATTATGTCTCATTGTTGCACTCGGCCTACACGGCGATCAAGGCATCGGACTCGACGGCGAAGGTCATCGGCGGATTCAGCGCCGAGCCGTGGCGGTACACGAGTGACTTCGTCACCGCGGGCGGACTCAGTTATATCGATATCCTGAACCTCCATAACTACGGCGGCCTGGTCGCGCCCGAGACCTATATTTCGCAGATGGATACACTGCACACGCTCATGAGCGGGAATGTGAAGCCGATCTGGATGACGGAGTTTGCCTACTACGGGGCGGACGATCTGCCGTGGACCCCCTGGTTCCCGCGGCCCGGGGATTGGGCGGCGAATCTCCTGCTGGCGAATGAGAAGCAGGCGGCGGATTGGACGATCCGCAACAACGTCATCATGCTGGCGCGCGGCGTGCAGAAAATCTTCTACCACTCCGGCACCAACGGTGAGGTCAATTCCACCGACTGGACGCTCGAGTCGCCGCTTTTCAGCTGCCTCAATAATCTCGGCCAGCCGCGCAAGCTTTACGCGGCGCAGGCAGAGCTGACGTACTTCCTCGGCAGCGCCCCGACCTACGCGGCCGACCTCAGCAAGCCGTCATCAGTCGGGGGCCATTCCACGGCGGGCGTCTACGGTTTCTCGTTTCAAGTCGGCGGGAATGCCGTGATGGTCGTGTGGGCTGACGAGACGGCGCCCTACTCCTGGGGTCTGACGGTGCCGTCTGGCACGCAGGTGTACGACATCATGGGCAACAACCTCGGCACGCTGACCGGCCGGCTCGGCAACTCACCGCTCTACTTTGTGAGTTCAACGTTGAGCGCCGCGACGCTCGCGGCCTCCGGCACCCTCGGGCCGTGAGGGATGGCTCCACCCGCGGCACAATGATAAACCGGGCGAAGGCTCGTCTTCTACTGGTTCTGCTCATCGCAATGTGTCCGATGCAGACCGCCGTGGGGCGGTCTGCGTCGGACAACAAAGCTGAAGCGTTCGAGTCGGATATCATCCGGTCCGGGCTGGCAAAGCTCCGGATAGACGATGGCTTCGAGATCGTCGTTTCGGATGCCCCGGATCTCGTTGAGCAGACAGCAGCGGAAGTGTTGCAGAAATTCCTCGGCCAGGCCGGGATGACCGTCGCTATTGTCCCGGAGGGAAAGGCGGTCGGCGCGAAGCGGTTTTTACTGGGGAGGGACTCGGACCTGAAGGCTATCACCCGGCTGCAAGATCATGGAGAGCTGAAAATACGCGAGGTATCCGCGGAGGATGACGGGTTTCATCTGAAGCGGATCGGGCCGGTGATCGTGATCGCGGGAGCCAATCCCCGGGGCGTGCTTTACGGCGTGTATGCGTTGAAGGACTTCATTGCGGCTGGCGCAACGGGCGGCCTGGATATCAGACGGGTCCCGTATTTTAGGAAACGAGGGAGCGGACTGTGTTACACCGACGCTTTTTTCAATCCGGAGCTGTTGGAGGATTTTCCCGAGGAGAAGGCGGCGTACCTTTCGCGGTTGGGCATCAATCAGTTTACCGATCAGGGCATCGGCGGGAATCTGGGCAATTTTGTCACCAGCGACGTCTTTCCGTTTCAGAAACCACCGCGACCCGACTATCAGCGCAAAGTCCGGATCATGTCCGCGCTCTGCAAAAAATACGGCATAGATTTCTATGTTTATATCAATGAGCCCGCGCTACCCCGCCTCGCGGGTGACTTGGCCCAATATCCCCCGGAGGCGCTTGGCACGGTCAAACCGCCGTGGGGCGGGGACAAGGACGGCAAGGACAAAACCCTCTGTGTCAGCAGCCCCATGGTGCAGCGGCATCTGCGGAACATGATGATGAAATTCGTCAAAGAGTATCCTGACGTGAAAGGCGTGGAGCTATACAACATGGATGTCAGCGCATGGCTTTGTACTCCCGGGCTCTGTCCCCGCTGCCAGGCCGTCTGTACGGATTCACCGCCGGATGAATTCAATCCCTGGGAGACCCAGGCCACGTTGGTTACTTTGCTGGCTGAGGCGGCGCACGAGGCCAGACGGGGGTTTGACTTCAGGTTTTGGGGCGCGGTGCACTATCACGGCGACCGGTTCGAAAAGATGATCCGCGTGGCCCAAGGCTACGACGGCTTGCTCGCTTCCTGGACCGGTTCTGATCGGACCGTGATGATCCCCGACGCGGCCAAACCGGATCCTTCCTGGGTCATCTCCCAACGCGTCTGCGCAGAGCGAGGCCTCCCGTTCTATATGGCCTGCGAGTTCAACAACCTCGAGGTTGTGCCCAAAAGCCTGCCCTTTCCTTTTCACGTCGCTGACGCTTTGGCGAAATACAAGCGCTGGGGCGCGAGGAATCTGACGGAAAATTACGGCATGGCGCCGGAGCAGAATCCAATCAACGCCCTCGTGATGAAAGAATTTCAGTGGAATCCGGATCAGAACCCGGAGGTGTACCTCACTGATTTGGCACGCCGTCAGTTTGGCGGGCAGGCGGGCAAAAAAATGTACCTGGCCTGGCAGGAAATACGTCAGGCTTTCGATGTGTGGCATGATCAAACGACTGGGCCTTTCCCCCTGGAAGGGAGCCAGTTTCACGTGAAAATGGGGGTCGCGATCGGAGGGCTTCCGCCGTCGATTCTGCCAGACATCGTCAACTACTACGACTCGACTCTCACCATTCTCAGCCGCGTGGAGCCGTGGCTCTCACCGAGGTATCAAGAACACCGGACACCGGCGTTTTTGGCAAAGATGATCCGGATGAACAGCCACTTTTCCCGGGCCGCTGGTTATGCCGAGGAAGCGGTCGCTGCGGCCAGTGACAGGGACTACATTGGCCGGTGCGATTACCCGGGGAGCACAGGGCGTCCGACTTGCCGGGCCTACGCGGAGTTGAACTGGGCTCCCGTGGCCATCGCGGAAAATCTGTGCACGCAGAGATGCGACCTGCTTAGGGCGTATCAACTGCTGGTCGGGATGGCGAATGACACGGCGGCGGGAAACAGGGAATCAGCAGTCGAAAAAGAGCGGCTCTACCATGCGCTGTTGCGCGAGGACATCGGCGTGCAGGAACGATTCGCCGCGCTCCTCAAACGTTTCGCGACGATGGAGCCATGCTATATGCGGACGAGCCTGACGGAGCACGAGATAGCCGACCTGCTCGCCGGTACGCAGGCGAAGATCAAACAGCTGCAGGACTTTCTCGTGCATCCGGAAAGTGCCGGGGCGCACCGGTGAACTCCGCGGCCAGTTTGAAGTCAAAGGTTGTAAACGGCGATCACGGTCAATTCGGTTTCCGCTGGCGGCACGGAGATTGGAGGAAACCCGGGTGGTCGCGTTCGAACGTGAGCCAAGAATGCGACTCCTTCATGACGAGCCCGGCCGTCCAGCCGTTTTGAATGACGTAGCCACTGCGCATGATCGTGGGCTCCAGAGAGCCGCGCAGTGGGGCAGACACCTGGCAGGTCTAATTATTGCGGACCAGAAATTGCCGGACGGCTTCGGCGATGGCCACATTGGCCCGAGGGGTGAGATGCACGCCGTCCGGTTGAATATAGGCCTCCGCGCCATCCTTTGTGATCTTTTCGCGCAAGAACCGATCCAGATCGAACAGCGGGAGCCCTGAGCGTTGGGCGACTTGCCTGGTCCGTTCACGGTATTCCTCGACGCAGCGGTCGAGCCCGCCCCAGCGCTGATAATAGGGATCCGAATAATAGATGTGCCATCGGTCGACAATGGGCGGGAATGTCACCAAGACGACGCGCCCCCCGTGATCCTTCAGCCGCTGGCAGATGATCAGGAGGTTGCGTTCGAAATCATCAACGCTCACGTGCCGTTTGTCATGGACCGCGTCGTTGCCGCCGAATTCCACGAAAACAATCCCGGGCAAATGCGGGAGAACATCGGTTTCCATCCGCAGCATGCCCTCGCTGGACGTGTTGCCATTGCCTCCGGCGTTAAAGACCGGAGCGGCGTCAGCACCTTGGTCTGTTTTCCGACGGGCTGATAGCAACTCCACCCAGCCGGCGCCAACCGGGAGGCCATATCCGCGGGTGATGGAGTCACCAAAGGCAACGATGGTACCGGATGCTGCTGCCGGGCGTGCGGGAGGCGGCGGGTGAGTGGCACAGCCACCTTGCAGCGAGAGGAGGGCGGCAACGGCGAAGAGCAGGGACTGAGCCTGAGTGCCCATGAATCGCGGCGGCCGTCCGTTTCAAACTCGTGCGCGAATGGCCGCGGTTATTTTTTGCCTGCTGCGGCGGGTCCGGAATGGAGCGCGGCCTTGATCGTGGCGATCGCCGCATCCTCATGGGCTGGGGTGAGGCATGAAGGAACCGGCAGCAGCACGGAGCGGGCGAAGAGTGCGTCGCTATAGGGGCAGGCGCCCTGGCGGTAATCATAGGCGCTCTGTCGGTTCTCCATGGATGACCACGGATTTCCGGCGGCCGAGAGCGGCGTCTTGTTCACGAGCGCGACAATGTTGGAATAAATGTGCAGGCCGTAGTCCGCGATCCGGAAGGCGCTGCCAAACCCGTTTTCGCGCAACTGGGTGAGCAGGTGCTGAGCCGTGCCGGCGTTTTCCAGCAGCATGATGATGAACGGAGCGGTGTCGCCATCCGCATCGGCCAGCTTGCGGAAAGAAAGCCCTTCGACGCCGGCGAGCCCGGCCTTGATCCGTTTTTTAGATGCGCGCATGCGGCTGACAATGGCGGGCAGCTTCTTCAGCTGGACGCCGGCGACCGCTCCGCACAGTTCCGTCATGCGCCGGCCCTGACCCCAGGAAAGCGCATAGTCCTCCGGATGTGCGAGGCGGCCATTCTTGCGGACCATGCCCATGTCGTGCGCGGAGAAGGCGCGTTCATAGAGCTTGTCGTCATTCGTGATGATCAGGCCACCCTCTCCGCAGGTCATGTTCTTGTTGAGTTGCAGGCTGAAGATGCCCATCCGGCCGATGGTGCCGACCTTGCGGCCGCGGTAGGTGCCGCCATTGCATTGCGCGCAATCCTCGAGCACCGGTATGCCGAGAGGGGTGGCGACCGCCATGAGGCCGTCCATGTCGCATGGCGAGCCCGCCATGTGAATGGCGACGATCAGCTTGGTGCGGGGGGTGATGGCACGCCGGAGCATTTCGGGCGAGAGGTTGAAAGACTCGTCCACCTCGCCGAGGACGGGGATCGCGCCGACCTGCACGATCGCCCCGATGGATGCGACCCAGAGGAAGGCAGGCACGATGACCTCGCAGCCCGGACCGATGCCCAGTGCGGTCATCGCGCAGATGAGCGCGCCTGTACCGCTGTTGATGGCGAGGGCGTGCTTCACGCCGTAAAATTCACGGGCGGCCTGCTCAAAGTCATCGACGTGGTGCGGCGGCTTGATCCCATAGTAGCGGAACAGCGAGCCATGCTTGACGACATCGAGCACGGCATTGGCCTCCTGTTCGTCGATCCAATGGACGCCAGGGAATTCCTGAGGCCAAGTGAGGCCGCCGGGGATTTGGTTCTTCATGAGGGTGTGGAGATTAAAGTATGCAGGGAGATGCGGAAGAGAGGCGGGGCAGGATTTACTATGCCCGATTCCGGGACAGTCGGCTACGCCTAAGGACTCAACCTCTGGCATTATTTGCTCACCCAAATGGTGATCGATCGCGGAAACCTGAGCCGGGGATGATCAAGGATGAGCACCCGCAACTTTTGCGCCATTGAGGATGTCGCCATAGGGATTGAGCATAAACCAGCGGGCATTGTCAGAGCCGATGGAATGTACTCGGATCTTCGCGGGCTGACCAACCGTGACGGCCTCAGCGGGCACCGAGAGATAGAACAATCCCGTCCCGGCGGACCAGGAGCTTTGGCAGTACACGGGGACGTAGCTGAGGACGTAGCGGCCATCGGCGCTTTTCCAAGTATGGCCTTCCTTGATGGTGTCGAAGTCGAGCACCTTGACGCCGTTGACTGTCAGGCCGAAGCCGAGATTGCTTGGGATGGGGTCTTGAAATGAGGTGCCGCCGGCAAAGACGAAAGTTGTGCGCCTTGCAGTTTTCACCGGCGCGGTTTCCCAAGTGATCTCATGCAGGGCTTCCTCCTGGCGGATGCGGAGGCCCTTGGCATTCGCTTCGCGGTAGCTGGGACCATCGACCGTTTCGCCGACGTGCCGGAGGGTTTTCGCATAGCCTGAAACGACCGGTCCATCGCTGAACACCGAGGCTGCCACGGCCCCGCGCAGTATCTCCAGCGGGATGGCATGCGCCGGATGGGGGAGGGTTTCGGCGTGGTTGAGGAGCTGGGCCAGCAGCCAGGGGCCTTCCGGGCCGCCATGGCGCAAGGCGGCGTCGAAGTTCAGGCCGCTCACGATCCACGAGCCCTGGCCGACCCGCGTTTCGAACAGCAGCGACTTGTTGCGCCAAACGGAATCGAAATCGAGTTCCCGGGTGAAAGGCGTGGGCGCGCTGTGTACGTTCAGCGCGCGGATCAGCACGTCGGGCTGGGCGGGCAGATCATCGAGAATGACCGTCTGCGCGCCTTGCAGCAGGCGGAACCAGCCGGCGTCGCACCAACCGTCGGGCGCGATGGCTTGCGTAACCGGCGAAGGATACACGACCGTGCCGGCGTTGCTGTCGCCGGGAAATACGCCCAGCCACCACGCTGACTTGAAGGTGGTGACATCGGTGGGGAACAGGCCGACCGGGGAGAGGAGCACGACGCAGCCGCCACGTTCGGCGGCCTGGAGCAGGCGCATATCGGGCTGGCGGACGACATAGACGGCCGAGGCCGGCAACTCGCCCTGCGCAGGGATGGGCCGCGGCTGGTACGCGGCGAGCATCGGCAGGAGATCGTCGCTGGCATAGAGGGCATGAGACTGCACCACGGCGGGCACCTGAGCCGGATAGACCCAGGCATCCCACTGGTTCGTGTAGCTCTGACCGCCGGCCTTCAACTCCAGCTGCACCAAAATTTTTTCCGGACTGGTCGGATCGGGCAAAGCGAGCTCCATCCCACCGAGCGGTGTGATGGCGCCCTGATCGGCGTTATCGATCTCGCGGTGGCCGGAGTGGAAGGTTTTCCCACCGCGGGAAATCTGCCAGCTCAACGTCGCATGGCTGAAGACGGCGGCCGAAAAATTTGAGACGGAGAACTGGAGGCGCAGCGGGTCATGGCCGCGATAGGTGAGTTCCAAGCCGTCCTGCAGGAGCACGACCGGCCCGTTGATCTGCCGCACCTGTTCGGGCGTGGCCGAGAGCGGGCGGCGATGGACATCGAGCAGGCCGTTCGAACCGGGATACCAGGGCTGCAGGAGCCACCAGTCGTAGCCGGAGATATGCGGGCTCTTGCGCAAGGCTTCGAGGTTCGCCTTGTGGCAAAGATAGTAGAGCTTTTCCGACTGCAGGGACCAGTTCCCCGTCTCGGCGAGGAGGCCGGCTTGCGCGATTTTGTCGCGGGCAACCGTCAGCCAGAACGGCTTGAACGGCGTCTGGTCGTAGAGCGGGATGGAGTCGAGCCGGGGGAACGTGACGAAGTTGCCCTCCTCATGGGTCATGATCGGCTTGAGGGGTGTGCCGGTCTTGAACTTGCCGGGGCTCTCCAGGGGCGTGTTGAGGATATCGAACATCACCGTATAGAAATCCATCGTCGCGCGATCCTTCGTGCCGTCGGCAAAGCCGGGGGGAAACAGGCCGTCGCTGTCAATGACGGGCCGGGTGGGGTCGAGTCGCTTCGCCATCGCGTATAGCTCCGGCGCCAGGTCGATCCCGTCCCACAATTCATTGCCCATGCACCAGTCGAAGATCGAGGCATGGTTCCGGTAGCGCGTGATCGCGCCCGTCCATTCCTTGCGGTAGAGCTCGCGCCCCTCGCCCTGCGCCCGGCGGAAATAGCGCATGTAGGCGATGGGCAGCTCGGGCGACACGAACATGCCGAGCTCATCGCAGGCCTCGTAGTATTCCGGCGGGAGGAAGTGGCTGTGGTGCCGGACGAAGTTGAAGCCGTAGCTTTTCGCCACTTTCAGCCGGTCGAGGTAAAACTGCTTGTCGGACGGTGGCGCAATCGTCGCAGGGTAAACGCAGTCATCGCCGTAACCGTTGAGATAATACTTCTTCCCGTTGACGTAGAAGTTCGTGCCGCGGATCTCGACCTGCCGCATGCCGAAACGGGTCTCGACCGTGTCGATGACCTTGGTGCCATGGAGCAGGGTCAGGCGTGCGCGGTGCAGCAGGGGCGTCTCCGGTGTCCAGCGCGGGGCGTCCGGCAGTTCGGCGCTGATTTCGACCGTGCCATGGTCCGGCACCGGGGTAAACGGCTGGACGCGGTCGACCGCCTTGTGTCCATCAGGAGCGAAGACTTCGAGGCGCACGGTGTCGGCCTCCGTGCCCTCACCGTGGACGCGGGCGGAGACGAGGCAGCGGTCCGCGGCCAGCTGCGGCTGCACAAACAGTTCGTCGAGCCACAGCGCATTGCGGACCTCGAGATCAACATGACCCCAGATGCCGCCCCAAAAACTGAAGAGATGATCGGGGATGTCGATGCAGCCCATCAGCGGATCGACGTCGACCTGCTGCTGCGAATTCACTTCGAGGGTGATCGCGGCGGTCCTGTTCCCCTCGATGTAGGATGTGATGTCGAATTCAAACTGGGAGACATAGCCGAGATGATAACCGGCGAGGCGGCCGTTCACCCACACACGGATATCGCGATATACACCGCCGAACCGCAGATACACCCGCTGACCGGCGGTGGTGTCGGGCACGTCCACCATGCGCTTGTACCAGCCCTTGCCGATGTAGTTGTGCCGCATCTTGGGCGTCTCGGGGCCGTAGCCCTGGGCATCCCACGCGCCGGGCACTGTGATGGTGCCGGGCAGGGCCTGTGGAGTCGCGTACCATTGCTCTTTTTCCCCGACGCTGTCGGGATCGAGGCGAAACGACCAGGTGCCATCAAGGGCGATCGTCGGTCGGGACAGATCCGGGGTGGAAAAACCGCTGAGCGCAATCAGCGGCAGAAGCAAAAAGAGCGCGAGTGACTTGGATGGCGTCATGGGGAAAGACTCGGGACGGTCGTTGGCCGGGTTGGCGGAGTGGAAGCGGGGTCGGGCAAGCATGCCCGGTCGGGTCGGATCCGGCTACGTCTAAGGACTCAAACTGTGGCATTATTCTTCCACGTGGCCACAGGCTGGCGGCGGCAAAAACCTAGGTCAAACGGAAGGGGCGGGCGCTAGGCGGCCGGATATTTGACCCAGCGTGCGCCACGCTGCGCGGATTTTACCACGGTGGCGATAAAGACCATGCCGTCGACGCCGTCATCGATCGTCGGGAAATCCAAGTCGGCGGGAGGCTTGCTTCCGGACACTTCGGCGGAGATGGCGCGGAAGGCCTCGCGGTAGATATTGGCGAAAGCTTCCAGATAGCCCTCGGGGTGGCCGGGCGGTACCCGGGCGAAACGCGCTGCCGCCGGATCGAGGTAGGCGTTGCCGTGGCGCCAGAGCTGCCGCGGCTGGTCGGCGTACTTCACCGTGAGGTCGCCGGGATACTCCTGATGCCATTCGAGCGAGGCCTTGTCGCCATAGACGCGGAGGTTGAAATTATTCTCGTCGCCCAGGGAAATCTGCGAAGCGATGAGCACGCCCTTGGCGCCGCCGTGGAAGCGGAGGAGGATGTTGCCATCATCGTCGAGTTTTCGGCCGGGGACGAAGGCGGTCAGGTCGGCGCACAGCTCGGCAATGCGCAGGCCGGTGACGTAGCGCGCGAGATTCTCGGCGTGGGTGCCAATGTCACCGATGCTGCCGGCAGCGCCGCTGCGCCTGGGATCGGTCCGCCAGGCGGCCTGTTTTTGGCCGCTGGCCTCGAGGCGGGTGGCGAGCCAGCCCTGCGGGTACTCGACGACCACCTTGCGGATGCGCCCGAGTTTGCCGGCGCGGACAAGGGCCCGGGCCTGCTTCACCATCGCGGTCCCGGTGTAATTATGGGTCAATACAAAGACCTTGCCGGTGCGCGCCACGATCCGGCGGAGAGCGCGGGCCTCGGTCAGGTTGAACGTGACGGGCTTGTCGCACACGATGTTGAAGCCGCGTTCGAGAAAGAGCCGGGCCGGCTGGTAGTGTTCATGGTTCGGAGTGACGATCACGACGAAGTCCAGGCGCTCGCCGGGCGGCCGGGCGGCCTCGGCGACGGCCATTTCGCGATAGCTGCCGTAGACGCGGTCCGGCGCGAGGCCAAGGTCGGCACCGGAGTCATGGGAACGTCGGGCGTCGCTCGAGAAGGCACCGGCGACGAGTTCGGCCCGGCCATCCATCAGCGCGGCGATGCGGTGCACCGCCCCGATGAAGGCACCGCGGCCGCCACCAATCATGCCGAAACGAAGCTTGCGATTCATGGGAGGAAAATAGCGACCCCGGCGCCAAGGCCGGGGTCGGAAGATAGGTGATCAGCGGCTGCCGAGGAGATGTTGGATCGTGTAGAGCTCGAGGCCCTCGTAATCCCGCGCCTGGCGATATTCCTCGACGCGGCGGCGATCGTAGGTCCGCGCCTTCGCGACGAGGTCGAGGAAGACCTGCCGGCTGTTCCGGAGATGTTCTGTGACGGGTACGCCCTGTTGCGTGCGCATGGTCTTCACGTCGAGGCCGACGAATTCGCCGCGGCTGCCATACTGGTTGTCCTCGAGCACGAGCACCTGGGTAAACGCGCCGCGCAGGTTGACCGATCCGAAATTTTTGTCCTGGTCGTACTTCAGGCCATTCTGGTCATTGAGATGGATGCTGCCGAGCTTGTCGTGCGCGAGGCAGAAGGCCATTTCATCGCCGGGATCGAGGTTGGCGAGGATCGCGTGGGCGCTCTCGATCACCAGCTTGACGCGGCGGTGGTCCTGCGACGCGTAAGCGAGGGCGGCGGCGTGGCCGGCCGTGGGCATGAAGGCCAGATCGGTAGGCTCATTGGGTTTCGGCTCGATCCAGATCTGGATGGTCTTGTCGTAGTCGAGCATCCTGTTCACAGCCTCGAGGAGTCGCTGGTTGGCGGTCACCACGTTCTTGGCTTCGCGGATATAAGTCCCCTCGCGGGCGAGCCAAAGGACTATGGCCTTGGCTCCGACGATGCGGGCGAGATCGATCGCGCGCAGCGAGCGGTCGATCGCGTACTGCCGGTCGGCGGCGGAATTGGAGGTATAGCCACCGTCGGCGGTTTGGGGGGCAAACCAGAGGCGCGGAGCGACGAACTCCGCGACGAGACCCTGGTTGTCGAACGCCTTGCGGACCGCCGCCGCCTTCGCGAGCGTCTGCGCCGCCGTCAGGTTCGCGAGGTCCGGCACGACGTCGTCATCGTGCAGCTGAACACCCTCAAAACCGAGCGGACGGTAGAGGGCGTATTTGGCTTCGTGGTCAAAGGACTCGCGCGTGGTCGGACCGAACGGATCGGCGCCTTCACTAATATTCCAGGGACCAAAGGAAAAACGGTAGTTGGTTGTTTTGCTCATGCAGGGTTGCAGAATAAACTGCACCGTCACTCTACCGAGTTTGCGGTATCCACCGCTACGCTTATTGGCTCAAAGACTGGCATTGTCGTCTCATCCCGTCTGAGTGAAACGTCAAACGACCGCCGGTCCGCGCCGCGCTTCACTCCGGGCCGGATTTTTCGATGAGGGGGACGTTCTCGCGGTAGGCGGAGGGGCTGATGCCAAACTCGCGCCGGAAAAGCCGGTTGAAGAAGGAAACCTGGTTGAAGCCATGATCGAGGGCGATGTTGCCAACGAGCTCGTTGGTATCGCGCAGGGCACGACAAACGGCCTGCAGGCGGACCTGGTTGAGAAAGGTGGAGAACGATTTCCCGGCGTGGCGGCGGAACTGCCGGGCGAAAGTTGCCCGGCTCATGTTAGTGAGGCGAAGCAGTTCCGGCAGGCCTAGCGAGCGGTGGTAATGCGCGAGGATAAAGCTGACGGCCCGCCGCACGGCTTCCTGGTGCTCGGCCGTGCCGGTGAGGGAAAAGGCGCGCGCTGAGAGCGGGCGGACGTCGTGCGCCGGAGCAGTGGCCAGGCCGTCGAGGATCTGGAGAAAGAGCGCCAGTCGCGCGAGACCGGTGAGGTTGGGCAACTCCTCGATCCGTCGGCGCGTGATCTCGGCGGTCTTGCCCTGGATGTGCAGCCCGCGGCGGGCGAATTCGGTGAGGGTGCCCAGCGCGGCGGATTCGCCGAAATCCCAGACCCCGTGCTCCAGCGGAAAGTCCCATTGGAGTGCGAGGCCCGTCGACGCGCCGCGCTGGTGCCAGTAGTGCGGCACGTTGGCCCCGATCAGGATGAGGTCGCCGGGCTCGAAGAGCTCGATGTGATCCGCGATGAAGCGGGTGCCCGAGCCACGCTGGATCAGCGTCAGTTCATTCGCGCGATGATAGTGCCAATGGTCGCCTTGCCCCGAGATGGTCTCGGCCCGGCCGGGGCCTTGCACGACTTCCACCCGGTTGACGCTGCGGTTCCAGCGCAGCAACCGGACCGAATTGGTGGTGCCGAATTGAATTTCCTCGCGTAGGGATGCCATGGGGTCGCGCGTCCCACCATGCGTTGGAAACAGGACTTTGGAAGGTCAGAATGGCTGTTGAGACGAAAGTGTCATCGATTGAGCGAGGAAGCGTAGCGGGGCGAAGGAGATCATGGGATGATCGCGGGCTTTTCGTTCCCATGACCAAACTCTATCCCGACGCCGCCGCTGCTTTTGCCGGCCTGTTGCACGATAATCTCACCCTGGCCGCCGGCGGTTTCGGGCTCTGCGGCATCCCGGAAAACCTGATCGCAGCGGTGCGGGCCAGCAAGGTGAAGGGCCTCACTATCGTGGGCAACAACGCCGGCGTCGATGGTTTCGGCATGGGTCTTTTGCTTGAGAACCGCCAGGTGCGCAAGGTGCTCGCTTCCTATGTGGGCGAGAACCGCGAGTTCGAACGCCAGGTGCTCGCGGGTGAACTGGAGCTCGAGCTCTGTCCGCAAGGCACCCTTGCCGAACGTCTCCGTGCGGGAGGCGCGGGCATCCCAGGCTTTTATACGCGCACGGCCCTTGGCACCCGCCTCGCCGAGGGCAAGGAGACGAAGGTGTTCAACGACCGGGAATACGTGCTGGAGACCGGGATCCAAGCCGACATCGCGATCGTGAAGGCGTGGAAAGGCGACGCGGCCGGCAACCTAGTGTACCGCAAGACTGCGCGCAATTTCAACCCGGTGATCGCGACCTGCGGCAAGGTCTGCGTCGCTGAGGTTGAGGAACTTGTCGCGATAGGCGCGCTCGATCCCGATCAGATCCACACGCCGGGCATCTACGTCGACCGCATCATCCAAGGCACCGGATATGAGAAGCGCATCGAGTTTCGCACCGTGCAGGGAGCGGCGGCTTCCAAAAAGGAATCGCCGATCCGCCTGCTGATGGCGCGTCGCGCCGCCCGCGAATTGCGCGATGGATATTCGGTGAACCTCGGCATCGGCATCCCGACTCTCGTGGCCAACTTTATCCCCGCGGGCATGCGTGTGACGCTGCAATCCGAGAACGGTCTCCTTGGCATCGGCCCCTTTCCCGCCGACGATGCGGTTGACCCCGACCTGGTGAATGCCGGCAAGCAGACCATCACCGCGATCCCCGGCTCGGCCTTTTTCTCCAGCGCGGACTCCTTTGCGATGATCCGCGGCGGACACATCGACCTATCCATCCTCGGCGCGCTCGAGGTCACTGACCGCGGCGACATCGCAAACTGGATGGTCCCGGGCAAAATGGTGAAGGGGCCCGGAGGCGCCATGGATCTGGTCGCCGGCGTGAAACGGATCGTGGCTGTGACGGAGCACTGTTCGAAAGATGGCCGGCCTAAAATTGTGCAGGCCTGCACGCTGCCGGTCACCGGCCGGGGCGTCGTCAACCTCATCATCACGGATCTCGGGGTCTTCGAGGTGAAGCCGGGTGGGGGGCTCCGGCTGACGGAGGTCCATCCCGGCGTCACCGTCGAGGAGATCCGCGCGAAAACCGGCGCGCCGTTCGAGTTGGCCCTGTCTGCCTGACCCTTCATTTCGAGGCACCTCATCATGTTAAAAGGCAAAACCGCACTCGTCACCGGCTCGACCAGCGGCATCGGCCTCGCCATCGCCCGGGCGCTGGCCCGCGAAGGAGTTGCACTGATGCTCCACGGGCTCGGTGACTCGGCAGAGCTTGAGCGTTTGCGGGCAAGCCTGGCGGCTGAGTTTGACGTGGCCGTCCGTTTGCACGGGGCGGACCTGATGGAATCCGGCCAGGCCGCGCGCCTCGTGTCCGAGACGGAGGCGATATTTGGCCGGGTGGATATTTTGATTAACAACGCTGGCATCCAGTTCGTTTCGCCGGTCGAGGACTTGCCGCCGGAACGCTGGAGCGCCATTCAATCGGTCAACCTCGGCGCGGTCTTCGGGGCGATCCGTGCGGCGGTGCCCGGCATGAAGCGCCGCCGGAGCGGGCGGATCATCAACCTCGCCTCGGCGCACGGACTGGTGGCTTCGCCATTCAAATCGGCGTACGTCGCCGCAAAGCACGGTCTCGTCGGTTTGACGAAAGCGGTGGCGCTTGAACTCGCGGAGGCGGAGGTCACCTGCAATGCGATTTGCCCGGGCTATGTGCGCACACCGCTAGTCGAGCAGCAGATCGAAAACCAGGCGGCGGTGCACGGCCTGCCGCGCGACCGGGTGATCCGGGAGGTGATCCTGGCGGCGCAGCCGACGAAGCGATTCATCGAGGTGGAGGAGGTGGCGGCGCTGGCCGTTTTCCTCTGTGGCGACCAAGCGCGGTCCATCACCGGCGCCGCCCTCCCGATCGACGGCGGCTGGACCGCCCGTTGACCGGGAAAAGGGCGTGAGATAATAGTACCAGGGAATGAGAGTTCAGACGTAGCACTGGTGCCGGGAATCTGGCATGCTGGCTTTTCCGCTATGCCCCCTGATTCCATGCCGCGCGAAGCCCCTCCTATCGCCAAGTCTTTTCCTGTCGCGCGGTTCGGATGTAAGCCGGCACCTCGCATGCAACGTCCTCCGTTCTTTAATTGCGCCAATCGAATCTCCGCCCTTCGGGCGGCGAGTGGGCGGAATTGCCCGATATCTTATCCCAACATCTCATGAACATCCTCGCAATAGGCGCTCATCCGGACGACATCGAAATCTTCTGCGCTGGTACGATGGCCAAATATGGCCGGCAGGGCCACCGTCTCTTTCACGCCGTCTTCACCAGCGGCAACATGGGCGACCTGCACGCCAAGCCCGCGGACCTCGCAGCCACCCGCAAGGCGGAGGCGCAGGCTTCCGCCGAGCTGCTCGGCGCGAAGCTGATATGGGGCGGGATTGACGATGAATGCGTTTATCCGAATGAGGCGCAGCGCAACCTGATGATCGACATCCTGCGCGAGGCGGATCCCGACGTCATTCTCACGCACAGCCCCGGCGACTATCACCCGGATCACCGCTACGTGGGCCAGCTCGTGTTTGACGCATATCATCAGAAGGGCCTGCCCAACATTCCCGGCCCGAAGCGGCCGCCCTGCCGGTTTGGCCTCACCCAGGTCTTTTACATGGATCACCCCAGCGGCATCAATTTCATGCCGCAGGAGTACGTCGACATCAGTGAGTTCATCGAAGTGAAGCGGGCGATGCTGCGCAAGCATGCGAGCCAGCTGGTCTCGATGAAGGAGCATTCCGACGCGGACATCATGGATATGCTCGATGTGATGGCGCGCTTCCGGGGCCTGAACAGCGGCTGCCGGTTCGCTGAAGGCTTCCGGCGCGAAGAAGCATTTCACCGCGTCAAGGCTTACCGCGTGCTCCCGTAACCCACGAACCGTTCGCCATGGAATTCCATCTCTCCACGCTGGATGTTGCCATCATTGGTGGCTCGATCCTGCTCGTCGTCATCGTCGGCATTCTCGCCGGCCGGAAGGAAAAACGCTCGGCGGAGGATTACTTCCTGACCAAAGGCCGCCTGCCATGGTGGATCATTGGCGCGGCGTTTGTCGCCACCAGTGTGTCCAGCGAGCAGATCGTGGGTACGGCCGGCGCGGCCTTCGCCCATGGCCTGAGCATCTCGAATTGGGAGATGTTTTCCCTCCCATGCTACACGCTCCTCATGGTGTTCTTCATCCCGATCTATCTGAAGAATCGGATATCAACCATGCCGGAGTTCCTCACGAAGCGGTTCGGGCCGGGCGCGGGGCGGATCTACAGTTACACGATGCTGTTCGCGTACGTCTTTATCTTCATGCCGCCGGTGTTGTATGGCGGCACGCTCGCGCTTACGGATCTCACCGGTTGGAATTTCAGCGTCGTCCTCTGGTCGATGATCATCCTCATCGCCGCTTACACGGTAAAGGGCGGGTACATCTCGGTGATGTACACGGACGCCCTGCAATGTGCGATGCTGCTGGGCGGCGGCCTGCTGCTTTTCTTCATCTCGATCCATCACGTGCCCGGCGGCTGGTCGGCGATGGAGCTGGCCGCGCCGGATCGCTTTCACCTCTACCGCCCGGCGGACGACGGCATCGCGCCGATGCTTGGCCTCCTCGCGGGTTCGCTGGGTCTGTTCATCTTTTACCAGGCGACGAACCAGGTGATGATCCAGCGCGTCCTGGCGGCCCGCACGACGTGGGACGGGCTGATGGGCATCGTGATGGCTGGATTCATTGGATTCCTCCGCCCGCTCGTGACCTGCCTCGTCGGCCTCGTGGTCTGGCACTACATCAATGTGATGAAGGCCGCGCCGGCCCTCGCGACCCCTGACCACGCCTTTCCTTTCGCGCTCAAGTATTTCGCCCCGGAGTGGGGCCTGCGCGGCATCGTGCTGGCGGGCTTTCTCGCCGCGGTGATGTCCACCATCAGTGCGCTGGCGAATTCCACGTCGACGATCTTTTCGCTGAATGTCTACCAGCCGCTCAATCCGCACGTGAACGACGACAAGCTCATCCGCATCGGGCGGATCTCGTCCTGCGTGGCACTCATGCTGGCCGGCCTCACGGTGCCGCTGATCATCAAGTTCGGCGGCATCTTTTTATACTTCCAGCAGTGCGTGACATTTCTCTCCACGCCCATCATCTCGGTCATCTTCCTCGGCATTCTGTACAAGCGGACGAACAACGCGGGCGCGCTCTCCGGGCTGCTGGGCGGCTTCGTCATCCAGGGCCTCGTGGTGGCGGCCAATTATTTTTGGAACTGGAATCTGCACTGGTTTTACCAGGCTTTCATCGCCCAGGTGATCATCATGCTGCTCGTGGTGGTGGTGTCGCTGCTGACCGCGCCGCCGCGCGCCGAGCAATGGGAGCCGTTCTACTGGAGGCCGTCATTGCTTTCCCACTACGATGAGGGCGTGAGCCGGCCGTGGTACCAACAGCTGAAATTCTGGTTCGGGCTCTATGCCCTTTCGTGGGTCGTGATCTACTGGCGCTACTGGTGACCGGTCCGCCCGCCCCTGCGTCCCCGTGCAGCACGGTTAGCCCCGGAAATCCCCTGATAAATCGAGTGAGATAATAGTACTAGTGATTGAGCGCCGAGGCGTAGCGGGCAGCGGATAAAACTGGCATCATCACATCATCGGCCCTGCTGCCCGTGTTTCCCTTTTGCCCAACTTCCGCTGCCTGAGCCCCCATCCCCGCCGCATCCCGCGCGGCTTCCTTTGCCCTCATCCACCCCATCGACCGTTTACACCTAGCACAAAATGACCACCCTGACATTTAGCAAATCACGCCTCCGGCTGTCGGCCGGCGCCCTCCTCGCCATCGGTGCACTGGCCTTCCCGGCCCTGGCGCAAAGCACCGATTCCCCTCCGCCGAATCCATCCGGGCAACCACAGCCCGCGAAGAAGAAAATACCGACCCGCGAGGAAGTGGCGGTGAAGGCCGGCGATGAAAAAAAGGATGATATCGTGGTGCTGTCGCCATTCAGTGTGGTCGAGGATGCGAAGGACGGTTACCAGGCGAAGACGACGCTCGCCGGCACCCGCATCCGTACGAACGTAAACGACATTGGCAGCGCGCTCCAGATCGTCACCTCGCAATTCCTCAAGGATACCGGAGCCACGAACAACCAAAGCCTGCTGACGATGACCACCGGCACCGAGATCGGCGGCCTCTATGGCAACTGGGGTGGCAACGGCGCCGGACAGACCGTGTACCAGACGGATACCCTCCGCCGCCCCGATCTCTCCACCCGCATCCGCGGTCTCAGCTCGGCCGACAACACCCGCGACTATGAGACGTCCGACATCCCATGGGATGCATACAACAGCGACACGATCGAAATCCAGCGCGGAGCGAACTCGATCCTCTTCGGCCTCGGCAGCCCGTCCGGCCTCATCAACGCCAGCCTCAAGCAGGCGACGTTCAAGGACAGCGGCGAAATCACCGCGCGTTACGGCAGTTACAACAGCTACCGGGGTACGCTGGATCTCAACCGCGTGCTGGTGAAGGACCAGCTCGCGCTCCGTCTCGACCTGTTGAAGGACGATCAGAAATTCGAGCAGAAGCCGGCGTACAGTGACGACCGGCGGCTCTACGCCGCCATGCGCTACGAGCCCAAATTCCTGAACATGGGCTCGGCTCACACCACGCTGAAGGTCAGCTTCGAGACGGGCTCGCAGGACTCGACCAACCCGCGCACGCTTCCTCCGACAGACCGGATCACGGACTGGTTCAAGACTGGCACGACGACCAACGTCGCTGGCGCCCAGGTCAACAACCTCAACCGCCAGTTCTTCGACTTCACGACCGCTCCTTTCTATCTGGCCAATGTGGCCGGCTCCGGCTCGACGGTGAGCACAAGTCCGAACTACCAGCCGAATCTCACCGGTCTCTACCAGGGCAGCTACGCCTATTTCAACCAGCCGAATTCGAGCACGGGCGCAGGCAGCTTTTACGCCCCGGCCCAGTACTATATGGGCCAGCAGCACGGCTTGGCGCCGAGTGGCGTGGTCGATGGCAGCATCACCGGCTCGCCGACCAACGGGCTTCTGGTTATCGCGCCGACCCAGACCTGGGCGATCCAGGCCGGGATGCCGTTTGCGAACAGCTACAGGCAGCGCAGCCTCACCGACCCGAGCATCTTCGATTTCTACCACAAGCTGATCGACGGCCCGAACCGGCAGGAGGAGCAGGATTTCCACGCGCTGAACGCCCACCTGAGCCAGACCTTTCTCAACAACCACCTCGGCCTGGAAGGGTCGTATGACCGCCAGCGCTATATCGAGGCCAATTACGATCCCTACGCCGGTTCGGATCTGGCGATCACCCTCGATATCAACAAGACGCTGCCGGACGGCACGCCCAATCCCAACGTCGGGCGCCCTTATGTCGCCACCTCCTCCTACTACGGCGGCGGCGGCCGGCAGACGACCCGCGAATCGCAGCGCCTGACGGGTTTCGCCGAGATCAAGGCGGACGATGTCATCGCAAAGTCCTGGATCACGAAGTTGCTCGGCCGTCACGTCGTCACCGGAGTGTTGAACAACATCGACAACCATAGCGATGCACAGAACTGGGCGGCGAATGCCTTCGCGCCTCTCGGCAGCACGGCGGACCCGGACGGTGTGGTCGGCACGGCCCTCGATCCTTACCGCTGGTACCAGCAGATCAGCTATCTTGGGGGCAGTGCGGCCAGCCTGACGTCGCCCTCCGGCATGAACCTGAGCAACATCACGGCTACGCAGCGGCCGGCTTCCACCAATACGCTCCGGGTCTTCGACTCGCGCTGGAATCAGCCGACGAATCCCGCCGCCGCGGGCTATGTGGATCCGGGTGCGCCTTGGAACGACCCTCTCCACCAGACCGTTTCGACCCAGTCGGAGAATCCCTCTAACTATGTAGGCTGGGTCAATCTGCCGGTGCAGACCCTGTACTCCAATTCGGACAAGCAGCAGTTGCAGACGAGCGCGATCAAGCGCCGCGACCTCATTTCCTCCAAGGTGCTCGTCTGGCAGGGTTACTTCTGGGACGACGTCATTGTGGCTACCCTCGGGTACCGTCGCGATACCGCAAAGTCCTACACGGCGAGCGCCCCGAGCACGCCTTACGGCAACGTCGATACCAACGCCCCGGGCTTCGTGCTGCCCGCCAATCCCTTCAACACAGTCACCGGCACCACGAAGAGTTACAGCGTCGTGGGCCACACCCCGGTATTTATTAAAAAATACTATCCGGCGGGCACGGATCTGAGCGTGTTCATCAACCGTTCCAAAAACTTCGAGCCTAGCTCCGGCCGTGTCGACATGCTGGCGCAGCCCATTGCCGCTCCCTCCGGCAGCACGAAGGATTACGGTGTCACCGTCTCCGCCTTGGATGGACGCGTCAGCCTGAAGGTCACGAAGTTCACCACCAAGGCCAGCGGCGCGAGCTACGGTGTGACGAACATGTGGCTCGCGGGCAGTGTGATCGTCCGCTCTTGGGTTACGGCCAAGCGCTATCAGGCCGGCCTGACGGGTGATCCCCAGTACGCCGGGCCGAACTACAACTACGGCTCGATGGTCAACGGCGTGTTTGTGCAGACCGCCCAGGACCGCGCCGACCAGCAGGCGGCGGTCAACGCCACCCTGTCGTCGCCTTTCATCACCGACCAGAAGTTCTGGAGCGCGTGGAACATGCCGGCCGGCACCAACGCGGGCATGAGCGATTACCGCTGGCAAAACAACGACATCGAGCCCTGGACCGGCGGGCTCGGAGGCATTTTCCCCGACGGCATGACGGCGACCAGCGACAACGTCTCAAACGGCTATGAATTCGAATTCAATGCCAAGCCGACGCAGAACTGGGACATCACCATCAACGCCGCGAAGACGAAGGCGGTGCAGACCAATATCGCCGGCGGCAGCACGCTCGCGTTCCTCACGGCGGAAAATGCGTTCTTCAACAGTGCGGGCGGTTCCTTGCTTCGTGCCAACGGGGCTGATCCGACCTCCACCTGGAAGAAGGTCAATTGGGATCCGTATGTTTGGACGCCGTTCCAGCTCAGCCAGCTTCTCAACGGCACGAATAACGCCGAGCTTCGGCCGTGGCGCTTCAACCTAATCACGAACTACCGCCTCATCGCGGGGATCCTGAATGGCGTGAATTTCGGTGGCTCTTATCAGTGGCAGGACAAGATCGCCATCGGCTATCCCTCGGTTTACAAAACGATCAACGGAGTGAAGTCGGAGACCTTTGACGTCGATCATCCGTTCTGGGGACCCACCGAGTCTTCGGTCAGTCTCTGGGTCGGTTATACGCGGAAACTTAGCTCCGGTGTCACTTGGAACATCCAGCTGAACGTCAACAACGCCCTCGGGAAGGATAAGCTGATCCCGATTAACACGCAGCCCGACGGTACGCCCGCCGCTTACCGCATCGCCGCCGGCCCGAGCGCGAATCTCACCACTTCGCTCTCATTCTGATTTGATCTCGGGGTCACGGCGGGCGGGCATCCGGTGGCCGGATGCCCGCCCGGCCGTTTTTCGGCCTGGCCGCAAGCGGGGCAGGACCAGCAGACCGAATGAGACCATAGTGTCACGGGATACTGATCGCATCTGGGTTTTTCAATCTCATGCCAATCGAAGGAATTGCCATTGTGGGTGCCGGCACCATGGGCGCGAATATCGCGCTCAGCTTCGCGAGCCACGGCCAGGCGGTGCAACTGCACGATGTGGACCCGGCGCAGCTGAAGAAGGCACTGCAGACCATCCGCACCCATGCGGCCTTGCTGCGTGAATATGGAATGGTAACCGAGCCGCTGGAGCAGGTCATGGGCCGCATCACGTGCGTGCCCCGGCTCGAGGAAGCCGTGGACGGCGCCGACCTCGTCATCGAAGCCGTGCTGGAAAAGATCCAGCTGAAACAACAGGTCTTCACGCAGCTCGACCGGCTGTGTGCGCCGGAGACCGTGCTGGCGAGCAATACATCCACCTTTGCGCCCTCGGTCATGGCTTTCGGGCTGCAACACGCCGAGCGGAAGCAGCGCTTCCTCGTGATGCATTACTGGAATCCCGCGCACCTGATGCCGCTGGTGGAGCTGGTGCCGCATCCGGAGTCCCTGCCTTCGATGGTGGAAGAGATACGGGCGCTGCTCGTGCGCTGTGGCAAGGCGCCGGTTATCGTGCGGAAGGAAATTGATGGTTTCATCGGGAACCGCCTTGCGTTCGCGCTCCAACGCGAGGCCATGGCGCTGGTGGAGCAGGGCGTCGCGACGCCCGAGGATATTGATACAGTGGCGAAGACCGGCTTCGGCCGGCGGATCCCGGTGACGGGGATATTCGGCACCGCGGACTTGGGCGGCCTGGATGTTTATCTCGAAATTTGCCGCTCGCTCTTTCCGCAGCTGAACGCGGACCGCACGGTGCCGATGCAGCTCAAGCGCCGGGTCGGGCATGGCCACCTGGGGGTGAAGACCGGGTGCGGTTGGAACGCTTATACGCCCGAGCAGATCGCAGCGCTCACGGACGTGCTCACGCGCGAGCTGATCAGGCAGCTCCAGCGCGATCGTGGCGCCGTGGCGGCCGACGTTGCGCGCCCGCCGGCGACCTTTTCCGATTAAGGGAGGCTTTAAGTCAGCTCCTGAATCCGTGCTTCCGGCCGAGCGCGAGGCACTCGGCCAGGGGCCCTACGGCCTCGGAGCATGTGGGATGGCGCAGCGAGGCTGCGGCCACGCAGACGCCCAGTTCGAGGCAGCGCGCCATGGTCCAGTTCTCGTGAAGTCCGAAAAGCACCCCGGCAGCAAAAGCGTCGCCCGCGCCTGCGCTCCCGGCAATTTCCCCGGCTGGCAGGCGCACGCTCGGTTGCCACACCGTCTCGCCGCGGGCCGAGCAGGCCAGGGCCCCCTCCGGAAAATGGATCACGCTCCACTCCCGCACACCCAGCCGGATGAGGGTCTGCGCCGCCTGTTCCATGGCGGCTCGGTCCAAGGTCGCGCCGCGGCCAACCTTCAGGCCCGTTACTTGCTCGGCCTCGTGATCGTTGCTGAACAGGATGTCCACCTCGGGAAGCACGGGCGTGACGGTGGCCCGCTGGCGCGCACCATCGGCGCTCACGCAATCCAGCGAAGTGCGAAGGCCGGCCGCGCGGGCGCGGTGCAACACCTCCGCCGCCCGTGGCCGTCCGTCCGGGCCGGGGGCATCGAGCGCATCCAACAGGAGGAGGTAGGCGAGGTGGAAGTGCTTTGCCGTCGAGCCGGAGAAGTCGAAATGCTCCGGGGCGAGCAACGCATTTGCCCCGTGGTGATGGAAAAAGGTCCGTCGGCCGGTGCCGCGCACGGTCATCACATCCGTGAAACTCGTGGGCTGCCGTGCCGTTACGCCGAGTTGCGCGGTCGCGATGCGGTGGTCGGCGCAATCCTTGAGGATGCGCTGGCCGTCGGCGTCGTCGCCGAGCAATCCGATGCCGGCGAGCGGGAACGGCGCACCGAGGCGGGCGAGGTCCTTGAGGACGTTGTAAGGTCCGCCGCCGTTGCCGAGGGAGAGCCCGGAGATATTGGCCAGGCTGTCCTGCTCCGGCCACACGTCGATCAGCTTGACGTGATCGCTGATCCAATTGCCGCCGGCGATGATGCCGGAACGGGGGGTGGTGGACTCGGCGGTCACAGTGATACGACGGTCTGTTCCTGATGCGAGCGCAGCGCGGCCGCGAAAATCTCGTGATGGGCGACGGCCTCGTCGGGCGTGGCACAGCCGAAACGGCCGTTGAGCTGACCCGCGCGCTCAGCGAGAAAGGCGGCCCACATCTGCTGGAGGATGTCGGGGAAGCCGGGCTCGAAAATCCCGCCGGTGATCGTCTTGAACGGCGTGGCGAAGCCGAGATCGGTCTTTTCCCACCACTGCTCCTTGTCGCGCCGGTAGGTCCAGAAGGTCTTCGGCTCCTTGGTGGAATAACGCACCCCGCGATCGGTGCCGAGCACCTCGAAAATCCAGGTGTTGGTCTCCGTGGGCGCGAGGCGCTTCACTTCCAAGGTCAGCGGGGTGGCGTGGCCCGCGATCGGCGCGGAGCAATGCAGCACGGCATTGTCCCACGTGTCGCAAGCCGCGGTGCCGCCCTTGCCATCGGGGCGGGTCGTATAGATTTTCTGCAGCTGCGCGAAGACGCTCTGGGGGCGCCAGCCCAGGCGCAGGGGAACATGCGCGACATGCAATCCCAGATCGGCCATCACGCCGATCTCACCGCAGTACTTCGACTGGCGTTTCCAATTGATCGGTTTGGTGGGGTCGAGATCGCTCGAATGAAGAAAGGCCGCGCGCGCCTCGATGATCCGGCCGAGCGAGCCGCTGGCGGCGAGTTGCCAGGCGCGTTGGACGCCCGGGAGGAACGGGAATTCCGACGATACCCGGACGAAGCGGCCCAGCTTCTTCGCCTCGTCTCGAACTCGGCGAGCGGCGGCGAGATCGATGCCGAAAGGTTTCTCCGCCAGGAGATCTTTGCCCGCCCGGAGGACATCGAGGTAAATTTCCTCGTGCAGGTGATGGGGCACGGCGGCATAGACGACATCGACGTCGTCGAGCGCGAGCAACTCGCGATGGCTCGTGACCAGGTGCTTCACGCTGGGCACCTGGCGGAACCAGTCGAGAAGCGCCGGCTGGAGATCGCAGACCGCCGTCAGCTCGGCGCGGACGGGAAAGTCAACCAGGGTAAACCAACGGGCGAGGGCGCTGGCGGCTTCGCGGCCCATGAGGCCGCCACCGATGATACCGATGCGAACAGGGGAGGACATGGGAAATCAGGCGGTGAGATGTTTCAGGGCATCGGCGACCGAGGCGCCGTCGTGGACGACGGCCATCAGCGCGCGGGTGATTGCGGCGGGCTTGGGGTGCTGGATGATATTCCGGCCATAGACGATGCCGGCCGCCCCCTGCTTGAGCAGCCCTTCGGTGCGCGCGAGGATCTCGGCCTCGGGAGCCTTGCTACCGCCGCGCACAAGCACGGGAATCCCGCCGGCGGTCTCAATGACCTTGTGGTAGATGGAAACATCGTCCGTGGGATCGGCCTTGATAATGTCGGCACCCAGCTCCACGGCTTGGCGGACGAGCGGGATGATTTTCGCGGGATCGCCGTCGACCATGTAGCCGCCGGCCTTGGCATTGGGCTGGAAAACCAGCGGTTCGATCATCAGCGGCACCCCGTAGTGGTCGCACTGCGGCTTCAGACGCAGGATATTCTGGATACATTGATCGGTGACCTCGGGCTGCTCCGGGATGCGGAAGAGATTTACCACGACGCAGGAGGCATCGAGGCGGACGGCTTGCAGCACCGCGTCCTCGATGATCCGGGAAAACAAGGCACGGGGCAGATTGGAGCCGTAGACGTTGGCCACGTCGGTCCGCAGCACGAGCGCGGGCTTCGGGCGCTGCGGCAGGCGCTGCAGGTGCGGAGCCTGGCCGACAGTGAGCTGGATGGCATCCGGCGCAGCCTCGGCCAGGATCTCGATCGCCCGCGGCAGATTTTCGATGCCGGCGAGGAAGGAGGCTTCGTTGAAGAAGCCGTGGTCCAGGGCGACGTCGAAGCACCGGCCGGTGCGGGGATTAAAAAGACGATTCAGACGGGCTTGTTTCATGGCGGAGTAGCTGGGTAACAATGGTAAATTATACCTTATGTGTAAATTAAAGGATCAAATCTGTTGATGCTCCAATCTATCCGGTAAGCAAGAAATTAAGGTAATAATTACCTTAATTAAAAACTCAATGCGCTAACACCAGCCGGGAATCCCTCAGCCCGGGAATGACGCGGTCGGTGATGATCCGGCTGAATTTGGCATCAGGAAACACCCGGTTAAGGGCGCGCTGGCCGAATTTCGAATGGTCGGCCAGCAGGATGGCCTGGGCGCAATGCTCCATGACGGCCTGCTTGACCCGAAACATGTCGGCAAACGATTCATAGGTGCCATCGCCGGGCACGTAACCGACGGCGGAAAAAAATCCGAGGTCGATGTAGTAGCCCCTCGCGGCGGCTTCGGTGTCGGCCCCGGTGGCGCAACCGCCGCTGGGGTTAACCGCTCCGCCGATTTGGATGACCTTGGCGTGATTCAAGCCTTCGCAGAAGCAGGCCGATACCAAAATGGAGTTCGTGACGATGGTGACATTGAGCTGGGATTGGGCGATGACACGTGCGAGCTCGATGCAGGTCGTGCCGGCGTCCAGGAACAGCGTGTTGCCGGGAGCGATCAGCCCGGCGGCGGTGCGGGCTATGGCGCGCTTGGCCTCAAGATTGCGCTTTTGCCGCAGATAGAGCGGGCCTTCGCTCAGCAGCCCCTCGGAGAGACGCATCACGCCTCCTAGCGTGCGGGCAGCCCGGCCTTCCGTCTCCAGCGCAGCGACATCCCGTCGCGCGGTCATGGGTGAGACGCCGAACCGTTTCTGAATCTGCTCGTACGTGACCGTGGCCTCGGCCTTGAGCCAGCTGACGATTTCCTGACGGCGTTTGGGAGCTTCCTTCCGCGAAACGCGGGAGTGTTTGGTCATGGGTGCAGTCTGGATCTCCGGGTATCGGCAGACGAGGAAAAGTTGGCGCCGGCCACGCGCAGCGCGGTTCATGGGAATTTCTAACCGATCAGCTCAATGCACGCGGCCAGTCCTTCGCCGCCTCCGATACAGATGGCTGCGACTCCCCGCTTGAGACCGCGTTCTTTCAGGGCGGCAATGAGCGTCACCACGATGCGCGCGCCGCTCGCCCCGATCGGATGGCCGAGGGCGATCGCTCCGCCGTTGATGTTGAGCCGGTCAAACGGCACGCCCAGCTCGGCCATGAAAACCAAGGGCACTACGGCGAACGCCTCATTCACTTCCCAAAGATCCACGTCGGCCACCGACCAGCCGGCGGACCGGAGGGCGGACCGGGCCGCGTGCGCGGGAGCGGTGGTGAACCACACCGGATCATGGGCGTAGCTGCCAAACGAAACGAGCCGCGCGATTGGCTGCAGATTTTTCTCCTTCGCGACCTCGGCCGTGGTCACGACGAGTGCCGCGGCACCGTCATTGAGCGAGGAAGCGTTGGCCGGGGTGATGGTGCCATCCTCTTCAAACGCAGGTTTTAGAAGGGGGATCTTCTCGTATTTCACCTTGGCCGGACCTTCGTCGTGCTCGATTCTGGTCACCGGGCCTTTTGCGTGGGCGATTTCCACCGGAGTGATTTCCCGGGTGAAGCGGCCTTCCTTCTGCGCCGCATTGGCGCGCCGAAAGCTTTCGGTGGCATAGGCATCCTGGACTTCGCGGGTGAAGGCGTGCGCCTTGGCGCACTTTTCCGCGCAACTCCCCATATGCTGATTATTGTAGGGATCCCAGAGGCCATCCGTGATGAGTGAATCGATGACCTGCTGGTGACCGAGCCGGTAACCCTCGCGGGCCTTGGGCAGCAAGTAGGGAGCGAGCGACATGGCTTCCATGCCTCCCGCGACATAGATCGAACCCATGCCGGCTGCGAGGGCATGCGCCGCCTGCATGACCGCCTGCAGGCCGGAGCCGCAGACTTTGTGGATGGTGACGGCCCGGGTGGATGTCGGCAGCCCGGCGTAGATCGCCGCCTGGCGCGCGGGGGCCTGGCCTTGTCCCGCCTGCAGCACATTGCCCATGAGGCAGTCCGTTATATCACGGGGCTCGACCCGGGCCTCTGCCACGGCCGCTTGGATGGCGATGGCGCCGAGCCGGGTGGCCGGCAGCGGGGCGAGGCCGCCCTGGAAGGTGCCGATCGGGGTGCGGGTGGCGGACAGGATGACGAATTCAGACATGAGCATGGAGCCGGCTGACGGCGAGTGATGTATTATTTAATCAATGACAGTCCGCAGCGGCTGACCAGTTCTCCGGGCTTGAGCCCGCGGCTGACGATGTAAACGGGGGATTCGGACAGTTTGGCGGCCCGGCCTGCCAGGGGGGCGCCCGTTATGTTCAGCGCCTGCGCGCCTTCGGGCCACGCGATCTGCCAGTCCGCCGCCCCGGCGACGGCCCATGCAATCAAGACCGAATGGTCGCCGCTCGCGAAGGCGTAACCATGGACCTGGGCCGCGGACTGCCCTGCGATTTGCGACGGGACCGGCCACTGCCCCGCGAAGACCGGGGCCTCATCCAGGACGTTGGCGAGGGCGGAGAGGGCGGCGTAAGCTTTCTTGGGCACACCGCTCGGGCCGATGAATACGTTCTCGGCGTCACGCACCGCCTCATTGGCATCGCCGGCGATGGGTTCGTGCCAGAAGATTTTATCCACGCCATGCGCGAGCAGAATGGTTGAATAGCGGACGATATAGTCGCCGCATTGCTGTTCGCTCTGCAGCAGGCGGTTGGTTGCGAAATCATCGACCGGGGCCCGCCAGGGCAGATAGGGAAATTCATCGAGCCCGTAATAGCCGGTCTCCGTCGCCCAGATGGGCTTTCGGGTGCCGTGCTCCTGCA
>JAFEGO010000074.1 GCA_018239845.1 Verrucomicrobiota bacterium
CCGCACCGCCCGCCGTTTCTCTTCGTGGACCGGATCGTGAGCGAAACGGCCGACGGCCTCGTGGCCGAGCGCACCTTCCGCGCCGACGAGGATTTTTACAAGGGTCACTATCCCGGCGCGCCCATCACGCCGGGCGTGCTGCTCTGCGAAGCGGTTTTCCAGACGGGCGCGCTCTTCATGTCGCGGCAGGCCCAGGCCGCCGGCGCCAAGCCGGGCGAGGGCGTGCCGCTGCTCGCCAAGATCAGTGACGTACGCTTCCGCAATCCCATCTATCCCGGCGACACCATCGTCATCGAGGTGAAGAAAAAGGAAGCGCTCGGCGGCTTCACCATGATGAGCGGCGCAATCAAAAAAGCCGACGGCACGCGCGTGCTCACGGTCGATTTTTCCGTGGCTTGGAAAGCCCCCGCCGGCGCCCCGACCGCATGAGCGACTTTCTCCAGCTCGCGGGCAAGACCTACCTCGTGTTTGGCGTCGCCAACCGCAAGAGCGTCGCGTGGGCCGTCGCCAAGTCGCTCGAAGGCGAGGGGGCCACCGTCCTTTACAGCGTGCGCTCCGAAGCTCGCCGCAAGTCCCTTGAAACGTTGCTCGCCGGCAAACCCGTCTTCCTCTGCGACGTGGAGCAGGAGGGCGCGCCCGCGCGTCTCGCCGCCGAGGTCCGCGCCGCCGGTCATGCGACGCTGCACGGCATCGTGCACTCGATCGCGTTCGCCAACTACAGCGAGGGTTTCAAGCCATTCCACGAGACCAAGCGTGCTGACTTCCTCCAAGCCACCGCCGTCTCCGCATTCTCCCTTGTGGAGATCGCCAACGCCTTCAAGCCGCTGCTCGCGCCCAAGGCCTCCGTCGTGACCATCGGCATCTCGTCGCTCCTCGTGACGCCCGACAACTACGGCTACATGGGCCCGATCAAAGCCGCGCTCGAGTCCGCCGTGCGGTTCCTCGCCAAATCCTTCAGCGCCGACAGCGAGGTGCGCTTCAACGTCGTCGGCTCCGGTCCGCTCAAGACCAGCGCGTCGGCCGGCATCCCGGGCTACCTTGAAAGCTATCTCTACGCCGAGAAACTCACGTTCCGGAAGCGCAACCTCTCGACCGAGGAAGTGGCCAACACCGCCATTTTCCTCCTCAGCGAGCGCAGCAGCGGCGTGAACGGCACGACCCTCGTCGTGGATGCCGGTCTCGGCGCGAACTATTTCGACAAGGAGATCATCCGGCTCGCCATGCGGATGGAGCAGTGAGCCGCGCCGCATGAAGTTTTCCCACGTCTGCATCGAGTCGCTCGCCGCCGTCCTCCCGGACGAAATCTGGAGCTCCGCCCAGATCGAAGAGCGCCTGCGCCCACTCTACGAGCGCCTGAAGCTGCCCGAGGGCCGCCTCGAGCTGATGACCGGCATCCGCGAGCGCCGCATGTGGCCGGTGGGCACCCGTCCCTCCGACGCCAGTGCCGCCGCCGGCAAGGCCGTGCTCGCGAAATCCGCCCTGCGCCCGGAACAGGTCGAGCTCTTCATCCACTCGGCCGTCAGTCGCGACATGCTGGAGCCCGCCACCGCGTCGTTTGCCCACCGCAAGATCGGCCTGCCCGGCTCCGCGCAGATCTTCGACGTCTCCAACGCCTGCCTCGGCTTCCTCAATTCGCTCACCGTCGCCGCCGGCCTGATCGAGAGCGGCCAGATCAAGTGCGCGCTCGTCGTCTCCGGCGAAAACGGCCGCCCGCTCGTGGACCAGACCCTCGCGACGCTGCTCGCGCGGCCGTGGACGCGCAACGAGATCAAGCCCTTCTTCGCCAACCTCACCATCGGCTCCGGCGCCGTCGCCGCCGTCATGTGCCACCGTTCGCTGGTCCAAGGCCGTCCGCACCGTCTGCTCGGCGGCATCGCGCGCGCGGCCACGGAGTACAGCGACCTCTGCCAAGGCGACACCCACGGCGCTGATGCGCTCGCGATGCAGACCGACTCCGAGCAGCTGCTCGTCGCCGGTGTCGGGCTCGCGCAAAAAACGTGGAGCGAGTTCACGGCAGAGCAGGGGACTTCGTTCGACCGCTACATCTGCCACCAAGTTGGCAGCACGCACCGCCGAAAGCTCTACGAGACCCTCGGCCTCGATCTCGCGAAGGATTTTTCCACCTTCGAAACCCTCGGCAACACCGGCTCCGTCGCCCTGCCCGCGACGCTCGCCGCCGCCGTCGAGGCTGGCGCCGTGACTGAGGGCACCCGCGTCGGCCTGCTCGGCATCGGCAGCGGCCTCAACTGCCTGATGCTCGCCCTCGAATGGTGACGCCCCCGCAGCTTCCCCGCTGGCTCGTGCGCGAATATCCATTCGCGCCGCAGTCGTTCACCACGCCGCACGGCGCGCGCATGAACTACCTCGACGAGGGCCCGCGCCACGACGAGGCGGTCGTGATGTTGCACGGCAATCCGACGTGGTCCTTTTACTACCGCCACGCCATCCGCGCGCTCGCGGGCCTGCACCGCTGCATCGTGCCCGACCACATCGGCATGGGCCTCTCGGACAAGCCGCAGGATTACCCGTACACCCTCGAGACGCGCATCAAGGATATCGAGGCCCTGATCGCCTCGCTCGGCCTGAAACGCGTGCACCTGATCGTCCACGATTGGGGCGGGGCCATCGGCTACGGCTTTGCCACGCGTCACCCCGAAATGGTCGGCCGTATCGTGACTTTAAACACGGCCGCCTTCCTGCCCAAGCACGTGCCCGGCCGCATCGCGCTCTGCAAAACCGACTTCCCCGGCACGCTGCTCGTGCGCGGCGCCAACGGCTTTGCGTGGCCCGCCACGTGGATGAGCATGCACCGCAAGAAGCTCACACGCGCCGAGAAGCGGGGCCTGCTGTTTCCCTACGATTCCTGGGCCAACCGCGTCGCGGTGGACGCCTTCGTGAAGGACATTCCCACGCATCCGCGGCACCCGAGCTATCACACGCTCGCCACGATCGAGCAGAATCTGTCGCGTCTGGCCGCGCATGAAAACTGCCTGATCTGGGGCGGGGCGGATTTTTGTTTCGACGACCGGATTTTCTCCCGTTGGACGGGCATTTTCCCAAAGGCCGCGCATCATTACCTCAAGGGCGCGGGCCACTACGTCATCGAGGACGCGCGCTCCGAAGTGCTGGACCTGATCCAAGAATTTTTGGCGCCAGTAGAAGGGCGTTAGCGCAACCGGGCGCGCACAAGGCGCGCCCCTACAGGTGGCTCGGTTTGTAGGGGCGTGCCTTGCGCACGCCCGGTTCGACTCAGCGCCCGTAGAGCGCCGCTAGCTCGCGCAGGTAGGGCGCGGCGCTGGCTTGCAGGGCCGTGAGCTGTTCCGCGCGGTAGCGCCACGTCCAGTTGCCCTGGCTGTGGCCTGGGGTGTTGAAACGGGCGGCCGAGCCGAGGCTGAGCAGGTCCTGCAGAGGGATGACCGCGAGATTGGCCACCGAGGCGTAGGCGGTGCGCAGGAAATCCCAGGCGATGTCGTCGCCGCTGATCCGCAGGTAGCGGCGCACATGGTCGCGGGATTTCTCGTCGGCCGCGGCGTACCAGCCGCGCGTCGTGTCGTTGTCGTGCGTCCCGGGATACACCACGGCGTTGGCGCGGTGGTTGTGCGGCAGGTAGAAATTATCCGAGCCGCCGCCGAAGGCGAATTGCAGCACCGCCATGCCCGGCAGACCCGTGGCGTCGCGCAGCGCGAGCACCTCCGGCGTGAGCGTGCCGAGGTCCTCGGCGATGAGCTTGCCGTCGGGCAGGGCCGCATGGACGGCGCGGAAGAAATCCATGCCCGGGCCCGGCTCCCAGTGGCCGGGGCGCGCGTTGGCCGAGCCCGCCGGGATCCACCAATACGCCTCGAAACCGCGGAAATGGTCGATGCGCACGATATCGCAGAGCGCGAAATTGGCCCGCAGACGGTCGATCCACCACGCATAGCCCGTCGCCGCATGGGCGGGCCAGTCATAGAGCGGGTTGCCCCAGTACTGGCCGTCTTCGGAAAAATAGTCCGGCGGACAACCCGCGACTGCGATTGGCTGGCCTGTCTTCCGGTCGAGCTGAAACAACTCGTGGTTGGCCCATACGTCGGCGCTGTCGAAGGCCGCGAAGATCGGGGTATCGCCGATGATCGCGATGCCGAGTTTCCGGGCGAGGGCGCGAACCCGGGCCCACTGGCCGAAGAAAAGGTACTGGATGAACTCGTAGCCCTCGGCCCGCAGGGCGACCTGCTTGGCCAGCGGGTTTTTGCGCGCCGCCGCGGCCGTACGGACCGCCGCGGGCCATTCCGGCCAGGCCTTGCCGTCAAAATTGTCCTTCAGCGCCGAAAACAGCGCATAGTCCGTCAGCCAGGCCTGGTTCTGCTTCCGGAACGCCTCAAAGCTCCCATAAGGCTGGGCCGTGCGGCCGCCCGCGACAAACGCCGCGTGCGCCTGGAAGAGCAGCGGCCATTTTAGCCGGTACAGCGCGCCATAATCGACGTTATCGGCGCTCAAGGCCCGCAACGGCTCCAGCGCCGCCGCCGGCAGCAATTTGGCCGAAACCAGCGCCGCGAGGTCGATGAGGTAAGGATTGCCCGCAAACGCCGAAAAACACTGGTAGGGCGAATCGCCGTAGCCGGTCGGCCCAAGCGGGCAGGTCTGCCAGTGCTTGATGCCGCTGGCCGCCAGAAAGCCCAAAAACGCATCAACCGATCCGTCCAGACAACCCACGCCAAACGCGCCGGGCAACGAAGTGGGGTGCAACAGCACGCCGGCCGACCGGCTGCTCAGCCAGTTCCAAAGCGGGGCAACCGTGAGGCCACCGGAAACCGTCGAAATAGCAGGGCTCGTTTGCGGGCTATCAGCACTCATATTTACTTAACATAATAATGATTGTGCGAATCTCTAGAGGAGGAAATCATGGCCAAATCGAGGATTGGCCAAACCTTAGCATTTACCGCGCCGGACCCCAGCGCTTGGTAAACGGGAAATAGATAAACAGCGGACGGCCGATGGCGTCCTTTTTCGGGACGAAACCCCAGTACCGGCTATCCATGCTGTTCCCCGAGTTGTCACCCATCGCGTAAAAACCCGTTTCCGGCACTTTTATGGTTTTACCCGGTTCGAGGTCCCGCAGCGCCATATAACCGGCGTAAACGCCAAGCCGCTTGGCGTTGCCTTCAAACGCCGATGCGCCGGTGATCGGCTTGCCGTTGCGGTAAAGCACGGGCTCCCGGACTTCCAGCGTGTCGCCCGGCGTCCCGACCAGGCGCTTGATGTAATAACTCTCGATCTGATTGCCGGCGGCGTACTGCATATCCGGGCTGCGGATGTTGTCTGTGCGGAAGACGAAACCCTGCCCCACTTGCGGCCGCATGAAATGATAGCTCACACGGTCCACGAAAAGCTGGTCGCCGGTCAGTTCGTCAAACGCCAGCACGCGTTCGCCGGTCTTCACAAATTTGCCGGTACGCAGGCAGAGCAATACCTGCCCGTTCAAGCGCACCGGGACGGTTTCACCGGCGGCCTGCCTGGCCCTGAATAGCTCGATAAATTTGCGCTGCGTGTAAGTATCGCCCTTACCCGAGGCAAAAAAGGCCTCATAGACCGCCCAGTCGAAGTCGAAGTCCAGCGGCACCTTGGTCTTCACCACCGCGTCGCCGACCAAAATGCTGTACTCCCGCACTTCCGTCGGGATCACGCCCCACGAGCGGCCCGGCACGACATCGCAGTGCACGATCGAACGGCTGCCGCCGCCGATCGGGATCAAAATCTCGCCATCCGCCGGTGCATCGAGGCGGTGCGGCCAGGCGCCGAAAAGCACCGCCCGAGCGGCCACGGCGGCGGCGGACGGTTCCTCGGCCTTGTCGGTGAAAACCTCCGGCGTCATGCCGTAGTACGTCGGCCACATCGAATTCGTCGGGATCTTGAACGGCTGCACGAAGTACGTGCGGATGCCGAGGATCACGATCGCGGCGACGAGAAAAAACTCCACGTTTTCGACCAGCGAGGTCTTGGGATAAATCGCCCCGCCGGTGCGGCGCAGCACCTCCTCGAGCGACTCGATGGTCAGCTTGAGATCGGCGGCGCCGGCCTTTGCCTTGACCTGGCCGCGCAGCACATCCGTCTGCTGGCGCAGCTCGGTCGCCTCCTTGGGCGCGAGCACATCGCGGCGGAAATGCCACACCTTGTCCGCCAGCTCGATCCAGTTGCGTGCGTTGTCACGCATCTTTCTTTCCTGCGAGAAGAAGCCGAACATGGCGGGCCTTGTGGATTGGGTTAGTTGGTTTTCAGGACCTTGATAAAGGCGTCCGAGGGAATGGAGACGCGGCCAAACTGCTTCATCTTCTTCTTACCTTCCTTCTGCTTGTCGAGGAGCTTGCGCTTGCGGCTGATGTCGCCGCCGTAACATTTTGAAGTCACGTCCTTGCGCATCTCCTTCACGTTGTCGCGGGCGATGATCTTGCCGCCGATGGCGGCCTGGATCGCGACCTTGAACATCTGCGGCGGGATGATGTCGGCGAGCTTCTCGCAGAGTTCGCGGCCCTTGCCCTCGGCCTTGTCGCGGTGGACGATGCTGGCAAAGGCATCCACCGGGTCGTTGTTGACGAGGATTTCCATCTTCACGAGGTCCGCGGCGCGGTACTCGCCCAGCTCGTAGTCCATCGAGCCGTAGCCGTGCGTGATGCTCTTCAGCCGGTCGTTGAAATCGACGAGGATCTCGTTGAGCGGCAGTGCGCACGTCAGCATGATGCGCGTCGCGTCCAGGGTGTCGGTGTGGTCCACGGTGCCGCGTTTTTCCATGACCAGCGACATGATGTCGCCCACGGAATCATTGGGGATATGGATGGCGGCCTTGATCGTGGGCTCCCGGATCTCGATGATCTCGCCGGGGTCAGGCAGGTTGACGGGGTTGTCCACGTCGATCTTCACGCCACCGTGCTTGATGATATGATACACGACGCTCGGGTAGGTCGAGATGATCTCGACGTCGTGCTCGCGGCGGATGCGCTCCTGGATGATCTCCATGTGGAGCAGGCCGAGGAAGCCGCAGCGGAAGCCGAAGCCCAGCGCCACGGAGCTCTCCGAGGAATAGATGAACGCCGAGTCGTTGAGCCGCAGGCGGCCGAGCGCGGCCTTGAGCTTTTCGTAGTCGGAGCTCTCGACCGGATAGAGACCGCAGAAAACCATCGGGCGGACCTCCTTGTAGCCGGGCAGCATCTCGGTGGCGGGCCGGTTGGACAGCGTGAGCGTGTCGCCGATCTTGATTTCGGACGGGTCCTTGATGTTGGACACCACGTAGCCGACGTCGCCCGCGCCGAGCACGTCGCGCTTTTCCATCTTCGGGCTGAAGACGCCGACCTCCTTGATCTCGGACTTCGCGTTGTTGCTCATCAGGAGCATGAACTCATGCGCCTTCAGCGAGCCGGAGAATACGCGGACATACGAAATCACGCCGCGGTACGAATCGTAGAGGGAGTCAAACACCAGCGCTCGCGCCTGCGGGTAATCCGTCCAGCGCGGCGGCGGCACGCGCTGCACGACCGCCTCGAGGATATCGACGATGCCGATGCCAGCCTTGCCACTGGCCAGGATCGCTTCCTCGGCGGAGATCGCGAGGATGTCCTCGAGCTGCTTGAGGCAGAGGTCGAGGTTGGCGCTCGGCAGGTCGATCTTGTTGATGACCGGGATGACCTTGAGGTTCTGGCCGAAGGCCAGGTGGGCATTGGCCACCGTCTGCGCCTCGACGCCCTGCGCCGCATCGATCAGCAGCACCGCGCCCTCGCACGCCGCGAGCGACCGCGAGACTTCGTAGGAGAAGTCCACGTGGCCGGGCGTGTCCATGAGGTTGATCTTGTAGGTGTGGCCGTCCTTCGACCGGTAGTTCATCGTCACCGGGTGCGACTTGATCGTGATGCCGCGCTCCTTCTCGAGGTCCATGGCATCGAGATGCTGGTCGGTCAGCACGCGCTGCTCGACGGTGTTGGTATGCTCCAGCAGGCGGTCGGATAGCGTGGTCTTGCCGTGGTCGACGTGCGCGATGATGCAGAAATTGCGGGTGTATTTATGCGGCATCGTCAGGCGGTGGCGGATACGTCGGAAAATTCGGCGAAGCTCTTCACAGCCCAGGCCTTGTCGGTGCGGCGCGCGAGACCGGCGAGGACGCCGCCCGGCCCGAGCTCCCAGAACTCCGTGGCACCCGCCGCGGCGGCGTTGCGCATGCAGTCTTCCCAGAGGACGGAGGAGACGACCTGCGCGACGAGCGCGGCCTTGATCGCCGCGGGCTCGGTCACGGTGCGGCCCGTGGTGTTGGTGAAGACGGGGAATTTCGGGGCGTTAAAGGTCACGCCATCGAGGAAGGTGCTGAACGCCGCGCGGGCCGGCTCCATGAGACGGCTGTGGTAGGCGCCAGCGACATTGAGCGGGATCACCTTCTTGATGCCCTTGTCCTTGGCGGCGGCCACCGCGGCGGCGACTTTGGTTTTCTCGCCGGAAACGATGATCTGGCCGGGGGCGTTGAAATTTGCCGCCTCGATGCCGAACTCGGCGCAGAGCTCCTGCACCTTGGCGCGCTCCTCGCCGATGATGGCGGCCATGCCGCCGCTCGTCTGCTCGCAGGCCAGCTGCATCAGGCGGCCACGCTCGGCCACGACGCGGAGACCTGTCGCAAAATCGAATACCCCGGCCGCGGTCAGCGCCGTGATCTCACCCAGGCTGAGCCCGAGCGCGAAGCCCGGCTCCACGGTCTTGCCCGCTTCGCGCAGCGCGGCCAGCACCGCCAGCCCATGCACCAACAACGCCGGCTGGCAGACCTTGGTCTGCGTGAGCTGATCTTCCGGTCCCTCGAAGCTGACCTTGGCCAGATCCCAGCCCAGCACCCGGTTGGCTTCGTCATAAAGCGCGCGCGCGGCGGCCGACTGGTCGTAGAGCGACTTGCCCATGCCGACCTTTTGGGCGCCCTGTCCTGCAAATAAAAGTGCCAGTGCCATGTTTGAAACCGATAAGACAATCGCCCGGCTCCGCTAAAACCAAGCCCTAAAAGCGCTTCAGTTGGGGAAAATACTTCTGGTCGTCGCGCGCCTTGCTCA
>JAFEGO010000075.1 GCA_018239845.1 Verrucomicrobiota bacterium
TCGCCTCCGTGCTTACGCGTCGAGCAGCGTCCGGACCGTGAGCAAAATTTCGCTGAGGGCGTAGGGTTTCACCATGCTGGCCTGGTGCTCTTTCTTGAGCCAGGAGAGCGGTGGGAGAGTCTCGTGGTTGCTCGTGCAGAGCATGCGGAGATCCTTCTTCGCCTCGAGCAGCGAGCGGGCGACGGTGCTGCCGCCCTGGCGCGGGTTGGCGATCAGGAGCTGCACGGGGCGCGCGTGGGCGCGGAAGAGTTTCAAGGCTTCGGTGGGCGTCTTGGCGGCGAGCACGCGGTAGCCATCGGCGGTGAGCATGCCGGCGACCATCTTGCGCACGACGTCGTCCTCCTCGAGGAGGAGCAGCGTCTCATGGCCGCGCGTGGCCGGGAGCGGCGAGACGGGGCCGCCGAGGTCGGCGGGCTCCTCGCTGCCGGTGAACTCGGGGAGCAAAATCTCGAACGTCGAGCCGGCGAGCAGCGCGCTGCGCACGGTGATGTAGCCGGCGCTCTGCTGCACCACGCCGTACACGAGCGCGAGGCCGAGGCCGGTGCCCTTGCCCTCGGGCTTGGTGGTGAAGAAGGGCTCGAAGAGGTGCTTCTGCGTCTCGGCGTCCATGCCGGTGCCGTTGTCGCTGACGGCGATGCTCACATACCGGCCGGGAGGCACGTCGGTCACGCGGCGGTTGAGGCCGGCGGCGATCTCGCGGTTGGCGGTGGTGATGGTGATGCAGCCCTTGTCGCGCAGCGCATCGCGCGCGTTGATCACGAGATTGAGGATCACCTGCTGGAACTGCGTGGGATCGGCGCGCGTGCGGCCGAGGTTTTCCGCGAGGTCGAGCTCGAGCTTGCCGGCGGAGCCGACGAGGCGGCTCATGATCTCGGCGTTGTCGCTGACGAGGCGGTTGAGGTCGATCACGCGCGCGTCCATCGGCTGGCGGCGGCCGAAGGCGAGGAGCTGCCGGGTGAGCGCGGCGGCCTGCATGCCGGCGCGGTGGATCTCGTTGACCTCGCGCAGGGCGTGCGGGCGGTCCGACACCTGGGCGGCGAGCATTTCGCAATAGCCGTTGATGACGGAGAGGAGGTTGTTGAAATCGTGCGCCACGCCGCCGGCGAGGCGGCCCACGGCGTCGAGGCGCTGGGCGTGCACGAGGGCCTCCTGCAGGCGGCGCTTCTCCGTGGTGTCGCGGTAGGTGGCGACGAGGTGGGTGGGGCGCCGGCGGGTGTTGCGGATGACGCCGAAGGTCCACGAGGCGTAGGGCGTGGCGCCCTCGCGGCCGACGAGGTAGCCCTCGCCGGCGAGCACCTTGCCGGGCGGCGCGGTGCGGAGCCAGCGCTCGAATTTCTCCCAGTCGGTGCGGTCGGCGTGCAGCGCCGCATGCGGCAGCCCGGCGAGGCCGGCGGCGGCGCGGCCGCTCATCGTGCAAAAACTTTCGTTGGCGAAGATGATGCCGGCCTTCTGCCCTTTGGCGGGTAGCGCGGACACGACGACGCCGTCGCCCTGGGCCTGCAGGGCCGAGGCGAGGAGCGCGGCCGGCAGGGCAGCCGGGGCCTTCGCTTTGGCGGAGCGGGATTTTTTCTTCACGGCGCGAGGCGCTCCACGGACCAGCCGCCGTCTGAGCCGCGGCGGTAGCGCAGACGGTCGTGCAGGCGGCTGCGCCGGCCCTGCCAGAATTCCACGGTCTCGGGATTCAGCCGGAAGCCGCCCCAGTGCGGCGGCAGCGGCACCACCTGGCCCGCGTACTTTTTCTCCAGCTCCTTCATCGTATCCTCGAGGGACTTGCGGCCCGGGATGATCGAGCTCTGCGGCGAAGCCCACGCACCGAGCTGGCTCGCGAGCGGGCGGCTGTGAAAATACGCCTCGGACTCCTCGCGCGAGGTGCGCACGACGGGGCCCTCGATGATCACCTGGCGCTCCAGCGCGACCCACGGGAAGAGCAGCGTCGCACGCGGATTCACGTCGAGCTCGCGGCCCTTGCGGCTCTCGTAGTTGGTGTAGAAAACGAAACCGCGCCCGTCGACGCCCTTGAGCAGCACGGTGCGCGCCGAGGCCCGGCCGTCGCGCCCGGCGGTGGCGAGCGTCATGGCGTTGGGCTCGGCGATCTTGGCGGCCTCCGCCTCCTGGAACCATTTTTCAAATTGGCGGAAGGGATCGCGCGCGAGGTCCTTCTCCGTGAGCCCGGAGAGCGCATAGTCTTTTCTGAGATCGGCCAGAGGCATGTGGCCGCACCGTGAAGCCGCGATGGCGCGCTGTCAAAAATCATCTGGTCAAAGCTGCGATTCTCGCTGCTGCGGCGGGAAATTCCCGTGCCAGCGAGTTGCGTTCACCCAGCTCAAACTCCTCCTCCGCCCACGCCGGCTCCATCGTGCACTGCACCCGCGCCCAGCCGCGCTCCACTTCCGCCAGCTGCGCGCCCTGCCACACGCCGCCGGGCACCGTGACCGCATCCCCCTTCACTGCGAGGCGTGTCACGCGCACACGACCGTCACGTGGATCGAGCTGCACGTGCTCGACGGCATCGCCCTCGGAAAAGCACCACGTCTCCGGTGTCTGCAGCCGGTGCAGCGCGGAAAATCCCTCCGGCGTCAGCAGGAACCAGATCACCGAGCGCGCGGCCCGTCCGTTGGGCAACCGCTCCTTGCTCAGCTCAATCTGTCGAAAAAATCCGCCCTCCTGCGGCAGCGGCTCCAACCCGAGCCGGGCGATGATGGCGGCAACCTCGTCGTTCACGGGGCGACTCAAGCGGCCCGCCGCGCGGGTGCAATGCCGGCTTGGAAACTCTAGGAGCGACCCAACGCCGTTTCCGCGCTTTCGTTCCACCGGTGTTTCGCGATGCTCGGCCCCCATGCAGCTTGAATGGTGGAGCTACCCCTTGCTCGGCCTCGCCGGCCTCATCGCCGGGCTGGTCGATTCCGTGGCGGGCGGTGGCGGCCTGATCTCCGTGCCCGTGCTCCTCAACCTCGGCCTGCCTGTGCCGCTCGCGCTTGGCACCAACAAATTCCAAGCCTCCTTCGGCAGCGTTTCCGCCTCGTGGCACTATGCCCGGCGCGGCGTGGTGGACCTGCGCGCCTGCACCCTCGGCATTGTCTGCACGTTGGTCGGTGCACTCGGCGGCGCGTTGGCGGTGCAACAGATGGACTCGGCTTTTCTCGCGCGGCTCGTGCCGTGGCTGCTGGTGGCGATCCTCGTGTACTCGATTTTCCGCCCCACGGTTGGCGAGCGCGACGAGGCGCCGCGGCTGCGCGAACCGGTCTTTTTTGTGATCTTTGGCTTGGGGCTCGGTTTCTATGACGGCTTTTTCGGGCCCGGCGTCGGGTCGTTCTGGACCATCGCGCTGATCATGCTCCTCGGGCAGAATTTCACCAAGGCCACCGGCACGACCAAGGTCATGAACGCCACGAGCAATCTTGTCGCGCTCGCGGTTTTCGCCTCCGCGGGCCTCGTCCAAGTCGGCGCCGGCCTCGCGATGGGCCTCGGTCAGGTGCTCGGTGCGCGGCTCGGGTCGGGCTTGGTGGTGAAAAACGGCGTGCGTTTCATCCGCCCGCTCTTTCTGACCATGGTCAGTCTCACGCTGGTGCGGCTGATCTGGATCAGTGTGAGGCATTAAGAGAAAGCCGACTTTAGCTTTGTCGACCGCGGCCCGGCCGCTACGCTGGGGCCGTTAGCTCGGGCCTTGTGCCCGGCCCACGGGGGCTATCCCCCGACCACATCCGACCCTCCAGCCGCATGACTCCCTCTTCCTACATCGACCACCATGCCGCCGACCTTGTCGGCACCCTCCAGCAGCTCGTGGGCATCTCGACGGTCAATCCCCCCGGCGAAAACTACGCGACGATCACCTCCTACCTCGTCAACGCCCTCGCCGGCGCCGGCCTCACGGCCAAGCGCTACGCCGTCTCCCGCGCCCAGCTCGCCCGCCACCTGCCGCCCGAGCAGCGCGATTTCCCGCGCTTCAACGTCCTCGGCAAGCTCCCCGTGCGCGGCGCGAAAAAGACGCTCCATTTCAACGCCCACTACGACGTCGTCCCCGTCTCCGGCAAGTGGAAGCACGGCAGCCCGTTCAGCGGCGCGGTCGAGGGCGGTTGGATCTACGGCCGCGGCACGTCCGACATGAAAGGCTCCATCGCGAGCCTCCTCCTCGCGCTCCAGGCCCTCCGCGCCACGCGCACCGCGCCGAAGATGAACCTTGAGGTGTCGTTCACCGCCGACGAGGAGACCGACTCCGAGCTCGGCACCGGCTGGCTCGTGAAAAACGCCCCGATCCGCCCCGACTACGCGATCGTGATGGAGGGCGGCGAGGAAAACTCCATCTGCTGCGGACACAACGGCGTCGTCTGGCTCCAAGTCACCGTGCATGGTCGCGCCGCACACGGCTCGCGCCCCCAAGCCGGCATCAACGCCCTCGAAAAAATGGCGGCCCTCGTCCTCGCGCTCGAGGCCTACAAAAAGAAACTCGCGCGCCGCCGCTTCCGCACGCCCGAGGGCAAGATCATGGTGCCCACGATCAACGTCGGCGGCGTCTTTGCCTCCGGCGATGGCGGCAAGATCAACACCGTCCCCTCGCTCGCGACCTTCAGCATCGATCGTCGCGTGCTCGCGATTGAAAACCATGCCGCCGCCGAGCGCGAGCTCCGCGCCTTCCTCGCCGCCGCCGCGAAGAAGATCCCCGACTGCCGCATCACGGTGGACAAGGTCTCGGAAAACTTCGCGTGCTTCACGCCGCCGAAGCACCCGTTTTTTGCCGCGATGGCCGGCAGCGTGGGAAAAATCCGCGGAGGCCAGCCGGTGTTCAACGTCACCAGCGGTTTCACCGACATGCATTTCTTCGCGCAAACGCGAAAGATCCCGACGATCGGCTACGGCCCCGGCGGCCGCAACGAGCACGCCATCGACGAGAGTGCCAAGATCAAGGAGCTCCTCGCCAGTGCGAAGATCTACGCCGACCTGATGGTGAACTTCGCGGGATGATTTTTACACCAAGAACGCAAAGATAGCAAAGGACGGGTGCGCGGCGGCCTTCGCTTCCTTTGCTACCTTGGTGTAAAAACAAAAATCACTCCCCCGCCCAGCCGTGGCGGATCATGCTGATCGCGATGGCGGCGAGGAGCATCGAGATGATCTTGGAGATCGCGCGCAGGCCCGTCGGGCCGATCTTGCGGCCCAGCCAGCTGCTGTAGGCGAAGGCCAGGGCCACGAGCACCAGGTTCACGACCAGCGCGATGAGCGTGATGAGCCAACCCTTGGTCTGCGCGAGCAGGAGCAGCGTCGTGATCGACGCCGGGCCGGCGATCAGCGGCATGCCGAGCGGCACGACGCCGAAGTCGTCTGCGAGCTTGGCCGGTTCCTCCACCGCGGAGTGGATCAGGTCGCGCGCCGCGAGGATGAAAAGGATCAGGCCGCCCGCGATCTGGAAATCGCTCACGGTGATGCCGAGGGCCGAGAAGATGGTCTGTCCGAGAAACAAAAACCCGAGGGCCACGAGCCCTGCCGTCCACACCGCCTGGTTGGCGATGCGCTTGCGGGCATCGGGCGCGGTGTTCTGCCCCATCGCGAGGAAGATGGCCGCCAGCCCGATCGGGTCGATCGCCACAAACAGCGGGATGAACGCCTGCAGGAATTCTTGGAGGAAACCCATCATGCGCGGCCAGCATCTCCGGCTCCCGCTCCCCACGCAAGCCCGGCGCTCCGGCGTAGGAGCGTGCTTGCACGCGATGAACGGGTTGGTCCGCGGATGGCGTCGTTCATCGCCTGCAAGCAGGCTCCTACCGTCGATCACACTGACGCGTTTCCCCCTTGTTTCGCCCCGGGGAACGCCGCAAGGTCTTCCCCTGCTTCTATGAAAATCAACGCCACGCTCACGCCGCAGCGCCTCGCCAAGAAAACCGCCCGCGTCTTCGAACTCGCCGGCCAGAAAATCCGGTCCATCGACGCCTCGTGGGACTCCGCCAAGGGCACCCCCGTCTTCACCGTCGCCGGCAAGTACACCTCGCGCGGCTGGACCGAGTGGACCCAGGGTTTCCAGTTTGGCATGGCGTTCCTCCAGTACGATGCCACGGGCGACGAGTCCTTCCTCGCGCTCGGCCGCGCCAAGACGCTCAAGTACATGGCCTCGCACGTGTCGCACGTCGGCGTGCATGACCACGGCTTCAACAACGTCTCCACCTACGGCAACCTCCGCCGCCTCATCCTCGAGGGCAAGGTCGCGTCCAACCAGGATGAGATCAACTACACCGAGGTTGCCCTCAAGGTCTCCGGCGCCGTGCAGGCCGCGCGCCACGCCACGACCAATGTGAAGCAGGCTTGGTCGCCCGTCGCCGGCACCCCCGGCCTCGTGCCCTCCGGCTACCTCTACTCGTTCAACGGGCCGCAGTCCCTCTTCGCCGACACGATCCGCTCGCTGCGCTCCCTCGTTGTTGCGCACCAGCTCGGCCACGTGCTGATGGGCGAGGGTGACAAGCCGATCAATCTCCTCCACCGCGCCATCGAGCACGCCGCCACGACCGCGCGCTTCAACGTGTTCTTCGGCCAGGGTCGCGACAGCTACGACGTGCGCGGCCGTGTCGCCCACGAGTCGATCTTCAATCGCAACGACGGCCAGTTCCGCTGCCCGAGCTCGCAGCAGGGTTACTCGCCCTTCACCACGTGGACGCGCGGTGCCGCCTGGATCATCGCCGGCTACGCCGAGCAGCTCGAGTTCCTCGACACCGTGAAGGGCGCCGACCTCGACGCCGTCGGCGGCCGCCGCGCCGTGACCGATCTCTACCTCGCCACCGTGCGCGCCGCCGCCGATTACTATATCGACGGCTACACCGCGAAGGACGGCGTGCCCTACTGGGATTCGATGGCGCTCAACACGCACAAGCTCGGCGACTACACCAAGAAGAACGCCGATCCCTACAACGCGTGGGAGCCCGTGGACAGCTCCGCCGCCGCCATCGCCGCGCAGGGTCTCATCCGCCTCGGCCTCTGGCTCGACGGCAAGGGTGAGAAGGCCGCCGGCAAGAAGTACTACCAGGCCGGCCTCACGGTCGCCGACACGATCTTCGCCGAGCCCTACCTCTCGACCGACAAGAAGCACCAGGGCCTCCTGCTCCACAGCGTGTACCACCGCCCGAATGGCTGGGACCACATCGCCAAGGGCCAGAAGGTCCCCAACGGCGAGTCCTCCATGTGGGGCGACTACCACGCGATGGAGCTCGCGCTCCTCATCCAGCGCCTCGGCGAGAAGAAGTACTACACGTTCTTCTAAAACTTAAAAAACAGGGCCGGTCCTTTGACCGGCCCTTAATTTTTTCCACCGTTTATCCATGCATTATCGCACCCTCGGCCGCACCGGCCTCAAAATTTCCGTGGTCGGCGTCGGTACCTGGCAGTTTGGCGGCGAGTGGGGCGTGGATTTTACGCAGCCCGAGGTCGACGCGATCTTTGCCGCGGCGCAGGACTGCGGGATCAACTTCATCGACACCGCCGAGTGCTACGGCGACCACCTCTCCGAGCGCTTCATCGGCAACGCCATCGCCGGCCAGCGCGAGAAATGGATCGTCGCGACGAAGTTCGGTCACCACTTCCACAAGAATTTCGACCGCACGCGGCACTTCGACGCCGCCGACGTTGTGCGCCAGCTCGATGATTCCCTGAAGGCTCTGCGCACCGACTACGTTGACCTGCTGCAGTGCCACTCGGCGGAGGACGCGGAGTTCGACACCGACGGCCTCTGGGCGACGCTCCAGCGCGAGCAGGCCAAGGGCAAGGTCCGCCATCTCGGCCTCTCGATCAGCCCACAGACCAACCTCTACCAGACCGAGCGGGCCAAGGCCGTCGGCGCCGGCGCGATCCAAGTCGTTTACAACCGTCTCCAGCGCGAGGCCGAGGCGCAGGTGCTGCCCGCCTGCCAGCGCGACAACCTCGGCGTGCTCGCCCGCGTGCCGCTCGCGAGTGGTTTTCTCTCCGGCAAGTACAAGCCCGGTGCCGTCTTTGCCGCGGGCGACGTGCGCGAGGCGTGGATGAAGACCGACCGCGACACCAAGCTAGCCGAAGTCCAGCGCATCGCCGCGACAGAAGTGCCCGCCGGCGTCCCGATGGCGCAGTGGGCACTCGCGTGGTGTTTGAAGAATCCAGTGGTCACCGCCGTGATTCCCGGCTGCAAGAACCCTGCGCAGGTTCGCGCCAACGCCGCGGCGGCGGAGCTGCTCTGAGCGTAGCGCAGGCGTCCCGCCTGCCATCGTTTCGTTTGCAGGCGGGGACGCCCGCGCTACTTTGGATCCGATGTCCGCACCACTCCTCTACGAGTCCCACTGCCACACGCCGCTCTGCAAGCACGCGGTCGGCCTGCCCGTGGAGTACGCGGCCGAGGCGCTCGCGCGCAACCTGAAGGGCATCATCTTCACCTGCCATTGTCCGTTGCCCGACATCGCGCCCAACTTCACGCGCATGGACCCGGAGCAGTACGAGGACTACGTCGCGCTCGTGGGTGAGGCCCAGGATAAATTCGCCGGCCGGCTCGATGTGCGGCTCGGTCTGGAGAGCGATTATTATCCGGGCGTCGAGCCGTGGCTGGAAAAACTCCATGCGCGCCACCGGCTGCATCACATCCTCGGCTCCGTGCACATGCAGGTGCCGGAGTACAAGGCGCGGTTTTTCCGCGGCGATTATTTCGAGTACCAGCAGCTCTATTTCCAGCACCTCGCCGAGGCGGCCGAGACGGGGCTCTACGACACGCTCGCGCACCCCGACCTCGTGAAAAACGAGTCGCCCGCGGATTGGGATTTCGCGCGCATCCGGCCGTACATCGAGCGCGCGCTCGACCGCATCGCGAAGACCGGCGTGGCGATGGAGCTCAACACCAGCGGCGTGCAGAAGGCCATTTCCGAGATCAACCCCAGCCCGGCGATGCTCGGGATGATGCGCGAGCGCGGCATCCCGGTCGTGCTCGGCGCCGATGCGCATACGCCGCGTCGCGTGAGCGACGGCTACGTGTCGGCCATGCGCACGCTGCAGTCCGTCGGCTACACCGAGATCAACTTCTTCCTCGATCGGAAACGCCAGACCGTGCCGATCACCGCCGCGCTGGCTTCCCTGAAATCGTGAGTGCCGAAAAAGCCAATCTCTTCGACCTCACCCGCGAGGAACTCACCGCGCTCTTCGCGCGCTGGGAGCTCAGCCCGGTGCACGCGGCGCGGCTGTGGAAATACCTGTACTGGGACTGCGCCGATTCGTTCGCCGCGATGATGGACCTGCCGGCCAAGGTCCACGCGCGCCTGGCCGCCGAGACGCGCCTCGGCTTGCTGCCCACGGCGCTGGAGACCGACTCGAGCGATGGCTTTACGCGCAAGTACCTGCTCGAGCTCACGGATCACGAAAAGATCGAGACGGTGCTCATGCGTTACACGGGCCGCGTCACGGCTTGCATCAGCTCGCAGGTCGGCTGCGCGATGGGCTGCGTGTTTTGCGCGACCGGCCAGATGGGCTACACGCGGCACCTCACGCCCGGCGAGATCACGGCGCAGGCTGCGCACGTGCAGCGCGCGCTGCGGGTTCACGGCCAGCGCCTGCGCAACGTCGTGCTCATGGGCATGGGCGAGCCGCTGCACAATTACGACGCGGTGATGAAGGCGGTGGACATCCTGCGCGACCAGAATGGACTCTCGCTCGCCGCCGACCGCATCACGGTCAGCACCGTCGGTGTGGTGCCGGGCATCCTGCGGCTCGCGGCGGAGCAGCGCCCGATGAATCTCGCCGTCTCGCTGCACGCCGCCACGCAGGCCGGCCGCGCCGCGCTGGTGCCCGCCGCGCGGAAATGGCAGCTCGACGAACTCATGGCCGCGTGCCGCACGTACAGCGAGACCACGGGCCGGCGGATTTTTTACGAGTGGACGCTGATCGAGGGGAAGAACGACTCGGCGGACGACGCCCGCGCGGTCGGCGCATTGCTGCGCGGCCTGCCCGCACAGGTGAACCTCATCCCGCTGAATCCCACCAACGGATACAACGGCGTACCGACGCATCTGGCGGCCGCGCATCATTTCCAGCGCGTGCTCAAGGAGGAGTTCGACCTGCCGAGCACGGTGCGCCAGCGCCGCGGCATCGACATCGCCGCGGGCTGCGGCCAGCTGGCGGTGGCGGAGAAAGCTTGAGGTGAGGCGGCGCTCAGTGCCGCTCGAGGAGACCGCGCATCTTCAGCCAGGCGGCGGCCTGCTGCGGCCAGTCGGAGGTCGTGCCGAGGCCGGGTTTCATCCCGACACCGTGCTCGCCTTTTTCGTAGATGTGCAGCTCCGCCGGCACGCCGGCGCGGAGGAGCGCCGTGTAGAAGCGCAGGCTGTTCTCCGGCACGACGCCCTTGTCCTCCTGCGTGTGCATGATCCACGTCGGCGGCGTGCGGGCGGTGACGTGTTTCTCCACCGACAGCAGATTGTGCAGCGCCGGGTCGGGATGCTTGCCCAGCAGCGCCTCGCGCGACTGCGCGTGCACGATGTCGTCGTCCATGCTGATGACAGGATAGACCAGCATCAGAAAATCCGGCCGGGCATCGACCGCGTCGATCGCCGCGCCGGTGCGGCCGGCGGGATCATCGTACAGCGTGCCCGCGCAGGCAGCGAGGTGCCCGCCGGCGGAACCGCCGAAGAGGCCGAGGCGATGCGGATCGATGCCGAACTCCGCCGCGCGCGAGCGGACGATCCGCATGGCGCGCAGCACATCCTGCAACGGCGCGGGGTGGCCGAACTCCGCGAGCCGGTATTTCAGGACGAAAGTCGTGATACCAAGCGAGCGCAGCCAGACGCCGAGGTCGCCGCCCTCGGGGCCGACCGCGAGGCGCACATAGCCGCCGCCGGGACAGATGATCACCGCGGTACCGTTGGCCTTGGCGGGATCGCCGGGAAAATAGTAGAGCGCGGGGTCTTGGACGTTGTAGATGCGGCCGTCCTTCTCGTACTCGGGCGCGGCATCCGCTTTGCGGCCGGGCACGCCTTCAGGCCACAGCGGGATGACTTGGGCGCCGGTGCCGCGCGCGGCGACCGCGCCGCAGGCCAAGAGCAGACAGCAGAGGAAAATTTTCATGGGCGGGCGGCTTTGGCGACTTCGACGGCGTAGGTGTGGACCGCGCCTTCCAGATTGGAGCGGAAAACGATCCAGCGGCCGTCCGGGCTGAAGCGCACGTTGGGCTCCAGCCGGTAGTCGTGGTTCTTTAGGTTCACCAACTTCTCCGCGCGCAGCACGCCGCCTTGGATCCAGTCGGCGGCACCGGGCAGGGCGGCAGGTTTGCTGTCGGTGATTTTCTCCGGGGTAAACAGGTAGAGCCATTTGCCGTCCGGCGCGTGCGCCACCATCTCGGGGTCGCCGCCGTCGCCGGCGAATAATTTTCCGTCGGCGGAGATGTTGTAGTGCACCGACCATTGGTTGCGCTCGAGGTGGTACCAGGTGCGCCGGCCGCTGGAGAGCTCGACGCCGGCGAGCCAGAAGTCCTGGCCGCGCGGGGTTTGGAGATCGTACCACACGGTGCCGCCGTCGGGCCCGAAGAACTCGTGACCCCAGATCTCCATCGCCATCTGCCGGTGGTGGACCTGGGTCAGGCCGGTGCCGTCGGTGCGGATGGTCCAGAGCCGGTCAACGCGGTGCCAGTTGCCTTCATGGCAGAAGAGGACGAGGCCGGGATCGGTCGGGGAAAACTGCACGTGCCCGAGCCAGTCCGTGGTGCGCAGCAGGGTGCGGAGCGCGCCCGAGCGCAGATCGACGGTGAAGAGCGTCATCGGCACGCGCTGCTCGAGGCGTTGGTTGATCAGCTCCTCGCGCATCTCGGCAAACGTGAGCACGCGGCCGTCGGGAGCGTGCATGACGACGCCTTTGGCCGGCCAGGTGTCGACCGGCGGGTGGCCGGGCTCAGTGGTGGTGCCGATGGCGAGGGTCTCGTCGGCGTTGATGGCAGAGAGATGCGCGTCGGCGGGCAGGGGAGCGAGCCGGCTGGCCGGGCCGCCGGCGGGATCGATGGCCCACACGGCGCCGTCCCGCTCGAAGAAGACGCGGCCCGTGCGCCGGCCGACTTCGAGGCCCGCGGAGCCGCCGGCCTGATAGGAGCCCCGTGGGAGCAGCACTTGCAGGGCGCGCGTGTCGAGGTTGAGCGCGGCCACGCCCGCCGGGGCCTGCACCAGCATGCGGCCGTCGCGCAGAAAGGCGTTTTGATGGAAATACAGCGAGGCGGTCTCCGGCTCCGTCGAGAGCCGGCGGACACGGTGGCCGGTGTCAGGGTCGATCCATTCTGCGGGTGGCGTGGCGGCCCCGGCGGCGAGGGTGCCGAGCAGCAAGCCGAGGGGCAGCAGCAGGTTCTTCATAGGGAGATCAGATCAGCTCGCTCAGCCGCAAGGCCGCGGGCGCGAGCGGGGCGAGGTTGAGCAGGCGCACGGGTTGGCCCGTTTTTATGGAGGCATTGGCGGCGACCCCGACGAGGACCGAGGCGGCGCCTTGCTCGTGGCCGGCACGGCGTTGCCACGGATCGACCGGCGGCGTGGCGGAAAACAGCTGCTCTTGCATGACCGCATCGGCGCCGCCGTGCGGACCGCTGGCGGCCGGCATCGGGACCTCGTAGCTCGGCGCGAAGTGCGGGTACACCCGGATGTACTCGCCCGCCGCCTCGGCACTGCCGTGCTGCTCGTGCTGGAACTCGCTGCTGCTGACCGCGCGGTTCATGTGCGAGCCGGTGAACTCGTAATACTCGAGCCGGCCGCGGTCGCCGTTGAAGACCACGCGCATGCCCTCGCGCGGGCTGTAGGCGGTGAGCGCGTAGGTGAGGGTCTCGCCGGTGCGGTAGCGCACGATGGCGGTCATCTGGTCATAGATGTCGATGCCGTCGCGAAAGACATTGCGGTCGCGGATGTAGCCGGAGTCGCCCTCGGCCTCGAGATAGAGACGGCGGAAGCTCTCGCTGCCACGCAAGTCGAGATGGAAGGGGTCGCCCTCCGCCGGGGCGTCGAGGTAACGATCGCGGGCCGCGAGTTTCCCGTCGCCGCGCGCGAGGGCGTTGGCGCGGCCGTAGTAAACGAGGTCACCCGCGGCAAAGACTTGGGCGGGGATCGCATCGAGCCACCAGTTGACGAGGTCGAAGTGGTGCGTGGCCTTGTGCACGAAGAGCCCGCCCGACTCCGCCATCTCGGCGTGCCAGCGGCGGAAGTAGTCCGCGCCGTGGCAGGTATCGAGCAGGTATTCAAGATTCACCGACCGCACGCGGCCGATGGTGCCCGTAGCGAGGAGCTCGCGGACCTTGGTGCGAAACGGCGCCCAGCGGTAGTTGAAGGCCACCTGCACGCGGCGGCCCGTGCGCGCTGCGGCTGCGGCGATGTCCGCGCACTGCGCGGCGCTGATCACCATCGGCTTTTCCGTGATGACGTCGCAGCCCGCCTCCAGCGCGGCGACGATGTAGCCGTGGTGCGTGGAGTCCTTGCTGCACACCAGCACCGTGTCCACCTGCTGCTCGCGCAGCATGCGTGCGAAATCCGCTGGCGCGTACGTGGGCACGGCCGGTGCGCCCCAGCGGCTGGTGATGATCTCGTTGTAATAGGCCAGCCGGGCGGGGCTGGCGTCGAGCATGGCGACGAGCCGGTTGTTGGCCGCGTACGTGCGGACGATGGGCTCGGCGAAGGAGAGGGCGCGGCCGCCGGTGCCGACGAGCGCGATGCGTTGGATGGGCATGGGGAAAGCGTGCCCATTTACATCCCGGGGCGACCGGGGCAGAAGACCGGATTTGGCGGACAGTCAGAAAACGGACCGTCCGCGGTTGGTTCAGCCGGCTTTCCGGGGCAGCACGGTCGGGCCCTCGACCCAGGTCGAGGCGAGGGTGGTCAGGGTGCGCCGGGGCGGCGCGCCGCGGGCATTGCGGTGCAGCTGGCCGATAAGCACCTCCACGCCGAGTGCCCCGATGTCGGCCGGTGCGAGGTCGAGGCCGGCGCACGGCTCCTGCGTGGCGTGGATCAGGTTGAGGCAGAAGAAACCGTGGGTGCGCGGCACCTCGGCCCCGGCGGCGCGCATCCATTTCAGCACATCGAGGAGGTGGGTGAGCACGATGTCGGGCTTGTGCCGGCGGAACCAGTTCGTGAAGACCTTCTGGTCCAGCTGGTCGGTGATCAGCGGCGGCACGCCTCCGGCCGTCGTGTAGTGCTGGTGAAAGCCAAGGAAAGCACTCTCCCACCGGTGGGAGAGCCGCGCGTCGTGCTGCGGTGGCAAAATGATGCCGGGCTGCTTGTAGCCGCGCAGCTGCAGCTCGTGCAGCGTGTCCATCATCGACTGGAAATGGTCCGAGCACACGCAGTGCAGGGCGGGGCGGTCGATCTGGTAGTCGAGGTACACGCCGGTGTAGCGATCCCAGTTGAAGGGCCCGAGGCTCGGTGTGCGCCAGGCGGGCAGCAAAATCACGCCGCGGATGCCACGCGATTGGAGGATCTGGTCGAGGCGCCGGGCCGGCAGCGTGCGGCCGCCGACCATGAAACGGTCGGAGCGGAAGCCCAGCTCGGTGGCGCGCTCCTGCACGCCGCGCGCGAGGGCGTCGTGGAAATTTTTCGCATAGGCCGGCCGGTCCGGCTCCTCGAGGTCGAGCACCGCGATCACGCCGCGAAACAGGCCGCCGCGCGAACGCCGCAGCTCCGACATCATCGCGCCGGCGAGGGGGTTCCGCAGGTAGCCGGCGGCCTCGGCGGCGGCGCGGATCTTGGCGGCGGTTTCGGGTCGCACCCGCGGCGAGTCGCGGAGCGCCTCCGAGATGGTGGTGCGGGAGACGCCCAGCTCGCGGGCCAGGGTGCGCAGGGTAGGGGTGGCCATGCTTTTCTGACTGTCAGTATTTTGCAGGGTGGCCCGCCCGGCAATATCAAATACGTCCATGGTCCGCCCCGCCGCTCCCCGTCCGGCCGCTTTCCCCCATCATGATCTACGGCAGTCTCCATTGGTTGGATATCCTCGTCGTCCTCGGCTACTTCGCCGCGGCGATCTTCATCGGGCAGCGCGCGGCCAAGGCCGCGGCGAGCGAGGAGGGCTTCTTCCTGGCGGGGCGCAAGCTGGGCAAACTCTACCAGTTCTTCCTCTCCTTCGGCAACGCGATGGAGCCGCAGGGCGCCGTGAGCACAGCCAGCCTGGTCTTCCAGCGCGGCGTCGCAGGGGTGTGGTTCTCGTTCCAGACGGTGTTCATGAACCCGTATTTTTGGTTCATGCACGTCTGGTTCCGGCGCGTGCGGCTGATGACCTCGGCGGATTTGTTCGAGGACCGCTTCGGCAGCCGCGGCCTGAGCCGGCTCTACACGCTGAGCCAGATCGTGGTGGCCTGCGTCTTCCTCGGTTTTGCCAACTTCGTGGCCTTTAAGATCGCTTCGTCGCTCGTCACCAAGCCTGAGAGCGCGTGGACGGCCGCGGAGCGCCAGACCGTGGAATCCTATCACCGCCTCAAGGACCTCGAGCGCACGGCCCGGGCGGGCGAGCTTGAGCCTGCCGCGCGCGCCGAGCTGGCGTCGCTGCAGGACCGCGATGCGCGCAACGAGCTGCACAGCTACATCTCGTTGCTGCGGCCTTTGCCGTTCTACCTCTGCTTCACGCTGGTGGTGGGCTGCTACATCGTGCTGGGCGGCCTCTCCGCCGCCGCGGTCAACGAGGGCCTGCAGAGCGTGCTGATCATCGTGTTCTCGGTCCTGCTCGTCCCCACCGGGCTCCGCGCCATCGGGGGCTGGGGCGCCTTGGCGCAGAAGGTACCCGTGCAGATGACCAACCTCTTTGCGGGACCGGGCAACTCCCTGTGGTTCATCGGCTCCGTGCTGCTGCTCAGCCTCGTCCAGATCAACGCGCTGAGCCACAACATGACGATCTTCGGCTCGGCGAAAAACGAGTTCGCCGCGCGCTTCGGCGTCACGGGCAATTACCTGAAGCGCTTCATGATCATCCTCTGGGCGCTGGCCGGCCTCATCGGCGTCGCGCTCTTCGGCGTGGGCGGGCTCTCCGATCCCGACGCCGCGTGGGGCGCGATGTCGCAGCGCCTGCTCGGGCCCGGCCTCGTCGGGCTGATGCTCGCCGGTGTGCTCGCGGGCACCATGTCCACGCTCGCGGCCAAGGCGCTCGCGGTCTCCTCGCTCTTCGTGCGCAACATCTACCGGCACCACCGCCCTGCGGCCACGCCGGCGCAGGCGTTGCGCGCCGCCCGCCTCACGGTCGTCGCCCTCCTCACGCTCGGCGTCATCTCGGCGCTCGCGATGAACAACCTGCAGGCGATCATCGTGCTCGTGCTGACGGTCAACGTGCCGTTTGGCGCGGCGATCTTCCTGATCTTTTTCTGGCGGCGCCTCACGGCGCGGGCCGTGTGGATCTCGGTCGTGACGAGTTTCCTCGTCCTGCTCGTGCTGCCGCTCGTAGCCGACTCGGTCCCTGCGGTCCGCCGCGCGCCGGCTCTCACCACGGCGGTGACCGACGCGACCGGGCGCGCCGTCCCGCTTTACTGGAAACAACTCGTGCGGCTCGATCCCACCGATGCCACGTCGCCGCTCGAGGGCCGTGGCCGCTTCGCCTTGGAATGCTGGCTGCTCGACCGCGTGGGCCTGCACTCCGAGCGGCTCTCGCCCAGCGGCCGCGAGGCGGCGCAGTTTTATTTCGCGGCGCTGCTGCCCTTCGCGCTGCTCATCCTGCTGAGCTACGTCACCCCGCCCGCCGAGCGCGACCGCGTGGCGCTCTTCTACGGCAAGATGAAGACCCCGGTGGCCGACACGCCCGAGGCGGACGCACATGAGATGGAGCTCACGCGCCGCGAGCCGGGCCGCTTCGACCACACGAAACTTTTCCCCAAGACCCACTGGGAGTTCGCCCGCTGGACGCGCACCGACGCCGTGGGCTTCGCCGTCTGCTGCGCCGTCTCCGCCGGCATCGTGGGGCTCTTCGTCCTGATCTTGAAATTCGCCTCCGCATGAAATCCGCCCCGCCGATCCGCGCCGCCATCATCGGCATCTCCGGCTACGGGCAGGTCCATCTCGGCCTGGCCCGCGAGGCCGCGGTGCGCGGGCTGCAGCTCACCGCCGCGGTGGTCATCAACCCCGCCGAGGAGGCCGCCCGCGTCGCCGGGCTCCGCGCGGCGGGCTGCCGGCTCTACGACGATTACAAGACCATGCTCGCGGCCGAGCGCGGCCGGCTCGACCTCTGCCTGATCCCCACCGGCATCGCGTGGCACGGCCGCATGACGGTGGCCGCGCTGCGCGCCGGGGCCAACGTCCTCGTGGAGAAACCGCTGGCCGGCTCCACCGCGGAGATCGCGCCGATCCGCGCCGCGGCCGCCGCGGCGAAGCGCTTTGTCGCGGTGGGCTTCCAGGATATCTACGAGCCCGCCGCGCACGCGCTCAAGCGCCGCCTGCTCGCTGGTGCGATCGGCCGCCTTCGCGAGATCCGCATGCTCGGCCTGTGGCCGCGGCCCCCGGAATATTTCAGCCGCAACACCTGGTCGGGCCGCCTCCGCGCCGACGGCCGCCCCGTGCTCGACTCCCCGCTGAACAACGCCTTCGCGCACTTCGTGAACCTCGCGCTGTTTTTCGCGGGCACGCGTTTCCACGAGGCGGCCGCCGCCACCGCGGTCGAGGGCATGCTCTGGCGGACCAATCCAATCGAGTCCTTCGACACTGGTGTCGTCCGCGCGCGCACCGCCGCCGGCGTGCGCCTGTGGTTCGGCGCGAGCCACGCCTGCGCTACGACGCGCGAGCCCGAGCTGCTGCTCATCGGCGACGCCGGCCGCGCCTGCTGGCGGCACGAGGCCAATTGTGTGATCGAGCCGAAATCCGGCTCCGTCGAGCGGTTCGCTCTGCCGCCGACCGGCGACAGCCGCTCAGCGATGATGCGCGCCGTGCTCGACCGCCTGCGCGACCCCCGCGCCTTCATCTGCACGCCTGCGCTCGCGCGTCCGCACACCGCGCTGATCGAGCGGCTCCACGCCGTCGCGCCGATCCGGCCCGCGCCCGGCGAATCCGTCCTCCGCCCGCGCGACGGCAAGGGCCCGCTGATCCTCTGCTCACCCGAGGCCGAGCGCCGGCTCTGCGCCGCGTACCTCGATGGCACCCTTCCGGTCTGACTGTCAGAATTGAAATGTCGTGAGACCTTTTCCCTCCGTCCCCATGTAGGACTCAACCCCGCCGGGCTCCCCACGCCCTGTTTTCCCCACCACCGTTACGAACTGCATTCCCCATCCGTATCTATTGACCATGACTGCAAAACCCACCCCCAACCGCCCGCGCCGCCTGTCCCGCGCGGGCCTGCTCACCAGCGTGCTCCTGCTCTCCGCAGGCACGCTCCCGGCGCAGACCGCCCCCAAGGCCGACCCCAAGAACGACGAGGTCGTCACGCTCTCCGCCTTCAACGTCTCCGACACCCGCACCAGCGAGTACAACGCCCGCGAGGCCACCTCGACGACGCGCATCTCCGTGCCGATCCAGGATGTCGCGCAGACCGTCTCCGTCGTCACCCGCGAGGTGCTCGATGACACGCTCGGCGGCCGCATGCTCGACGCCGCGCAGTATGTCACCCCCGTGAAGGAGAGCTCGCTCTCCACCGGCGGCGACCGCGTCACGCTGCGCGGCTTCCAGGTGACCCAGCGCTTCGTCGATGGCGTCAACATCTCCGGCGTGGACGGCTACAACATGTCGTCCGCCACCGCCAACATCGAGCGCATCGAGATCATCAAGGGCCCCAATGCCATCCTCGTCCCCGGCGGCAGCCCCGGCGGCGTCATGAACCAGATCACGAAGTCGCCCAAGTTCACCGATTTCACCCAGTACACCGTCACGCTGAAGGAGTACCTCGGCAGCGAGGCCTTCGTGGACCTCAACCGCACCTTCGACAACAAGAAGTCCGCCGTCCGCATCGTCGCCAACGTGTGGGACTCCGACGGATACTTCATCGACCAGTTCCGCCAGGGCGGCCTCTTCGCCGCCGCATTCACGCACCAGTTCGGCAACGACGTCGTCTTCACTTCGAAGCTCGAGACGCTTTACAACAAGGAGACGCAGGGCATCGGCGCCGTGATCGATCCGCGCGTCGGCACCTCCACCGGCGGCTACGCCCGCATCATCGCCGGCATGCCGCGCAACAACGCCTGGGGTCCCAAGACCGACAACCGCGAGCGCCGCGAGACGCGCTGGCTCAACGAGCTCGACTTCAAGCTCGGCCAAAACACCTCGGCCCGCCTCTGGCTGATGGCCGACCACGCCAACCGCGAGGACTGGGGCGCCCCCGGCGGCGTGCCCGCGGCCGGTTACCAGGGCAACCGCAACCCGCTCACCGGCGACTGGGTGCCGCTGACCTCCTTCGCCGCCGCCGCGCCTTACACGCCCACGGCCCTCGTGTATAACTCCAGCACGGTCTACAACCGCAGCGGCCAGGGCAACTACCTCAACTTCGACGAGCTCCACTTCAAGAACGACTACGCCTACGAGCGCGACATCTCGTCCTCGGTGAAGTCCGCCACGATCTTCGGCGTCAGCGCCAACTACCAGAAGGTCACCTGGAAGAACTGGAACAACACGCGCGCCCCGCTCGATCTCGCCAACCCGGTCCGCGACACGCCCATCCTCACCTCCACGCTCCTGCGCGACAAGGTCGGCGCCCAGCAGGATCTCCAGGCCTTCGTCTTCGAGCGCCTCTCGCTCTTCAACGAAAAGCTCTTCCTCACCGGCGGCGCCTCCCGCTTCTACGGCACGCTGGAGCGCCTTGACGACGGCAACCTCCCCGCGGTCGTCGCCCGCTCGCTCAGCAACAGCGTCACCGACGCCAACCTCGGCGTCGTGTACAAGCCCGTGGAGAGCATCTCCCTCTTCAGCGGCTACAACAAGGTCGGCGGCGCGCTGCCCTCCAGCATCCTCGCCGGCGAGCAGCCGAAGAACTTCCTCGTCCAGACCGGCGACCAGCTCGAGGCCGGCGTGAAGTCCACCTTCATGGGCGGCCGCAGCTCCCTCGCGTTCTCGGTGTTCGACATCAAGCTCGACAACTTCCAGGTGCCCAACAGCGCCTTCAACACCGATCCCACGCAGCCGCAGTTCCTCTTCCAGAACCTCACGTCGAAGGGCTGGGAGATCGAGGGCTCCATCGAGGTTACCCACAACCTCTCCTTCATCGGCAACTTCACCGGCCTGAAGACCCGCGATCCCAACGGCGTCCGCCAGCGCATGGTGCCCGACAGCGCCGGCGCCCTCTTCGCCCGCTACAAGTTCTCCAACGACGCGCTGAAGGGCTTCTCCGTCAACCTCGGCCTCGACTACATGGGCTCCGCCCCCGGCGAGCAGGCCTCCGGCGTCACCGCCGCCAGCACCGCCGCGAAGGTCATCCCCAACCAGCCGAGCTTCTACCTCGCGCCCCGCACCATCGCCAACCTCGGTTTCGGCTATGAGCACAAGGATTGGACCGTGCGCGTCGTCCTCGGCAACGTGACCAACAAGAGCTACATCCAGTCCGCCGGCTCGCGCAACACGCTGGTCGCCGGCCTGCCCTTCAACTGGTCCACCTCCATCACCTACAAGTACTGAGCCCACCCTCAGTCCGTATCCACCGCCGCCGCCACCTCACCGGGTGGCGGCGGTTTGCCTTACCCGGACGAGGCTGCTTGTTTAACTCCATGCTTTTTCCCCGCTGGCTCGTCGTCCTCCTCGCTCTGCCGCTCGCCCTCGCGGCGCAACCCCGGCTCCATATTGCCGGCGATTCCACCGCCGCCGACAAGCCGCACGATCCGCCCAACCCCGAGTACGGTTGGGGCGAGAAATTCCCCGCGTTCTTCCGCGACCCCGCAGTGATCGTGAACCACGCGACCAACGGCCGCAGTACGAAGAGCTTCATCGACGAGGGCCGCTGGGCCAGACTCGTCGCCGACCTGCACGCCGGCGACTGGGTCATCATCGAGTTCGGCCACAACGACGAGAAGACCGAAGACCCCAAGCGCTACACCGCGCCGCGCGGCGAGTACGCGGCCAACCTCCGGCGCTTCATCGCCGACGTCCGCGCCAAGGGTGCGTTTCCCGTGCTCGCCACGCCAGTCGCCCGCCGCAAGTGGGACGCCGCGGGGCACCTCGTCGATACGCACGGCGACTATCCCGCCGCGATGCGCGAAGTCGCCGCCGAGACCAAGGTGCCGCTCCTCGAACTCAACGGACTCACCACCGCGCTCGAAGCCGGCCACGGCGTCGAAGGCTCCAAGGCGCTCCACCTGCACATCGCCGCCGGCACCTACATCCGCCAACCCGAAGGCTGGCAGGACGACACGCATTTCTCCTCCTACGGCGCCGAACGCGTCGCCGCCCTGGCCGTGCAGGAAATCCTGCGGTTGCAGCTCCCGCTGTGCAGCTGGCTGAAGTAGGGCGGGTCTTTGACCCGCCTTACTTTTTTACCGCCCGCCGTGCCTTCACGGCGTCGGCGAATTGCGCGAGGAGCGGCAGCGTCTCCTCCCACGCGAGACAGGCGTCGGTGATGCTGCGGCCGTACACGAGGGGTTTGGCTTGGTAGTCCTGCGTGCCGGCGAGGAGGTTGCTCTCGATCATCACGGCGGCGATGGCGCGTTCGCCGGCAGCGATTTGCGCGGCGAGGTCGGCGGCGACGAGCGGCTGGCGCGCGGGGTCCTTGCCGCTGTTGGCGTGGCTGCAATCCACCATGAGCTGCGGTGCGAGCTGATTTTTCTCCAGCAGCGCGGCGGCGGCGCGGACGTGCTCGTGCGAGAAATTCGGGCCGCGCGTGCCGCCGCGCAGCACGAGGTGCGTGTGCTCGTTGCCCGCGGTGCCCATCACGGCCGGCGCGCCTTCGCGCGTGAGCGAGGGAAACCAGTGCGGGTGCCGCGCGGAGCGAATCGCATCGACCGCCACCTGCAGGTCGCCATCGGTGCGGTTCTTGAAACCCACGGGCATCGAGAGCCCCGAGGCCAGCTCGCGGTGGATCTGGCTCTCGACCGTGCGCGCACCGATGGCGCCCCACGAGACGAGGTCGGCGTAGTACTGGCCGAGGGTGGTATCGAGAAACTCCGTCGCTACCGGCAGGCCGAGGCTCGTGATGTTGACCATGAGCTGGCGGGCGAGGCGCAGGCCCTTGTTGATCTGGTAGGTGCCATCGCGATCGGGATCGTTGATGAGGCCCTTCCAGCCGACGACGGTGCGGGGCTTTTCGAAATAGACGCGCATCACGATCAGCAGCTCGGGGGCGTACTGCGGCGCGGCGGCGTGCAGGCGCCGGGCGTAGTCGAGGGCCGCGGCGGGATCGTGGATGGAGCAGGGGCCGACGATCACGAGCAGGCGGTCGTCGGCACCGGTGAGGATGGCGGCGGCCTCGCGCCGGGCGCGGGCCACGGTCTCGGCCCCGGCGTCGCTGAGCGGCAGTTCATCCTCCAGCACGGCGGGCGCGATGAGCGGCTTGGTCGCGCGGATGCGCAGGTCGGAAGTGGTAGGGTGCATGGTGTGGCCCACGGAATACACGGAACACACGGAAGAAAGAGCAAGAGGCGTAGTGGCAGGCGTCCCTGCCTGCCATAAACCGAGCCGCGGCGGGCAGGGACGCCCGCCGCTACTTCTCTTCAGTTTCCGTGTATTCCGTGTGTTCCGTGGGCAAATAAATCAGTTCGCTAAAGTCGAGGCCTGGGCGATGAGCGGGCTGGCGGCGAGCACGGCGTCGAGGCGCGCGGCGAGGTCGAGGCGCTGGGCGCGGTTGCGCGTGGTGAGGTAGGCGAGCGAGGCGATCTCGCCCTGCCCGGCGCCGGCGGCGGCGGGGGCGAGCAGCTGGTCGGGCGATGCGAGCTGGTCGGCCGGGAGGATTTGTTTCTCCGCGAGGAAGAGGCCGAGGCTGCTGGCGAGGACTTCGAGCCAAGCGCGCGGCTGCGTCGTCGGCGTGTAGGCGAGGGGCGCGGGGGCGGGCGACCACTCCATGAAGGCGCGGACCTGCGCGGCGAGCTGGCTGAGCTCGGCGTCGGCGGTGGCGGGTGTCCAGCGCGCGGTGAACTGCTTGCGCTCGCGGAATTTCTTCACCTCCCAGACGCGCAAGATGAGCTCGTAGTCGCCCGCGGTCTGGCGGAGCGCGCCGGTGAAGACGTAATCGAGGCCGTCGCTGGAGCTGGTGAGCTGGCGGAGGTTTTCGACCGTCCACTCCGCGCCGAAGAGCGCATAGTGCTGGCGGGCCAGGACGCCGACGGAGGCGATGGGCGCGTAGTGCGGGGAGTAGTAAAACATCTCGGCAAACCAGAGCGGAAGCGCGCGGCTGAGGCGGCCCAGCTCATCCTCGGGCTTTTTCATCTGCGCGGCCACGTCGGCCACGCCGAGGACGGCGAGCTGCGCGAAGGCGATGCGGCGGAGCTTGCCGTTTTTCTCGGGGAGGACCTGCGGGGCCATCGGCTCGAGTCCGTAGAACCAGATCGGCTTGCTGATGGTGACGAGGTCGATCGTGCGGCTCGGCGCGGGGGCGTTTTCCGGCGTGACGCCGGTGGCGCCGGGCAGCGGGGCCACGTCCTGCGCCATGAGGTCGGCGATGGCGTTGGAAAAGCCGTGGAGGCGTTCCTCCAGCTCGGGCCGGTTGAGCGAAAAGAGGATGTCGAGGACGTGCTGGGCCGCCTCGGGGTCGCGCAGTGCGAGGTAGGCCTGCAGGATGTTGAGGCCGACGGCGGGGCCGTGGCGATCGCCTGCATAGCGCGGCGCGACGAGCTCGATGATCTCCTTCACGTGGCCGGTGACACCGAGGTCGCCGGAGATCGTCACGAGCACATCGGCGCGGTCGCCGGCGACGGCGAGGACCTCGTCATAGATCGCGAGGGCGCCGGGCAGGTCCTTGGCGTCGAGCTTTTCGCGGGCGGTGGCGAGGCGCGGCAGCAAACCGCCGGCCGGGGTCGGGGTGGCGGCGGGGGTGGACGGCGCGGGCTCCGCGGAGTTGGACGGAGGCGGTGTCTTTTTGCCAGCGAAGCGGTCGAAAAATCCCATGGCAGGGAGCAAAACGCCGGGCTGGCGGCTGGCGAATAGAAATCGGCGCCCAGCCACTCCGTTGCGCCGCATCGCGGCCCCCGCGGATGCCTCATTATGAGCCGGTCAAACTTCAAACATCGCGCTGTAAGCGACGATGTTTTTGCCCGCGACCTTGAGCCGGATGTATTTGCCCTTGAGCTCGTCGAGCCGGGCGCCGGTCTTCCAGGTGATTTCACCGCGCAGGGTGTCGCCCGTGACCGGCAGGCAGTCCGCCTGGGTGAACCGCTCGTAATCGTCGCCATAGCCCGGCCGTTTGACCGAGACCGTGACCGGCTCCCGGCCGATAAAATTCAAAAACAGCCGGCCGCCGGGACACTTGAACGGCAGCGTGACAAAATAGCCGTCGTGCTCGGTTTGCTGGCCCACCAGCCGGTTTTTCCGAAACGTCGCATAGGCGAGGCAGGGGCGCGGCCCGCTGCCATCGGCGGTGTCGGCGGCATCGTGCCGGTCGGGCGAGGCGTAGTAGTAATAGCGATACTCGTCGCCGGCGAGGATCGGCTCCGCGAGCCCGACGTAGGCGCCGCCGCAATCATAAGTGCCGGGCGCGCCCGGTGCGAGCAGGCGCGGCTGCGACGGCATGCGCTGCCAGTTGAGATTGTCGCCGCTCTCGAGCAGCTCGATCCACGTGGTCTGGGTGGTGAGATCGTAGAGATTGAGAAACCCCAGTGTGCGGCCGCAGAGCGTGAAGGCGGATTGGTTGTAGAAATTCGTGCCCGCGCTGTCGCCGTGGCCGGGTGTGACGATCCACGACGGCTCGCTCCAGTTCTTGAAATCGGCGCTGTGCATCAGCATCCGGCTGCGGTTGCCATCACGGCGGTCCTTGAGGAAGGCGTAGTAGTGCCCGGTGCGCTGATCCTGCCAGATCGACGAGGCATCCTGCGCGGGCAGCACGGTGCCGGTGAAGGTCCAGCGCAGGCCGTCGGGCGACACGAAGAGGCAGACGCCCGTGAGATCGCGGTCCTTTGTGTCGATGTGAAACATCGACATCTTGAAGCGCCGCGCGGGGTCGCGGTCGTGCCGGTCCTCGATCACCGTGCTGGCGTCGTTGTAGTAGGACGGCCAGGTGAAGACGATGTTGTTGCCGGGAAACTGGTCCTGGAAATGCAGGTTGAGCGCGGGGCGGCGCCACGTGAGGCCGTCATCCGACTCGGCATAGCAGACGACGTAGTGGCTCTTGCCCTGCATGGAGTTGTCAACGAGCACGGCGCCTTCCTGCGCACCGGGAAAATCGGTGTTGTAGAAAAAACGGTATTTCCCGTCCACCGGCGAGCGGAGGACGCTGCCCCAGTTGATGCCGCCGCGGCCCTCCCACGGCATCTCCGCCACCATGACCGGATTTTGCGCGGGTTTTATCAGCGGCTCGAAACGGTCGTACGCATTTTTTCGCTCCGCAATGAAGCCCGGGCTGAAGAGCACCTCGCGTCCTCCGCCGGCCGGCGGAGCTTCAGCGGGTGCCGCTGCCGCGGTGAGTTTCAGCTGGGACAGCGGCAGGGTGGCGGCGAGCAGGGTGCCGGTTTGCAGGAAGGCGCGGCGGGTCTGTTGCATGGGCGGGGTTAAAGATAGCGGGCGCTGTATTTCACGTAGCCCTGGTGCAACGCGTCGGTGCCCGGCGCGCCGATGTTCACCAGCTTGGACCGTTTGTTCATCAGGCCCTGATACTGATAGATGATAAGTTTGTCGGCGATCGGCGCCGCCACGCGCAGCTGCCGCTCCAGCCGCTCGAATTCGCAGGGCGTGCAGACCCGGCGGCCATCAGGGCGCTTTTCGGTGTACTCAAAGATCTCGCAGTTGACCCACAGCTGCTGGCCGAGCTTTTCGTGCAGCGGCTTGATCACCTCGTAACCCTCCGCGGCGACGTGAAAATTGAGGTCCGGGTAAAGCTTCTCGAACCCGGCGTGGTCCTGATACGCGAAGATATCGACGTTCAGCTGCTCGAGCTGGCGGAGCAGGGGATCGAGCTGCGCCGGGGCCGGCTTCTTCAAATTGGCGGGCGACATCATGAGCTGCGCGTCGCCGACGCGCTCGCGGATGCGCTTCACGAACCGCGCGGTGCGGTCGCAGTCGTCCTGGGCGAAGAGCCCGCCCTCCTTGATCGGATGAGCCTCGGTGGTGAGGTAGAAACCCTTCAGCGCGCGGAGCTGGCCGTATTTCTCGCGCAGATCCTCGGCCATGTGGCCCAGCCAGGCATCGTGCTCCGGGGAGAGATCGGGATTGGCATTGAGCGAGTAGCGGCCGAATGCGCCCAGCCCGAGATAGACGCCCATGCCGCGCTGGTCGGCCGCGCGCAGGATGGCGCCGACCGGATCCGCACAAGGCATCGGCAACTGGCGGCCCACCGTTTTGCGATTGGCGGGGTAGAGCGGGCGGCCCCAGATCGCGCAATTCGTGAGAATCACCGTATCGAGCCCGATGGCATGCATGTCCGCCACGATGGCCTCCCAGTTTTCATCGCGCCACTCGCGGCATTCATCGACCCAGTATTGGGCGTCCCAATTGTTGACATGCTGGATGTCGATGAAACTGCCGGTGATGAGCGGTTTTTTCATGGGGAGAACCGAGGGGTGCCGAACGCAACCGCAACCGCCGCCCGGAAGCGAACTATTCACGCAGCCAGACCAAGGGCCGGACTCACGGTGGGCGAATAAAAATCAGGCCGGTGGTTTTACAGGAGATAACGGAGGCGGGGAGTAACTAAGAAGGGGTCAGGCCTCTATTTATTGCATTTTTTGAGAATAGCCGAACTCATCAGCAAAAATGCAATAACTAGAGGCCTGACCCCTTCAACTCAGGTTTGCGGCGGCGGGCGGCGATGGTGGCGCAGAGGAGGCCGGCGAGATCGGCGAGCGGGGTGACGGGCAGGTGGGCCAGCGCCGTTTGGGCGAAGGTGGGCCGGCCGGCGGCAAACTCGACGATGATTTTCAGGACGAGCAGCGCGAGCACGCTGCGCCAGAACCACGGGTCGGGGGTATGGGTGCGCAGCTGCGTGAGGGTCAGAAAACCCAGCACGGCGATGACGACCGCGGAGAGGCCGGTGTAAACTTGCACCTGCGGATCGAGAAAGAAGAGCGCCGCGCCGATGCCCCATGGGGCGAGCAGCAGGAGCAGGCGCAGGCGGCGCGGGGCGATCTGCTCCGCCCAGAGGCTGGCGGGGATCAGCACCGCGAGATTCCACAACAGGCTGCCTAGTTTGAGGTGGACCCAATGGGCGGTGGCGAGGCGCCACCATTCGCCGCGCAGCAGAGCCGGGCGGTCGTAGCCGAAGTCCGCGGCGGCGCCCGGCCAGAAGAACGCGCCGAGCGCGAGGGCCACGGCGATGCCGGAGGCCCAGGGGAGCAAACGGCGGCGGGGAGTGGAAGCGGTGTCGGTGGTCACAGGCGGAGGATCGGGGGTGGAACGCGTTGACCTCAACGCGTTTTTTACCGTTTCGACAGGCGGCGTCGCTCAGCGCGTTGGGTCAACGCGCTCCACCTCCAAGCCGGATAACGGGGTTTGAGTCCGCGCACGGAAACGATTCCGCTGGTCGTACCGCCATGCCTGCCTCGCGCAAACGACCCCAACCCAAGCCCGCCGATTTCATCGGCACGTGGCGCGTGCGGCGGAAAATCGTCGATTACCGCGCGGGGACGAGCTCTGTCTTCACCGGCACCGCGGTCATCACGGCGGAGAGCTTTGAGGAAAAGGGCCAGCTGACGCTCAACGGCGCGGTCTTCAACTCGGCGCGCGCGTACCGCCTGCGTTTCGGCGCCCGGTCGGTCGAGGTGAGTTTCCCCGACGGCTCGGAGTTTATCCTGCTGGGCGACGGGGCCGTGCAGGCGACGCCTCACCTGTGCGGCCGCGACGACTACGCCGGGCGCTTCTTCTTCGCGGACCGCGACACCTGGGCGGAGTGCTGGCGCGTCACCGGCCCGCAGAAACGCTACGCGAGCGTGAGCCGGTATACACGCTTACCCGCCGAGGTATAACGCGGCCAGACGAGCTATGTCTGCCTCAGCTGAGGACGGCGGCCGGGCGGCGGCGGCGAACGATGACCGTTGTAGCGATCGCCAGTACACCCGCCCAGATGGCGTAGCTAGCAGGTTCCGGTACGGGCACAGCCCCGATGCCCGTCGCCTGAATCATGCTCGCACCGCCCAGGTAACCGCGATCCAGCTCGAAGGTCGTGCCGTCGAGGTTTTGCAAGGCCCCGGCGGTGAAACTCGCTGAAATCGAGCCGGAGACCGTATCGCCGGTTTCCAAAGTCTGGTCAAAAAACATCACGATGCTGCTATTGCCCGCCTGGGCATCAATGCGGGTGAGCAA
>JAFEGO010000076.1 GCA_018239845.1 Verrucomicrobiota bacterium
AGATTTCGAGTTACGACGATCGGATATCGCTTTAGCTTTTCGAACGTGAGGCGAGCTTGGTCACGCTCACAATCAAGCAGTGCCTTCACGAAGGCTGAGACATGCTCGGCCCGAAAGGATCGCATCGAGACTGACAGATGAAGTCTGTCGTCGAGATAGACCCCGCGCGTTTCTTGCACTGCTTCAATGGTATCGCTCGCCGCGTATTCGCTGTCAGTCAGTCGAGACGAGATATACATATCCCAGTGAGGGAAGGAGGTCTTCACCGCGTCTAACCAAGCTCCAATGCCGGACTCGCCTCGATTGATCTCTTGTCCTCCGCCGACCAAGCAGAGAATCACGGCCCAATCTTTGTGCCGATCTACGTACCTAATCAGGAACTGAGGTTCTGAATCAGGGAAGTTGGGGACGCGCTTCTTACGCTTCATGAAGTCAGCCGTCATGGCTTGATTCCAAGCGCGCTGAGCTTCGTCAAACACCACCACGTGATCCGCGGGTGGGGCAGCATTTTTCAGTGCCTCATCTCGGAAGTGATGAACATTTTGAATGAACTGCTTTACGGGATCACTGCTTTTTTGGGGCTTGAGCCCCTTTCTCTTAAGCCGGGCTTTTTCATCCCTCGATAGTGCAGCGCGAAGTACGGCCACAAGCGGGGCATTTCCCGACAAAAGCACGGCGTGCGTTGGACTTTCGGTCCTCGCATGTTGGGTGGCTACGTTGAGGCCGACTAATGTCTTCCCGGCTCCCGGCACTCCTGTGAGGAAACAGATAATCTTCCGGCTCTTCGTTCTGGCTTCGTCAATCAGCTCCTCGATCCGTCGCGAAGTTTCGCCAAGATTCTTCTTTCCTGCATCGAAAGCCTTAATCGCTTCGACGCCATGATGAGCGTAAAGTGCACGTGCAGCTTCGACGATGGTGGGTGTAGGCTTATAGGCACCTTGGGCCCACCGGCTTTGATCCAACGCGTTCCCCTTTATTGTCGCGAGAGACGAGGCGAGCGTTGATCGAAATTCATCCGGTCGAATCTGGATCGGACGATAGACGCCATCTGCATCCACCGTTAGCTTCATGACCTGCGAATCTTTTGCCTCGGTGGCGATCAGGATTGGCACCAATGACGCTTGGTGGCTCGCCTCGTGAAAATTTTTAAGATCAAGCGCGTAGTCCCAAACTTGGTCTACGTCTGCTCGGCCAAATGCTGATTCACCGACCTTAAACTCAACAACGAACACCACTGGACCAATCAAAAGGACGGCATCGACTCGGCTGCCCATGCGTGGAATGTTGAACTCCAGGTAGAGCGTTCCCGTTAAGTCATGTAGATTTTTTTGCAGAAACGAAATCTGCTCCAACCACGCTCCCTTTTGCGACGTCACCAAATCGAAGTCAGGGTGCTTCGCTAAAATGCCGAAGATAGCATCGGGATCTGAGCTATTAAACTCAGCAATCGTCGCACTATACCAAGCCCTTGATGTGCCGGACGTTTTGGGGAGATCTGCCACTTTGGATTAATTGCTGGAGCCTCACCTTTAAGGCAAGAGTGAGCTGGTGTATCGCTCGTAGCATTGCGCCAAGCTGTAGGTTAATGGGCAATGCGATGGGGGCGCCTCCAGGTTCGATGGAGCGGCGTTTTAGTGGCTGCGACGTCTCCGTCGCAGATTCGCCCGGGGCGTGTTCGTATTACGAACATCTGCGATGGCGGCGTCGCGCCACTCTTTCGGTACAGCTGGGGTAGCGACGGCATCTTGCCGGCTGTGGAGAGATGGCCGGCAGGATGCCGGCGCTACTTTAGGGCCGTTGTGCCGTTTGGGGTAGCGCAGGCGTCCCGCCTGTAGAGAGTTGATGGCAGGCGGGGACGCCTGCGCTACTTCTGGGCGGCCGACTCTTTCAGGGCGGTGCGGAGTTGGTCCTTCAGGGCGAGGAAGCGGGTGTATTGGTCGGGCGTCAGCACGGGTTTGAGGGCGGCTTCGTGGGCGGTGTTCTGGCGGGCCATGGCGCGGGTCTTGGCCCGGATGCCGTCGTCCGAGGCGGCGATGGCGCGCAGCTGGCGCGCGTGCGCGAGGTTGATCGCGCTGACCTTGGGCTGCTGTTCGGCGGTGAGGCCGAGTTCGGTGGTCATGCGCTGGTCGAGCCAGGCGGCGATCTGTTCGGGCGTGCGGTCGGCGAGGCGGTCGAAGGCTTGCTCGGCTTTTTCCGCGCGGGCGGCGCGGATCGGGGCGGTGGCGATCCGGAGGCAGCCAGAGTGGGTGAGCAGGGTGCCGAGGAGGAGCAGGCAGGCGGCGAAGGTGGGCCAGCGTTTCATGGTCGGGATGAAACTCAACAGAGCGGGGCAGGCAAGCCGTCGGCGGTAAGCAGACTGAGCGCTGTTTTAACCACAGATGAACGCAGATAGACACAGATAGGAGGCTTCCGGAATCCGTGCGCATCCGTGTAATCCGTGGTTAAAAACTTGGCTTGGGTCGGAGCCGGTGAGTTCAATGAGCGGCATGAACTCCATCGATCCTCGGGTGCAGCGGGTTTTGGACGGGTACGCGCGGACGGTGTTGGCCAAGGATGTCGCGGGGTTTCTGGGGCTCTATGCGGCCGAGGCGCGGGTTTTTGATACTTGGGGCGTCTGGTCGTTTGAGGGCGTGGATGCGCGGCGCAAGGTCGTCGAGGAGTGGTTTGGGTCGCTCGGGGCCGAGCGCGTGCGCGTGACGTTTGACCGCGTGCAGGCGACGGTCGCGGGCGAGCTGGCGTCGGTGACGGCGCGGGTGGTTTATGTGGCGCTGGCCGCTGATGGCGCGGAATTGCGCGGGATGCAGAACCGGCTCACGTGGGTGCTGCGGCTGGATGCGGCCGGGGCAAAAATCGTCCACGAGCATACGTCGGTGCCGATCGGGAACGATCTCAAGGGGATGCTGGCGCGGGAGTGAGGGCCTGCGGCCAATGACCAATGTCTAATGACTAATGCGGGTGTGTGGAGACGCACCGCGGGTTTTTTTAACCACGGATGGACACGAATGGACACGGATGAGAAATCAAACGCACGGGTGTAATAGCCGTTCCACAGGTCGAGTGGCCTGTGAAGTGGATTTTTTAACCGTGAATGCACACGAATGGACGCCAATTCACGCGGACTGCGGAGGGTTTTCATCCGTGTCCATTCGTGTCCATCTGTGGTTAAGATTGGCTGGGTGCGGAAGGCCGGTCAGTAGTCGTCCATCACGTAGTACATGATCCAGGTGAGGGCGCCGGCGAAGAAGATAAAGCCGCCGATGCCCCAGACGGCCACGTAGGGGTTGCCCAGAAAGACTTGGGTCAAAATGGTGCCGCCCTCGCCGAAGAAGCGGAGGCCGTGCGTCCGGGTCCAGGCGTCACGTACCGGGTTGAGAAAGAGGATGAGAAAAAGCGGGACGCCGACGAGGAGGAGCAGAAGGGCGTAGTCGCGGCGGCGGCGGGAGCGGCGCTTGGGTTTCGGCGCGAGGACGTAGCCGCCGCGTTTTTCGTCAAGCGTCTGGTTGAAGCGCAGGAGCGAGGGGACGTCGTGTTCGGCGGATACGGGGCGGGCGGGGGGCGCGGGGGCGGCGGGCGGGGTGGGGGAGGCGGGGCGCTGGGCGGCGGCGATGACGTCGCGCAGGTCGATAGGGGCGGAGTCGGCGGTGTTGGCGCGTTCGTAGGCGGGGGTCTTGAAGGCGACCGTGGGGAAAACGGCGCCGCCCAGCGGTACGGTGTCGAGGCGCACCCAGGGGCCTTCGGGCTCCAGCGCGATCTCGGTGGCCGGGGTGACGGCGCCGGTCGGGATGAGTTCGCGGAGCTGCTCGGCGGTGAAGGGGCCGACGGTCTTCCCCTGCCAGCGGATGTGAACGGGGAGGGTCGGGTCCATGGGGCGGGGTGGTGGGTGAGTCGAGAGTGCGACGGGGGTGAGGGTGAGACAATGGGATTTGTGGAGGACAGAATGAACAAAATGGGTACGAATGATTTGAGGGCAGGTAGGGCAGGTGTGCGCGACCATGGGAAACGGGGCGGATGGGGTGTAGGTCGGGGTTTAGCCCGACGGGTTTGGGGACGAGGCGGAGAGGCAACGCGTGTCGGGCGTAAAGCCGACCCACACTCAATCCGCGATCCCCAAGCAGCCCGAGCACTCAATCCCCGAAGCCTGTGGTCGCTTGAGTTTCGGGAGCGGACGGGCAGCGTGGCGGCATGCGTAAATGGTTTTGGGTGATGCTTGGCGTGGGATTGATCGCGGCGACGGCCGTGGCGCAGGAGCCGCGGAATCTCGGGCTGCTCAAGCGCGAGTTGTACGCCTACGTCGAGTCCGGCTCGTATCAGCGCGATATCGCGGTGGTGGCGAAGGATGCGGCGGCGTGGATCGAGCGGCGCGCGGCGCAGGCGAAGCCAGGCGAGCGATTCGCGGTGGTCTTTGATCTCGATGACACGCTGTGGTCGGGGTGGTCGGAGCTGAGTGGCTTTGACTTTGGGTGGAACGAGGCGTCGTGGGCCGCGTGGATCGCGGCGGCGAAGGCGCCGGCGATCGAGCCCGTGGCGGCGGTGTACCGGCTGGCGCAGCGGCGGGGCGTGGCGGTGATCTTCCTGTCCACCCGGCGCGAGAGCCAGCGCGCGGATACAGTGCGCAATCTCAAGGCGGTCGGCTGCGCGGAGAGCGCGGCCCTGGTGTTGCAGCCCGACGGGGACAAGCGCACCGCGGCGGCCTTCAAGACGGCGGAGCGGCAGCGGCTTGTGGCCGAGGGCTATGTGATCATCGCCAACGTGGGCGACCAGGCGAGTGATCTGGTCGGGGGATTCGCGGAGAAGACCTTCAAGGTGCCGAATCCATTTTATCTGACGGAGTGATTTTTAACCGCGAACGGACGCGAATTATTTTTTACAGGAGGAATACCGAGAGAACGGAGAGGTTTTAAGATCCCGACTCACTCCGTTTCCTCGGTATTCCTCCTGTAAAATTCGCCTGGATCGGAAACTGCGGCGGGACGCCGCAGCCACTAGAGCTTGATCACCGGCAGGCCGTTGGCGGGGTAGGTGAGGGTGACGGCGATCTTTTGGTCGGCGTGCTGGCCGGTGATCGTCCACTTGTCGCCGGTGCGGGCGAGGGCGATTTCGCCGTGGGGGAGGAGGGCGGGTACCGTCGGGGCCGTCGTGCAGACCGTGATAAACGTGTGCTCGCGGGCGGCGGGCGAGGTGAGTTCAACAAACGGATACACGCCTTCGGCGGCGGGGAGGTCGAGTTGGCCGGTGGCGAGGCGGAGTTCGCCGGTGCCGAGGGTGCGGGTGTGCAGCGTGGCGAGCGGGCGGGTGATCGTGAAGGCGCCGTGGAGGTCGATCGTCGCGGTGCCCTTGTTGTCCTCGTTGAAGACCTGGAAGCGGGCCTGCACGGGCTGGGGCTCGGTGAGGGCGACGCGGTCGGCGAGGATGAGGACGTCGGGTTTCAGGAAGATCACGGTGCGCTGGACCAACGAAACGGGCAGGCCGGCGCGGCGGTAGGCGTCGGTGGCATCGCTGATGGCGTACATCGAGCCGGGGGCCGTGACGTGGGCCTGGAGGGTGGCGGAGGCGGTGGAGGCGTTGGTGCCCTCCTCGCCGTGGTGGTAGAGGTGGCCGCGGCCGGCGATGAGGACGGCGGTGTGCGCGACGGTCTCGCGGAGGAGCCACTTGGGGGCCTTGGGCGAGTAGCTGGCGTGGAGCGGGTCGTTGAGGAGGCGCTCGCCGTGGGCTTTTAAGAGGACGCTGTTGCGGTCGGCGTGCTCGTGGTTGTTGGGGCCCCCGCTGCGGAAGGCGAGGACGCTGTCGGGGACTTTCCAACCGGAGCGCGAGATCACGACGTCGGGCGCGACGAGGCGGTCGAGCGGCAGGTCGGCGGGCAGGGTGTCGGGCACGGACGGGTCGAACCAGATGGCGGCCCACGCGCTGGTCCAGAACGAGCGGACGATGCCGGGCTGATCGACGAGGTATTGGGCGACGGGGTTGTGGTACTCGCGGGCGATCCACGCGAGGGGCACGGCGCTGGCGGCGCTGCCGGCGTCGCCGATATTGATGCTGTCGGTGGGATTCTCGGCGGTGGGCATCGCCATGGTGGCGGCGTAGTTCGCCATGGCGGGGAAATTGACGAGGTGCCGGTCGTCGATATCGAGACGGCGGCGCATGACCTCGAGGGAGTAGATATAGTACGTGAACGTGAACTCCCAGTAGCCGATGCCCTCCTCGAAGGAGCCGTCCTTCGGGAGAAAACCGGCGTAGCGCTTGAGGCTGGCGCGCGCGAGGTCGAGCCACTTATCGGCGTCGGGGTGGCGGCCGTGGAGGTGGAGCGCCGCGGACACGAGGCCGGAGGTGGCGATGACGCGGAGATTGGTTTTGTCGAGGATGACGGGCCAGCGGGAGACGTCGGCGAGATTGAGGCCGTCGCTCGTGGGGTCCATGGTCCAGCCCTTGACGGACTCGTGATGCGTCTCGCCGTACACGGCGCGGTAGCAGGCGGGGCCGCCCTCCTCGGCGATGCGGTGGGAGATGGCGGCCTGTTCATCCGCGGTGAGATCGGCGGCGAGCCACTCGGAGGCGAGGGCGAGGGCGTTGCAGAAACCCGCGCCGCGCATGACGCCGACGGTGAGACGGCCATCCTCGAGGATCCAATCCCAGCGCGGGTAGGCGAGCAGGCGGTTGAGCGCGAGCCGGGCGAGCGCGAGCTGCTTGGGATCGGGGGCGACGACGTGGACGAAGGCGCAACGGTGCAGGATGTCCTGCACGCGGGCGGCATCGACGATGAGGTTGGCGGGACGCAGCTCCTGCGTGATGAAGCGCGTGTCGGCCGCGAGGTCGGCCTCCCGGGCCCAGCGCCAGAACGCGGCGAACTCCGGGCGCTGGAGCGTGGCGCGGATGCGCGGCAGGTCGTCGGCATCGAAGAGCAGGCCGCGCTTGGCGGGTGCGGCGCCGGCGGCGAGGAGCGGGCGCGTGAGACCACGGCTGAGCGCGAGGACAGCGCCGAGGGTGGCGGCGTGGCGGACGAAGGTGCGGCGGGTTTGGCTCATGGGAAATGACCTTGGCTGGGAGGATATCCGGACACACGGGCGGGACGCCCGTGCCACCCACGATTGCGGAGGAAAATAAAAAAGCCACGCCGATCAGGCGTGGCTTGAAAGAGAATGCGGCGGATGACGCGCGTTACTTCTTGGGATTCTGCGCCTGGAGGTCGGCGAGGCGCTTCTCCATGGCGGTCATCTTGTCGACGAGGTCCTGGGCGACCTTGTCCTTGTCGCGCTTGTCCACGATGTTGAAGTGGGCGACGTCCTTGACGACGTTGGCGGGCAGGGTGAGGAGGCGGGTGAGGAGGCCCTGGTCCTTCTGCGAGCTCAGGTAGAGGGCGGTGAGCTCGTGGGAGAGCTTCAGGGAATCCGCGGCGACGGCCTGGGTGGCCTGGAGGTTGTTGTTGAGCTGCTGGTTCTTCGCGAGCTCGGAGGTCAGCACGCTGCCGATCTGGTCGGAGATGCGTTGGCTGTAGGCGTTGATGGAGTCGCGGGTGAGGTGCTGGTCGTTGGCCATCTGGGCGAGGATGGGCTGGATCTTGTCCGCCATGCGGGAGGAGACCTTGTCCACCTGCTCGTTCTGCATCTTCTCGGCCTCTTCGGGGGACTTCGGGAGGGGATTGTAGGGCTGGACCTTCTTGGCGATGGCCTCGGCGAGGGCGTCCATACGCTCGGTGTTGAGCTTCTGAACCTCCTCGTCGGTGCGGAACATGTCGGCCTCGCGCTTGGAGATGGCGTCCTTGAGGAGCTTGTTGGTCGCCTCGATCTGGCGGCGGTTTTCCTCGGAGGCGGTGCGGAGGGCCTCGTTCTGCTCGCGGAGGGGATCGAGCTGGGCCTTCGCGCTGGCGGTCATTTCATCGACGGTTTTTTGGTGCAGCCAGAACGCGCCGCCAATGATCAGGACGGCGGTGACGATGATGGCGAGGAGCTGTTCTTTGAATTTTTGCCACATAAGAGGGAGGGGGTATGGAACCGAGGTTAGCAGGACGGAGGGGAAATGCAATGATGCGCTGGGCGGCGGGTTTGCGGTGGTTTTGGGGGTTGTTTTTCAGCGCATGCGCAGCACGTTGACGGCATGAGCCTCAACCGCAGCGAGCAACTCCTGTTTGATTACCTGGAAAAGCACCGCGAGGAACGACAGCACTGGCAGGAGAAAGTTCGGCGAATTTTCACGGCGGCCGCCGACCAGCACGAAGCGGCGGCGCAACTGGGGCCGGAACTCTGGCGGTATTTCGAGGAACGGAGCGGGGTGGTGGCGCCGTTCAAGGAGATCGCGCAGCGGGAAGGGTTGCGTAAAATCAGCATGAAGAACCTCGCCGAGCTGCTCATCCGGCTGTGGACCGAGCCGAAGCCGAAGAAGAAGCCGGCGGAGCCGCCGCCCTTCTAGGCCGGCTTGCCCCGGCGGAGAGGGCGGTTCGCACACGGCTGGAGGCATGACTTCTATGGCGAGAAAGCCGCGCTTCTGAGCGAAAACGTAACGCAGAAAACAGTTGGAACCTTTCGATAACTGCGGCGTCATATTCCGCATGCCTGATCGCCCGCCCAGCGGGGATCGAGCTGAGTAAGAAAGCAAAATAAGGCGGGCCACTTAGGGGTAAGTGGCCCGTCTTTATTTTTGCCCAAAAAATCGCGGGGCCACGCCGTTACATTTTAGTGGCGGACCTTACTCTATCATCGACAAGTGGCACGCGGCGTGCATACTTATTAACAAGATATCCACACACCGATGGAAAACCTGCGCGGGGCGCTTACCCCAATTTCGCGGATCAGGGTTTCGGCTAAAGTGAAGACCTTCGTGCTCGACACGAACGTGCTGCTTCACGATCCGCAATCGATTTACAAATTCGAGGAAAACAACCTCGCCATACCGGTGGAGGTCCTCGAGGAGCTCGATGCGATCAAGACCGAGCAGTCGACCGAGCGCGGTCGCAATGCTCGTCGCGTGCACCGTATTTTGCAGGAGCTGTTGCCAGACTCGCGCTCGATGCTCGAGGGCGTGGAGCTGCCCAACGGCGGCACGCTCTCCATCATCATCAACCCGTACCTGATGCCCGGCGGCGCGAGCTCGCCGGCGATGGACCGCCTGCGCGCGATCCTCCCCGACCTCTCGAAGAAGGACAACCGTATCATCGCCTCGGCGCTCTTCGTGCAGGAACAGTTTCCGCCGCCGACCATCCTCGTCACGAAGGATGTAAACGTGCAGCTGAAGGCGCGCGCGCTTGGCTTGGAGTCGGAGGATTACCTCAACGACAAGGTCCCCGAGGTGGACGAGGAGGCGAGCTACCGCGAGATCCCGCTCAATATCTACGAGCTGCAGGCCTTCTGCTCCGAGGGGGAATTCGACATCGGGGCCGACGCCGCGAAAGCGCTTTATTTAAACGAATACGTGCTGCTCCGCTCCGATGAGGGCAAGACGATGCCGGCGCGCTACCACGGCAACAGCATGGTGCGCCGCCTGCAGATCCCGGATTTCGTGAAGGCGCCCGGCGGCATCCCGGTCCGCCCGCGCAACCTCGAGCAGCAGTTCTTCATGGATGCGCTGCTCGACGACAGCATCCACATGCTCACGTGCTTCGGCAAGGCCGGCACGGGCAAGACCCTGCTCTCCATCGCCTGCGCGCTGCACCAGACGCACGACGACCACTCGCGCTACGACGGCCTCTCGATCTCGCGCCCCGTGATCGCGCTCGGCAAGGACATCGGCTTCCTCCCCGGCACGCTCGAGGAAAAGATGAAGCCCTGGCTCCAGCCCTACTACGATGCGCTCGAGGTGCTCATGCCCTCCAAGCCGCCGAAGGAGCCGCAGTTCGCCTCCAAGAAAGTTTCCAAGAAGAAGCACAAGAAGCACGACGAAAGCGCCTACGCCGCCATGGCGGCCCCGCAGCCCTCGCACGCTTCGCACAACGGCGGCCACGGCAACGCGACCCTCGTGAAGCCCTGGGAGCGCTTGATGAAAAGCGGCCTCGTCGAGATCGAGGCGCTCGCCTTTATCCGCGGCCGCTCGATCGCGCGCCGCTTCTTCATCCTCGACGAGGCGCAGCAGCTGACGCCGCACGAGGTGAAGACTGTGATCACCCGCATCTCCGAAGGCTCGAAGATCGTGCTCATCGGCGACCCGGCGCAGATCGACAATCCCTACGTGGACTCACGCAGCAACGGCCTCGTGTACTGCCACAACCGCATGAAGGGCCAGGCGGTGGCCGCGCACGTGAAGCTTACCAAGGGCGAGCGCTCGAAGCTCGCCGAGCTGGCGGCGGATCTGCTCTGAGGGGTTTGATGGCTTGAGGTAGGAGCGTGCTTGCGCGCGATTGCCTTGGCTCGAA